>CAVVSH010000013.1:0-14291 GCA_963750945.1 uncultured Actinomycetota bacterium | reverse complement strand
TTCACGTCGCTTCACCAGCCGGTATCAGTGGGACGCCAGGATGTGGAACACGGCCCGATCGAGTCGGGTGGATTATCCATCAAGCGCGCGCGTACTGGGTTCCACGAGCTCTGACAGGTCGTACCGTGCCTCGATGGAGCGCCAACCGCAGGGTCAAGGCCCCGAGCCGTTCCGGATCGAGATCGATGACAGCGACCTCCGTGATCTCCGCGAACGCCTCGAGCGAACGCGTTGGCCCGAGCGCGAGACGGTAGACGACCGGTCGCAGGGCGTCCCGCTCGCCTACCTCCAGGAGCTCTGCCGCTCGTGGGCCGAGGAGTACGACTGGCGAGCCACCGAGTCCCGGCTCAACGCGCTGCCGCAGTTCCGCACGGAGATCGACGGACTCGTCTTCCACTTTCTCCATGTCCGATCGCCCCACGCGGACGCCCTGCCGCTCGTGATGACGCACGGCTGGCCGGGCTCGATCGTCGAGTTCCTGAAGGTGATCGGGCCGCTCACGGATCCGAGCGCCCACGGAGGCGACCCCTCGGACGCCGTCCACGTCGTCTGCCCTTCCCTCCCCGGCTTCGGCTTCAGCGACAAACCGGCGCGTCCGGGGTGGGGCATCGAACGGATCGCGGACGCGTGGATCGAGCTGATGAGCAAGCTCGGCTACGAGCGGTACGGGGCGCAGGGAAGCGACTGGGGCACGAGCGTCAGCGCGCTCGTGGGCGAACGCGACCGCGAGCGCGTCGTCGGGATCCATCTCACGCCGCCGCTCGCGCCGCCCGACCCGGCGACGCTCGACGATCTCACCGAGCGTGAACGCGAGGCCCTCGCGTCGCTCGAGCACGCGGCCGATTGGGAATCCGGCTACTCGCGCGAGCACGCCACGCGGCCCCAGACGATCGGATACGCGCTGGTCGACTCGCCGGCGGCGCTCGCCGCATGGATCGTCGAGAAGTTCTGGTCGTGGACCGATCACGACGGGGACCTGGAGACCGTGATCACCCGCGACGAGCTTCTCGACAACCTGATGCTCTACTGGCTGCCGGGGGCGGGCGCCTCGTCGGCGCGGCTGTACTGGGAGAGCATCCGCCAGGTCGACGCGTGGATCTCCGGCGCGGCGACGGACACGATCACCGTCCCCACCGGCTGCTCGATCTTCCCGAGGGAGCTTCAGCGGCCATCTCGTCGGTGGGCGGAGCGGCGGTTCCTCGATATCCGCTACTGGAACGAGCCCGAGCGAGGAGGACACTTCGCCGCGCTCGAGCAGCCGGAGCTGTTCGTGCAGGAGGTGCGGGCGTTCTTCCGACTCGTTCGCTGACCAGGGCCTGGGTGCTATGGGATCCGGGCGGACACCTCGCATCCCTCCGCCCGATCGATCCCGGAGCCCCCGTTGCACCGGATGTCCGCTCCCGGCCCGGCGCTGACGAAGTCGGGTCCGCCGTTGCCGAACAGCCGATCGGCGTTGAACCCACCGTAGATGAGATCGGGGCCGGGTCCTCCCTCGAGGTAGTCGTCGCCGCTCCCGCCGTAGATCACGTCGGCTCCCCCGAGCCCGAACAGTGTGTCGTCGCCTCCCAGACCGCAGATCACGTCGTCGCCGTCCGTTCCCGTGAGAGCGTCGTCCCCAGGCGTGCCGGTCGCCGTGCACCGCGGCTGCCAATCCACCCAGAGGGCGCGGAAGGGGAGTGTCCCGACGACGTTGCCCTCGAGGTCCACGATCTGTCCGGTGCTCAGAACGAGTCGGTCTTGCTGCGGTGACCACGCCATGTCGCCGGCCGTGAAGGGGAACAGGGTCGGTCCCGTGATCCCGTCGGTCAGACACATCTGGGGCACGTCGCCGTTGACCGCGAGCATCCGACCGTCCGGCGACCACACCGCCATGCCCGGAGAGAACCCGCAATCGGCGACCGGCGGGGGCGACTCGACAAGGATGTCGGACGACACGAGCACTCCGTCTTCAAATGTGGCCTCGGTCGTCGCGAGGTACCCGTCCACCGACCAGGACGGGGTGAAGAAGGCGTGGACGAACGTCTCCGAGCGCGTGGACTCGAAGATCAGCCGGCGACCCGTTCCGTCCGGGCGCATCGTCCATACGCCGGCGAAGTCCCAGTAGGCGATCCGCGTCCGGTCCGGCGACCAAGCGGGGTCCCAGCCCGTGGCGCCGGTGTCGAAGATGCCTCCACCGTCGGCGCGCATCGTATGGATGCTTCCTTGATTGCGGAACACGATCATCCGGCCGTCGGCGGACCAGGACGGGTAGGCTCCGCCGTCGAACGTCAACTGACGGAGCCCCGTCCCGTCGGCACGGATGACGAACAGCTCCCCGTCCTCGTCGAAGAGGATCAGGCCCTCCTTACCCGGGAACGACGCTTGCGCCCCCGGCACGGCCAGGACCACGAGCGCGAGGCACAGCATGAGCGCGGCGGAGGCTCGCTTCATGGCCGACACAGTACTCCAGTGGCAGTCTCCTGCGGTTTCGGCATCCCCGTCCTATGGGGATGCCGGTGGACACCTCGCAGCCCTCGGACCGATCGACGACCGAACCGCCGTTGCAGCAGATATGTCTACTCCCGGCCCTGCGCTCACGAAGTCTGCCCCGCCTCACCCGAACAGCCGGTCTCCGCGAGCTCAACAGGGACGACGAGACGTTCCCGGGGGGCAGCAGAAGATGACACTCAGCGCGCGTCCGGGAGGCGCCGTGAGATCAGCGCCAGCAGCACCGCGGCGACGATCCCGATGCCGAACGCGCCCGCGAGTCCCGCCTCGATCGAGATCGTCCCGGTGGTCCGCGAGGGCGACGCTCGCGCCGGCGAGTCCCGCGCCGATCCCGAAGCCGAGGTAGTCCATGAGGATCGTCGAGGAGAGCTCGCCCGCCTCCCGCCCCTCCTCGACCTCGCCCATCACCGACAGCGGGATCGTCGGGAACACGATGCCCATGCCCGAGGCGCCCACCGCCCACCCGACGTAGGGGACGATCAGCGGGACGTCGAGCAGGCCGACGGCAACGACGGCGGACCCGACGGCGATCAGCATCGCGCCGATAGACGTGAGTCTCCGCGCTCCGAGGCGCTGGAACATCCGCGACTGCCACCACGAGCCGGCCGCCCAGGCGAGCGACGATGCGGTCAGGATGAGGCTCGCCGCACCGAGCGACATCCCTCGCGTCTCGGTGAGCATGAGCGTGACGAAGCCGTCGGTCGCGACGAACGCCGCCGACGCGAGGAAGGCGGCGGCCGCGGCGGCTGGGACTCCCCGCCGGGCGGAGAGTGTGCCCGGCGGCGTGATCCTCCTGAGCGCAGGGATCGTCACGGCGAGCCCGACGACGATCAGCGGGATGCTCCACACCGAGCGGCCCGTGAGCCCTGCGAGCAGCGAGCCCGCGCCGACCATCAGCACGAGCGAAGCCAGTACCGGCAACCGCGACTCGTCCTCGCTCACGCGGACACCTCGGAGGGACGGCATGACCAGGACGACGGCGAGCGCGATCAGCGGTAGCGGGGCCACGAACGCCCACCGCCACCCGACGGTCTCGGCGATCACCGCACCGACCGATGGCCCGAGCAGTCCGGGCAGGATCCACATCGAGGCGAGCAGGGCCATCACCCGCGGCCGGATACGTTCCGGGTACGTCTTCGCGACGGTCGCGAGCGAGACGACGTATAGGCCTCCCCCACCGATGCCCTGCACGAACCGCGCGATCACCAGCACGAGCATCGACGGCGCCGTCGCGGCCAGGACGAGCCCGACCCCGTAGATCCCGATCGCGGCGCCGAGGACCGAGCGCGGCCCGAGACGGTCGGTCAGCCGCCCCGCGATCGGCACCGCGCCGAACGATGCGAGCGTGAGCGCCGCGTAGTTCCATCCGTAGAGCTGCAGCCCCTGGAGGTCGCGCTGGACGGCCGGCAGGATCGCCGCGACGATCAGGATCTCGACGGCGATCAGCGCCTCGAGGATCAGCAGGCCGGTCGTGAGGCGGCCGCGGGCGCCGGCGAAGACCTCTCGCCAGCGCGGAGGAGCCGTCCCGGTCGATGCTGTCTGGGTCATCGTCCGAGAGGCTAGCGAGCGGATCGCGCGGTCGAACAGCACGGCTGACCTGCGGCGTTGTCGGAGCTCGGCGACCTTTGCAAAGGTGGCGGTCTCCGACCCCCGAGGAGGATCCGCGATGCGATCCCGAGCCCTCCTGGCCACCGTCGCCGTCACCGCGCTGCTGCTCCCCATCGCTCCCGCGCAAGCGGCAGAGATCGAGACTCTGGTCACGTTCGATCTCGCTGCCGGCGAGCTCCCCGAAGGTGTGGCGGTCGATAACCGCGGCAACATCTTCGTGAGCCTGACCGCGCCGGTATCCGAGATCCGCAAGATCACGCCGAGCGGCGAGCAGACGACGCTCGTGGACCTCGGCCTCGGAGGCTTCGGTCCGCTCGGCTTGGCGGTGGACGCTCGAGGGAACGTCTACGCCGCCGCCGCGAGCTTCGATCCCGCCGACGCAGGGCGTCTACTGGATCACTCCCGACGGAACGGCCACGCGGCTGCCCGGCACCGAGGGGATCGCGTTCCCCAACGGCATCGTGTTCGACCAACGAGGGAACCTCTTCGTCGCCGATTCAACCGGCGCCGTCTGGCGGATCCCGCCGGGCGGGGAGGCCGAGGTGTGGAGCGACGACCCGCTGCTCGTCGGCGACGGGTCTGCGGGCGCCGGCGTCCCGATCGGCGCGAACGGGATCACCTTCCGCACCCCGAACGAGATCGTGGTGGGCAACACGGACCTCGCCACGCTCGTCTCGATCCCGATCCGGCCGGACGGCAGCGCAGGCGAGGCCGGCGTGATCGTGGAGGATCCCGCGATCTTCGGCGTCGACGGCCTCACCGTCGATGCACGAGGGCGGATCTACGCATGCGTGATCGCGCAGAGCACGATCGTCAGGGTCAGCGCCGACGGGATCGAGACGCTGGCCGATATCGACGACGGGATCGTGGGCGCGTCGAGCATCGCGTTCGGACAGGGACCGAGAGATCACCGCAGTCTGTACGGGGTGAACTTCGGGGTCTTCTCCCCGGTGCCGATGCCGTCGCTGTTCCGCCTGCCGGTCGGCGTGCCGGGGGCGCCGCAGCCTTAGGCGTCGTCCGTGGGGTCGATCGGCCGGGACTCCATCGCGGACGTGCGAGCGGCCTCCATCGCCTCGGCGCGGTCGGCGTAGATCCGGATCGCGCGCGGCAATCCGATGATCTCGATCGCTCGTCCTGTTTGGCTCTCCTTCGGCACGCACAGCAGGAACTGCTGACGCCGCTCGTAGAGCACGGTCCCCAGCTCGATCAACGAGTGGAGGCCGGCGCTGTCGATGAACTCCAGCTCGGTCAGGTCGACGACGACCGCGTCATCGTCCGGCGTGACGGCCTCGGCGATCTGCAGCCGGATCGTGGCCGCGTTCGACATATCCACCTCGCCGGTGATGACGGCGACGACGGTCTCGCCATCTCGCTCGAAGCGCACCTCTCCCAGAGGCACCGTTACACCACCGTCCCTCGCCGCAACAGCACGACCGTCCCGTCGGCTGAGGTGTCGACGATCACGTCGTTCATCAATCCTCGCATCAGCCGGAGTCCGTTCCCACGGTTCCCCCTCGAGACGCCACGCCACGTTCCCGAGTCGCGCACCAGCACCTCGACCTGATCATCCACGTACCGTGCGGTGATCGTGATGGTACCCCCGGCCGGTCCGTACGCGTGCTCGACGACGTTGGCGGAGGCCTCGTGCACCGCCATCACGATCTCCCTCTCGACGAGCGGCGGGACCTCGAGATCCTCGAGCCATCGCGACATCGCCCGCCGGATCATCGTGAGCGACCGGGCGCGAGCGTCGACCGCGAACTCGAGCTCGATCGCGGGCGTCGCCTCACGGTGCAGCACCATCAGCGCGACGTCGTCCATCGCTCGCTGACCGTCGACGACGCGTTCCAGCAGCTCCGTGATCGCGTCGTTGAGCATCGACCCGTCCAGGACTCGCTCCGCCGTCGAGCGGAGCCGCTCGAATCCCGCATCGAGCGATTCGTCCCTCCGCTCGATCAGACCGTCCGTATAGAGGAGGACCGACGTGCCCGGCGGCAGCGCCACCTCCTCCTCGACGAACGACGGCGGCTGCGGCAGGCCGAGCGGCGGGTTCGCCGGCCGATCGTAGGTGAACGCGGCTCCGGCCTGGCCGACGACGAGCGGTGGTGGGTGGCCGGCAGAGACGTACCGGATCCCGCTCACATCCCGCGCGAGCACCCCGACCAGGAGCGTCACCAGCTCGCCCTCGCCGAAGTAGCGGTGGAACTCGTCGGCTCGCTGCACGATATCGAGGGGTGACCCGCCCATCAGCGCGTGCGCCCGCAGAGCGTTGCGCATCTTCCCCATCAGCGACGCCGCCGGCAGACCATGGCCCGCGACGTCGCCGATCACGAGGACGATCTCGCCCCCTGGCAGGACGAACGTGTCGAACCAGTCGCCGCCCACGCCGACGGCGGTGGTGGCCGGCAGGTACCGCGTCGCCACGCGCAGTCCCGGCATGAACGGGAGGACCTCGGGGAGGAACGTCCGCTGGAACGCCTCGATGACGACGCGGGAGCGATCCGAGAGGCGGATGCGGAGCGCGAGCGCGACCCGGTCGCCGACCAGCTGGAGGAGCTCGGTCTCGTCCTTCGTGAAGCGCCGGCGCGACATCGTCCCCACATGCATCACGCCGACCACGTCCCCGTCGGCGATCAGCGGCACGCCGAGGAGGGACTTGATCCCTTTCTGGAGGAGGATCGGGTTCAGGACGGTGCTGTGATCGACCCGGTACAACGCGACCGGCGCGCGCTCGGCCGCGATCCGACCGGCGAACCCCTTCCCCATCGGGATGCGGACGCCGCGCTCCACCTCCTCCTCGATGCCCTTGGCGGCTCGGGGCACGAGCTCGTTCCGGGTCTCGTCCAGGAGGAGGACGGCGGCCGTATCGGTGTCGAGGATCTCGCGAACCCGAAGGAGCAGCTCGTCCAGGAGGGCGTCGATGGAGAGGTGGGCGAGGGCCGTGTCGCTGACGCGCTGGATCTGCTCCAGACGTTCCAGCGGATCGACGGTGGGGCTCCTGCGGGGAGGCACGTCATCTACTCTGCTTCCCGACCACCCCGAACAGCAAACGACGGGCCGGGGCGTCAGAGCCGAGGGAACGTCACGATCGTGACCAGGCCGTAGAGCATCAGGCAGATCGCCAGCACGAGAACAGCGAGCCTCACCCGGCGGATGCGGAAGCGCTGGGAGAGCACGAGCAGGAACAGGATCGACGCCAGCACCACGGTGATCCGGATGTACTCATCCGCGCGATGGCGGGCAGCTGTGCCCGTCTCGAATTCGCGGTCCGCGCGTTCGTTCAGTTGGGTGCCCTGTTCGATCAGCGGGTTGACGTACTCGGGCATGAAGCTCGGGCCGGGCGGTGCATCGGGGTTCGAGAGCGGATCGAGCGCGATCCAGGCATCGAAGGCGACCTTGAACTCCGGGCTGAACCGGCGTTCGTAGAGAGCGGCGAGTTCGTCGCGTCCCTCGCTCGTCACCTCGATCCACGTGTTGAACGTGGAGACGTCGAGGAGCCGCTGCTGGCCTCCGAGCGTGAGCGATTCGTCGGCCTCGATCCGGGTCGTGGAGGCCCGCCCGTACAGCTCGGCCTGGCGCCCGTCCCACCGCGCCGCCTGGTAGCCGCTCCAAGCGGTCGCGATCGCGACGATCCCGAGGAGGATCGCCTCCGCGATCTCGACGATCAGGTCCGAGCGGGTCCTCTCGGTGCTCTCCAGGCCGTCCTCGGACGCGAGGTTCTCCGCGATCTCGGTGTTGAGGTCCTCCGGCAGCTCCACCACCCCCGACTCGGTAGTGCTGGCGAGTGTAGGGGTGTGGAGCAGATGCCGGGAGCCCTTGTGAGGGCTCCAGACATCTCCGTGAAGCTACGAGACGAGGTACCGCGCGACGACGAAACGTCCTCCGCCGCCACTCGTCCGGCCGGCCACGACGACCTTCCCATCCGACGGCTGCAGGAGGGCTCCGATCCCCCAATCGGTGCCCGTCGAGAGGTTGGTCAGCACCTTCCCGTCACCGCTGAACGTGGAGTCGAGCGATCCCCCCGTATTGAAGCGGGCGAGCGCGAAGCGCGTGTCCTGGCTGCCCCAGCTCGACGTCCCGACGGTCACGAGCTTCCCGTCCGCCTGGATCATGACCTCGTCCGCGTAGTCCGCCCCGGTGGCGATGTTCGCCGTCACCCGCCCGTCGCCACTGAACGTGGAGTCGAGCGTTCCGTTCGGGTGATAGCGCGTGAGCGCCGTGTTGGATCCGGCTTGTCCGACCGCCACGATCTTGTCGTCGTCCTGGATCGCCACGCCGAAGGCCCACGCGTACCCACCAGGGAACGCGGTCGTGAGCTTGCCGTCCCCGCTAAAGGTTCCGTCGAGCGTCCCGTTCGTGGTGTACCGAGCGAGGGCGAACTTCGGGGTCGACCCGTAGTAGTTCGTCGAGCCGGCGGCCACGATCCTGCCGTCGGCTTGGATCGTGATCGCATCGACATAATCATAGGCGTTGGTGAAGTCGGTCATGGTCCACCCATCGTCGCTGAACGAGCCGTCGAGGGCTCCGTCCGTGCCGTACCGGGCCACGGCGAACCTGCCGGCGGCCCCGCCGGCGCCGCCGCCGACGACGATCTTCTGGTCGGCAGACTGGATCGCCATCGCATAGGCGTAGTCGTCCCCGGAAGTGAGGTTGGTCAGTACCTTCCCGTCACCACCGAACGTGTCGTCGAGGGTCCCGTCTGCTTCGTACCGAGCGAGCGCGATCCGCCCACCGGCGCCTGAGGCGCCGCCTGCGGCCACGATCTTGCCGTCCGCTTGGAGCGCGACGGCGAAGGCGGCGTCGTACCCCGACGTGAAGTCCGTGAGCACCGTGCCGTCACCACCGAAGGTCGAGTCCAGCGACCCGTTGCTCTGGTACCGAACGATCGCGAACCGTCCACCGCTCCCCGGTCCCTGGCCGGCGGCGACGATCGTGCCGTCCGTCTCCGAGGCGGCGACGTCATAGGCGAAGTCGAGCCCCGACCCGAGGTCGGTCGCCACCCACCCGTTGCCGCTGAACGCGGGATCCAAGACACCCGGTTGTGCAAGCGCGCCGCTCGCGAGCCACACCACGAGGAGCAGCGCGACCGAGCTCGCGACCAGCCCATGACGCGCACGGCGCCCGATCGTTCGTGCCAGTGTGTTCGTGCGTTCGGTTCTCATCTCCCGACCTCCCTCTTTCCGATCGATCCTCCGCAGTGGGCGAAACCCATCCGGATGAGCTCGTTGCCCTTTGCGGGTCGGGCCGATCGTGGCGTTGGGACAGGATCGGGTCCAGACGAGGAACTGCTCATCTTGGGTGCCCGAAGCACCCAGGCCCGGGTGCTCTCGTGGGTCAGATGCGGAAGGGCCGGGCTCCCTCGGGAGCCCGGCCCGTCGCGTAACGCTCACCTCACGGGTGCTTCGGCCTCTCACGAGGCTTCGTCGGGTAGACCAGGCCCGAACCCGCGAGATCGGTGAGTTGGTTGGATTCTGCCGGCCATCCGGCAGAGCGAGCGGGGCGGTCGGCCCACGCCCGGAGGGACGGCCTCAGCAGCCAATCACCTCGAGGGTCTCCAGCTGTCTATGCAGTAGGACCACCTCCTCTCTCTCGTGCCGCCATGTTCCGACAGGACCAGACCTATGGCAAGAGCGCATCGCCACACCTTTTCCAGCGTTAGGGGAGTTCGCTCCAAGTCGGCAGGTCAGCCGGCAGGAGCTCCCGGTGGTACCGGGAGAGCACGGCGCCGGTGAGCCACCACGTCCGGTAGATCACCCTCCGGCACAGGTCGGCATTGAAGCTCGAGAACACGGTGGGGAGCCGCGCCGTCTCCACGCGCCACTCGTCGTGGTCCGGGCGTCCCTCGAGCCACTCCTCGGTCGCGTCCACGGTCGTGGCGAGGCCGAAGAGGACGCCGAGGCGAGCCCACGGCGGCGGTTCCTCGCCCCTGGCGCGAGCGTCCTCGTGCGCCTTGAACCGTTCGACCATCGACCGCATGCGCAGCGCCGTGGTCTGCCGGTAGAGCAAGCCCTGCGCTCGCTTGAGGTCGCGGATCACCGGCACTCCACCGTACGCCCCCGTCGCGAACAGCCCGCCGGCGTTCACGGCGACGAGGCACACGTCGCGGAGGTCCGCGAGCGGCTCGAGCCCCATGTTGTCGTACGCACCGCCGTCCAGGAGCTTCGGCACGACCCCTCCCGAGCACGGGAAAGACACGTTCTTGACCTCGAACGGCGCGAACGCGCCGGGCACGGCGGCGGAGGCGGCCACCGCCTGGGACATCCGGAGTGCCCGAGCCGGCCGTCGCGGCCCGGCCGATCACCCAGTCGCCCACGACGTCGCGCTCGAACCCGAACCGCACGCCGGTCGTGACGCTGGAGGCGTTGAAGATGAACCGGCATCCCTCGGGGAGCTGTTCGAGCAGGAGTCCACGGTAGAACCATCGATCGAACGCGTCCGCAAGCAGATCGGTGCGGGTGAGGCTTCCCATCGCGCGCCAGAGGTTCCGGAGCAGCTCCGACGTGAGCGAGGTGGTCGAGATCGCCTGAATGAACGGCGAGATCACGAGGCGGTCGACCGCCTCCCGCGAGAAGCCCGTGGTCCGGAGCTCGGCGTAGTCACGGGCGAGGAGGCCGTGTGCGACCGACCCTCCGGAGACGGACGAGACCCATCGCACACGATCCAGGAGGCCAGCGTCGGCCATGAACCGCACGACCCCGAGGGCGGCGAGCGTTGCTCGGAAGCCGCCGCCGGAGAACGCCATCGAGAACGCGGGCAGCACGTCGGGAGCGGGCGGGCGAGCCGGCTGGGGGTCCTTCACGCCGCACGGCTGGATCAGGTCGTTGGGGGCGGTCCCGATCGTGGGTGAATCGAGGGGGGAGGTGTCGGCCACGTCAGTGGCACCTGAGCGCACCCGCGCGGCGCTGGTCGATGACGTCCACGGCCATGGGCCCGGATGTACCTCCGAGAGGTGACAACCGGTACCAGTCCCCCAAGGCGGCTACGTCGAGAGCACCATCCGCGCGATCGGTTCTGCCTCGATCACCTGCCCAGTCGCTATCCGACGCGTCCCATCACCATGTTCACGATCCGTGCGATCGAGGCGTCGAGGACGCTGAAGGGGCCGCGCCGGACCACCCGGTCGGTCCCGATCCCGGCTCCAGTCACGAGCCGTTCGAGGTCCTCGACGTACCCGGCCGTGGAGAACGCCACCCCTTTCCGGTCCGACTTCTGCTGACCATGCTTCGACTTCCACAGCTCGGTCAGGATCTGCGCCTGCCCCTCCTTGGTGAATGAGGTCAACGCGGTCGCCCGCCGGAGACCCTCCGGACCGCCGTAGTCGTACGGGTCACGCCCGAAGCGCCTGCCGATCTGCTCGATGATCCCCCTCAGGAGTTGCGCCTGGCCCGTCTGGTGCTCCCATACGTGGCCGAGCTCGTGGATCAACGTCGACTCGCTGGGGAGGTCCTTCGCCGCCTTGGCACGCTTGAACCGGATCACGTCGTTGCAGGTCCACGCGGTGCCCGAGGGGCCGAGGACGAGCCGGCTCGCGCCGACCCGCACGCGGGAGAAGTCGACCGAGGGGCCGTAGAACTGCTGCGCGCGGATCAGCCACTCGTCGATCGGACAGACGGTCACCTCGAAGCGGACCTCGTCCTCTCCGCTGGTCGCCGTCACCGTGTGCGTGCCCCCGGATCGGAACACCGTCGAGAACGTCCGACCCGTCCCCGTCGCCGGGTCGCCTCCACCGGCCCAGCTGACCTTCTCCGAGGGGCCGGCAGCCGCGGATCGCCTCGAACGTGAACCGCTCCCCCGCAAGCCCGGCGTCACGCTTCGCTGTGCCGATCATGCGCACGGCAACGTACCGACCCCGCCCGGTCCGATGCATCAGCCGACCGAGCTACAGAAGACTGCGAATTCCCCGCGGGTGAAACGGTCGCTATCCCTGACCCAGGAGGCCCGCGGAGTCGGGCAGGGGGATCGCGAGATGTCGATCAAGGAACCGCTGCAGAGTGGGGACCAGGGAACCTCGGAAACCGAGACCGAGCCGGCGCAGCCGTCCTTCGGATGGGACAGCCATCTCGAGGCGCTCCTCAAGGATTGGGAGACGCGAGCCTGGGCGGCCCAGATCGCCCACTACCGGGTCGCGTCACGGCTGCGGAAGTACAACCTCATGCTCGGGCTGCCGGTGGTCATCTTCACGACGATCGTCGGCACGAGCCTGTTCGCGACGCTGAGTCAGGATGAGATCCCGATGGGGCTCAGGATCACCGTGGGATGCATCAGTGTCGTCGCGGCGATCCTCGCAGGGATCCAGACGTTCCTGAACTTCGCGAAGCGCGCCGATCAACACGCCGTCGCCGCCGACTGGTACGCGAGCATCAGGCGCAAGATCGAGCAGCAGGCGAACACGCCGAGGAAGGGCCGGGCCGATCCGCAGAAGTTCCTCGATGAGATCCGGAAGGAGATGAACACCGTCGGGTCCCAGTTCCCGGAGATCGGCGAGCATGCGTGGGCGGAGATCGCCGAGGAGTTCGACCTGCCGCAACCCGGAGCGGGTCCGGAAGCGATCGCCGACCCTGCAGCGTCGTACCGACCGAAGCACGCCGGCCCGTGAGCTGGCTCCCCGGGCCCCCGCCCGAGCTCCCGCTCAAGGGCCGCCGCTGGAGGCCCGACGCGATCGGAACGACCTCGACGGCTCGGCTCCGATACGTGGTGGTCGATGAGCTGTTCGCCGACACGGCGGAGCTCAGCATCTCCTCGTGGCCGGTCGTGGATCCGCTGGGACGGCTCCGCTTCCCCGACGAGCCCACGGCCCACGTCGAGGTCGACGCTCGGCGGATGCAGACGTTCCTCCGTCGCAATCGGATGCCGAGGAAGGCCGTGGGGCGCGTCCTTCGTGCCGGCGACACCTTCGGCATCACGGTCCGGGCACGGGAGCTGGCCGCGTTCCTCAAGGCGCACGAGTCATCCGAGACGCCGGAGCGCGAACGCACGAGGATGCTCGATCCGAAGACCTGGGAGTGGCTGGAGCCCACGATCTTCGACATCACCTCCCAAGCCAAGGAGGCGGCCAAGCTCTCGTACTACGCCGCCCTGACCGGACCGCTGCCTCGATCGGCGTTCGAACGCCGGTGACCCTGCCCGCCCCGGTCCCCGCCTCCTCGTTCCACCCCGGTGACTTCGTGGCCGATGTCGACGCCGAGGACGCCGTCTACTTCCTGCTCAACGTGGGAGACGGCGACACGCAGCTGATCGTGTTGCCCGAGTTCCGAGGGGTGCGGCGCGCGCTCGTCGTGGACGTGGCCACCACCGACAAGCTGCCGGGATTGATCGAGGAGCTCGCCGCGACGACCCTGTTCGCGGTCGGGTCGAGGTTCTCGATCGTGGTGGGGACCCACCCCCATGACGACCACATCCGAGGGATGCCGGAGTTCATCGACCGCTTCGGTGACCTGATCGACGAGTACTGGGAGCCGGGCTACTACCACCCGACGAGGGCGTTCTTCGAGACGATGCGCGCGCTCGAGGATCGCGGGATCCGACAGCTGCAGCCCACGAGCGGCACGACCCGGTTCCTCGGGACCGGCAAGGTGACGGTGCTCGCGCCGGCGATCGGCCTGCGGAACCGATTCGACTCCTACGGAGTCGAGATCAACAACGCGTCGCTCTCGCTGATGGTCGAGGCCCCCGCGTCGCGGTACCTCGAACGGGATCAGGAACGCCGCTACGTGCGGCGTCCCGACACGAACAAGCTCCTGCTCGGCGCGGACGCGCAGACCTTGTCCTGGGGCCAGGTGCTCCAGGACTTCCCGCAGCTCGTGCCGGAGAGCTCCCCCGTCGCCAAGCTGCTGCGGGAGGCCCTCGGCTCCGATCCGCTGAAGGCCGACGTGTTCAAGATCCCTCATCACGCCTCCAAGCGAGGCGTCAACCTCGAGCTGGTGGAGGCGGTCGCCCCGAAGATGTGCCTGATCTCGTCCGTGGGCGGCGGCGGCAAGTACAACTTCCCGCACGCGGTCTCGATGGAGGCGATCCGCGAGGCGATGCAGCCGATCGGGTCGACGGGAGGGACGCGCCGCGCGGACCATCAGCTCAACATCCACCACACGCACGGGGTCGACACGAACGGCGATCACCTCGGATCCATCGCGCTCGTGATGTCGCCCACCGGGCGGAAGCGACACCTCTGGAGGTTCCGCGACGGACCCGGCGACGCG
>CAVVSH010000012.1:0-18610 GCA_963750945.1 uncultured Actinomycetota bacterium | reverse complement strand
GCCGGCGAGGACCTCGGGAGACGGCGTCTCACCGAGCGCGAGCCACACCCAGAGCGGCCCGAGGAGGGTCTCGAGGAGCGCGATCAGGTTCACCTCGGGCGCCGGCAGATGATGGGTCGCTCGCGTGATGAGCGTGAGCGACACCGGCAGGATGACCATCCCGAGCAGCGCGAGCAGGAGCAGGTCGCCGGTGCCGATCGTGAGATCGGCGCCGGCGACCAGCCCGGCGAGTGCGGCCCCGGCACCGCCGACCGCGATCGCCGGCGTCATGTCCGCCGGGCGAGCCGCGCGCGAGATGGTGAGATAGCCCGCGAAGCACGACGCGCCGGCCAAGGCGAGCAGGTTGCCGTCGAGGTCACCGCGTCCGAGGCTTCCTCCGAAGATCACGACCAGACCCGCCAGCACCGCGGCCCCGGTGAGCCAGGTCCGAACGTGTGCCGGCTCGTGGAGGAACACGCGTCCCAGGACCGAGGCGATCAGCGGGCCTGCGGCGATGATCACCAGCACGCTCGCCGCGTCCGTCCGATACAACGCGGACACGAAGGCGACGCTCGCGGCAGCGAACAGTGCTCCCGCGAACACCTGGGGGCGTGTCGGTCGCCACGCGCGGGGCTCGTGCCCGGGCGAAGGGCCACGAGCATCACGAGTGTCCCGACCACGGTGAAGATCCCTCTCCAGTACACGGTCGACCACGCGTCGGTCCGGACGGTTCGGATGATCAGGGCGTCGGGGCTGATCACGATCACCCCCGCGGCACACAGAAGCAGCCCTCGCAGGTGGTTGCGGCGGCCCTCGGAGGCCGATCCGCGGGCGGTCACCGGGTCGGGTTCTGCTGCCTAGACAACGATTCGCATATTCTATAGAGTGCGTCACCTGATCGGGCCTGACAGGGGAGGGGCACCGAAGATGAGCCGTAGCAGGTTGCTTCGCAGCGCTGCACTCGTGGCCGTGACGATGCTCATGGCCGTTTCCTGCGGTGACGACGGCGGGGGCGGTGGTGGCGGTGATGGTGAAGGCGAGACCAGCAACATCATCCGGTTCACGTTCGCGCCGGACCCGGCCTGGGACTGGATGAAGGACCAGGGGATCCTCGAGGCGATGGAGAAGGAGTCCGGATTCCGGATCATCCAGCTCGCCACGTGGGACGAGTGGGCGACGTTCGCAGGCGGTCACGCCGACGTCGCCTCGACCGGGACATACGAGACGCCGTTGCTCGAGGAGCAGGGTATCGAGACCGTCACGTTCGGCCAGTTCAACATGAACAAGGACGTGCTCGTGACTGCGAATCCCGAGTACCAGACGGCATCCGACTTCCCTGCCGGCTGCAAGATCGCGACGGAGTCGGTGACCGGGAACACGATCATCTGGGGGTCGCTGATCAACGCGATCGACGGCCGCGAGGTCGCGGAGGGTTCCGATGACATCGGGATCGTCACGGCCGACTACCAGGTGATCCCGGGCCTGCTCCGCGAGGACGAGGCTTGCGCCGGGATCCTCGACCCGACCCAGGTGATCCCGGACATGGCATCGGGGGACCTCACGGTGATGTACGACGGGAAGTCCGCGTCGCAGCTCTACGGCGAGGAGATCGTGCCCGGCCACGAGGGTGTGCTCAGCAACGCGTTCGTGTCCCGAGCCGAATGGTTCGACGCGAATCCCGATGCGGCGGCCTTCTTCCAGGAGGTCTGGGATTGCGCGATGGTCCAGTGGGCCGAGAACCGCGACGAGATCATCGATACGTACCCGCAGCACTTCGCGGTCGAGACTGAGGCCGAGGCGCAGTTCATGAAGGACTACTTCGAGAACACCTTCGACTGGTTCGTCGAGAGCCCCTACCTGACCGAGGAGTGGATCGAGGGAGAGCGGCCGGTCTTCGACCTCGTGCAGGACGCGGGCGTCGTTCCGGCGGATGCGGAGTTCCCTCGACACGAAGTGATGGAGGATCCGGAAGGCGAGCCCTGTCCGGAGGGCTTCTAGCGAGCGATCCGGTGCCGGCGTCGCGTCAGTGACGCCGGCACCGCCCTCTCCCCCTATGGCCGCGACCGTCGAGACCGAGAAGACCCTCGAGGAGCTCGAGCAGGCGGCGATCGATGCGCTCGCCTCGAGCGGCCGGCGCACGCGCGCGAAGGTCCTCTACTCCCTCCTCGGCGCGGCCAGCTTCATCGCCGTCTGGGCGTACTTCTCCACGGTCCTGGAGCCCTTCATCCTGCCGTCCCCACTCGCGGTGGCGCAGCGGATGTGGGAGCTCCTCGTCTCGGGCGTTGTCTTCACGAACTTCCTCAGCAGCTTCCTGAAGACGATGGCCGGCTGGGCGGTGGCCCTCGTCATCGGGATCCCGGTGGGGATGTTGATGGGCCGCTACCGCTACGCCCGAGCGTTCTTCCACGACTTCGTCTACCTGTTCGCGAACGTGCCGCTCCTCGTGTACGCGGTGATCGCGATCGTCGTCTTCGGGATCAGCCCCTGGGGGCCGGCGTTCGTGGTGGCGCTGGAGGCGTTCACCGGCATCGCGATCAACGTCGCGGCCGGCGTGGAATCGGTGGACCGCGGGCTCCTCGCGATGAGCCGGTCGTTCCGGCGGAGCAGCCGCAGGACGCTCCGGAGCATCGTGATCCCCTCGGTGGTGCCGTTCCTCTTCGCGAGCGGCCGCGTCTCGTTCGCGAACTCATGGAAGCTGGCCGCCCTGGCGGAGACGTTCGGCGGCTACCTGGGGGTCGGGTACCAGCTCGAGAAGTCATTCCAGATCTACTCGGTCGTCGACCTCCTCGCGTGGATGTTCTTCTTCGTCCTGTTCGTGATCCTGGTCGAACGGCTCCTGATCGCGCCGGCGGAGCGACGGGTGTTCCGCTGGCGCGACCCCGCGGGAGCCAGGGAGCAGGTCTCGTGAGCGACGTCGCGACCGTCGACGGCCTCGGATCCGCCGAGATCCCAGAGTTCCTGCTCGCTCCACCGCCGCGGTCCCGGTGGTGGTGGCTCACCTCGGATCGCGCCGCGCGGTATACGGCGCGCGTGGCGTTCCTTCTCGTCTGGCAATGGGCCGGATCGACGTTCGATGACATCCCGACGCCCCTCGGCACCGCCGAGGCCCTGATCGAGGAGTTCCGGCGGGGCGAGGTGTTCCCGAACCTCGCGATCAGCTTGGGGCGGGCCGTGATCGGACTCTCGATCGTCCTCGTCCTCGGGGTGTCGATCGGGATCGCGATGGCGCGGTGGTGGCGCGTCCGCTACTTCTTCACCGATCTGATCCTCGTGGGCATCACGCTGCCGGCCTTCATCTGGGCGCTCCTGGTCGTGATGTGGTGGGGGTTCAGCAACATCGGGCCGATCACCGTCTGTGTGCTGTCCGCGACGCCCCAGCTGGTCGTCAACACGTTCCAGGGCGCCACCGCAACGCCCGGGAGGCTGCTCGCGATGTCTGACGCCTACCGGGTGGGTACTCGGCGGCAATTCCGATGGCTCATGATCCCGTCGATGATGGAGTACATCGCCGCCGGTTTCCGCTCGGCCGTCCTGGCTGGATGGGGAGCCGTCCTGTTGGTGGAGTGGTTCGGCAACGACAAGGGGGTCGGTTTCCGCGCCCACTACTGGTACGACGCGGGGAGCTTCGAGGGCATGATGGCCTGGGGTCTCGTGATGATGATCACGATCCTCGCGTTCGATCGCATCGTGATGGACCGGGTCGTCCGTCGCTTCCGTGGCTGGCGGATCGGTGAGCAGCAGTGGTCTCGGTGACTGTTCGCCGGGCGGCACGGCCGCCGGCCGGAGGTGAGCCGACGTGGCAAGACTGGTAGCGCGAGATGTGAAGAAGGTGTTCCCGCCGACGCGGGCGGGCCAGGATCCCGTGTTCGCGCTCCGCAACGTGAGCTTCGAAGCAGAGGGACACACGTTCGTGACGCTCGTCGGGCCGTCCGGCTGCGGAAAGAGCACGTTCCTGAACATGGTCTCCGGGATCGAGACGCCGAGCGCCGGGACCCTCGAGGTGATCGGCCGGAGCGAGGGTGATGCCCGGATCGGGTACGTGTTCCAGGATCCGCGATTGCTCCCCTGGAAGACCGTGCTCGACAACATGATCTACGTCCTCGACGAGGGATCGTCCGAGGAGCGCGCCGAACGCGGCCGGAGGTTCCTCGACCTGGTGGATCTGGGTGCCAAGGCCGAGATGTACCCGGGACAGCTCTCGGGCGGGATGCAGCAGCGCGTGGGGATCGCGAGGGCTCTGTCGATCGAGCCCGACCTCCTGTTGATGGACGAGCCGTTCAGCCACCTCGACGCCATCACGGCGCGCGACCTGCGCGCCGAGCTCCAGCGCCTCTGGCTTGATACGGGCTCGACCATCCTGTTCGTGACCCACGACGTGCTGGAGGCCGTCCTCCTGTCGAGCCGTGTGCTGATGATGAGCAGCCAGGGAGTCATCTTCAGGGACCTCACGATCGACCTCCCTTTCCCACGGCGCCAGACGGATAAGGAAGTCGCCATCCAGCAGGCGGAGATCCTCGAGCTGTTCGAGGAGATGGAACGCCAGAAGATCGACGCGTAACCGACAAGGAGGATCACGTGCTACGACACACCGCCTTCTTCATGCTGAAGGAAGGGAACGGGCCCGAAGAGATGCAGTGGATGCAGAAGGGGTCCGCGTATATGCGATTCACCGCCGCGGGCCCCGTCGCGATCGATTTCGGATCCGATCTGTTCGGTGGCTCGCTGCACCTGGCCGAGACGAAGCCGTGGGACCGGACGCCACGGTGGCGCGCGGCGACGGAGGGTCCGCCGTGCGACTACGACGTCGCCCTCCACCTCGACTTCGAGGACGAAGCCGGTCTCCAGGCATACAACAAGGACGACGTGCATCACGAGATCGCCGTCTACAACGCGTCCGTCTGTCAGGGGGAGCTGACCGCGAGGATCGATTGGTGGTACGAGGGCGCCGCGCTCATCGTGCCCGGCCACGTCCGGCACTCGGCGATGTTCATCTGGAAGGACGACCTGGACGAGGCCTCGAAGGAGCGGGCGCTCACGGAGGTCAAGAGGCTGGGCGATGAGGCCGGTGTGGAACGGCTCACGCTCGGCACCGGCGTCGGCGAGCTGAAGACCGACTACGACTGGCTCCTCGACCTCGAGCTCCCGGACGAGGATGCGGCCGAGAAGCTCATCAAGGGCGAGGCGTACCGGGACACGATGCGAGCTCTGTCCGCGGCGACGAAGTACGAGTGGACCGCCCGCATGACCCACCAGATGCACGGACACTGAAACGGCTTCGTCGGCCGGGGAACACGGAGGGGACGACATGACGGCCACATCCACCCAACCGATCATCGACGTCCACTGTCACTGCACGCTGCAGCGATTCCAGCGCGCGGTGCTCGACGAGGGCACCGACTGGCACGGTATGACCTCGGCCGACGGCGAGCTCGGCAACATCAAGAACCGATGGAAGATCCCGAAGCGGCTCGAGACGATGGACGAGCTGCGGATCGACGTCCAGCTCGTCTCGCCGACCGACGTGTTCTACCAATACCACCAAGCCCCCGAGGTCACGGAGCGGATCTCCCAGGAAGCGAACGAGGAGATCGCGGGCATGGTCCGCGAGCACCCCGACCGTTTCATGGGCCTGGGGACGCTCCCGATGCAGGATCCCCCGCGTGCCGTCGCCGAGATGACGCGAGGCATGAAGGAGCTCGGCCTCACGGGATTCATGATCGACGATCACGTGAACGGGCTCACGTACGACCACGATCAGTTCGAGCCGATCTGGGAGGCGGCGCAAGAGCTCGGTGCCTTCTTGCTGATCCACCAGTTCCAGCACACGACGGTCACGTATCGCACGCGGAAGTACTTCCTGCTGAACTCGATCGGGAACCTCGTCGACCGCACGATCACCTTCGCGGCCTTCATCTACGGCGGCGTGCTCGATCGGTTCCCGGACCTCACGATCTGTCTGTGTCACGGCGGCGGGTATGTGCCCTATGCCCTGGACCGACTGGACAAGGGGTGGGAGGTCTGGGCCGGTGAACGGGGCTCGTCGCAGGGCCCGCCGAGCTCCTACGTGCGCCGCTTCTACTACGACACGGTCGTCTACACGCCGCGGAACCTGCGGTTCCTGATCGACGTGGTGGGGGCCGACCGGGTCGTCTTCGGCACCGACTGGCCGGCCCCGATGACGTTCGACGACCCGGTCGGCCGCCTCGAGACGATGGTCGAGCTCTCCGACGAGGAGCGTCACGCCCTCTTGCGCGGAACCGCCGCGAGCCTGTTCGGACGAGTGGGCGGGTGAGCGCGCCGACGAAGAAGGCGCCGAAGAAGGCAAAGGTCTTCGTCGTCCAGCCGATCATGGACGTCGGTCGCCGGGCCCTCGAGGAGTTCGCCGATGTCGAGGTGTTCGAGTCGGAGCGGATGATCGGCCGTGACGCCCTGCTGTCGGGCGTCGCGGACTGCGACTACCTGTGGATGCTGGGAGACACGCCCATCGATGCGGAGGTCATGGATGCGGCCCCCCACCTGAAGGGGATCGCCACGATGGCACTCTTCCCCAACGTGGTCGACGTCGAGGCGGCAACACGGCGGGGCCTCCCCGTGACCGTCGTGCCGCATGTCATCACGAAGACCACCTGCGACCTCACCTGCGCCCTCGTGCTCGGCCTCTCCTGGCGTCTCACCGAGGCGGACCGCTTCGTCCGCGAGGGGCGGTTCCACCAGGAGCAATCGACGACGTTCCTGACCCACGAGCTCGCCGGCAAGCTCGTGGGGATGGTCGGGCTCGGTGACATCGGCACGGAGATCGTGAAGCGCCTCCGGTCCTTCGAGATGGACGTCATCTACACGAAGCGGAACCGCCTCTCGGAGCACAGAGAGAGGGAGCTCGGCGTCACGTGGGAGCCGGAGCGGGACGAGCTGCTCCGACGCGCCGACTTCGTCGTCGTGATGGCGACCTACAACGAGACCACCCACAAGATGTTCGGTGCCCGCGAGTTCGACCTGATGAAGCCGTCGGCCTTCTTCGTCAACACCGCCCGAGGTCGGATCGTGGACGAGCCGGCGCTGATCGAGGCGCTGAGACAGGGCGCGATCGCCGGCGCCGGGCTCGACGTGTACTGGCAGGAGCCGCCGGTGGGGGAGCCGGCGCCGAGTCCGGAGCTCTTCGGGTTCCCCAACGTGATCCTCACCCCGCACATCGGGAGCGCGACGGTCGAGGCCCGCGAGGCGATGAGCCTGGCCGTGGTGGACAACCTCCGGGCCATGATCGACGGTCGGCGTGCGCCCGGAGTGGTCAACCCCGAGGTCTACGGCGAGCCCGCGGGCGTGCGCCCGGACCGGCTCGGCTGAGCCGCGTCTCCGTATAAGGAGGGAGTGGCCGCGAGAACTGCTGCCTGGACAGCCCGGTCATACAAGATATACAGTGCGCGAAAATCTGGTCGGTTCGACAGAGGGGGTCCACGGATGGTTCGTCGGGTGGCGGTTGTTGGTGCGGTCCTGGCGCTGGTCGCGCTTGGCGCGTGCGGTGGGGACGGGGACACGGGCGACGGCGAGGGCGGCACGATGCGCTTCGTCTTCTCCCCCGACCCGGTATGGAACTGGCTCGAGGACGAGGGGATCCTCGCCGACATGGAGGCCGAGTCCGGGTTCCATATCGAGCGCAACGAGTCCGAAGACGAATTCGCGTTCTTCGCCGGCGGTCATGCGGACCTCGTGTCGACGGGGAGCTACGAGACGCCGGTTCTCGAGGCCGAGAGCGACGTCGAGACCGTGACGATCGGGAAGTACAACAAGGCCAAGGACATCATCATCGTCCAGGCCGACTCGGGATACGAGACGTTCGACGACCTCGAGCCGGGATGCAAGCTCGGGGTGGAGTCGTTCAGTGGCTCCACGATCGTGTGGCAGGCGCTCGCCCAGGACCTGCACGGAAGGACGATCGGGGAAGGGCCCGAGGACATCCAGATGGCGATCACGGACTTCAACACCGCGGTGGACCTCGTGAAGAGCGGGGACCTGTGTGCGGGCGTGACGTCGATCTACAACGCGAATGCGGCCTTGATGGACGGAAGCGTCGTCGGCCTGTACGACGCCAAGTCGGCCTCGCAGCTCTACGGCGAGGAGTACGTCCCGGGCCACGAGGGCATGAACAGCAACAACTTCGTCGTGCTCAAGAGCTGGTACGACGAGCACCCGGAGGAGGTCGCGTTCTTCCTCGAGGTCTGGGATCGCGGCCTGCAGGAGTGGGCCACGAACAAGGACGCGATCCTCGAGGCCTATCCCGACGACTTCGGCTACAAGACGCCCGAGGAGCTCGAATTCCTGAAGGACTGGTACGTGAACCAGTTCGACGAGTTCGTGGATACCGTCTACCTGGACGAGACGTGGATCGAGGGGGAGCTCCAGGTCACGGACCTTCTCGCGGACGCGGGCCTCGTGCCCGAGGGCCAGCCCGGACCGATCCACGTCTGCATCGACCCGGACAGCGGGGAGGAGACCTGCCAGCTGCCGTGATCCGGCCGCTTCGATCGGATCCCGGCTCGCCGCTCGCGGCGAGCCGGGATCCGGCGAGACACGGCCACGCGACCCATGGACCACGTGCCACCGTCACGTGCCAAAGTCGTGAAGGAGCGTGATGTCGACCGCGCCGCCCGTCACCGAGATCCCTGAGGGAGACAGCACCACCTCGGTCCGCATCCCCACGCGCCAGCGGGTGGGGAGCAGGCGGTGGAAGGCGACCGCGTACTCATTGCTCGGCGCCGTCGTGATGATCGGCGCCTGGCAGCTCGCCTCCGGGTTCACCCGGACGGAGTTCAACCTCCTCCCGAGCCCGCTCAGCGTCCTTCAGAGGATGGGGGATTTCACGTTCGGCAACGAGGCGGAGGGGATCGAGCCGGGATGGGTCTTCGTCAACTTCTGGGAGACGTTCCGCAAGACGCTGCTCGGGTTCTTCGGCGCCCTCGTGGTCGGCGTGCCTATCGGCATCCTGATGGGCCGGTATCGGTACGCGAAGAACTTCTTCTTCGACTTCGTCTACCTCGCGGCGAACGTGCCGCTGATCGTGTATGCGATCTTGGGCCTGCTCCTGTTCGGGATCGGTGACACCGGGCCGGCATTCGTCGTGGCGCTGCTCGTGCTCCCGGTCATCTCGCTGAACGTCGCCGCGGGCGTGGAAGGGGTCGATAAGAACCTGCTGTCGATGAGCCGTGCCTACGGGATGCCGACCTCATCCGCGCTCCGCCAGATCGTGATCCCGTCGTTCACGCCGTTCCTGTTCGCCTCGGCGCGGGCGTCCTTCGCCGCCTCGTGGAAGCTGGCCGCGCTGGCCGAGACGTTCGGCGGGACCACGGGAGTCGGTGTCCAGATCCGCAAGGCGTTCCAGGGCTTCTCCGTCGACCGACATGCTCGCATGGATGATGTTCTTCGTCCTGTTCGTCGTGCTGATCGAACGGTTCCTGCTGATGCGGCTCGAGCGCTTCGTGTTCCGCTATCGCCTGAAGCGCGGCGAGGACATCCTCCGGTACTGATCGAGGGAGACATGGCCACCGAGACGATGACCGAGATCCCCACCGCCCCCCGATCCTCGATCGTGAGCGGGATCCTCTCCTTCCTGCGACGTGACCGCGTCGCTCGGTGGACCTCGCGCCTTGCCCTCCTCCTCCTGTGGCAGTTCGCCGGGATCCTCAGCCCGCGGTTCCCGACGCCGCTCCAGACGATCGACATCCTCGTGCGTGAGTTCCAGACGGCGTTCGGCAGCGAGCCGTGGAGCGTCTGGAACAACGAGCTGGTCCAGAACCTCCAGATCAGTCTCACGCGGACGGGTCTCGCACTGCTGTTCGTCATCGTGATCGGCGTGCCGGTCGGCTACGCGATGGGGCGGTGGTGGCGGGTGCAGGCGTTCTTCACCGACATCGTCACCGTCGGGATCGCGCTCCCCGCCTACATGTGGGCGCTCCTCGCCGTGATGTGGTTCGGGTTCGGGATCCGGGCGCCGGTCTTCTGCGCCGTGGTCTCGGCGACGCCGGGCCTGATCGTCCACGTCCTGCAGGGCACGCTCGCGATCCCGCGCGAGCTCCGGGACATGTCCGACGCGTATGACGTCCCGGGTCCGACCCGGGCCCGGGACCTCGCGCTGCCTTCGATGGCGGGCGCCCTGATCGCCGGCATCCGTCTGTCGATCATCGCGGCGTGGGGCTGCGTCGTCCTCGTGGAGTGGTTCGGGAGCAACGAGGGCGCCGGGTTCCGCGCCCGCGATTGGTATCAATCGGCGGCGGACTACAACGGGCTGATGGCCTGGGGCGTGGTCGTGTTGGTCGTCGTGATCGCGATCGACCGCGGGGTGATCGAGCGGATCGACCGGAAGGTCCACGCCTGGCGCGGGTCGATGGCCTCGTTCGGAGCGAAGGGGTAGCAGATGGCGGATCGAGGAGGACAACCGACGTGGCGATCCTGAAGGCGACGAAGGTCGTGAAGGAGTTCCCGCCTCCCACGAAGCATCAGCCGACCGTCCGCGCCCTGGACGGCCTTGACTTCGAGATGGGTGGCCAGACGTTCGTCTCGATGGTGGGCCCGTCGGGCTGTGGGAAGAGCACGTTCCTGAACATCGTGTCCGGGATCGAGACACCGACGACCGGCAGCGTCTCCGTGTCCGCGGACGACGGCGGGCCGGCGAGGCTCGGCTACGTGTTCCAGGATCCGCGGCTCCTCCCGTGGCGGACGGTGATGAGCAACATCCAGTACGTGCATCGCGACAGGACGGACGAGACGCGCGCGGGCATCGAGCGCTACCTCGACATGGTCGGTTTGAAGGGGTTCGAGCACATGTACCCGGCGCACCTGTCCGGCGGGATGCAGCAGAGGGTCGGGATCGCGCGCGCGTTCTCCGTCGAGCCGGATCTGCTCCTGATGGACGAGCCGTTCAGCCACCTCGATGCGATCACGGCCCGCACGCTCCGGGAGGAGCTCCAGTCGATCTGGGAGCAGACGAAGAAGACCGTCCTGTTCGTCACGCACGACGTGCTCGAGGCGGTGCAGCTGTCGAGCCGCATCATCATCGTCGCCTACGGTGGGCGGAACTTCGCCGATCTCCCGATCGATCTGCCGTACCCTCGACTGCAGAGCGATCCGGCGGTCGCCACGATGCAGGCGCAGATCCTCGAGGTGTTCGAGGACATGGAACGCAAGCGCAAGGCGGTCGACCCGCGGATCGCGGAGCTCGCCGAGATCACCCGGAGGATGGAGGACGCCGGCTGAGCCTGCGAGCCGAGCACCCCCTGCGCTAGAGGCCGAGCAACCGAGCGGGGTTCCGCTCGAGGATCCCTTCCTTCTCCTCCTGCGAGAGGCTCGTCATCGCGTTGATCCAGGGCACCGGATCCGGCTCCATCATCGGTGCGGGGTAGTCCGTCCCGAGCACCACGCGATCACTGCCCACCACGTCCAGGAGGTAGCGCAGCGTCGATTCCGTGTACGTGCACGAGTCGTACCAGAAGCGGTTCACGTACTCGCTGGGAGCTCGCTCGAGGAAGGTGCGGGCGTCCTCGAACTCCGGCATGTTCTCCATCGCCCCTGCCTGCCAGCCCTTGTCCATCCGCGCCACGCCGAACGCCGTGTAGCCGCCTGCGTGGCCTAAGCAGAGCTTGAGGTCGGGGAAACGGTCCATCACGCCGCCGTACACGAGCGTGCCGAACGTGATCGCGCGCTCGACGAGGTTCCCGATCACGTTGGGGAGGCCGTATCGGGTGGTGCGACCCTCGACCACCGTGGCCGCGCACTGATGGAAGAACACGACCGCGCCGAGTTGCTCGACCGCTGCCCAGAAGGGCGTGAAGCGCGGGTCGTCCAGGGTCACCCCGTCCACGTGGTCGCCGATCGTGATGCCCTTGAATCCCATCTCACCCATCGCGTGCTCCATCACCTCGATCGCGGCGGGGACGTCCTGGAGCGGGATCGAGGCGAGCCCCATGAAACGGTCCGGGTGGGCGCGCATCATCTCGGAGAGCTCTTCGTTGCACTCGTCGGCGATCGTGCGGGCGACGTCCGGCGGGCGGTCGTACTTGAAGAAGCCGGTGTTGATCGTGAGGACGTGCACGTCCACGCCCATGCGATCCATCTCTTCGATCCGTTCCTCCGCGGGGATCGAGAACTTGGGGATGTGCAGCTCGCCGACGTCCGCGTCCAGCGTGTGCCATTCGCCTCGCTCCTCGATCGCGCGCACGAACCGGCTGGGCGTGACGTGGTTGTGGATGTCGATGACGGCCATGGTCAGAACGTGAACTGGACGCGGGCGGTGATCTCCTTCTGGGTCACCGAGGCCACGAGATCGGATGCGGCGTTCATCACCGGGTGGGCGAAGTAGCTCTCCAGCCCCGCGACGTCGTCGAAGTCGGCCACCAGGACCATGTCCCAGTTGTTCGGGTTCCGCCCGATGTCGAAGCCGACCGTGTACTCGACGACGCTCGGGACCTGCTGCTTGAGGGCGGCCAGGGCATCCCGAGCGGCGATCTTCCGCTCATCCTCGACCCCCTCCTTCCACTTGAACATCGCTACGTGCCGGAGCATCCGGACCTCCTCTTCCTCTGGATTGCAGAACGCACGATATCGAATATCGTAGCCCTCGCACGCCTGCCGGCCTCTCGCCGGTCTGGTCTCGGGCGACATGGGAGGAGCTGGATGAGCGAAGGTCCCTGGCACACCGATCGGTGGTTCACGAGCCCCTGGAATTTCCTTCCTGAGATCCGAGAGACGCTCCAGCTTCCGGCGTCCGTGCAGGTGCACGACGTGACACTCCGGGACGGCGAGCAGCAGGCCGGAGTGGTGTTCACCAAGGACGACAAGCTCCGGATCGCCGAGGCGCTGGCCGAAGCCGGGGTCCCCCGGATCGAAGCCGGACTGCCCGCCGTGTCTCCCGCCGACGAGGCGGCCGTTCGGGAGATGGTCAAGATGGGGCTGCCATCGAAGATCTATGCCTTCTCCCGGTGCATCGTCGACGACGTGAAGCGTGCGGCCGATTGCGGCGTCGACGGCGTCGTCATGGAGATCCCGTCGAGTCACCATCTCGTCGAGAAGGCGTACCGCTGGCCGGTGCAGCGCGCCGTCGACGCCTCCGTGGAGGCCACGAGTCTCGCCCACGAGCTCGGGCTCAAGGTCTCGTTCTTCCCGATCGACGCCACGCGCGCGGGGTTGGTCGAGTACCTGGATCTGCTCGAGCGCGTCGCGACCGACGGGCACGTGGACGCCGTGGGTCTCGTGGACACCTTCGGTGTCCTTTCGCCCCACGGCGTCCGCATGTTCGTCCGGCAGACGCGTGAGCGTATGGGCGTGCCGCTCGAAACCCACTTCCACATGGACTTCGGTCTGGGCGTGGCCAACACGCTCCTCGCGGTCGCCGAGGGTGTCGAGGTGATCCAGACGACCGTGACCGGGATCGGCGAGCGCGCGGGGAACACGCCGATGGAGGAGACGGTCCTGGCGCTCCTCACGATGTACGGCATCGATGCGGGGATCCGCACCGAGCGATTCTTCGAGCTCTCCAAGCTGGTGATGGAGCTGGGCGGCGTCTCGCAGCCTTCGAATCGGCCCGTCGTCGGTGAACGGCTCTACCACGTGGAGTCCGGGATCATCACGACCTGGGTCCGCAACGTCGGCGACGAGCTCACGGAGTCGTTCCCGTACCGCCCCGAGCTCGTCGGGCAACCGCAGCCCGTCCTGGTCCTGGGCAAGGGCTCCGGCCTGGACTCGGTCGCGGCGGGTCTGGACCGCCTCGGACGTACCGCGACCCCGGAGCAGATGCAGGAGATCCTGAACGAGGTGAAAGCCCGCTCGCTCCAGACGAAAGGCCTCCTGGACGACGAGGAGTTCTCGGCGATCGTCGACCAGGTCACCTCGTGACCGAACGGCACGGAGGCCGAGGAAAGGCCAAGCAAAGGGCCAAGGACATGGCCAAGAAAGAGGAAGGAAGGACGCGATGAGGGAAGCGTTCGGCTACGCGAACATCGAATGGAAGCGGGGCATCGACTGGGACGCGGTGCGCGCGTTCCGGAAGGAACGCGCGCAGGATGCGATGAAGCGGCACGGCCTCGGCGCGATGCTCCTGATGTACGACGAGAACATCCGTTACGTGACCTCCACCCTGACTCCCGGCTGGAACAAGCTGAAGCCGGGCCTCCGCTACGCGGTCCTCCCGGCTGGGAAGGAGCCCATCCTCTACGAGCAGGGGGACCTGGGCATCCACATCAAGGCGCACTCGCCGTGGATCCCGCAAGACAACGTCCGGCACTCGTTCGCATGGATCAAGGGGGCCGCCGGTCCCGCGTCCACGATGCAGGTCGAGAAGTTCACGAAGGCGCTCGCGGACGACCTCGAGGACGCCGGCGTGAAGGATCAGCCGCTCGGCGTGGACTTCATCGACATCACGATGATGAAGACCTTCGAGCAGGCGGGCATCACCTGGACCGACGGCATGACGCCGATGATGGAAGCGAGGGCGATCAAGAGCCCCGACGAGCAGAACTGCTCGCGGATCGTGGGTTCGATGTGCGACGCGCTCCACTACGAGATGTCGCAGTGGCTGCGCCCGGGCCTCACGGAGAACCAGGTCGCCGCGCACGGGTTCGAGTTCCTGTACTCGTTCCCGGGGGTCGAGGACGTCGAGGACGTGATCGTGTCATCGGGTCCGAACGCGTGGCCGAACTGGCGCAACTTCTCCGACCGCATCATCCGGCCCGGGGAGCTCGTCATCATCGACGTCGCGGCGCTCACGTGGAACGGCTTCAAGTCGTGCGTCTACCGGACGTATTGCGTGGGAGGGAAGCCCACCGACGAGATGAAGCAGTACTACGACACGGCGCTCACGTGGCTGCGCGACTCGATCGATGCCGTGAAGCCCGGCGTGTCCACCCGTGACATCGCCTCGAAGTGGCCGTCGGCGATGGAGACGTGGGGGTACGCCGACGAGGACGAAGCCGCCGCCAACCTCTGGGGACACGGTCTGGGATTGGCGCAGTACGACCAGCCGGTCATCTCCCGGATCTGGTCGCTCGATCATCCGATCGAGATCAAGCCCGGCATGGTGTTCGCGCTCGAGACGCAGCACGGGAAGGTGCACGAGTTCGGTGTGCGACTGGAGGAGATGCTGATCGTGACCGAGACTGGGCACGACCTGATCACCTCCTTCCCGATCGACGAGATCACGGTCCTGGATTGAGCCGGATGGTGTCTCCCGTCGCACTCACCGACCGGGTGGCACGAGATCCCGCACGCGTCGGGGTGAAGGCCGCACGGCTCGCCGCCGCCGCGGCCGCCGGGCTGCCCGTCCTCCACGGATGGGTCCTCCCCTCCGAAGCATCGTGGGACGCCATCAGGCGGGGCGTGGAGGCGCTCGAGACGGGGTCGGGGACGCCGGCGGCGTATCTCGAGGCGATGGACAGCCCGGCGCCTGCGGTGGAGGAGCTGGCCCCGCGGCCGACGACCGACGACCCACTCCCGGATGACCGGCTCCTCGTCGTGCGGTCCTCCACCGTCCTCGACGATGACGGGCGATGGTCGGGTGCGTTCGCCAGCTACCTGGGGGTGAGTGCGAGCGATCTGGACACCGCCGTTCGAGGATGCTGGGCGTCGGCTTTCACCGCCGACGCCGTCGACCGCTGCCGGGAGACGGGCGTCGAGATCGGAGGCCTCCGGATCGGTGTGCTCGTCCAGCCGTTCCTGGCCTTCGACGTGGGGGGGACCGCGCGGGTCCGAGAGGACGACACGGTCGCGGTCACCGCGGCGCCCGGCGGGCCGGCCGGCGTGGTCGGCGGGCGCGTCGGGGTCGAGGCGATCGTCGGCGTGGATGGCCGGGTCGTCGAGGGACTCGACGACCCGGCCATCGGTGCGGGACCGATGGAGGCGGCCGCCGCGCTCGCGCGGCGGGCCGCAGAGACCGTGGGGGAAGGCGTCATCGAATGGGGTGTGATCGGCGACGAGGTCTCCCTCCTGCAGATCGGTCCGACGCCGCCGGCGCAAGCAGACGTCACCGAGACGTTGCGCGCGACGAAGGGGGTGCCCATGCCGGAGGACGCCGAGCGCCTCGCTCGGCTGGTCACCCGGTTCCCCGCACCGCTCGGCGACGAGCTGGTCCTCCCGTGGGCGTTCGGCATGGGCGAGCTGCCCGAGGTCGACGAGATCCACGTGGCCGATCCGGGGGCCGCCCTCCGCGAGGCCCGAACGTCGGCGGGTGAGCTCGCCGCAGGCGTCTGGGGAGCGGCGCCCCCCGCGGCTCGGGAGCGTGCGGCGGCCGTATCTCGGCTCCTGCTGGCGGGACGGGTGTCGCATGGCTGCCGAGAGATCGGCGACCTTCGCACGCCCGACAGGGCCGCCGCACGCCGGGTGCTGGCGCTCCTCGGCGGTCTGGGAGTGTGGTTGGCCGACGCGGGCGTCCTCCCCTCGGGGTCGCTCGTGTGGGGGCTGACCGTCTCGGAGCTCGGGCGCGCGATCGCCGGGGCGCGGCCGTCCCTTCGCCGTGGACCGGGCCGGTGGGAGCCGTTCGTGGCGGACGTGGTCCGCTCCCGAGGCCTCCACGCGAAGGGGACACCGATCTCACCGGGCGTCGCGGCAGGGCGTCCGCATCTGCTGCGGGAGCTCCGGGCGATGGGCCGCCCCGCCCCACGCGACGTGCTCGTGACGCCACTCCCGCTGCCGCATCTGGCGCCGCTCCTCTGGCACGCGGCGGCCCTCGTGAGTGCCGGCGGCAGCTCGGGGTCACATCTGTTCGAGGTGGCCCGGTCCCTCGGTGTCCCCTCCGTGATCGGAGTCGACCTGGGCTTGCCGGGCGAGCCTGGCTCGCTGGTCGCGGTCGACGGGGACGACGGCGTCGTGTCGATCCTGCCGCCCGGTGAGGGGTCGTCGTTGCCGTCGCACGACGATGCGCGAGCGATGGCCTAGGCCCGGGGCTGAAAGGAGCAACGATGGCGCTCGTCGCGGTCACCGATCACGTCTTCCCCGATCTCGAGCAGGAACGGAGGTTGTTGGCCGATGCCGGCCACGAGCTCCGCTTCGGAGCGAACGCAGCCTCGGTCGAGGAGGTGCGCGAGGCGGTCACCGGCGCGGACGCCGTCCTCAACTGTTTCGCGCCGATGCCCGCCGACGTGATCCGCGGCCTCGATCGGTGTGTGGTCATCGCGCGATACGGCATCGGGCTGGACACGATCGATCTCGACGAAGCCACCGCGAAGGGCATCCTCGTGACCAACGTGCCGGACTACTGCATCGACGAGGTGTCCGATCACGCCCTCGCCCTGCTCATGTCCCTCGCCCGAGGTGTGACGCTCCTCGATCGACGTGTGCGGTCGGGGTCTTGGACGTCGACGGATGCGCGGCCGATCCACCGCCTCCGCGGCAGGACCCTGGGGCTCGTGGGCTTCGGCCGCATCGCGCGCGCCCTCGCCGCGAAAGCGACGCCGCTCGGTTTCCGCGTGGTGACGACCGATCCGTTCGTGCCGGACGAGGCGGTTCGCGACGCGGGAGCCCAGCCGGCGACGTTGCAGGAGCTCCTTGCCGTGGCGGACGTCGTCTCGATCCACGCACCCCTCACGTCCGACAGCCGCCACCTGATCGGCGAGGCCGAGCTGGCGATGATGAAGCCCGGCGCCATCTTGATCAACACGTCGCGAGGCCCGCTCGTCGACCTCGACGCGCTCCGCGCCGCATTGGCGGAGAACCGGCTCGGCGGTGCCGGGCTCGACGTGCTCGAGGTGGAGCCGCCCGAGGCCGACGACCCACTCCTGCATCGCGACGACGTCATCGTCACGCCGCACGCGGCCTTCTACAGCGAGGAGTCGCTGGAAGAGCTCCAGCGCAAGGCGGTCGAGCAGGTGATCGAGGCTCTCGCGGGGCGAACCCCACCGTACGCCGTCAACGCCGACGCCCTCGGCAGGTCGAGCTAGGTCCCGGGCGGTCTCGCGGGCGGGGGACCGGCCGTAGCCCACCAGCGTGCACCGCGTCGTCCGACCTCCAGCGCGATCCCGAAGCAGTCCTCGAGCGATCGTGCGGTCAGGACGCCCTCGATCTCACCGCGGGCGACGAGCGATCCGTCTCGTAGCAGCGCGGCGTGGGTCGTGGACGGAGGGATCTCCTCGAGGTGATGCGTGGCGACGATCGTCGTGGGCCCGGAAGGGGACCCTGCGACGACCTCCAGCGCTTCGATCAACGCCTCCCGCGCGGGCAGGTCCAATCCGGACGCCGGTTCATCGAGGATCAGGAGCTCCGGGTCGGAGAAGAGCGCGCGGGCGAGGAGCACGCGTTGGCGTTCGCCCTGGCTGGCGGTGACGAAGCGCCGCGCGGCGAGGTGCCCGCAGCCCACCTGCTCCAGCAGCGTCGCCGCGCGGCGCTCGTCGGCCTCGTCGAACTCCTGGAACCAGGGCGAGAGGGTCGCCCGCTTGCCGGTGAGCACCACGGTCCGAACCGAGAGGTCAGGAGGCATCCGCTCGGCCAGCACGTGACTGGTGTGGCTGATCCTCGGATGCACCGCGCGGACGTCGGCGGTTCCCAGGGTGACCCCCAGCACCGCGACGCGACCGGACGAGGGTTGGCGGCGGGCCCCGGCGAGTGACAGGAGGGTCGTCTTGCCGCCGCCGTTCGGCCCGAGCAACACCCATCGCTCCCC
>CAVVSH010000011.1:0-162089 GCA_963750945.1 uncultured Actinomycetota bacterium | reverse complement strand
GCGCTGCTGCATCCCGCCCGAGAGCTGTCCCGGGTACATCTCGGCCTTGGCACCCAGATCCACCAGGTCGAGGAACCTCCGGCCGCGTTCGGCGCGCTCCTCGGACGATCCCTCGTCGAGGACGTAGATCATGTTGTCGAGCACGGTCTTCCAGGGGAGCAATCGCGGATCCTGGAACACGTACCCGATCCGGGCATCACCCTCGCTCCGGCCGATCACCTCGAGGGTCCCGGCGCTCGGCGTCTCGATCCCGGAGACCATGTTCAGGAACGTGCTCTTTCCGCAGCCGGACGGCCCGACGAGCGTCACGAACGTGTGTCCCTCTGCTTCGAAGCTCACGTTGCGGAGCGCGAACACGGGATCCTGGCCCGCCCGCGTCGGCGGGAACACCTTCTTCACATCTCGCGCTACCAGTCTTGCCACGTCGGCTCACCTCCGGCCGGCGGCCGTGCCGCCCGGCGAACAGTCACCGAGACCACTGCTGCTCACCGATCCGCCAGCCACGGAAGCGACGGACGACCCGGTCCATCACGATGCGATCGAACGCGAGGATCGTGATCATCATCACGAGACCCCAGGCCATCATGCCCTCGAAGCTCCCCGCGTCGTACCAGTAGTGGGCGCGGAAACCGACCCCCTTGTCGTTGCCGAACCACTCCACCAACAGGACGGCTCCCCATCCAGCCAGGACGGCCGAGCGGAAACCGGCGGCGATGTACTCCATCATCGACGGGATCATGAGCCATCGGAATTGCCGCCGAGTACCCACCCGGTAGGCGTCAGACATCGCGAGCAGCCTCCCGGGCGTTGCGGTGGCGCCCTGGAACGTGTTGACGACCAGCTGGGGCGTCGCGGACAGCACACAGACGGTGATCGGCCCGATGTTGCTGAACCCCCACCACATCACGACCAGGAGCGCCCAGATGAAGGCCGGCAGCGTGATGCCCACGAGGATCAGATCGGTGAAGAAGTAGCGGACGCGCCACCACCGCGCCATCGCGATCCCGATCGACACCCCGAGGACGAGGACGATCGAGAGTCCGATCACGGCCCGCCCCAAGCTGATCGCGAGGTTCGGGAACACCTCGCCCCGCCGGAACTCCTCGATCAGGGCCTCGGCGGTGCCGAGGGGCGTCGGGATGTCATCGAACGTCGATCCGGCCCATTGCCAGACGAGAAGGAACGCCACGCGCGCCGTATACCGCGCGGCGCGATCCGAGGTGAGCCACCACCACCGGGACCGCGGCGGTGGAGCGAGCAGGAACTCTGGGATCTCGGCGGATCCGAGGCCGTCGACGGTCGCGACGTCGCTCACGAGACCTGCTCCCTGGCTCCCGCGGGGTCGCGCCAGCGGAACACCCGTCGCTCCGCCGGCGCGATCAGGAGCCGTTCGACCAGGATCACGAACAGGACGAAGAAGAACATCCACGCGAGGAGGTCGACGACCGAGTAGATCTGGAATGACTTCTCGAGCTGGTACCCGACCCCCAGGTAGCCGCCGAACGTCTCCGCCAGGGCGGCCAGCTTCCATGAGTTCGCGAACGAGACGCGGCCGCTCGCGAAGAGGAACGGCACCACCGAGGGGATCACGATGCTCCGGAGCGTCCTGCGGCTGCTCCGCCGGAACGACCGGCTCATCGCGAGGAGCCCGCGGTCCACCGATTCCACGCCGGCCGCGACGTTGATCGCGATGCCGGTGAACGCCTCCAGCGCCACCACGAACGCCGGCCCCCAGGGGCTGATCCCGAAGACGACGATCGCGATCACCGCGTACACGAGGAGCGGCACGTTCGCGAACAGGTAGACGAAGTCGTGGAAGAACGCTCGGGCGTAGCGGTAGCGGCCCATCAACATCCCCACCGGGATCCCGATGACGAGGGCCACCGCCCAGCCGGCCATCGTCTTCAGGAAGCTGCTGAGGAAGTTCGTGAAGACAACGCCCGAGACGAGGAGCTCCCACATCCGCTGCGCCACCGCGAGTGGGGACGGCAGGATGAAGGGCTCCAGGACCGTGGAGAAGTACGCCCAGACGGCGATGAAGCTGGCCGCGCCGAGGAGGGAGTAGAGGACCTTCGCGCGCGTGCGCCGGCCGCTCGAGGCGAGCGCATCGATCGCCGCCTGCTCGAGCTCCTCGAGGGTCTTCTCGGTCTCGACGGTCGCGGCCATAGGGGGAGAGGGCGGTGCCGGCGTCACTGACGCGACGCCGGCACCGGATCGCTCGCTAGAAGCCCTCCGGACAGGGCTCGCCTTCCGGATCCTCCATCACTTCGTGTCGAGGGAACTCCGCATCCGCCGGAACGACGCCCGCGTCCTGCACGAGGTCGAAGACCGGCCGCTCTCCCTCGATCCACTCCTCGGTCAGGTAGGGGCTCTCGACGAACCAGTCGAAGGTGTTCTCGAAGTAGTCCTTCATGAACTGCGCCTCGGCCTCAGTCTCGACCGCGAAGTGCTGCGGGTACGTATCGATGATCTCGTCGCGGTTCTCGGCCCACTGGACCATCGCGCAATCCCAGACCTCCTGGAAGAAGGCCGCCGCATCGGGATTCGCGTCGAACCATTCGGCTCGGGACACGAACGCGTTGCTGAGCACACCCTCGTGGCCGGGCACGATCTCCTCGCCGTAGAGCTGCGACGCGGACTTCCCGTCGTACATCACCGTGAGGTCCCCCGATGCCATGTCCGGGATCACCTGGGTCGGGTCGAGGATCCCGGCGCAAGCCTCGTCCTCGCGGAGCAGGCCCGGGATCACCTGGTAGTCGGCCGTGACGATCCCGATGTCATCGGAACCCTCCGCGACCTCGCGGCCGTCGATCGCGTTGATCAGCGACCCCCAGATGATCGTGTTCCCGGTCACCGACTCCGTCGCGATCTTGCAGCCGGCAGGGAAGTCGGATGCCGTCTGGTACTCGGGATTCGCAGTCACGAGCACGTCCTTGTTCATGTTGAACTGGCCGAACGTGACGGTCTCGATACCCTGCTCCTCGAGCAACGGCGTCTCGTATGTCCCGGTCGAGGCGACGTCGGCGTGACCGCCTGCGAACGTCGCCCACTCGTCCCACGTGGCGAGCTGGATGATCCGGAAGCCGGATTCCTTCTCCATCTCCTCGAGGATCCCCTGGTCCTTCATCCAGTCCCAGGCCGGGTCCGGCGCGAACGTGAACCGGATGATGTTGCTGGTCTCCCCTTCACCATCACCGCCACCACCGCCCCCGCCGTCGTCACCGCAGGAAACGGCCATGAGCATCGTCACGGCCACGAGTGCAGCGCTGCGAAGCAACCTGCTACGGCTCATCTTCGGTGCCCCTCCCCTGTCAGGCCCGATCAGGTGACGCACTCTATAGAATATGCGAATCGTTGTCTAGGCAGCAGAACCCGTCCCGGTGACCGCCCGCGGATCGGCCTCCGAGGGCCGCCGCAACCACCTGCGAGGACTGCTTCTGTGTGTCGCGGGGGTGATCGTCATCAGCCCCGACGCCCTGATCATCCGAACCGTCCGGACCGACGCGTGGTCGACCGTGTACTGGAGAGGGATCTTCACTGTGGTCGGGACACTCGTGATGCTCGTGGTCCTTGCGCCCGGGCACGAGCCCCGCGCGTGGCGACCGACACGCCCCCAGGTGTTCGCGGGAGCACTGTTCGCTGCCGCGAGCGTCGCCTTCGTGTCCGCGTTGTACCGGACGGACGCGGCGAGCGTGCTGGTGATCATCGCCGCAGGCCCGCTGATCGCCTCGGTCCTGGGACGCGTGTTCCTCCACGAGCCGGCACACGTTCGGACCTGGCTCACCGGGGCCGCTGTGCTGACGGGTCTGGTCGTGATCTTCGGAGGAAGCCTCGGACGCGGTGACCTCGACGGCAACCTGCTCGCATTGGCCGGCGCGTCGTGCTTCGCGGGTTATCTCACCATCTCGCGCGCAGCTCGCCCGGCGGACATGACGCCGGCGATCGCGGTCGGCGGTGCCGGCGCCGCACTCGCCGGGCTGGTCGCCGGCGCCGATCTCACGATCGGCATCGGCGACCTGCTCCTGCTCGCGCTGCTCGGGATGGTCATCCTGCCGGTGTCGCTCACGCTCATCACGCGAGCGACCCATCATCTGCCGGCGCCCGAGGTGAACCTGATCGCGCTCCTCGAGACCCTCCTCGGGCCGCTCTGGGTGTGGCTCGCGCTCGGTGAGACGCCGTCTCCCGAGGTCCTCGCCGGCGGCGTGCTCGTCGTCGGTGCCGTCACGATCCATTCCGTGCTCGCCCTGCGAGCCGGGCAGGATCGGGGCCTCGTGCCGATCGTCTAGCGGAGATCCGCCAGGTCGACGGCGCATCCGGACTCGATACTCCGACCGATCCCTTCGAGGACGGCCGCCACCTCGATCGCCTCGGCGATGCCCGTCTCCGGTTGGCCCTCGCCTCGGATGCAGCGCGCGAACTCGGCGATCTCGTCGACCAGCGTGTCGATCGTCTCGACCTCCTGCTCCTTTCGTACCGGCTCGCTCCGCGCCTGCGTGAAGAGCCGCGTGCCGTCCTCCTCGTTCCAGGCCGCGGCGTCGCTCCCGAACACCGACAGCTCGACGACGGGCGGCGCGAAGTACGTCGTGTTGATCGAGGCGATCGGTCCGGACTCGTACTCGAGCAGCACCGTCGTGGCCTCGTCGAGATCGTTGAAGCCCTTGATGCGCGTGCTCAGCGACGTCACCCTCTTCGCCGGCCCGATGAAGTAGTGGAACGTGTCGACGGTGTGGACCCCGAGCGCCGCCATGCCCCCGAACGGACACTCGCTCGGATCCTTCCGCCACGCGGGCAGGTCGGGCTTGTGCCCCCCCGGCGCGGTATGCATCCCGTCGAGCTGGAGGATGGTCCCGAGCTCGCCGGCATCGATCATCGACTTGATGCGACGGTTGGCGGGCTGGCGCCGCCGGTTGTGCCCGACCTGCACCACGACGCCGGCGCGGCTCGCGGCACCGGCGACTCGCTTCGCGTCGTCGACCGTGAGGGTGAGCGGCTTCTCGACGAACACGTGCTTGCCGGCCTCCGCCGCCCGAACCGCGATGTCGGCATGCGTGGAGTGGGGGGTCGCCACCAACACGCCGTCGATCGCCGGATCCACGAGCATCTCGCCGAGATCCGCGACCGCTCGGCAGCCGTGCTTGTCGGCGAACGCGGCGCGTGTGTCCTCGGTCCGCGAATAGGCGGCGACCACGTCGGCCGCGCCCGAGGACCGCGCGCTGTTGGCCAGCACTTCACCGAACCACCCGAGACCGACGACGCCGAGTCCGACCGTGTCCATATCAGCCACTCCCTTCCGAAGGGTGCATCGCGAGGTCGCCGGCGGTGACCTCATCCGCTCAGGCCGTTCCGCGTTCCTCCGGCCTCGTCATCTCGATCGGCATCGCCGCGTGACCCTGCATCACGGCCGCCGCACGTTCTCCGTCACGGGCGCGGAACGCGTCGATCAGCGCCTGATGCTCGTCGTCGGCCCGCCGTCGGATCTCCGGGTGCCATCGCTGGGCCTGCGCCACGTACACGGCGGATGCCTCCTCGAAGCCCTTCAAGATCCCGGCCAGGCGGTGCACGCCGGTCGAATCGTGGAACACGAGATGGAACTGCGTGTTGAGCTCGACCCAGTTGCCGAGGTCCCGCTCCTTCGCCATCCGCTCCCGCAAACGCTCGGCCTCCTCGAGATCGGCGTCGGTGATGTGCTCGACCACGAGGCGGACGGCCAGCGGCTCGAGCTGGTGGCGGATCAGGCGGATCTCCTCCATCTCCTGCCAGTTCAGCTCGCGAACCACGCCGCCCCGGTGCCGGTCGAGCGTGATCAGGCCCTCCGTCGCCAGATCGCGGAGCGCCTCGCGGACGGGGGTCGTGCTCACGTTCAGCATCGCCGCGAGGTCTGCCTGGATCAGTCGCGAGCCACCGCTCAGGTCGCCGCGGAGGATGGCCCGCCGAAGCGAGTCCTTCACGAACTCATGCGCGGTTCGCCTGCCCCCCGTGTTAGCGACGTTCGCCCAGCTCACATCGCCCGACAGCGACTTCTCCGTGGTCAATGGGGAACCTCCCGCCCGAGACCTGGGGTTTCACTTCCGACAACATGTATGATACATCTCCGACGCAGGGGTCTCGGATCTCCACCGACCCTTTCATCACGGTAGAGGCCAGCTGGGGCGGTTCCCCCGGACCCGAGGAGAGCGATGGGCGGCTACGCGCGCGGACCCTTCGGGGTCGATTGGGAAGACCGCATCGACTTCGCGCGCCTCCGCAGCCACCGCGTGACCGCGGCGCAGGAGGCCCTCCGGAGCTCGGATATGGACGCCCTCCTCCTGTGGAAGGACGAGAACGTCCGCTACCTCACGTCCCTCCGAGCCCAGCTGATCGCCGGGAAGATGACCTCCCTCAACGGCGTCCTCCTGACGCGAGACGCCGGCCCGGTGCTCCTGTGTTCGGGAGGCGAGATCGACAAGGCCTCGATGGGGATGTCGTGGCTGACCGCCGCGCATCCGATCCCCATCATGGAGCAACGCGAGCTCGTCGACGGGTTCGTGAAGGCGACGCTGGCCCCGCTGCTGAACGAGTTCGGTGTGGCCGCGGGACGCCTCGGAGTGGATCAGGTGAACTTCTCCCTGGTCGAATCGATGGCCTCGCATCTTCCCGACGTCCAGCCCACCGACGGGGATCACCTGATGCAGCAGGTCCGGCTGATCAAGAGCGAGGACGAGATCGCGATCATCGAGGAGGCGTGCGCGATCGGGGACGCGGTCACGCAGCGTGCGATCGACTCGAGCCGCGCCGGGCGCCGCGAGAACGAGGTGGCCGGCGACGCGATGCAGACCCTGTACTACATGGGAGGCGAGATGGCGCACGTCATCACGCCGTTCGTGGCGTCCGGTGAGCACATGTCGCCACCGCATCGGATCTGCACCGACAAGATCATCAGGAACGGCGACCTCTGCTTCATCGACATCGGCGCGATGTGGAACGGCTACTTCGCCGACATCGGACGGACGATGATGGTCGGCAAACCCACGCCGATGCAGAAGCGCGTCTACACCTCCGTGTATCGCGGGCTGATGGCCGGCGTCGACCAGATGCGGCCCGGCCGGACCAACCAGGACGTGGCCGACGCGATCATCGCGGAGGTTCGCGAGCACGGGTTCGGCGACAACCTGTTCAGCCTGTTCATCGGGCACGGCATCGGCATGGGTGCGAACGAGCCCCCGTACATCGGCGAGACGATGCCCGGCTCGACGGTCTTCGACCTGAAGCCGGGGATGGTGTTCGCGGTCGAGCCCCTCGTCTGGGTGCCCGACGTGCGGGGAGGCGGGGGTGTCCGGATCGAGGACATGGTCCTCGTGACGGAAGGCGACCCGCGCATCCTGTCCCGGGTCGAGTACGACGACGGGCTGCTCGACTAGCTCCGTCCGCCGCACGATGCCGCGCGATCACGACGCACTGACGGACGACCGGCGTCCCGCCCGATCCTCCGCCCACATGCGCGATCGCCTCTGGTCGAACCCGCACGACCAAGCGCCCGTGATGCGCCGTCCCGCCGTGTACCTGCTCGCCGCCGCGACCGTGGCCGTCCTCGGTCTGAACTGGCCGATCATGGCGGAGGGCGTGGATCTCGTGCCGCCGCTCTGGCTCGCCGCCTTCCGGATGGGGGGCGCCGCGCTCGTGGTCGCGGCCGTGATGTCCACCCGCGGGATCCCGCGTCCCCGGGCGGCCGACCGTCCCATCCTGTGGAGCGTCGGCCTCGTTCGACTTGCCCTCGTGACCGCGCTCGTGTTCAGCGCCCTCGAGTTCGTGCCACCGGGGCGGTCGTCGATCCTCGTGTACACGGCGAGCTTGTGGACCGTCCCGCTCGCGGTGGCGTTCCTCCACGAGCGCCTCACGTCCTTCCGCATCGCGGGCCTCGCGCTCGGGTCCGCCGGTGTCGTGCTGCTGTTCGAGCCGTGGGCGCTCGATTGGAGCGACACCCAGGTCCTGGTTGGTCTCGGGATGCTGCTGGTCGCGGCGGTCGCGAACGCCGCGACCACCGTGCACATCCGCGCGCATCGCTGGGCGGGTACCCCGTTCGAGTTGATGCCCTGGCAGCTCGGGGTGGCAGCCGTTCCCGTCGCGATCCTCGCCGCCGCGATCGAGGGCATGCCCGACATCCGTTGGACGACGGCGACCGTCGCGATCGTCGCGTATCAGATCCTCCTCGGCTCCGCGTTCGGGTTCTGGGGATTGCTCACGATCAGCCGCAGTCTCCCCGCGATCACCACGAACCTGACGTTGATGGCGGTCCCGGTCGTCGGGCTCCTCTCGTCGATCGCGATCGCGGACGAGCGCCTCACCCCGGCCGTGGCCGCGAGCCTGGTGCTCATCCTGATGGGCGTCGGGCTCGGGCGTGCTCTCGGACCGCCGGCGCGAGACCCTGTTGCCGGCTCCCTAGCGGCCGGGATCTCGTTCCAAGGAGGCCATGACCTCCAGAGCATCATCGATCACCGGCGTCTCCAGAGCGTCGTCCGTCACCCAGCGATACCGGATGATGCCCGACCCGTCGATCACGAAGAGCGAGCGCTTCGCGAGGCCCTCGTGCTCTTTCCACACGTCGTATCGAACACCGTAGGCGGCGCAGGTCTCTCGGCCCCAGTCAGACAGGAGGGGGAAGGGCACGCCCAGGTGCTTCGCGAACGCCATCTGCGAGAACGTCGCCGTGACGGCGATCGCCGCGATCCGGCCGCCCATCGCCTCGACTCGAGGCGCCACCTGTCCCAACTGGGACAGCTCGGTGCTTCAGACGGAACCGAAGTCGAAGACGTAGAAGGCGAGCAGCAGCGGCCGATGTCCCTCGAGGAGGTTCTCGAGGGAGACCTTCTCCTCGAACGTCTTGCGCAGCTCGAAGGAGGGCGCGCGGTCGCCGACACCGGGGCGGGTCGCATCAGTCATCCAGCAACGCCACCGCACGGGTGGGTCCCCCGTGCGCTCCCTTCAACTTGAGGGGCAGGCCGATGAAGGTGAACCGGCGCCCCGCGACGTGGTCGAGGTTGGTGAGGTTCTCGTAGTGGGTGATGTGATGCGCGCGCCCCATCATGTGGATCGGATAGATCCGGCTCGACGGGTTGTCCGGCGTGCAGGTGTCGATCCCGAACGACTTGACCCCTTTCTCGACGATCCAATCCGCTACGTCGGCGCCGAGCCCAGGGAACTCCGTCACGTACTCCGGTGTGCCACCGTACTTCGTCGCCGTCCCCGTGTAGAAGAGAAGGATGTCGCCGGCCCGTACCTCCTGTGCTGAGTCGGCCAGTCCCTGCTCGACACGGGACACCGGGATGTCGGTCCGCGGCTCGGCGCCGGTTACGTCGACACATACGGCATCGCCGTAGAAGAGGTCGAGCGGCATCTGGTCGATCGTCTCCGCGGACGGATCGGGATCGAGATGGCTGAACGAGTCGACGTGGGTGGGCCCGTTGTCGTTCAACAGGAACCCCTTCGTCTGGAAGGAGAACCCACTATCGAACCGAGGCGCCGTCTCGGCGTGCGTCGCGTGATCGAACAGCACCGTCTTCAGATGGCCCGGGTAGACCATCATCCCGGTGTAGATCTCCTGCGAGAGGTCGACGATCCTCGGCATGTCAGCTCCTTTCAGTACATCACCATGCCGCCGCTCACGTTCAGGTCGGCTCCCGTCACCGCCGAGAGTGTTCCGAGCGTCAGCGAAACGACCGCGTCGGCGACCTCGCGCGGCTCGATCAACCGGCCGATCGGGATCTGCGCAGACCATCTCTTCTCGAGCCTCCTCCATCGAGATGCCCTCGACCCTCCGCCTGCGCACGGTACACCCAGTCCATCCGCTCCCCCGCGACCGGCCCCGGCGAGACGAGGTTCACCCTCACCCCCGAGGGCGCCGCCTCTACCGCGAGCGTCCGGACGAGCCCGACCAACGCGAGCTTGCTCGCGGCGTAGGGCGTTCGTCCCCAGAGCGGACGCTTGCCGGTCATCGAGCCGATCACGACGACCGACCCCCGTCCTCGCTCGGAGCATCGACGGCAGGAACGCGCGAGCGCTGAGGAAGACGCCGGTCACGTTCACGGCGAACGTCTCGTCCCAGGCGTCGCGGTCGAGCTCCCAGAGGGCCCGCTCGGCCCGCCGACGCCGCTGTTCGCGACGAGCGCGTCCACTGCGCCGAAGCGCTCGAACGCCGAGGCCGCGAGCGTCCTCGAGTTCCGCCTCCTCCGACGTCACGTCGGTCCTGAACGCACAGGGTGGCCGCGCCGGCGCCGCCGGCGACCTCGGGCGGTCGCCTCCAGGGTGGACGGGTCGCGCCCTGCGAGCACCACGTCGGCCCCGGCGCCCGCGAGCGCGAGCGTGACTCTCGCGACCGATCCCCCGTCCGGCTCCTGTCACCACCGCCACCGGCCGGGCTTCACTCATCCCTCGGCCTCGCCCCGGCGGGATGGGAAGCTGGGCGTCCGGATACCGGTCCGGATCGAGCCGGAGCCTCGCGGTGAGCGCGTGGCCGTACATCAGCTCTGCGTCGGCGATCGCGGCCGTGGACTCCGCAACGCGCGCAGACCCCTCCGCCGTCACCCGTTGATACGTGACCGCCTTGAGGAACTTGCCGACCCACAAGCCTCCCGTGTAGCGGGCGGCGCGGCGCGTCGGCAGCACGTGGTTCGTCCCGATGGCCTTGTCGGAGAACGCCACCGTCGCGTGCGTGCCGAGGAAGAGCGTGCCGTAGGAGCTCATCCGCTTCAGGTACCAGTCCGGATCCTCCGTTTGGATCTCGAGATGCTCGGGGGCGATCTCATCGGCGACGCTCGCCGCTTCCTCGTCGTCCTCACACACGATGATCGCGCCGTGGTCGCGCCACGCGGCGCCGGCGACCTCCTTCGTCGGCCATTCTCCTTCGAGCCACGCGTCCACGGCGTCGGCGACCTCCCGGGCGAGCCGCTCGGACGTGGTCACCAGCGTGGCCGGCGAGGTCGGGCCGTGCTCAGCCTGGCCCAGCAGGTCCGCCGCCACGATCTCGGGATCGGCGGAGTCGTCCGCGAGCACCATCACCTCGGTGGGCCCGGCGAGTAGGTCGATGCCGACGGTGCCGAACAGCTGTCTCTTCGCTTCGGCGACGTAGGCGTTCCCGGCTCCGACGAGCATGTCGACCGGCGTCACGTCCTCGATGCCGAACGCCATCGCGGCGAACGCCTGCACGCCCCCGATGCACAAGATGTCGTCCGCACCGGATGTCGCCATCGCGTACAGCTGCGGCGGGTGCATTCCGGACGGGCCACGGGGCGGCGCGCACGCGACCACGCGCGCCACCCCGGCGACCTTCGGCACCAGCACGGTCATGATCGCCGAGGCGATCAGCGGGTAGAGCCCGCCCGGAGAGTAGGCACCGACGGAACCCACTGGGATGAAGCGCTGCCCCAGCGTGACGCCCGGAAGCGTCTGCCACTCCTCGTCGACCAGGGTCGACCGTTGAAGCTCCGCGAACCCTCGGATCTGCTCCTGTGCGAACGTGACGTGCGCTCGAAGCTCATCGGGGAGCGTCGCTTCGGCCGCGAGTACTTCGTCCGGGGAGACCCGGAAGGAGGGCGGGTTCCAGCCGTCGAACCGCTCGGAGTAGCGGCGGATCGCCTCCTCCCCGTCCCTCTCGACGGCACTCAGGATCTCGCTGACCGTCGAGCGGATCTCCGCCCGCGCTTCCTCCGAGACGCTGCTTCGCTCCTTCAGGTGGTAGGCCAAGGCGTCGCTCCTCTTCCCGCGAACTCTCGGGTTGGTTCATATATTATATGTAGCAAGGCCATTGTCGGGAGCACCCGGCTGGAGCGGAGGAGCGGCATGCGGGCGATGGCAGTGACTCGCTACGGAGCACCCCTCGAGCGGATCGACGTGCCGGAACCCGAACTCGCTCCCGGCCACGCGCTGCTCGAAGTGATCACCTGCGGGGTGTGCTTCAGCGACGTGAAGACCTCGCGGGGGCTGATGCCTTTCAGCGAGGACCTTCCCCTCCCCCACGTTCCCGGCCACGAGATCTTCGGCAGGGTGCTGGCGACGGAACCGGACGGGCTGATCGCGGAGGGTGTCCGGCGGTCGTCTACCACTATTGGCCGTGTGGCTCCTGCTCGGCCTGCCGGCGTGGGGACGAAACCCTCTGCCGGCAGATGGTGGGATGGGCCGGCTTCACACACTGGGGTGGCTTCACCGAGCGGATCGCGGTTCCTGTTGACCGGCTCGTTCCGATCCCAGAAGGGATCGATCCGATCCACGCGGCGCCTATGACGTGCGCGCTCGGGACCGCCTACCGCTCCGTCGTCATCCAAGGTGGGGTCGGGGCCGGTACGACGGCGGCGATCGTGGGACTGGGCGGTGTCGGCATCCACGGGGCGCAGGTCGGTCGGGCAGCCGGCGCACGCATGGTCGGGTTCGATGTGCACGACCAGACGCTCGCCTCGGCGCGGGACCTCGACCTGGATGCTCGGCGCTCCGACGATGAAGCCGGGATCGCGGACCTGCTCGCGGAAACCGACGGTGAGGGCGTGGACGTCGTCGTCGACACCGTGGGACACGACGACACGCTCGAGCTCGCCCGGCGGCTCGTCCGGCCGGGTGGCCGGATCGTCGGGGTCGGCTACACCCCCACGTCTGTGCTCGCCGTCCCCACCCCGCGGTTCGTTCTCGATGAGGTCAGCTACGTGGGATCGCGATACGCGCATCGTGACGACCTGGCGAAGGCGGTGACGCTGGTGGCGCGAGGTCTCGTCTCGACGGTGGTGGGACTCGTTCGCCCTCTCGAGGACGTGAACGACGTCTTCGCCGAGCTCGAGTCCGGATCGGTCGTGGGCCGCGCGGTGCTCGAGGTGGCGAGCGACCCCGCCGGGTTCCCGGCCGGTCGCACGGCTTCCGATATCGTGAGCGCGGGCTGATCGATGGCGTACCGACAGGACACGCTCGGGCGAGACACCACCGCGAAGGTGGTGGCGGAACGGCTCCGCGAGGAGATCCAGCACGGCACGCTCGCCGCCGGGACACGCTTGCGTCAAAACGACGTCGCGCAACGCTTCGGGGTCAGCACGACACCGGTTCGAGAGGCGTTCGCTCAGCTGCAGGCCGAGGGGCTGGTCCGCATCGACCCTCACCGAGGGGCGGTCGTCTTCCATCCGAGCGTCGACGACGTCCTCGAGTTCTACGAGATCCGCGAAGCGCTCGAGTCGCTCGCGGTCACGCACGCGATCCCGAACTTACGGCCCGACGCGGCTCGCGACCTCGGCGCCCTGATCGAGCGGATGCGGCGGACCGAGGACGCGCGCAAGTGGTTGAGGCAGAACGACCAGTTCCACCTCCGGCTCTACGAGGCCGCAGGACGGCCACGGCTCTCGACGCTGATCGACAGCCTGCGGGATGCATCCGCGCCCTACATCTACATGTTCGTGGCGTCGCGACCGGTCTCGGAGAGAGCCAACGACGAGCACCAGGAGATCCTGGATGCGAGCGTCCGCGGCGACGCCGCGGGCGCGAAGCGAGCGATCCGGGATCACCTGCGAAGCGCCGCTCGTGACCTGGCCGCGTTCATCGCCGCGCGAGAAGGTGACGGCTCCTCCTGACCGAGGCGGCCGGCGCGGCACCCTTGCCTTGACGCCCGGAGCGATCCCTCTCTAGACTGCGCATTATATATAGTACGCTGAAAGGTGAGGGGCGCAGTCCGGCGACGGGCCCCATGGGAACCCCCCACCGCGGCCCGTGCCGTGCGACCACCCACTGGGCCCATGACGAGGGAGGGTCGGATGCGGACGAGGAACCTGCTGAAGCTCGTTGCCGTGACATGCGCGATCACGCTCACGGCGGTGGCCTGCGGCGAGAACGGCGGTGCGGAAGGCGACGGCGAGCGGTCCATCGTCCGCTTCGCGTTCTCTCCGGACCCGGTGATCGACTGGATGAACGACCAGGGGATCATCCCGGAGTACGAGGAGCAGTACAACGTGCGGCTCGTGACGACGTCCACGTGGGACGAGTTCACGTTCTTCGCCGGTGGCCACGGAGACGTCGTGTCGATGGCGACGTACGAGACACCGCTCCTCGAACAGGAGACCGGCGTCGACACGGTCACGTTCGGCTCGTACAACAACCTCCGCGTCCCGGTCTTCGTTCGATCGGACAGCGACTACGAGACGTTCGAGGACCTGAAGGGCACGACGGTCGCGGTCCCGAGCGCCGTGTCCTCGACGATCGTCTGGGGGATGTTCATCAAGGACTGGTACGGGCTCGACTTCTGCATCGAGCGGCCAGACGGGAGCGACTGCGCCGACTACGAGGTGATCGAAGGAGACCACTTCGCGAACATGGAGCTCCTGATCCGCGGCGATATCGAGGCGTGCGTCTGCATCCCGGAGGCCGGCTTCCCATACTGGCGGACCGGCGAGATCCGGGCGCTCTACGAGCCGACGCCGTCCCCCTGGGAGCTCTACGCGGACATGTACGCGCCCGGACACAAGGGCGTGAACGGGAACAACTTCGTGGCCCGGAAGGACTGGTACGACAGCCATCCGAACGAGGTGGCGTTCTTCCTGGCTCTGTGGGAGCGCGGGATCCAGGAGTGGTTCGACAACAAAGAGGAGATCATCCGCACGTACCCGCAGCACTTCGCGGTGGAGGACGATGCGGACGTCGACTTCGCGGTCGAGTTCATGGAGGAGCACGACTTCTTCACGGACACCGTGTACATGGACGAGGCATGGGTGGAGGACGAGACGGGCGTCTACGACCTCATGAAGGACACGGGCTGGATGGATCCCGACGCGGAGATCCCCGAGTTCCAGGTCGTAGAGCCGAGCGAGCCGGAGTGAGGCGGTAGCTGAACACGCCCACGTGAGCTGAGCGATCGGGTCGGCGGGCCACAGCCCGCCGGCCCGATCGGACTGGAGAACGACGCAGGTGGCGACGCAGGACGTGGAGGCGGCCGCACCTCCGGTGCGGATCGACACGGAACCCGAGGGATCCACTCCGGAACGGCCCCGCCGGCAGCGGTTCCTCCTCTGGAGGATCGCGGGCTACGTCCTGTTCATCGGAGCATGGGCGTTCGTCTCGTCGCTGACCGAGCCGTACATCCTGCCCTCGCCACTCGAGGTCCTCCGCGAGATGGGAGAGGTGGTCCGCCGCAACGACTTCTGGATCAACGTCTTCGCAACCCTGCGCCACCTCACGATCGGGTTCACGATCGCGTTCGTCCTCGGAACCACGATCGGGATCGCGATGGGCCGCAGCCCGTACTGGGACGGTTTCTTCCGCGACTACGTGATGCTCACACTGACTACGCCCGGCCTCGTGTTCGCATTGATCTGCGTGATGATCTTCGGCCTGTCGACCCTTGCACCGATCGTCGCGATCGTCCTGACCTCGTTTCCGCACATCACGGTGAACGTCGTCGAAGGCGTTCGCGCGATCCCCCGCGACCTGATGGACATGGCGACGGCGTACGGTGTCGATCAACGGACGCGGATCCGGAACATCGTACTGCCTGCGATCGCGCCGTTCCTGTTCACTGCGATCCGCTACGGATTCGCGATCGCGTGGAAGATCACCGCGCTCACCGAGCTGTTCGGCCAGACCGACGGGGTCGGGATCCAGATCCGCGTCGAGTTCCTGTTCTTCGACATCGCCGGCGTGCTGGCCTGGGCCTTCTTCCTCGTCGGCTTCGCGCTCGTGATGGAACGGCTCGTCCTCCAACGACTCGAACGCCGATTCTTCCGCTGGCGCCCGAAGGCGTACGGGTAGCGATGGACACGACGGTCGGATCCGGCAGGGTCGTGCGCGGGAAGCGCTCGTGGTTCCAGCGGACGTTCGTCACGCCTCAGGCAGCCCGGATCACCGCCCCGGTACTGTTCCTCGTCGCCTGGCAGGTGATCGCGCCCATGATCCCGTCCGCGATCCTTCCGATGCCGGCGGAGGTCGCCGTTGCGATGTGGGAGCAGCTCCGGGACGGCAGGCTCGTGGAGGCGTTCTCGGTGAGCCTCCTCCGGCTCGCGATCGGATTCGCGGTGGCGCTCGTCGTCGGCTCGATCGTCGGGCTGGCGATGGGTCTCTCACGGCGCATCGAGGCGATGCTCCACGACTTCGTCGTCGTCGGCCTCACGTTCCCCTACCTGATCTGGGGACTCCTGGTGGCGATGTGGTTCGGCTACGGGTGGATCGGCCCGGTGCTCGTGGTCTTCATCGCCGGGCTGCCGTATGTGATCCTGAACATGTCGGAGGGGGTCCACGACGTGTCGAAGGAGCTGCGAGATATGGCGGCGGCCTACGAGGTCCCGCGCGACCGCGTGCTGCGCCACCTGGTCATCCCGTCGCTCAGCCCGTTCTTCTTCGCCTCCCTCCGCTACGGACTGGCCAACGGCTGGAAAGGACTGATCCTGGCCGAGGTGTTCGCCTCGACGTCCGGCGCGGGCTGGCACATCACGAGCATGCGCGACTACGGCGACTTCGCCGGCGTCGTCGGCTTCGCGATCTACTTCGCGCTGTTCTCGATCGTCGTCGAACGGCTGGTGTTCGGGCGGCTCTCCCGCCGGGTGTTCCGGTGGCGTCCGGAGTTGGCTCGAGGGATGGGCGAACCCCCTGAGCTGCTGGTATGAGCGAACCTGAGGAGGCGATCAAGTGGCGACCGTGACCGTGACAGACCTGCGGAAGGTGTTCCCCGGCGAGGGTCGGGACGTCGTCGCGCTCGACAGCGTGTCGTTCGATGCGACCGGTCACACGTTCGTGAGCATCGTCGGCCCGTCCGGGTGTGGGAAGTCGACGTTGCTGAACATCCTCGCGGGGGTCGAGACACCGAGCTCAGGACGCGCGGACATCACCGAGAACGGTTCACGAGCGAGGGTCGGGTACGTCTTCCAAGCGCCACGCCTGCTGCCCTGGCGTTCCGTGATCGACAACATGCTGTTCGTGCAATCGGAGCGCACCGATGCGACCGAAGCGCGGGCGGCGCGGTACCTGGAGATGGTCGGGCTCGCCGAGTACCACAAGGCCTGGCCGGCACAGCTCTCGGGCGGGATGCAGCAACGCGTCGGGATCGCGCGCGCGTTCTCGATCGAACCCGACGCGCTCCTGATGGACGAACCGTTCAGCCACCTCGACGCGATCACCGCACGTGGATTGCGGCGAGAGCTCCACTCGATGTGGATGGAGACGAAGAAGACGGTCCTGTTCGTGACCCACGACGTGGGCGAGGCCGTCGAGCTCTCGGACCGGATCGTGATCCTCGAGAAGGGCGGGAAGCTCCGTAAGGACCTGACCCTCGACCTGCCGTTCCCGCGTGATCCCGCCGACGACAAGGTCGCGTTGACGAAGGCGGAGGTGCTGCGGGAGTTCGAGGAGCTCGACCTGATCGCCATGTAGGTCCATGCGCACTTTGCGAGACACTGACACAACCGATATCGAAGGAGGAACGATGGGGAAGATCTCGTTCGACCGCGACGAGGACAACAGCGTAACGCCGCAGTACTCGGACGCGAAGGGTCCGGTCCTGCGGAGCGAGAAGATCGAGGTCACGAAGGCGATGTTCGACGTGGGCAAGGGGCGAAGACCCACGCCCACGCCGAGGAGCAAGTCTTCTACATCGTGAAGGGGCGCCTGCGAGTGACCTGCGACGGCGAGACCTACGAGGTGGGCCCCGGGGAGGGGAGCTTCCACCCCTCGAACGCCGAGCACACCGTGCAGGCGCTCGAGGACACCGTCGCGATCAGTTTCAAGAACCTCGTGGATCCGATCTACGAGAAGACCGGCGAGCTCCGCTGACAGCCGTTCGAAAGGAGATCCGACGAGATGCCGTTCCTCGTGTTCGACGAGATCGAGAAGGAGACCGTCACCCCCAAGTACTCCACCGCGTACGGCGAGCTCGTCACCGGTGAGTTCATCGAGGTCGGTCGGCTCAGCTTCAAGGCCGGCGAGGGAGCCGTGGAACATGCCCATCCGCACGAGCAGGTGATGTACGTGATCTCCGGGAGGCTTGCCGTGGATCTCGAGGGTGAGCACGCGGAACTCGGCCCGGGGATGGGCTTCCACGCGCGTCCCAACCAGAAGCACAAGGTCCAGGCCGTCGAGGACACCCAGGTCATCAGCTCGAAGCACGTGATCGAAGGGGTCGGCCACAAGATCTGAGCGCACAGACGCCTCCGTTCTCCTCGGGGTCGCGCGCCCGGAACGGGCACGTGTCCCCGAGGTGGGTCGTCCTCGAGCTCGCGACGACCGGGCTGGCGGGCACGGTCGTCAACGTCTCGGTGACGGTGGCCGTGGTTGCGATCGCCACGGAGTTCGCCGCGTCGATCGCGGCGGCCGCGGCGACCGTCGTCATGATGAACGTGGCCATGGCGTTCGCGATGCCGCTCGCCGGAGTCTGGTCCGCCCGGCTGGGACCACGGCGACTGATCGTCCTCGCCGGGATCGTCGTCTTCGGCTCGTCCGTCCTCCTGGCACTCGCGCCGAACATCGCCGTCCTCGCCATCGCGAGGGCTGCGCAGGGCATCGGCATCGCAGCGGTCGTCCCGGTGTCGGTCCAAGCTTCGGGTCAGCTGCTCACGGGCGAGCGGCGCGCGCACGCGCTCGGATGGTGGGGCGCCTCCAACGGTCTCGGCCTGGCCTTCGCGCCGCTCGTCGGCGGGGCGATCATCGAGCTCTTCGGCTGGCGATGGGTCACGGTGCCCTCGTGCTTCCTGGGCCTGGCGCTCGTGGTGACCGCCCTGCTCGCCTTCCCGACGGACCTGGACCGCGGATCCACGATCCGGCTCCGAGGAATCGGCCTCGTGGCAGCGGTCTCAGGCACCGGAATGTCGGCGCTCGCCGCCGCGTCCGCGGGAGCATGGACCCTGGGCGCGGGACTCGCGCTCGCGTGCGGCGCCGCATCGATCGCGGCGGCTCGCGCGTTGCGGGACGATGGCGAGCTCGCGGAGTTGCGTGGCTGGTCCCACGACCGCGATGTCCGGCGATCCACGCTCGGCGCCACCCTCCAGATGATCGCGAACGGACTGGTCCAGGTGGGTGTGCCTGCCTGGCTGATCGTGAGCGGAGTGCTCGGGGCCGGAGGGGCGGCGACGCTCCTGATGTGCATGACGCTCACGATGGCGGCCATGGGCCCGATCACCGGCCGTCGCGGAGCGATCAGCTATCCCTCTCGTCTCCGGCGTGGCCTGGTGGGCTGCGCCGTGGGGCTCGTCGGTCTCGGGATCGCGGCGGCGACAGGACCGTGGTGGCTCTCCGGGCCGTCGCTGGTCCTCATCGGCCTCGGCGCGGGCTCGCTGCTCTCCCCGTCCCTGACCGCGTTCAGCCGGACGAAGGCCGGCGAGAGCACCACCGCACTCTCCCTGTTCAACCTGGCGCGTCTCGGATCCTTCGGTCTCGGGGGGTTGCTCGGCGGCGCGTTCGTCGACGCCGGCATGCCCGACACGGCCTTCCTCGCGGTCGCTGTGCTCTGCGGTCTCGCGGCAGTGGGGGTCAGCTCGAACGGGAAGCCGCCGAACGCGGAGAAGGAACCTGAGAGCCACGCACGTCAACGGAGCAGAGCGCCGGAAGGCGCGGGAGGAGGAACGAACGATGGCTGACGGACTCCGGCTCGACACCTCGGGTCACACGCTGATGGCGACGATCGATTCTGGGGAGGGGAACCTGTTCACGAGAGAGATGATGGACGGGCTGATCGAGGCGATCGGAGACGCGGGCCGGACCGAGGAGGTCCGGTTCGTGCGACTCCGCGCCGAAGGCGACACGTTCTGCATGGGCCGAGCGAAGGGTGGAGCCACCCCCGACGAGCTCCGGGGCATGGCGCGTCGGATCGCGACCGTGAACGAGACGCTCCGCACGACCCCCATCACCGTCGTGGCGGAGGTGAACGGGTCCGCGGCAGGGTTCGGCGTGGGGATGATCGGGGCGAGCGACATCGCCGTTGCCGCCGAGGGCGCCACGTTCGCGTTCCCCGAGATCAAGGCGGGCTTCGCGCCAGCCGTCGTGATCAGCTGGGCACGCTACATGCTGCCGGCGCGCCTGCTCTACGACATGGTGTCGACGGGCGACGCGATCGATACGGCCCGCGCCCTCGAGGCCGGCCTCCTGACCGAGGTCGTCCCTGCAGACGGGCTCGCGGCCCGCGTCGAAGAGCGGATCGCTCGTCTCGAAGAGGTCGATGCCTTCGCGCTTCGGGAGATGAAGCGCTTCCTGGTCTTCACCAGGGCGATGGACCCCGGGACCGCGGCACAGGCGTCAGTGGACACGCTGGTCTTCAGCGGCCTGCGCGTGATCGGGAAGTTCTGACGAAGCGGAAGGACCGAACCCCGCCATTGCCTTGACGAGAACGGTCGAGACCCCCCAGGCTGCACATTATATATAGTCATGCGGGAGACGCTCCCCGAACGAGGAGGGTCTCGGACGACGTCCGGCGGTTCGGACAGAAGGAGGGCGCGGATCCGATGATGGTGCGGCGAAGGGCTGGGATCTTCCGAACCTTGGCGCTCGTGAGCGTGCTCGCCCTCGTGGCGGTGGCGTGCGGAGACGACAACGGCGGAGGTGGCGGAGGCAGCGGCGACACCGGCGAAGACGGCGTCATCAGGTTCACGTTCGCTCCGGACCCCGTCTGGGATTACCTGAAGGACTCGGGGATCCGTGAAGAGATGGAGGCGGAGTCCGGGATCCGGATCATCGAGCAGGCGAGCTGGGACGAGTTCGGCCTCTACGCCGGCGGGCACGCGGACGTCGTGTCGATCGCTTCGTTCGAGGTGCCGCTCCTCGAGGAGGAGACGGGCAATCCCGCCACCGTGTTCGGCAAATACAACATCGACCGGAGCATCCTCGTGGTGCCCGCGGACTCCGACGCGCAGACGCTCGAGGACCTGAAGGGCGAGAAGATCGCCGTCTGGGATTCGGTGTCCTCGACGGTGGTGTGGGGCGTGCTCGCGAACGAGCTGTACGGCCTCGACTTCCGGACCGGAGGCGGCGACTTCGAGCTCGTCGTGGCCGACCTCACCAACACGGGAGCGCTGGCTGCCGACGGGGAGGTGGCGGGAGCGCTGGTACTTCCCGACTTCAACGTGCCGCCTCTGCTGAACGGTGACGTGCGAGTGCTGTACGACGGCCAGACGGCGGCGGACCTCTACGCGGAGGTCGCCGAGGCGCCCGACCATGACGGCCCGATGATCAACATCTTCATGGCGCCGACCGACTGGTACGACGACCACCCCGAGGAGGTCGCGTTCTTCCTGTCGATGTGGGAGCGCGGCATCCAGGAGTGGCAGGCGAACCAGGACACCATCATCGAGAGCTACCCACAGCACTTCGCGGTCGAGACGCCCGAGGAGATCCAGTTCATCAAGGACTACATGGCGGAACACGACTGGTTCGTCGAGACCGTGTATCTCGACGACGAGTGGGTCGAGACCGAGTCGAGCATCTTCCCGATGCTCGAGGAGGCCGGCCTGGCAGAATCGGGCGAGAGCCCGCGGTTCGATGTGGTCGAAGCGCCGGCGTGATCGAGCACTGAGCAACTGACAGACGGACGGCAGGAGGGCGGGGCGTGAGCTCGAGGACCGCGATCGGCGGTCCTCGAGGGTCCGCCCACCTGTCGATCGCGGGGCGACGCCGCATCCGCGGCGTCGCCGGCCTCCTGATCGGCGTCGGGGGGTTCCTTCTTGTTTGGGCGTTCCTCTCGGAGTTCGTCGTCGGTGAGTTCCTGCTCCCCCCTCCGTCCGAGATCGCGCGGGTGATGTGGGACATCGTGCGATCGGGCGCCTTCCTCGAGCACTTCGTCCCGACGATCCTCCGTCTGGCGTACGGCTTCGGGCTCGCCCTCCTGATCGGGTTCCCGGTTGGCTACCTCATGGGGACGAGCCGGTGGTGGAGGGCCTTCTTCCACGACATGGTGATGGTGGCCGGCAGCATCCCGGGCATCACCTACGCCGTGATGGCCCTCGTGATCCTGGGGATCTCGATCTGGGGCCCCGTGATCGCGGTCGGACTCGTCTCGATGCCCTACGTCGCGATCAACGTCGCGGAGGGACTCGACTCGGTGGATCGCCGTCTCGTGCAGATGAGCGACGCGTTCGAGCGCCGCCGAGGCTCGATCGTGCGCCACGTCCTCGTGCCGTCCGTAACCCCGTTCGCCTTCGCCGGCGTCCGGCTGTCGTTCGCGCTCGCCTGGAAGGTCGAGCAGCTCACCGAGGTCTTCGGTGGATCGTCCGGCGTCGGGTTCCAGATCAGGCGGGAGTTCGAGGACTTCTCGATCCCGGGGATGCTCGCGTGGGTGCTGCTGTTCATCATCTTCATGATCCTCATCGAGCGGTTCGTGCTCGCCCGGTTGGAGCGGTACCTCTTCCGGTGGAGATCGGAGGACGACGCGTGAGCGGGGCAGTCGCTACGACGACGACGTCGGCGCCGCTCTCCACGATCAGGCGGTTCGTCCGGTCCGACCTGTTCGCGAGGCTGGCAAGCTACATGTTCCTGTTGGTGGTCTGGCAGCTCGTGGCGCTCTACGAGGACCGCTTCCCAGGTCCGGCGGAGGTGTTCGGCGTTCCTGTGGATCGAGGTGACCGGCGGGCATCACGGCGGCGTGGTACGCGGTCAGTTCCTCGAGCACTTCGCGGCCACGCTCCCCCGGTTCGGGTTGGGGATCGCGATCTCGATGGTGCTCGGTGTGGTGGTCGGTGTCGTGATCGGTGGCTCGAGGCTGGCCGAGGCCTTGCTGAAGGACACGCTGCTGGTGCTCGTCGCGTTGCCGGCCATCATCTGGGCCTTCCTGACCCAGATGTGGCTCGGGATGGGCGACAACGCGGTCGTGATCACGACGTTCCTGTCGGCGTTCCCCTTCGTGGCGGTGAACGTGGTCCAAGGGATCCAGGCGATCCCGCGCGAGCTCCGACGGATGTCGGGGTCGTTCCATGTGTCGCTCGCACGCCGGTTCCGGCACCTGCAGATCCCCGCGGTCACGGGCTACCTGTTCGCAGGGCTCCGCTTCGCGGTGATCATCGGGTGGAACGCCGTGCTCCTGGGAGAATGGTTCTCCGCGAGCGACGGCGTCGGTTACCGGAGCCGGTACTGGTACGACGCGAACCGGTACAAGGGGTTCGTGGGGTGGGTGCTCCTGTTCATCGCGTTCATCGTGTTGCTGGACCGGCTCGTGCTCGTCCGGCTGCAACGCCGAGCGTTCCGCTGGCGGGACGCGCAGCTGACCGTCGCCGAGCGACAGGCGGAGGAGATCGACGTCGGGATCACAGGCGCTTGAGGAGAGATCGCGAGAGGAGCGGACGCGAGTGGCCACGCTGCAGGTCGAGCATCTGAACAAAACGTTCCCGGCGATCGAGCGACGATCGCGGCCCACGACGGCGATCGAGGACCTGAGCTTCGAGATCGGCGGCCACGTCTTCGTCTCGGTCGTCGGGCCGTCGGGGTGCGGGAAGAGCACGCTGCTCAACATCGTGTCCGGGATCGAGGAACCCTCGAACGGACGGGTCACGGTCTCCGAAGACGACCGGCCGGCCCGGCTCGGCTACGTGTTCCAAGAGCCGCGGCTCCTGCCGTGGCGCACAGTGATGCAGAACATGCTCTACGTGATCGAAGGCGGAACGAGCGAGCCCCGGGAGCGCGCCACGACCTACCTGCGGATGGTCGGACTCCAGGACGCCGGAGACCAGTTCCCCTCGCAGCTCTCTGGCGGCATGCAGCAGCGGGTGGGCATCGCGCGCGCCTTCTCCGTGGAGCCTGACCTGCTGCTGATGGACGAGCCGTTCAGCCACCTCGACGCGATCACCGCGCGGGGACTCCGCGAGCAACTGCAGGAGATCTGGACCCAGACGAAGAAGACCGTCCTGTTCGTGACCCACGACATCACGGAGGCCGTACAGCTCTCGGATCGCGTCCTGATGCTTGCGCCTGGCGGCCGTCTGTACGCTGACGTACCGATCGACCTGCCGCGTCCGAGACGGGCGTCGGATACGCAGGTGGCAACGGCACAAGCTGAGCTCCTGCGCCGATTCGAGACGATGCAGGAGGACACCGACGCCGCAGGAGCCGCCGAGGTCGCGAGCTGAGGACGATGGCGATCGAACAGCAGCGGGACGCGCTGACCCGGGCCGTGGAGATCCTCGCCCGGATCGATGTGCACCGAGACCTGCTGATCGGCGGCAGGTGGACACCGTCGGCCGACGGCGGCCGCCTTCCGGTCGTGGACCCTTCGACCGGACGGGAGGTCACCGACGTCGCCGGGGCCGGAGAGCGCGACGTGGACGCGGCGGTTGAGGCGGGCCGCCAGGCCTTCGACGAGGGGACGTGGAGCCGGATGGCGCCGGCAGCCCGGGCTCGGGCCCTCAACACCTTCGCCGATGCGATCGAGGCGCGGACCGACGACCTCTACCAACTGGAGACCCTCTGCAACGGGCGGCCGATCACGGAGACCCGGGCGCAGCTCGGCCGCCTCCCCGAGTGGTATCGATACAACGCGGCCCTACTGATGGCCGACCGCACCGACGTGATCCCGATGCCCGGCCCGTACCACACCTACACCTCCCGGTTCCCGATCGGGGTCGTCGGCATCCTGAGCTCGTTCAACCACCCGATGATGATCGGGTCGAAGAGCCTCGCGCCGGCCCTTGCCACCGGGAACAGCGTCGTGCTGAAGCCCTCCGAGTTGACCCCGCTCACGAGCCTCCTCCTCGGACAGATCGGGCTCGAATCGGGGGTGCCCGCCGGTGTCCTGAACGTCGCGCCCGGGATCGGGTCGATCGCGGGAGCGCGTCTGGCCGCGAACCCGAACGTGGGCAAGATCACGTTCACGGGGGGCACCGCGGCGGGCAGGGCCGTGGCCCGGGCCGCCGCCGAGCGCTTCGCGAAGGTGACCGTCGAGCTCGGCGGCAAGACGCCGGTGATGGTGTTCGACGACGTCGACATCGAGACCGCCGCCAAGGGCGTCGCGTTCGGTGCCTTCGTCGCAGCGGGCCAGACCTGCATCTGCGGCAGCCGGCTCCTCGTGCAGCGTTCGATCCACGACGAGTTCGTCGAGGCGTTGGTGGCGATCGCGCGCTCGATCAGGATCGGCGACCCGTTCGAGCCGGACACGCAGCTCGGGCCGTTGATCTCACAGGCGGCGCGCGAGCGCGTGCTCGGCTACGTGGAGCTGGGTGTCGAGGAGGGCGGCACGATCGCGGCCGGTGGAGCAGCGTCGACCGTTCCCGGCCTCGAAGGAGGGTTCTTCGTCGAGCCCACGGTGATCACCGGCCTGACCAACGCGAGTCGTTGCGCACGCGAAGAGATCTTCGGCCCGGTGGGGGTCGTCGTGCCGTTCGAGGACGAGGCGGACGCCCTGCGCCAGGCGAACGACTCGCCCTACGGTCTCGGATCCTCGATCTGGACGCGCGATGTCGCTCGCGCGCACCGCGTGGCGGCCAGGCTCACTCACGGGATCGTGTGGGTCAACGATCATCACCGGCTCGACCCCGCAGCCCCGTGGGGCGGGGTCCGCGACAGCGGCAGCGGGCGCGAGGGAGGCTGGGAGTCGTTCCACGACTTCACGCACCTGCGCACGGTCACCGTGCGGACCGCGCCCGAAGGGGTCGACTGGTACGGCGGCGAGACGACCCGGCTGAACTGAGACGCGCGTGCGACCGATCACCTTCTTCGCCTCCTCGACTCCGATCCGGACCGACCCCGTGACGTGAATCCAGGCGGTACAGGGATCTCGGCCGCGGCGAGGACGGGAGGCGAACGGGGATGCACGCGTGGACCTACTCGGCGATGACAGTGACCTCGCGCCGGAAGCGCGGGCCGTGGCCGACCGGATCGCGGAGAGCCGCGGAGAGGTTTCGCGCCCGTTCCAGCTCCTGCTTCATTCGCCGGCGATGGCCGAGCGAGTCGCGGAGTTGGGACACCTGGTGCGGTTCGGATCGAGCTTGCGGGACCGCGACCGCGAGCTCGTCACGCTGGCCACGGGTCGAGCCCTCGGGTGCGCGTTCGTGTGGGAGTCGCACCTCGACGCGGCGGCGTCAGCGGGCGTACCGGCCGAGACGATCGAGACACTCGAACGGGATCCCTCGAACCTCGGGACGCGCGAACGTGTCCTCGTCTCGTTCGTCGACGAGCTTCTCCCTCTGTGGGTCCGCCACGGTCTCCGAGGAGACCTTCGATGCGGTTCGGGAGCTCCTCGAGCCCCCGGAGATCGTCGAGCTCGCAACGACGGTCGGCTACTACACGATGCTCGTGTTCGTCATAGGGGCCTGCGACGCATGTTGAAGGAGCGCGTTCGTTCCGCGTTCTGGATGGCTCGTGAGCCCAGATCGCTCGTTCGATGAAGCCCGTCCGTATCTCGCTCGCGTGCACGGTGACGGATCGGACCAGACCGATCCTCGAGGGCCGGGTCACCATCGAGGGGTGTGAGCCGCAGCCCATCGCCGGCGAACCGGAGGACATCTTCGTGAGGGCTCTGCGTGACGAGGAGTTCGACGTCACGGAGCTGTCCCTCAGCAGCTATCTCATGGTGGTCGGAAGGCGCACGAGCCGCTACATCGCCGTGCCCGCGTTCCCATCACGGGCCTTCCGCCACTCAGCGGTGTACGTGAGGACGGACCGAGGCATCTCTCGGCCGGAGGACCTCGCGGGCGCGACCGTCGGGGTACCGGAGTTCCAGCAGACCGCGGCGTTGTGGGTCCGAGGGATCCTCGCGGACCGACACGGCGTCCCCCCGTCCGCGATCACCTGGCGAAGCGGGGGCTTGGAGCGGCCCGGCGCCGAGGAGCGGATCCCCGTCGAGATCCGTGACGACATCGAGCTCCGCCCCATCGACTCGAGTTCGACCCTCTCGGGGATGCTCGGAGACGGAAGGCTGGACGCACTCGTGTCTCCCCGGCCGCCGTCCTGTTTCGAAGCCGGGCACCCGGAGGTACGACGGCTTTGGCCCGATCACCGGGAGGAGGAGCGTCGCTTCTACCGGGACACCGGCTTGTTCCCGATCATGCACGTCGTCGCGGTCCGGCGATCGCTGGCCGACCGACACCCGTGGCTCGCCAGGAACGTCTTCGACGCCTTCGGCGAGGCGAAGCGGGACGCGATCCACGATCTCGAGCAGACGAACTTCCTCCGCGTCACCCTCCCGTGGATCGATCTCGACGAGATCCGTAGATCGATGGGAGAGGACTACTGGCCGTACGGGGTCGCCGCGAACCGAGCGGAGCTGGCGGCGGCGATCCGATGGTCGGTGAACGAAGGCCTCTCGCCTCGAGATCTCGATCCGGATGAGCTCTTCCATCCGGACGCGCGGGAGGAAGGCGAGCGATGACGGGTACGTCCTTCAGGTCACACCTGCACGTCGATCGGATCCAGGACGACCACGCCTATCGGCTCATCCAGGAGATCCACGACCTGCCGCCGATACTCGACGTAATGGTCCGTCGACCGGTGCGCCTCGAGCGCCTCTTGGCTCCGGTATCGCTCGAACAGATGGAGCGCGCCACCAGCTTCGCGTTCCTCGTAGAGGTCGTACCGCTCGCACCCCGGTTCCGCTCTCGTCCGCTCGACCATCCATGTGAGCAGCGAGCGGAGGTCGCCCGCTCGCCCCTCGCGAGGACGGAACGAAGCGAAGACGGACACCGCGATGTCGGCCATGTGCACCTCACGTCGGGCTCGAGCGATCCTGGACGCGGAGTGGATGGAACCCGCTCCGAACGCGGAGTGTATCCGCCCACGCGCGCCGAGAGGAGCTGGTGAGCGATCGCCCGGATCCTGGTCGTCGATCCGCTCCTCATCACCGAGGGGTACCGCATCGGCCCCGACTGGGCCGGCCCGGAGCACGAGGTGGTGATCCCTCCCGGGTTCGACCTGGAGGATCTCAGGCCCCTCCTTCCCGGAGTGGAGGCGCTCTTGACCGCCCACTCGCCCGTGACCGAGGAGATGATCGCCCTGGCTCCGATGCTCCGTCTCGTGGCGAAGCCGGGAGCCGGGGTCGACAACATCGATCTGGCGGCGGCGGCGCGACACGGCGTGTCCGTCACCAACGTCACGGGCGCGAGGGGCCGCGCCGTCGCCGAGCATGCGCTCTTCCTGATGCTCCACCTCGCGAGGCGAGCCTGGCTGCAAGGGGACCCTGCGTGGCGGGACGCGATCGCCACGCAGCTCGGAGGGAAAACGCTCGGGATCATCGGGCTCGGCGACATCGGGTCCCACCTCGGGCGTTTCGGTCACGGCCTCGGGATGCGGGTGATCGCGCACACTCGGACGCCGGATGCGGATCGGGTGCCCGACGTGCCAGTGCGGTTCGTCGATCTCGGCACGCTCTTGCGTGAGTCAGATGTCGTCGTCCTCTGCGTTCCCCTGACCGAGGAGACGCGCGGGATGATCGATCGTTCCGCGGTCGAGATGATGAAGGACGACGCCTTCCTGATCAACGTCGCACGTGGGCCGATCGTTTCGACGGACGATCTCCTCGAGGTGATGAGCTCCGGACGACTCGACGGAGCGGGGTTGGACGTGACCGATCCGGAGCCTCTCCCCCCTGACCATGGGCTCAGAGCTCTGCCCCACGTCCTGCTCTCACCGCACAACTCCGGCCGAACGATGGAATCACAGGCCGAGGCGCTGGACCGGATGCGCCGGAACGTCCGACTCGTGCTCGCGGGGGATGCGCCGCTCGATCCGGTGATCGAACGCTGAGGTCGAGCTTCCTCGTTCGCCGGTCGGGCTACCGAGAGTCGCTGAGGTGCAACAGCCGCGCGGCGTTGCCTCCGGCGATCAACGAGCGTTCCTTGTCGTCCAGTCCCTCGACCCGGGCGAGGAGACCGACGGGATCGGTCTCCCCCATGTCGAACGGGTAGTCGGTGCCGAGGAGCACGTGGTCGGCACCCCACCGACGGACCAGCGTCCCGATCAGCTCGGGGTCGAACACCATGGTATCGAAGGACATCTGCGCGAGATAGGTGCTCGGCGGGCGACTGATGTGCTCGCGGCAGTCGTCTCTCTCCTCGTAGGCGTGATCGAAGCGCGCCGGATAGAACGGCAGGTAGCCACCTCCGTGCATCACGCAGACCTTCAGGTCGGGGAACCGCTCCATCACGCCACCGAAGATCATGCGCGCGATGAACACCGTCGAGTCCATCGGCATGCCGACGGTGTTGATCAGGTAGTAGTCGGACAGCCGCTCGCCTTGACTGAAACCGTTGGGATGGACCACGAGCAGCAGGTCATGCTTGACGACCTTCTCGAAGAACGGGACGAATCGAGCGTCGTCGAAATCGACGCCGTTCACGTTCGTGCAGATCTCGAGGCCACCGAACCGGAGCTCTTCCGCGACGCGCTCGAGCTCCGTCAGGGCCAGGTCGACATCTTGCAACGGGAGGGCGCCTAAGCCGACGAACCGATCGGGATGAGCCTGCACGATCTCCTGCAGCCGATCGTTCATCATCCGTGTCAGCTTCGCCCCGACCTCCGGCTCCGCCCAATAGAAGAACTGAGGGGGCATGACGGAAATCGCTTGGATGTCGACGCCCATCCGGTCCATGTCTCGGAGGCGCTGCTCCGGCTGCGTCAGCTTGGGCACGATCTCACTGAAGTGCCGCTTGTTGTAGGCCTCACTCGCCTGGCCGGAGAAGCCCACGAAAGGATCCTTGTCGGGGGTGAACAGGGGCGCGGCGATCTCCTCGGCCTCCGGCGTCATCACATGCGCATGGATGTCGATCACCAGCTCGCCGTTGTCAGCCATCCGTCCTCCGTGGATCCTGCGGTGCGCGAGCGCTGCGTCACCGGGATCGAATCAGACATTATATACAACCTTGGGTTGCCGTCTAGACCCCGAGGGGGAAGTTCCCGTCCTTCGGCCGGAAGAGGCCGAACGCCACCTCCGGATCCCCCGGGTGGAACGTCCCGGTCACCTGGGCGCGCTCCCCCACCTCGCGGGTCCGGGCGGTCGCGGTCCGCCCGAGGGCCATCTGGCTCGGCTCCCACGCGGCGAGGGCGGCTGGCACGGCGCCGGCGGCCTCCTCGATGGCACGGGCGAGTGCACATGCGTCGGCGGCCGCCTTCGCGGTGCCGACAGCGATGTGGGGGCGGAGCGCGAACGCGGCGTCGCCCACCAGGCAGACCCTCCCGCGCACCATCGCGGGGACCTCGAGATCGACGATCACCTGGACGAACGGTTCGGGCGTGGCGCGGATCAGGTCGGTGAAGGCGGGCGGTAAGTCACCGGCCGCCGCGCGGAGCTCGTCGAGGTGCTCGTCCCCCACCGCGCCGGCTGGCAGAGACAGGTCGTGCCGCGTGCCGGATCGATCGGTCAGGAGCGCCTCGAGCGGCGGGCCGTCCGGCACGTTCCGGTACCAGACCCAGTTCATCGAACGGCCTTGGCCTTCGGTCGCCGGGATCTCGTAGGAGAGCACGTGCGTCCGTTGACCTACGTGGTACGTGAGGACGTCACGGAGTTGCTCGTTCGCCTGTCCGGGCAGCTCTGCTTCGGGGAGGGTGCCGCGCCATCCCACGTAGCCCGCGTACGCCGGCCGGATGTCCGGGAACAGCAGGCCTCGGACCGTCGATCGGATCCCGTCGGCTCCCACGACCAGATCGAACGACTTGGCGACGCCGTCGGCGAACCGGGCGACCACCCGGTCGTCCGCGTCGTCCAGGGCCACGAGATCCTTCCCCAAGTGGTACCGGTCGGGTTCGAAGGAGTCGACGAGCGCCGCGTACAACGTCGCGTAGGAGGTGAACCGGTACACGATCGGCTCCTCGAGGAGCACGTCGCCCTCACGCGTCAGGTAGCGGAGCGTCCGGGCGGACGAGCTCACCAGGCCGAGGTCGAGCAGACCGTGATCTTCGAAGTATCGTGTGGTGACCGGATGCAACACGATCCCGGCGCCCCGTCCCTCGAGCGGGATCGGCGATCGCTCGAAGACCTCCACGTCGCAGCCGGCATCTCGGAGCTGGAGCGCAGTGATGAGCCCGCCGAGCGACCCCCCGACGACGGCGACGTGCGGCCTCGCGGGCAGCACCGCGTCAGTGCTTCAGCTCGACGGTGACGAAGCGGAGGGTCGAATCGCCGACGTTCTCGAGGTCGTGCACGAGCGGGTCATCGGGCGAGTTCTGCAAGTACTTCGTCTCCCCCAGGACGTAGTCCCGGACGACGAGCGTGCCGTCGATGAAGCGCTGGAGCCCCCGCCCCGGTGCCACGACGGTCCAGAAGTACGTGGCGTCGTGCGTATGGAAGGGACCGCGCTCGCCCGGCTCGAGACTGATCTCGAAGACTCGGACGTGATCGTTCTCGAACCACAGCGAAGTGCCGATCTGACGGTTCGTCGGCGCTGCATCGAGCTCCCCCGCGAAGTCCTCCACGCGGTAGGTGCCTCGCTCCTCGCCCTGCACGCTCTTCCCCTCCATCGGCGCCTCCGCTCAACCTCGTTCGTACATAAAATACAACCTCGCTTCTCATTCCGAGGAGGGGTGTGCAGGCGCCGCCGAACGACTGAGCCTCGGTCAGGTCGACGTGCGGGCCGCGACGAAGTCGACCTCGATCCGCCAGTCGGCGTGTGCGAGCCCGGCGACGAACATCAGGGTGGACGCCGGGCGGTGACCGTCCAGGAACTCTTCCCGGACGGCACGAGCAGTCGACAGGTCGTCACGATCGACGAGCAGCATCGTGAGCTGCACGATGTCCGAGATCCTCATCCCCGCGCCCGCGAGCACTCCCTCGATGTTCCGCCACATCAGGCGCGACTGCTCCTCGATGTCCTCGCCGATCCGGCCGTCGGTGTCCACGCCCGTCTGCCCTGATCCGAAGACGAATCGCATCGGGCTCTCGACCTCGATGCCGTGCGAGTAGCTTCCGAATGGACCGGGGACCCCCGCGGGGTTGAACGCGCGCATCTGCCTCCGCTCCTCCTTTTCGCCCGGCACCATAGCGTTCGGCATCGCCTTCGGCCCCCGCGGCCCGCCTCGGCCTAGCATGCGGAGCGTGCGGATCGTGTTGTGGCATGGATGGCTGCTGGAGGGATCGGGGTCCAACGTGGCCACCGCCCGGATCGTCGAGGTCTGGCGAGCGGCGGGCCACGACGTGCTCCTGCTCTGCCAGGAGCGCCATCCCGAGCGATACCGATGGATCGACGCGCACGGCACGATCGATCGGGACGGCCCCTCCGAGCTCGAGCCGAACACGGACGTCGCGAGCGCCCCGGGGCGATGCGTGCTGCTCCGTCCGGACATCGGCGCGACGCTCCCCGTCTTCGTCGTGGATCACTACGAGGGGTTCGAGACCGTTCGCTCCTTCGTCGACCTATCCGACGAGGACCTCGGTTCCTACCTGCGCACCAACGTCGAGGCGCTCCGCGCGGCCGCCGGGTTCCACGAATCCGATATCGCGTTCGTCGGCCACGGGATCCCCGGCGCCGCGATCGGAGGGCGCGCGCTCGGCCCCGGGCGATACGTCGCGAAGATCCACGGCAGCGACCTCGAGTACGCGATCCGGCCGCAGGAGCGCTACCGGGAGCTCGCACGCGAAGGGCTCGAAGCGGCTCACGCCGTCGTCGGCCCAAGCATCGAGGCGCTGGAGCGATGCGCCGAGCTCGTGCCCGAGATGCGAGACCTCGCGCGCGTCGTCCCGCCGGGGGTCGACGTGGCCGCGTTCCGCCCGCGGCCTCGCGTCGAAGCGCTGCGCGAGGTCGCCGCTCGACTGGACGACGATCCCGAGAAGGCGACGGGCCGCCCGTCATCGCTCGACGCGGAGGTGGAGCGCGCGCTCGATGCCAGGGACGAGAAGGCGATCGATGCGCTGTTCGATCGATACGACGAGGATGTCCCCGAGCCCGACGCACCGTCTCGGCTGCGCACGTTGGCACGCGAGGACGGACCGATCGTGGGATACCTCGGCAAGCTGATCCCTCAGAAGGGCGCGGAGCTGCTCCTCGAAGCGCAGTCGGCACTCCACCACGAGACCGCCGCACTCGTCGTCGGATTCGGTTCGGACAGGGATTGGCTCGCCGCGCTCACGATCGCTCTCCGCCGAGGCGACCGGGCCGCCCTCGAGTGGCTGCGGGATGTCGGAGGGCTCCCGGTGGATCCCTCGGCGACACCTGGGTCCGTCGGCGGTCGCGTCGACGTCACCTTCACTGGGCTGCTCGACCACCGGTACGCGCCGGGCACGCTGTCGGCCATGGACGTGCAGGTGGTCCCCTCGATCCTCAAGGAGGCGTTCGGGATGGTCGCCGCGGAGGGCGCTGCCTCCGGCGCCCTCCCGATGGTCGCCAGGCATTCGGGCCTCGCGGAGGTCGCCCACGCATTGGAGACCGACGTCAGTCGTCCCGGGTTGTTCTCCTTCGAGCCGGGCGAGGGCGCCGTGCGACGACTGATCGAGGGCGTCGACCGACTGCTGTCATTGCCGAAGGGCGAGCGGGATGAGCTCCGGCGTGGCGTGAGCTCGTTCGTGGCAGCGCACTGGACGTGGGAACGAACGGCGGCGAGACTCCTCGCTGCGGCCGAATCCGCGCGCTAGCCGAGAAGCGGCACCCCGTCGTTCACCCCTTCCTCCGCGCCTTCCACACCTCCTCGATCGGCCAGCGCCGCGACCACTCTGCGGTGGCGAGCGGATCGGCCGGGGTTTCCGCGTCCTCGGAGGCTCGGACCTCCACCAGGTCCACGACCTCGAACCCCGCATCTCGGAGCAGCCGGATCATGTCGCCGTGGGTGATGGCGAACTCGACCGCGCCCTCGGCGTCCGGCCACTCGAAACGATGCATGCCGAAGTGGTCGCGCTGGAGCTGCTCGCTCGCGGGGAGATCCTCGTCGGGGGAAGTGAGCATCGCGAGGTAGGAGCGACCGAGGAACACCAGGTGCCCGGCGGGGCGGAGGATCCTCGCCGCCTCGGGGATCCAGCGATACGGATCGCACCAGATGGCAGCACCGTATTCGGAGATCGCGAGGTCGAAGCTCCCGTCGCGGAGCGGAGCCCGTTCGGCGTCGCCCTGGATCAAGGGGAACCGGACGCCGAACTCGGCCTGGAACTCCAGAGCGGTCGCGAGCTGCCGCCCCGAGTTGTCCAGGCCGACCGGGCGAGCACCGCGACGCGACAGCCACGACGACACGTACCCCGTCCCACAACCGAGCTCGACGACGTCGAGATCATGGACATCCGGGAGCAGCCCGAGCTCGGACTCAGGGACGTTCCAGATCCCCCATGTGATGTCGTCGGCCGCCCACGCGACCCGACCCCGCTCGACCCAATGGTCGGCGTCCGCGTCCCAAGAAACGCGGTTCGCGAGGACGTGGTCCGGCGTGCCGTCAGAAGCGGTCATCGCCGGACACGATACGGACCTCCGGCGATCGCGCCGACGTCCTCGGATCGGGCGTCAGGTCTCCGAGCCGTCGGAGTTCGCCAGCGGCGCCGTGGTACCGCCGACGATGCTCGCGAGCCGCTCCACCTGCTCTGCGACCTGATGGACCATCCCGGCGAGCACCCGGATCTCGTCGGACTCGCCCGGGGGTCCCTCCCCGTTCGCCATACGCTCCGCCGTTTCCTTCGTCTTCCGCGCCTCCACGAGGATCGCGTCCGCACCGTGGAGCTGTCGTTCGGCCATCGTCACGTCCTCCAGGTTCGGTTGCTCGGGACTTTCCCGGGGCGCTGGAGGTGCAAACGCCCCCGCCTCGGGGGGCGATCCTGTGCGCATCCGGCGCCGTTCGGGTATACCGGAGGCCGAGAGGAGGTCTGGACATGGACGAGACCACTACGCAGGAGCTCACCGACGAAGACATCCGGACCGTGATGCCGGGGACGGGTGCGTCGCCGAAGGCCGAGACCGATCCCGACAAGGTGGACGGCGACGGGACGGACGGCGACACGACGGACAAGAAGGACGGCGACGCCGCCGACCAGGACGGGACCGACGGCAAGGACGCCGACGGCACCGACACCGGCGACATGGACGGGACCGACAGCACGTCGTGAGCCTGGAGACGCTCGACCGCGTCCGTGCCGGGCGCCGGCCGCTCGAGCGCTGCACCGGCGATCCCCGGTCGTTCCTCGCGGAGGACTGGGGGAAGCGGGCGACGGTCCGCCCCGGCGGACCGTCGCCGACGACCTCGGAGCCCGCGGGCTTCGAGGACCTGCTCTCGCTCGACGACGTCGACCGGTTCCTCACGACGTCGGCGCTCCGCACGCCGTTCTTCCGGCTGGTGAAGGTGGGCGAGCAGATCCCGGAGTCCTCCTACACGCGGTCGGGACGCACCGGCTCCCGAGAGGTCTCCGGCATCGCGGATCCCGCACGCGTCGCGGCGCTCTTCGAAGACGGAGCCACCATCGTGCTCCAGGGTCTGCACCGATGGTCCGGATCGGTCGCGCGCTTCTGTCGTGACCTCGAGCTGGATCTGGGGCACCCGTGCCAGGTCAACGCCTACATCACGCCCCCAGGCGCGCAGGGGCTCGACCTGCACGAGGACGCGCACGACGTCTTTGTGCTGCAGGCGTTCGGCCGCAAGCACTGGGAGGTGCACGCCGCTCCACAGGAGGAGAGTCGCGATCCCCTGCAGGTCGAGGTCACATCCGGTGCGACGATCTACATGCCCGCGGGCACGCCACACTCCGCCCGCGCGCAGGACATGCTGTCGGGCCACCTCACCGTCGGCGTGCACGTGACCGGCTGGCGCGAGGTCCTCACCGGCGTCGTCGGTCGGGCCCTCGAGGGGATCGAGGATCCGGTGGGTGCCGGTTGGACGGAGGACCTCGAGGGCTTCTCCGACGAGCTCCGGGGGCGGCTCGCGGCGCTCGCCTCCGCGCTCGGCGAGGTCGACGTCCGCACCGAGGCCGGCGAGCGCCGCGAGCGGTTCCTCTCGAACCGAGCACAGCTGGCGCGAGGGACGATCTCGGAACGCTCGGCGCCGATCTCGGTAGACGATGCCACCGTGGTCGCCCGACGTCCGGGCACCGTCTGCGAGCTGGTCGTACGGACGGATCGTCTCGTCGTGCTCCTCGGCGACCGGCGGCTCGAGATGCCGGCCTGGCTGGAGCGAGCGATGCGCCGGGTTGCCGGCCTGGAGGGGGACACCGAGCTCACGGTCGGCGAACTGGCGCCCGACCTCCCAGCCCCGGCCGGCCGCGCCGTGCTCGTACGCCGCTTGATCCGCGAAGGGTTGCTCACGATCCGCGGCGGTCGCTGAGCGCGCCGGTGCCCTCGATCGGCGATCGCTGTTCGTTGCGCAGCCTGGCCGCCGACGAGCCCCTCGCCGGCACCGCCTCGACGATCAGGCACTGGCTGCTGATCGAGCATCCCGGTCCGTGGGGGCGCGACGGGCTCCTCGACGCTCGGATGCCGGACGGGTTCGGGAAGGACCTCCGCGCCCTCGAGCGCAGGACCGGCGCTCGGGTCCTGCTGATCCGTAAGCCGGGCCGCATCCCGGAGTACGACGACGGCACCGTGCTCTGCTTCGCGGTCGACACGCAGGAGGCGTCGATGGGCTTCGTGGGCCTCGGGAAGATCCAGGACGCACTCCGCATCGATCCCCGCGATCCGAGCTCGCTCCCCGGCGATCCCGAGGGAGAGCCGCTGTTCGTGGTCTGCACGCACGGACGACGCGATCCCTGTTGTGCCGAACGGGGGCGGCCGCTCGCGCAAGGTCTGGCCGTCTCGTTCCCCGACGTCACCTGGGAGAGCACGCACGTCGGTGGCGACCGGTTCGCCGCCAACCTCGTGGCCTTCCCTCACGGTCTGTACTTCGGGCGCGTCGAGCCCGGCGAAGGCCCGGAGATCGTGCGCGGGTATGCCGAGGGCCGGATCGCGCGCCTCGACCGCTACCGCGGCCGGGCGAGCGATCCGGTCCACGTCCAGGCGGCGGAGCGCTCCCTCCGGGAACACCTGGGTCTGGACCGGATCGACGCCGTGACGCCGGCTCGAGCCGGCCGTCGCGGCGATCGGGCCGAGGTCGTCTTCGCGACCGAGCGCGGGTCCCACCTCGTCCTTCTCGAGCGGGCGCTCGGGGCGCCGATGCGGCTCACGTGTCACGCCTCGAGCGAGGAGGCTCCTCCGATATGGCGGACGCTCGAGATCCGTCGCGCCGGCTGAGGTCTGCGCGGGCGAGAGCACAGACCGCGATCCAGCGGTCAGATCACGATCCAGCGGTCGACCGCGACCCCGTTGCCCGACCTCACGGCCCGATGCGTGCCGAGCACGACGATCCGCACGGTGTGCGAACCGTCGGCCAGCCCGTCCGCCAGCCGGACGGTGGCGAACGTCGGCGTCGGCGCGTAAAGATCCACGACTCGCGCCAGCGCTCCGTCCACCCAGACCTCCGCGCGACCCATCGCCGGACCCCGCAGGGTGCGGAGCGACACCCCCGTACCCTGGAACCGAAGCCTCGCGAAGCCGTCGCGCGCGTCACTGATCACGTAGCTGCCGCCGCTCGCCGCCGCGTTCGAGACGGATGCCCACGCCGCCTGCGCCGCCGAAGGGTTGAGGTGGGTCTGGCCGCCCCAGCGGAGCGCGTCCACCGCGACGCGGGTCCCGGTGGCCGCCGGCCGCTTCGTGCCGAGCACGTCGACCGTGAGGCTGTGGGGACCCGTGCCGAGCTGCGTGAAGCGGTGTTTCACGCCGGTCGCGGCCGCAGGCGCGTAGCCGTCGAACGTGTCGACCGTCGTGCCGTCGATCGAGATCCGACCTCGGCCCATCCCCGGCCCCGACACCGTGAACAGTTTGACCGTGCCGCCCGAGAAGGCGTACGTCGCGGAAGCTCCTGCCCGCCGCTCCCAGCGGTAGGAACCCCCGATCGCATCCGGAGCGACCACCCGGCCCCAGCTGAACGAAGTGCCGGCGCCGTCCTGCTCGACGCTCACCACCGAGTTGAACGTCGCCATGACTTCGATGGGCTCGGAAACGGTCACCTGGCAGCCGGTGCCGGTGCCGGCGCATCCGCCGCTCCACCCCACGAACGCCGACGCGGAATCGGCCGCGGCCGTGAGATCGACGGTCGAGCCGACGCGGAACGAGGCCGTGCAGGTCGCCCCGCAGCTCACCCCCGCCGGAGCCGAGGAGACGGTTCCCGCTCCGCTGCCCTGCATCTGGACCTGGACCGGATAGGTGAACACGGCCGAGACGGTCTTGTTCCCGAGCGCGGTGACGTCGCACGTCGGCGAGGATCCCGCGCCGGCGCAGGCCCCCGTCCAACGCAGGAAGGAGGCGCCCGGATCGGGGGTGGCGGCGAGGGTGAGCATCGTGTCCGGGTTGGCGAGCCGGCTGCACGTGAGTGCGCCGCCGCCGCACGCGATCCGGGCGCCGGTGATCACCCCGCCGGCCGGGGGCGTCACCATGAGCGAAGCGACCCTGCCTCGAAGGAGGGTGGAACCGTTGAAGCGATCGCGATCCACGTTCGTGGAGATCCCCGAGACGCTCCCGGTCGAGGTCCATTGCCAGAACGTCCACCCGCGACCGCCCCAGTTCCCGGCCGGGACGGTGGGGGCCGCCACTCCCCAGTGCGCGATCCACAGTGGGTACCCGTTGTCCGCGAACCACGTCGTGTCGCCCAGGTACGTTCGCCAGAAGTGGGGGCTCGCGTAGATCATCGCGCGGATGCCGGTCCGGGTGAACACACGGGCGAGCCAGGTGCGCACCCACTGGTTCAGCTGCGGGGCCGTGAGGCCACCGTGCTCTTCGATGTCCAGAACCGGAAGCACATCGCCCGCGTCGATCTGTGCCACGTCGACGAAGTGGTTGGCCTCCGCTCTCGGGTCACCCGCGGCGAGGCTGACCTTCGCACGGTGATAGGCGCCGACGACGATCCCGTTCGCGGACGCCTCGGCGAGGTACTCCGCGTACCTCGGATCGACATAGTCGTGACCGCGCGTCGCCCGCATGATGGCGAAGCGTGTCGTGGTGGAGGCGACCGCAGCCCAATCGACGTTGCCTTGCCACATCGAGACGTCGATCCCCGGCACCCTCGTCGCCGCGGCAGCGGGCGGAGCCGGCACGGCGATGAGGATCGCAGCGCACACCGTGACACACGCCACAGTGATCCGCATGCGCTCCACGCCCGCCGTTGGGTGGCGTGCACCCACCTCTGTTGCGCCCATGACGACAACCATAAGGGCGGTGACAACCATCGAGCCGGTACCCTGGGGCTCGATATCCGGAGGCTCGATGCTGGGTGAGGAAGAGGCGATCGTCCTCGAGGTGAAGCCGTTCGATCTGCACGGCGTTCGGTACTACGACCTCGCCGTGGGGTTCCCCGATCGCTCCGTCCAGCAGGCTCGGCTCGGGGCCGAGAGCGTTCCGGACGACCTCGAGAAGGGCGATCGTGTCCTCGCCACACGGGTGGCGAACATGGTCATCTCGGTTCGCCGGCCGTAAGGGTCAGCGCTTGAGCGTGAGCGCTGCCCCGGCCGCGATCAGCAACAGGCCGGCGGCCCTCGCGGCCGTCACGGGGATGCGCGGTGAGCCGAACCATCCGAAGGCGTCGATCAGCGCGCCGGCCGCCAGCTGGCCCGCGATCAGCAGGGCCACGGTCGCGAACGTGCCGATCCGAGGCGGTGCATACGCGATCGCCAGCACGATCACCGCTCCGAAGACGCCGCCCAGCCACAGCCATGCAGGCTGGTGGAGCGGGGCGAAGATCGACCCTCCGCGGCCGAGCGCCAGCGCGAGCGCGATCACGAGGATCGCCGCCAGCACGACGCCGAACCCGGCCGAGCCGATCGTGCCCACCCTGCGACCCAGGACTCCGGAGATCGCGGCTTGCGCGGCGCCGGCGATGCCTGCTCCCAGGGAGAAGACGATCGCGATCCGGGTGCCCGTCACGGCGGCGAGGCTACCGGAACGCTGTTGCTACTCGCGTTCGATGTGCATCGCCGCCTCCTCGGCGCTCTCCGCCGGATCGGAAGACAGCTCGCCGACCTCCTCGCCTGTGCGATCGAGATCGGCGTCCTCCGCCACCACGTCGGGATCCTCCATCACGAGGTCTTCGGTGGCGACGTCATCGTCGATGACCGGCCCGACGGACGTCCGCGGGGCCCTGGAGCCTCTCCGGGAGGAGATGTCCGGCTCGTCCATCGCGAGACGACGTTCGAGGGAGCGCTCTCCTTGCTCCTCCGCGGTGGTCCCCGGCTCGTCGACCGCCACGGGCTCGTCGGGCGGCATCTCGAACGGCTCGCCCGGCGAGTCCCCGACGTACTCTTCGCCGTCCCTGTCCATCTCGGACCGCCGCTAGCGCGCTCTGCGGGAAACGGTCTTCCGCGCTCGTGCCGTCTTGCGCTTGCGGCTCGTCGCGGCCTTCTTCCCGGCGGCGACGCGCTTCGGCGACTTCCGCGTGGTGGCCTTGCGGGCCGTGGTGCGCTTGCGGCTCGTCGCCTTCTTCCGGGCCGGTGCCGTCTTGCGCTCGCGGCTCGTCGCGGCCTTCTTCCCGGCGGCGACGCGCTTCGGCGACTTCCGCGTGGTGGCCTTGCGGGCCGTGGTGCGCTTGCGGCCGGTTGCCTTCTTTCGTGCCGGAGCCGTCTTGCGCTTGCGCGCGGCCGCGGCCTTCTTGCCCGCTGCCACACGCTTCGGCGACTTCCGGGTGGTGGCCTTGCGAGCCGTGGTGCGCTTCCTGGTGGTCGCGGCCTTCTTCCGTGCCGGAGCCGTCTTGCGCTTGCGCGCGGCCGCGGCCTTCTTGCCCGCTGCCACACGCTTCGGCGACTTCCGGGTGGTGCTCTTGCGCGTGGCGGGCCTGGTCGATGCTGTCTTCCTCGCGGCGGATCGCTTCCTCGTCGCGGCCTTCGTGCTCGCCGCCGTCGCGGCCTTGCGAGCAGCGGTGGATCGACGAGTGCGCGTGGTCACCGGATCGGTCGCCGCCCCGTCCATCGGCCCGCCGAGAGGCATCGCGGTGGTCTCGGATCGAGGCGTCGGGCGATCCCACGCGGGGGTCGCGGGCTGCCAGGACGGCTCGGGCGCGCTGGGCGCATCGAGGGCGCCGCGCTCCTCCGCCGCTTTCGTCTCCTCCGAACCGTCCGATGCGGACTCTTCGGCGTCGTTCCCACTCGATGGATCCCACGTCGTGCGCTCGTCAGATGACGGCATGAACAACCTCCTCCGCTCGAGGGTCTCTCATGGCCGTACCCGAACCTACTCCAAAAGATGCATGGACGAGATCCACGGGAGGATCAGGAGTAGGAGAGTCGGAGGAAAGGTCCCCCCGGACCCACGAACACCCTCTGGTCAGAAGGGGTTCAGGGCGGTGAAATCCTCCCAGGCGAGATCGGATCGATGCTGGTATTCGCGCCAGTTGGCGATGAGGTCGTCGCGGAGTCGGATCACCACCACCCCGTGGTAGGTGTTCGTGCCGCGGTACGTGTACTCACCAGCTCCCATCTGCCGGCCATCGTCGAAGACGATGGTGTGCCACTCCAGCCGCATCGGCGGCGGGTCCTCACCTCCGAAGAACTCATACAGCGCCTGACGGCCCTCGTAGTGCTGGGTGTCCGGCGGTTCGGTGTATCGGGCGTTCTCCGCGAAGCAAGCGAGTGCCGTCGTCGTATCGCCCTCGTTCCACGCTTCGGCGACCGTTCCGAGCAGTCGACGGAATCCTTCGGCATCCACCTCTTCACCCGTTGACCGACGGCCATGGCCGGCCGGGAGAGATCATGGCGCTCCCGGTCGCCATGGCCACGCGCTTCCCGTCGGCGTCGTCCACGCGGCACGTCGTGACCGCGATCGTGCGGCCTCGCTGCTCGACGGTCGCGCGCGCGACGAGCTCACGTGCATCGGGCACGACGGGTCGGAGGAAGTTGACCTTCAGATCGAGCGTCCCGAACGAGGTGCCGGGCGGCAGCGTGGTCGTCACCGCCGAGTTGATCGCGGTGTCGGCGAATGCGGTCACCACACCGCCGTAGAACGTGCCGAAGCCCGTGCAGAACCAGAGCGAGGCAGGCATCGCGATCGTGACGCTCCCTTCGGCGACGTCGACGAACCGCAGCCCGAGCAGCGAGCAGTTCGGCGGGGCAGGCCGCTCGCCCTTGTGCCAGAGCTGCATGAGGTCCAGTCCGCTCGTCTCGTCCCACACGGCTTGCGGGACGATCTCTCCCTCCGCCGGACGCAGGTACGGATCGGCCGTGTCGAACGACTTCGACTCGACCGCCGGGAACTCCTCGGGGGCGTCGGGCGGATCGAACGGGAGCGGCTGGAGCACGCACCGCGACGTGGCGTGCGCGAGGAGGGTGCCTCGGGCGTCTTCGACACGGGCCTCCGACAATCCCTGGCGCCTTCCCGCATGGATGACCGTGCCGCGTGCCACCAATCGCTCGCTGGACGGTGAGGCGGGTTCGAGGAAGTTGATCGAGAGATCCGACGACAGGAGGGCGATGCCCTTCGGCAGCGTCGTGAAGACGGCGCCGGCGAGCGCGGCGTCCGCGACGAAGCCGAGCGTCCCTCCCGCGAACACACCGGCGGCCGTCTGCCACCACGGGCTCGCGGGGATCGACCACGCGGAAGCACCCACGGAAGCTTCCTCGACGACGAGACCGCTCAGGTGCGTGAGTGGCGGCGCAGGCAGCTTCCTCTCGATGAAGAGCCGAAGCTGATCGACGCCCGACATCCCGAACAGCCCGGGCTGCTCGAGATACGCGAAGGACCCCCGGACCGGCTCGTGGACGATCACGAGGCGAGGATATCGGCCCTCGGGTCGTCTATCGTCCGCGCCTCGCGGGTCGCGGTCGCGAACGTGGCTGCGGCCGGCGAACGTCGCTGCGGGGCTTGGGTGCGTCGGCGCGCAGCCCCGCGTCACCGAACTCGGCGTGCAGTTTCAGGACCTTGGCGATCCTGCCGACGTCGCGTGTCTTCTCCGGCGTGACGAACGTGATCCCCGTGCCGCTGCGACCCGCGCGCGCCGTGCGGCCCACCCGATGGAGGTAGTCCTTCTCGTCGGCAGGCGGGTCGAAGTTGATGACGTGGGTGATGTGCTCCAGGTCGAGCCCGCGAGCGGCGACGTCGGTCGCCACCAACACGTCGTTGGCGCCGGCGGCGAACCTCCCGAGGGAGCGCTCGCGTGCCGATTGGGTCATCCCACCGTGGAGGGCGCCCGCATGGAATCCCTCCGCCTTCAGGGTCCTCGCGAGCCGATCGACGCCTCGCTTGGTCCGAACGAACACCAGGGTCAGACCTCGATCTGCGGCGAGCTCACGGACGAGCGCACGCGACCGTCCGGCTTGGTCCACCGCCACGAAGCGATGATGCGCCTCGGTGACGAGCGGGCCGTCCTCGCCGGCCACCTCGTGGCGAACCGGGTTCTCGATGAAGCGCGCCGCGAGCCGTCCGACCTCGCCGTCCAGCGTCGCGGAGAAGAGCATGGTCTGCCGCTCGGGTCGCAGCATCTGCAGGATGCGCGTGACGTCGGGCATGAAGCCCATGTCGAGCATCCGGTCGGCCTCGTCCAGCACGCAGATGCGCACGCGGTCGAGGCGGAGCATCTTGCGCTGCACCAGGTCGATCAACCGGCCCGGGGTGGCGATCACGATGTCGGCATGGCGGGCTCGCTTCGCCTGCGGGCCGAGCCCGACGCCGCCGTACACGGAGGCGATCCGCAGCCGCTTCACGTCGGCGATCACGCGGAACTCCTCGGTGACCTGGCTCGCGAGCTCCCGGGTCGGCGTCAGGATCAGCGCGTTCGGGCTCCCGTCGCCGGGCGTCAGCCGCTCGACGATGGGCACCGCGAACGCGAGGGTCTTCCCGGAGCCGGTCCGCGAGCGCGCGAGCACGTCTCGACCGGCGAGCGCATCGCGAAGGACGAGGGACTGGATCGGGAACGGTTCGCGGATCCCGCGCATCCGAAGGCCTTCCACGATCGGAGGCGACACGCCCAGCTCTGCGAAGCTCGGCGTTCGGGCGGGTTGGGATCGGGGCGGCACGACGGCATCGCGCCGTGCATGTGTTGCTTGTGACATGACGAACTTCCTCTCGGACTGTGTGGGGACGATCGACTGCTCCGAGAAGAAGGGAGGGGAGGCGGCCTTCACCACGTGGACGTCGATGCGAGTTCGCGTCGACGCGTGACTTCATCAGTGTACGCGATATGCGGGTCCGTTCGAGCAGCGAGGCCGTTCAGCCGCTCTCGATGCGCTCGAGCCGAGCACGGATCCGGGCCGCGGCGGCGACGTTCCCCTTCCGCTCGTAGCGGGCAAGCGCCTCCTCGAAGGACGCGTGCGCGTCGTCGCCGCGGCCCGCCGCCTCCAGGACCTGGCCCCGGACCTCGTGTCCGTCACCCTGGTAGACGAGATAGTCGGTGCCCTCCATGATCTCGACCGTCTCGTCCGCGAGCCGGAGCGCCTCCTCGAACGCCCCGGACGACGCGAGCACCCGTGCCCGCGCCATCCGCCAGAGCCCTTGCGAGGCGAAATCGTCCTCCGCGGCGAGCGCTCGACTCTTCTCGGCGAACGAGTCGGCCTCGTCGTAGCGTCCGACGTCGCACAGTGTCAGCGCGATCAGGCCGCAGATCGTGGAGTTGAAGCCGGTCTCGCCCATGGACTCGTAGACCTCGTGCATCTCTCGGAAGACCGCCTCCGCCTCGTCGAAGCGTCCCTCCAGCCGTAGCGTCTCGCCGGTGGCCTGATTCGTGGCGATCACCGAGTTCGGGATGCCGAGCTCCTCGAACAGCGCCACCGATCGGTCGACCGCCGAGCGCGCCTCTTCGAAGCGGCCGGCCATCCCGAGCAGCCCCGCCCGGACCCGCAGATCCTGGCCCTCTCCGGTGGGGCTGTCACCCTGGAGGATGTAGACGCGGTCGAGCGCGGCGAACGCGTCGTCGAGCGGAAGCGATCCGAAGTACGCGCAGATGCCGAAAAGCCCGGCGATCTGCTGCCGCGCCCGCCGGGACACGGTCGGCGCCCGATCCGTCAGATCGTCGAGGATCTTCACGGTCTCGCCGGTCCTCCCCTGGAAGAAGGAGAAGAGCGCCACGACGAGGAGCGCCCGGTCGCGCAGCTCCACGTCGCCGAGGCGTTCCGCCTCCTCGAGGGCCGCCCTCACCTCCGCGTCAGAGATCGCCATCGTCCTCGCCGGATCGACCTGGCCCTGGCCGACGATCCGCAGGAGCTCCGCCCGGACCGCCGACCGACGATCGCCGAGGGTCTCCGCGAGCGCGCCCGCGCGGGTCGCGGCGGCGAGCGCCACCGGGTACTCCGCGAGCTCGTCGAGGAGCTCGGAAAGCAGGACGAGTGACTTCAGTTGCACGGCGCCATCCGAGAGATCGACGCTCCGCTCGAGGAGCGCCTTCGCCCCGTTGAGATCCCCGCGCTCGTCGGCCCGCACCGCGGACGAGTAGAGGTGCTGGGCCGCATCGCCGGCGAGCTCCTTCGCTCGGTCGTCCGCCACGCCCAGCTCTGTTCGGTACCGGTATGCCTGTTCGAGGTGATAGCCGAGGATCTCCTCGTACTCGGCGATCCGCTCGGCGGCCGCAGCCCCGAGCCAGGCGGCGAAACGCTCGTGCAGGTCGGCCCGCTGCTCCTTCGGCATGGCCTGATAGGCGGCGTCTCGGATCAGCAGGTGGCGGAAACGGAACGCGTCCTCGCCCGCGAACTCGGCACGATCGGGCCGGATGAGCTCCTTGCGCGCGAGCGTGAGGAGGCGGGAGCGCACGTTCGGCCGGACGGACTCGGGGCTGAGAGTCGTGACGGCGCCGGCGTGGAAGACCTTGCCCTCGACGGCGCCGCGCTCGATCACGGCGCGCTCGTCGGCGTCCAGTCGGTCCAGGCGCGCGGCGAGCAAAAGGTGGATCGTCGGTGGGACGGTGACGTGTGCGAGGTCCTCGACGGAACGCCACGATCCCTCCTCGAAGCGGAGGAGGCCGTCGTCGATCAACATCGCGAGCATCTCCTCGACGAACAACGGGTTCCCCTCCGCGGCTTCGAGGATCCGGTCCCGCGCGGCCTGCGGTATCGCGGCCTTCCCAAGGAGGTTGTCGATGAGCAGCGAGGCCTCGTCACCGGGGAGGGGCTCGAGGAGGATCGAGGTGGCGTTCATCTTGCCGCCACTCCAGCCGGAGCGGATGTCGAGCAGCTCGGGACGGGCGACACAGACGAGCAGGACGGCGGCGTCGCGCGTCCAGTCGGCGAGGTGCTCGATCAGGTCCAGCATCGTGGGCTCGGCCCAGTGGATGTCGTCGAAGACGACGACGACTGGGCGTTCGCGCGCGAGATGCTCGAGGACCTTCCGGACCGCCCAGAAGGAGTCCTCCGTCGCGCCCGGAGTACTCCACCCGAACAGGCCTCCCACGAGCGACGCGATGCGCTCCCCGTCGGTGGTGTCGGCGAGCGATGCCGCGAGCTTCGCTCGCGAGGCGTCCGGTGGCTCGCCTTCGAAGATGCCCGCGGCCTGATGGATCACCTCGGCGAGAGGGAAGAACGTGATGCCTTCGCCGTAGGAAAGGCAACGGCCGCGCAGGACGGTCGAGGACGCAGCCGATCCTCCGAGGAATTCGCCGACGAGCCTCGACTTCCCGACCCCGGCGGGACCGAGCAACGTGAACAGGTGAGAGGTACGCTCCGTGACCGCGCGTTCGAGCGCGCGTTCGAGCATCTCGAGCTCCTTGCTTCGCCCGACCATCGGTGAGTCGAGGTGCCGTTCGTGTCCCGCGGTATCCGTGAGGACGGTCAGCAAGCGGAATGCGGGGACCGGCTCCTCTTTGCCCTTCAGGTCGAGCGCCGCGACCGGCTCCACCTCGACCGCATCCTTCACCAACCGATAGGTCGTCTCGCCGAGGAAGACCTCGCCTGGCGAAGCGGCCTGCTCCAGTCGCGCGGCGACGTTCACCGCGTCACCCGTCACGAGACGCTGGCCGGCGGACGGGTCACCGGCCACGACTTCACCGGTATTCACTCCGATCCGAGCTGCGATCCCGACGCCGTGCTCGCGTTCGAGCTCGAGGTTGAGCGCCTCCAACGCCTCCCGCATCCCGATGGCAGCACGCACGGCGCGGAGCGCGTCGTCCTCGTGCAGCCTCGGGATCCCGAAGACGGCCATCACGGCGTCGCCGATGAACTTCTCGACGGTCCCCCCATGGCGTTCGATCACGGCCGACATCTCGTCGAAGTAGCGGCCCATCACGCGGCGGAGCGCTTCCGGATCCAGGCGTTCGCCGAGGGATGTGGATCCTGTGACGTCGGCGAAGACGATCGTGACGACCCTCCGGACGTCGCCCGGGGATCCATCTGTCTCGGCGAGCGGCGTCGCGCAGTTCTGACAGAAGCGAGCCTTGTCGGTGTTCTCTTCTCCGCAGGAGGGGCAGCGCTTCACGGGCGAATCCTAGAGGGTGCCCGGAGACGCGCCGGTCAGGTGCGGATGTACCCACCACGAGTGGCGGGCTCGAAAAAGGTGCTGCCCGACGGCATCCGGGGTGCCACGTCATCGCCGAGGGACTTCTCTTCCGGCGCCGACGGGGTGCCGGTGGTCTCGGTCTCGGCTCCGCCGTTGGGCTCGACGAACTCTTGGAGCGACGATGGATCGAGCGGGCGGATCCGATCCTTCACGATCGACATCGGTGCCTCGCTTTCGTTGTGGGAGGAGGGAGTCCACCGAAGTGGACCCCCTCCTCGATACGACCGCGCTCGTGCAGCAGCACGGCGCGGCCGTGAAGAACCGATCTCTAGACCTTCGCGGGCGTGCCCTCGAAGAAGGCCATGTCCCCGATCTGGGTCGAACGCAGCTCCACGCGGTTCGCGATGTGCTCGCGCACCCAACGCTCTGCCACCGGAGCGGCGGCGTCTGCGTCCTTGCGGGTCTCCCAGAAGCTCAACCCCACGACCTTCCTCTCACCGAGGTCGGCGACGCCGAACCGGATGAAGCCGGGCTGCTCCTGGAACGTGCGCAGCATCCCCTGACGGGCGATGTCGGTGAGCTCCTGGAAGTTGCCGTCCTTGATCTCATACGTTGCGATGCGAACGTGCTGCATATGTGAGTGCTCCTTCGATGTATCGGTCGATGTGTCCGGGTGTTTCGGACCCGCGACCGTCAGACCAGCGTGAGCCGGATCGAGAGCAGATCGCTCGGGATATCGAGCCCTCGCTGGGACCAGCGATGGGACGGGATGGTCGGATGCGACCTCCGTAACTCCTGCTTCTCCCCTCACATGGATGGGGATCGCGTCTCTTCGAGTGTACGTCTTCCCTCCGACGGCACGACGGAGGAGCGTGGTCCCGGCGTTTGAGGCGTTTGATAAGAACGGCTCCGTGGAAGAAGTCACCTCGAACGACGGCACCACGATCGGGTTCGACCGGTCGGGCGAGGGACCGCCGATCGTCATCGTCGGTGGTGCACTGAGCGATCGTTCGGGTGCGGCGGCGGTGGCCTCGCTCCTGGCACGGCGTTTCACCACGATCGCCTACGACCGCCGAGGCCGAGGCGACAGCGGCGACACGGCGCCGTACGCGGTCGCTCGCGAGGTCGAGGACATCGAGGCGCTGATCGTCGCGGCCGGCGGGCTGGCCTCCGTGTACGGACATTCCTCCGGCGCCGTGCTGGCCCTCGAGGCAGCGCGCATGCTTCCCGACCGGATCACGAAGCTCGCGTTGTACGAACCACCCCTCATCGTCGATGACAGCCGCGACCCAGTCCCGGAGGACTTCGTGACGCGGCTCGACGCCCTGATCTCGGCGGACCGCCGGGGCGATGCGGTCGCGTACTTCCTGACGACGGGACCCGGCATGCCGGCCGAGGTGGTGGCCGGGATGCGGCACGAACCCATCTGGTCATCCTTCGAGTCGATCGCGCACACGTTGTCCTATGACGGGAGCATCGTGAGAGATGCCACCGGCGGCGATCCTGGGCCGCTTCGGCGCTGGGCCTCCGTCGGCGTCCCCACGCTCGTCATGGACGGCGGCGCGAGCCCCGACTGGATCCGGAACGCCGCGTCGGCGCTCACGGAAGTCCTTCCCGATGCGGAGCGGCGAACCCTCGAGGGGCAAGATCACGGACCCGATTCGAGGCTCCTCGCTCCTGCACTGGAAGCATTCTTCGCCGGCTGAACGGTGTCACCTGGGTCGCCGAACGACGAGCGTCCGGCCGGGAGTCGCGTTCATCGCGTAGACTGCTCGTGTGGAAGGTGAGCGGAACGTCTACAAGACCGAATCGGGAGTCATCTTCCGGGTCTCGGAGACGCAGGAAGGCCACATCTCGGTCGAAACGCTCGCCGACGCCGCGTGGGTATCCGGAAGGATCGGGATGGTCGGTTTGCGCGTCCTCCCCACCACCACTCGCCTCACGGCTCGCCAGGTGCTCGCGCTCCCGATCTAGGGCGGGGTCGAGACCGGGGCCAAGCGGAACGCGTCGAGGACGATCCGGAACGTCGTTCCCCGACCCTCCTCGCTCTCGACGACGATCGAGCCGCCGTGCGCCTCCACGATCGCCTTCGTGATGGATAGACCCAACCCGGTGCCGCCGTTGCTCCTGGCGCGATCGGTCTCGATGCGGGTGAATCGGTCGAAGATCCGCGGGAGATCCTCGGCGCGGATCCCCCTTCCCCGGTCCGCGATCTCGATCACGAGTCGCTCGCCGTCCGCCCGGCACTCGATCAGGATCGTGTCCCCTTCATCCGTCGCGTCGACGGCGTTCTCCAGCACTCCGTCGAGAGCGGTCTCCAAGCGCTCGCGATCGACTCGGATCGTTCCTCGAGCCTCGACCCGCACCTGCCAGTCGCGCGCGGCGGTGGGCATCCACCGGCGCACCAGTCCGTCGACGAACGGTTCCACGTCCACCGAGTCCAACACGAGGAAGCCGCGATGCCCGGCCGTCGTCAGGATCAGCAGCCGCTCCGAGAGACTCGAGAGATGTCCGAGCTCGTCCAGGATCACCTCGGCATCCTTCGAGACCTGGCCGTTCACGCCCGAGTAGCGGATCAGCTCCGCATGACCGCGCGCCACCGTGATCGGCGTTCGGAGCTCGTGCGAGGCGTCGCGTACGAACTCACGCTGTCCCATCAGGAGCAGATGCTCGGACTCGGCGAGCCGACCGGCCTCCTCGGTGGCCGTCCGCCGACGCTCGGCGTGCCAGACCATCGCGAGGAACATCGCGGCCATCAACGGGACCTCGGCGAGTTCGTCCGGACCGTGGTGGCCGCGCGCGATCGTCCACGCGAGCGCGGCGCCGGTGACGGCCATCACGACGAGGAGCAGAAGCATCGTCGTGCGCAGTCGCCACATGCGGATGCCGTAGACGAGCGTCAGGCTGACCCATACGAAGTGGAACGGGATCGTCTCCCAGTGGCTGAGCATCACGATGACCGCCACGTTGGCCGCCGCGAACAGGGCCCACGCGACCTCGACCCAGCGTCTACGAAGCGTCGAAGCGATATCCGACATTGCGCACCGTCTCGATCACGTCGCCGCCGAGCTTCGCCCGAAGACGTCCGACACACACGTCCACCACATTGCTCCCCGGATCGAAGGAGTAGCCCCACACGTCGGCGAGCAGACGCTGGCGGCTTCGCACCTCTCCCTCCTGGCGCATCAGATGCTCGAGCAAGAGGAACTCCCGTTCGCTCAGAGTCACACGTCGCCCGTCCATCTCGACGACGCGCCTGGTGAGATCCAACGTCAGGCCACCTCCCCTGAGGACTTGATGGCGTGGTCCGATGCCGGGCTGCCGGAGGCGCGCGCGGACACGGGCGATCAGCTCGGCCAACGAGAAGGGCTTGGACAGGTAGTCGGAGGCGCCGAACTCGAGGCACCGGACCTTGGTCTCGACGTCGGCGAGCGCCGAGAGCACGAGGACACGCTGGTCGGGGTGAGTCTCCATCAAGCGTTGCAGGACGGACATCCCGTCAAGATGCGGCAGCAGGAGATCGAGGACGACCAACTCGTAGCTTCCCGTGCTCGCCATCTCGAGCGCCCGGATCCCGTCCTGGGCGCCATCGACCTGGAACCCCTCGGCGGAGAGGGCCCTGGACACGAAACTGACGATCCTCGGCTCGTCGTCGACCACCAACACCCTCGCCACGCAGCGAATGCTAGGGCGGACAGGGGCGGCGCGATAGCCCTCATGACGGAACCGTCATGAGGATCGCGCCGGCCACATGACCGCCGGATGACGGTTCCCTGACGCCGGCGTCATCCAGAGCCCCGCGTCGCCGCTCCGGGCCTACAGTCGCCCGCGAGCCGGCCACCCTGTCGTGGCTCGCCGATCGAGAGGGGGAACCACCGTGGCTTCACGCCTGCAGCGACCGTTCGTCGTATCCGCCGCGCTCGCGATCGCCTTGACCGCCGGGAGCTGTGGAGGGGGAAGCGGCATCGGCGTCACCCTCGCCGACTTCACGATCACGCCGGAGGAGTCGAGCGGCGCGGCGGGAGAGCTGACCTTCGACGTCACCAACGATGCCGAGCAGACGCACGAGTTCGTGATCTTCAAGACGGACCTCGCCGCCGATGCGCTCCCGACCGACGATTCGGGCCTCGTGGACGAAGCGGGTGAAGGGGTGGAGCTCGTCGACGAGATCGAGGACATCGAGGCGGGATCGACCCAGTCGCTCACCGTGACCCTGGACGCCGCCAGCTACGTGTTCATCTGCAACCTCCCGGGGCACTACGCCCAGGGGATGCACTCGAGTTTTACCGTGAGCTGAGCTCCACGAGCCCTCAGGCGTAGCGACCGCACTTGATGCACGCGTACCAACCGCCGGCGGGGTCGTCGAGCACGAACGTGGTGTGCTCGCCACACCGAACGCACGTCCGATTCTGAGTCGGGGCCAGCGTGGGTCGCTGGCCGAGCGACGTCGAGATGCCGCGCAGGTCCTTTCCCTTGTGCTCTCCCTCCACGATCCTCGATCTGCCGATCATCTCGAGCTCCCCCTTCCACCCAGGCATCCTTCGATGCTGGGACGAGACACTTCTCTAGGCTCCCGCGATCGCTCTCCGAGGATCCGACGCGTTCGCGAGCCTCGCGGGGAACCCTGGAAGCTTCCGGATGATCGCGAACCCGATCCGCTGGGAAACCATCAGGTCCAACTCCGGACTCTCGTGGTCGGTCGCGATCGCGAAATAGGTCCCGTGCGCGCGGACCTCTTCGTACTCCCCATGGGTGAGATGGATCGTCGAGGCGCACTCTCCGTCGCTGCACTCGCAGACGAACGGGCTGGACGCTTCAGCGCTCGACTCGTTCGATTCGTCGATCCACTCGTTGATCTCACGAGACCGGGTCTCGTTCTCCACCTCTTGCTCGCGCCAATCGCTCATGCTCGCTCCCTGACGACCCGGAGTCGTCGGATCTTCCGCTCCCCCGGCGATGGAGGGAGCGAGGTCGGGGACCATTCCCCATCCCCGGAGGCCAGGACCTCTGAGACGTCCACGTCGCTGAGGTGCATGTCGGCCCCGGCCCGCTCGAACGCATCGCGGACGAGACCGCGGGAGTTGACGATGAACAGCCACCAACCGTCTTGGCCCGCGTGCGATGCCGTCTCTTCGAGCACGCGCACACCGTCTTCATCGACGGAGTCGAGCTCGCTGAGGTCGATGATGAGCGCGCCGCCGGCATGTGTGACACCTTCGAGCTCATCCTGGAGCGAGGAGACGTTGTCGTGATCGAGCTCGCCCGTCAATGAGAGACGATCGACCCCATTGCGGCGGTCGCCGCGGACGACGAAACGGGATTCCGGAGCGTCGATGCGGTTCTGCACCCTCGATCTCCTCGGTCCGGCCGCTTGTTCCCCACGCGGGGAGCGGTGCTTTCTCGGACCGGGAGCTGGGGTTCGCGAGGCGGAAACCGTGAGCTGGGGCTTCCGCAGAGCGAACCCTAGCACACCCTTCTTGGTTGCGGAATAGGGCAACGGCTTCCGGTAAAGTAGGCCAGCCGAGGGACAAGGAACAGCCCGGCGGAGCGCCAGAATGACGGCCGAAATGGGGAAGAAACTGCGGGTCCTCATCGCCGACGGCCTCGGCGCGCGTCACAACGAGGTGACGAACACCGTGAGGTCGCTCGGACACGAGGTCGTCGGTGTCGGGGCGCCCCTCGAAGCCGTCGGTCACGCGACCGCCGTCGAACTACCGGATGTCGCACTGGTCATCGTCGGCGAGAACTCCGACGAGTCGCTCGAGCTGATCCGGTCGATCGTGCAGGAGGCCGCGTGCCCCGTCATGGCGATCCTCGACGTCCAGGATCGGACATTCATCGACCGGGCCGCCCGGCTCGGCATCTTCTCCTACCTCGTGCATACCGACGATCGCGAGGAGATGCAGAGCTCGATGGACATCTCCCTCCAGCGCTTCGCCGAGTACCACGCACTGGAGGGCGCGTTCGGAAGGCGGGCGGTCACGGAGCGAGCCAAAGGGATCCTGATGGAGCGTCATGCCCTCGACGAGCAACAGGCCTTCCGTCTGCTCCGCGAGCACGCCCGCCGGACCAACAGGAAGATCGTCGACGTCGCCGCATCCATCCTGGAGAGTCACCAGCTGCTCTCGCGGGGAGCGGGCCCGACGACGATCGACGCGGAGATCTTCACGCGAACGGAAGAAGATGCCTGAAGTCGTCTAAGACGTGAGCTCTGCGTCGCGGGCGGCCAGCATGTGACGCGAGCGGAGGAGATCCTCGATGCCTTCGATCGCGAGTGGCTTCGAGAAGTAGAACCCCTGACCCAGCTCGCAGCCGAGCTCCAAGAGCTTCTCGAGCTGATCGGCGCGTTCGATGCCCTCGGCCACCGGCCGCAGGTTGAGGATCCCGGCGAGCTCGATGATGGCGGCCGTGAGCGCGGATTCCTCCCCCCCGTCGCTCACCCCGTCGACGAAAGACTTGTCCACCTTCAGGATGTCGACCGGGAAACGGCGGATGTAGTTGAGCGAGGAGTACCCGGTCCCGAAGTCGTCGACCGCGAGCAGCACGCCGAGGTGCTTCAGCTGGGTGAGCCGCTCGTTGGACAGAGCCATGTCCTGCATCATCACGCTCTCGGTGATCTCGAGCACCAGGCACTCGGGCGGGAGCCCGGTCTCGAGGAGGACCTGCGCGATCTCTTGGACGATCTCGGGGCGCTGCAGCTGTCGGGCGGACAGGTTCACGGCCATGTGCATGGGGGCGGCTTCGGGGACCGTCCGCTGCAGGGCGTCGCCCTGGCGGCACGCCTCGCGGAGCACCCAGGTGCCGATCTGCACGACGAGACCCGTTTCTTCGGCCAGCGGGATGAAGTCGAGCGGCATCACGAGACCGCGGGTCGGGTGGTTCCAGCGGACGAGCGCCTCGAACCCCTCGATGTCACCGGTCTCCAGTCGGATCACCGGCTGGTAGTGCAGGACGAACTCTTCGTTCTCCACCGCGCGTTGGAGGTCGGCCTTGAGCTCGAGCCGGCGCAGTGCGGTGTCGTGCATCTCCGGCTCGAAGATCTGGAATCGGTTCTTGCCCGCCTCTTTCGCGATGTACATGGCGACGTCGGCGTTCCGCAGGAGCTCCTCGGCGCCCTCCGGCCCGGTCGTCCGGCCGACACCGGAGGTCGCGATCCCGATGCTCGCCCGCACGAAGACCTCTTTGCCGTCGAGGAGGAACGGTCCGTCGAGCGCGTGCAGGATCCGGCCGGCCACGGCGGCGGCGCCGACGCTCTCGCCACCGTCCTCGATCAGGATCGCGAACTCGTCTCCGCCCAGACGGGCGGCCGTGTCGGGCGTCCGCAGACAGGTGCGCAGCCGCTCGCCCACCTCACCGAGCAGGCGGTCGCCGGCCGCGTGTCCGAGGGAGTCGTTGATCGTCTTGAAGTCGTCCAGGTCCATGAACAGGACCGAGACGGGGTCGGCGTCGCGCGTCAGCCGTTCCAGCGCGTGCTCGACGCGGTCGCGGAACAGCGCGCGGTTGGCGAGCCCGGTGATCGAGTCGTGGAAGGCCTGGTGTGAAAGCTGCTCTTCGAACGCCTTGCGCTCGGAGACGTCTCTCGAGTTGAGGACGATCCCCTTGACGTTGGGGTCGTGCAGGAGGTCCGTGCGGAGCGTCTCGATGTGCAGCCAGAAGTCGTCGCGATGCCGCATCCGCGATTCGATGAGACCGGTCGAGGTGGCCCCTTCGCGCCCGCTCAGGGTGAGGAACTGGAGCACCTGCGTCTTGTCGTCGGGATGGATCAGCCGTGTGAGCTTGGTGTTCTCGAGCTCCGACGCGTCGTAGCCGAAGACGCCCTCGACGGACGGACTCACGTAGCGGACGGTCGAGTCCGCGTCGACGACCATCACGACATCCGTCGAGTTCTGGACGAGGGAGCGGAACCGAGCCTCGGTCTGCTGGCGGAGCAGGTCCTCGGTCAGGGCGGCGCTGTCGAGCGCGAGCGCCACCTGAGAGGTGAGCGCCTCGAGGGTGTCCCTGTTCGCCTTCGGGAGGGCCGAGTTGCCCCCCACGATCAGCAGACCGCGCAGCTCGTCCTTCATGAACAACGGACCGCTCAAGAGGAACTCCGATTCCGGAGGGAACCCGAGGGGCACGGCGATCTCCGATTCCTTCACGTTCACCTCGTAAGAACGATGCGTATTGAGGCGATCGCGCTTCCACTGCGGCAAGATCGAGAGGGAGACGGTGACGCCGACGACGTCTTCTCGTCCGCCCACGGCCGCCACCACCGTGTAGTCCTCGGACTCCTCGCCCACCAGCACGCGGATCACGGCGTTCTCACCCGCGATCGAGCGAGCAGCCTGCAGCGTCGCGGCGTAAATCCCTTCGCGGTTCGTCGCGGTCACGAGCGCCGTCCCCGCGCCGCGGAGTGCGCGCTCGCGAACCGCGGACTGCTCTTGCTTGCGGACCAGACCTGCGATCCGGAGGACCACCAGGAGGAACAGCGCCGCCGCTGCGCCGATCAAGACCGGGAGATCTTCCGTTTCGTTGCGAAGGTGCTGGATCATCATCACGCTCGGCGCCAGAAGTGAGGCCAGGGCCAGCGTCGAGAGCCGCCCTCTCGACAGGCGTGGATCGTTGTCGGGGGTCCGCTCCGACAGGGCGCGCATCGAGCCGTGCAGGGCCGCCGCTCCCCAGAGGATGTAGAACAAGGCCCATCCGGCCTCGAGGTATCCGTCCTGCTCGTAGACGATCCCCTGGACCGAGAAGTAGCTGTAGACGAAGTCCGTGACGAACAGGGCGAACGCCGCCGACGCCATCAGGTAGAAGGACGGGGCGCGCCGCCCGCCGCCGATCGCCAGACGGGCGATCACGGTGAACAGGATCAGGTCCATCACGGGATAGCCCATCGCCGTGAGCTTCTGCACCAGGCTCAACGCCGAGTCGTGCGCCAACGGAGACAGGAGGAACACCCACGACACCGTGCCGACGCCGATCGCGACGATCAGCGAGTCGATGACACCTTCCCGGTCGCCGCCAGGATTGCGAAGACGGACCAACCAGAGGATGCCGGCGATCAGGCATGGATAGACCGACAGATAGAAGACGTCGCCGATCGAGGGGAACGGCAGATCCTCTCCGAAGAACTGGAGGTAGTTGTACGTGATGACGTCGCCGGCCACGAAGAACGCCTGACCGAGAGCGAACAGGTACCACGGCAGCCTGGTTTGCGGTTTCCACATCCGAACGGCGATCACGATCGCGATCGGCGAGGAGATCGCGATGACGTTGAAGATCCATCCCTGGCGCAGACCCGGGACGAACAGGAACGCGGCCGTCACGAGGACGCCGCCGCATGAATAGAGGAACCAAGCTCGCCGCTTCACACGTTCGATATCGGAACGAGTGGAGGCCGACCTTAGGAACCGTTTGGCCTGCTCAGACCCCTTGAAAGAGGACTCGGACACGGCTCACAGGGGAGCCGGCGCTCGGCTTGGGACCAGCGGCCCTTCGATCGGACCAAGTGTCCCGTCGGGATCCTCACGCGAGGCGCGGGCGAGGTCACCGCTCCGTTCGACGTCCCGCATGCCGGGGATGAACAGGAACCCCAGCGTCACGATGCCGCCGAGGATCCCCGCCCCCACCAGGGTCGCTTGCGCGCCGAAGACACCGGCGACGGGACCCGTGAGGGCGAAGGACACCGGCACGAGGCCGGTCGAGATGAACCAATCGAAGCTGGACACCCGCCCGAGGAGCCTCGCGGGCACCAACCGACCTTTCGTGGTCGCCCACACGATCGTGCCGGCGCCTTCGAGGGCGTTGAAGACGAAGCTCGCCACCATGAGCTGCCAGGGGAACGACGCCAGGCCGTAGCCCGCGATCGCGAGCGTCGAGAGGGTCCAGACCACGTACATGAACGTGATGTGCTTCCGGGGCATCTCCCGGTTCCCCATGACGATCGCCGCGAACATCGCACCGACCCCACCGAGCGCGAGGATGAACCCCAGGTCGCTCGCCGAGCCGTGCATGTCGTTCTTCACGATGAACGGGAGCAGGACCTCCGATGGGCCCCAGAAGATCAGGTAGGCGAGGGTCGCCGCCAGGAACGTGCCCCAGAGCCACACCCGCGATCGGACGAACCGGAATCCCTCGCGGATGTCCCGGAACGCGCTGTGGCGCTCCTCCGGTGGACGTTCGATCTCGTGGGAGCGCATCAAGGCGACGCATACGATCGAGAGGACGAACGTGAACGCGTCGATCAGGAACGCCGGCCCCGGATGGCCGCTCCACGCGGCGATGGCCCATCCGCCGAGCGCGGGGCCGATCATGCGCGCGGCGGCAGGCCGGATGAACTGATCCAGCGAGTTGGCCTGGTTCAGGTCGGCGCTCGGCACGAGCTGGGGGACGATCGCATCGAAGGCGGGGCCGAAGAACGCGGTCCCGGCGCCGAAGGATGCCGCGACGATCAGGATGTGCCAGAGCTCGAGGGTGCCGGTGATGGACAGGACCCCGAGGACCGCGACGCTCACGGCGCGGAGCCCGTCCGCCGCGATCATCACGCGACGCCGGTCGAACCGGTCGCTGACCACGCCGCCCACCAGCAGGAACACGATCTGCGGCACGGTCATCGCGACACCGACGATCGAGAGCGCCGTGGGAGCGTTCGAGAGTTCGTAGACCTGCCAGGCGAGTGAGACGAGGAAGATGCCGTCGCCGATCAACGACGCGGTCATCCCGATCCAGAGCAAGCGGAAGTCGCGGTGGCGAAGTGGCCGGAGGATCCGGACGCGCTCGACCAGACCGTTCACAGGTTCACGCCGTCTTGGTTGCCACTCGAAGGGTGGATCGGAGGAGGTCGCGGGCCGCGATCGCTTCCCGTGTTCCCGCCAAGGCGGGGCGTTCGGCCAGGCACTCCTCGAGGTCGTCGAGACCCATGCGGACGACGCCTCGCAACCGTTCGACGCCGCCGTTGACTGCCTGATGGATCCCGCGTTGGTATTCGAGGAAGGCGCGACCGCGATCGCCTTCGCACATCAGCGCGAGGGCGAGGTCGAACCGGACGGCCGTCCACCGTCCGTCGAGCTCGAGGGCCCGGCGAAGCGTCGCCACGGCCTCCGGGTACAGACCCAGCCGGAGCTGGCACCACCCGATCAGCTCGAGGAGGTCGATCTCCTCCTCGGCGCGCGGGATCCCTTCCTCGATGACCGCCTTGGCGAGCCGATTCGCCTCCTCGACATCACCCATCCGCCGGTACACGTTCGAGAGACCTTCCTTCGCCCACAGGGCGGCGGCATCGAGCTCCAGCGCGCGCGCGTACGCGTCGCGCGCGCCGGCGAGGCCGGCGGCACCGAGGTTCTCCAGCGCCCATCCGCGCGCCGTATGAACGGCGGGCTCGTTGGGGTGCTCGGCGACCTGCCGGTCGAGCTCTTCGAGCGCCGCCTCGTAGCGGCCGGCCTCGGAGAGCTCCTCCACGCGGCCCAGTCCTTCGGCCACCGGTCCCTTGGTCATCCCGTGTTCCCTCCTGCTCGGGCGGCCCGTTCCCGGAGGAGCTCGCGATGTCCGTCATGTTGAAGTTCGAAGCGTTCGTTGATCTCGCCGAGGACCTCGCACAGCCGCTCGATCTGCTCGTCACCGTTCGCGGCCGTGACCTGGATCCGGAAGCCGACCTCGTCCATGGGGACAAGGGGGTACGCGGCCATCGTCACGTAGATCCCGCTGTCGAAGAGGTAGCGACCCACCGCGTCGATGTCCTCGTGATCGGCCAAGGGGACCTCGATCAGCGGGTAGCCAGATCGGTTGGGCGTGTAGATGTCGAGCTCATGCAGCCGGTCGAGGACCCGTCCGGTCTTCAGGTACATGTCGAGCCGGTTGAGATCGCCGCGTCGCTCGTTCACATCGAGCCCCGCGATCGCGGTCGCCAGCGAAGCGATCGGCGACGGCCCGGAGTACAGATACGGAGGCGCGGCGACCTTGAGCACGTCCTTCAGGCGCGTCGGCAGGGTTAGGAACGCGAGCAGGGACGAGTACGCCTTGGAGAAGCCGGCGACGAAGATCACGTTCTCGTAGGTCTCGCCCTGATGGCGGATCACGCCGTTGCCGCGCTTCCCCCACGGCGTGAGCTCGTCCGGCGCGCGCTCGCCGACCACCCCGAACCCGTGGGCGTCGTCCACGTACAGGATCGCGTCGTACTCGCGTGCCAGTCGGGCGAACTCGCGGAGGTCGGGCGCGTTCCCGAGCATCGAGTTGACGCCGTCGAGGGCGATCACGCGGGGCGTGATCGGGCTCGACCGCAGCAGCTCCTCGAGATGCGCCGGATCGTCGTGGCGGAACCGTTGGACGGTCGCACCGTGTCCGCGCGCGATCATCGCGCCGTCGTAGATCGTCTTGTGCGCCCGTCCATCGAGGAAGACGGTGCCCGCGCCCGCAAGGACCGGGATGACCGACATGTGGATGTGGGTGATCGTCGGGAACAGCAGCGTGTCCTCGCCCCCGACGAGCTCCGTCACCTTCTCCTCGATCTCCTCGTACAGCACCGGGCTTCCCAGGAGACGGGACCATGACGGGTGCGTCCCCCATCGATCCAGGTACGCGGGGACCGCATCGATGATCTCGCGGTCGAGGTCGAACCCGAGGTAGTTGCACGACGCGAAGTCGAAGAGCCAGCGGTCGCCGATGCGGATCCGCCGGCCCTGCTGCTCGTCGATCACGGCGTCGAGCATCGGGTGGGAGTCCTTCAGTCGCGCCAGGTCGGCGACGGTCTCCATCCAGCGATCGAGCCACCCGTCGCTCTCGCGTCGGAGCGGCTGCGGCCCGATCGAGCCGGTCACGACCGTGTCGGTCGCGCGCCGGCGTGCGTCATCAGACTTCGGGAGAGCGAGCACGGATGCGCGGGGGGCGCGCTCAGCCAGCGGCATGGAATCCGTATCGGCCGAATGGGCGAGGGGCTTTACACCTACAAGGGGGTATCTCGGGCTACCAACCAAGCACGGATGCAGCACGTTCCCGGGCCGCTCGCCGAGGCCGCCCCGGGAGTGCCGGCTCCTGTACCCCATCCGGGGGACACCACAGGCGGAGAGCGCATCTCCGTCAGCGGGTTCGGACCGGAGCGGCAGCCGCTTCCGCCACCACGATCTGGTCCTCGAGCCCTGCCACTTTCTCGACTTCCACGCCGGTCCGCCGGCGTTCCCGGATCTCGAGGCGGCGGGAGAGCCGTGACAGCGCGAGATTCACCGTCACGAACATCAGGCCCACGGTGAGGAACACCTGGAGGAGGGGCGCGTCCACCCCCGTGCCCACGAACGGACTGCCGCTCGTGGAGGTCACGATCCTGGCGTGGCGCATCACCTCCTGGATGCCGAGGATGCTGACCAGCGTCGTGTCCTTGTTCAGGGTGATGAGCTGGGACACGGTGGCCGGCACCATCCGGCGGAGCCCCTGCGGCAGGATCACGAGCCGCATCGACTGCCAGTAGCGAAGCCCGATCGATGCTGCCGCCTCGCCCTGTCCTTTCTCCAACGACGTGATCCCCGCCCGCATGATCTCGGCGAGCACCGAGGAGTTGTAGAGCGTCAGGCCCGCCACGGCGGCCAGGAAGAACGGCGACTGGAAGGCCGTCGGGAACCACTCGGGGACCGCCTGCTGATACGCGTCCCGCCACGGTTCCGGGATCGCGAGGGCCAGGTACAGGATGATGAAGATCAGCGGCAGGTTCCGCCAGACATCGATCCACACGCCCGCCGCCACGCTGACGATCCTCTGCGTGGAAAGGCGAAGGAGCGCGAGCATGAGGCCGAAGCAGAGCGACAGCATCATCGCCACCAGTGCGATCTGGATGTTGACCCAGAAGCCCGAGAGCAGGAAACGGAAGTTGTTCCCCGAGAAGAGCCAGCGCCAGTTCTCCGGGTCGAACAGATAGCCCATCTCAGGTCACCCCGTCTCCCTCATCGCCGGACGACCAGCCGCCGTTCGAGGGAGCGGACCGCGAAGGTCACGCTCACCGTGAGGATCAAGTAGCCCACGGCGGCCCAGAAGAACACCTCGTTCGTCTGGAATGTCCGCGAGTTGATCAGCCGGGCCTGCTTCAACAGGTCGTCGGCGAGCCCGAGCGCGACGCCGATGATCGCCGAGTTCTTGATCATCGCGATGACCAGGCTCCCCAGGGGAGGGATGACGCTCCGCACCGCCTGGGGGATCACGATCTGCGACAGCACCTTGCGGTATGGGAATCCGAGCGACAGGCCGGCCTCGATCTGCCCCTTCCCCACCGCGAACACGCCGGATCGAACGGTCTCTGCCACGTAAGCCGCCGTGTACAGGCCGAGGCTGGCCGTTCCCGCCACCCAGGGTCCGATCTCGATCCCCGCCCGGCGGAGCCCCAGGTAGGAGATGTAGAGCAAGACGAGGAGCGGGATGTTGCGGAAGAACTCGACGTACAGCCCGCCCAGCGTCCGCACCCAGCGGATGGGCATCACCCGGAGGGCACCGACCACGAGCCCCACCACGAGCGCGATCACGAAGGATGCCGCCACCAACTGGACGGTGACCAGGAACCCCGAGCGGAACTCTGGGAAGTGCCTGAGCAGCACTTCCCAGAGGTCGCTCATCGACGTGCGATCGTCCCGATCAGCACGTTTCCTCGCACGGACGGAGCTCCAGAGCCTCCTCCAGGGTCATCGTCGGAGGGTCCTGCGGCTCTCCCGTGTACTGCCCGATCCAGTTCTCGTACGCGGCCGCCCAACGCCCGTCGGAGATGTAGTCGGAGACCACGCCGTCGACGAATTCCTTGAACTCCGTGTCGCCGTCGGCGATGCCGACGCCGTAGGGCTCGGTGGTGTATCCGTCGCCGACGAGCTTCAACGTGTCGTCCGAGATGATCATCCCCGTGAGGATGACGTCGTCGGTGGACACGGCGTCGACCGAGTCGGTCTGGATCAGCTCAAGGCATTCCGAGTACGTGTCGACTAGCCGCAGCTTCGCCTCCGGCGCGTTCGTCTTCAGGTTCTCCTCATACGTCGAGCCGGTCGCCGTGCACACGGTCGTCCCGGCGAGGTCCTCGACGCCCGTGATGTCCGAGTCCTCCGGAACCAGCACTCGTCCCTCCGCGACGTAGTAGGGGATCGAGAAGTCGATCTCCGCGTCACGGTCGGTGGTGATCGTCATCGTCGAGAGGATCAGGTCGGCGGTTCCGTCGGTGAGGAATGGGATCCGGTTATCGGAGATCGCCTCGATGAACTCCGGTTCCACGCCGAGCGCGTCGGCGATCGCCTGGCCCAGGTCCACGTCGAAGCCCTCGACCTCGTCGGTCTGCGGGTTCTTGAACCCGAACGGCGGGACGTCGAACTTCACGCCGATCGTGATCTTCCCGGCCTCCTGCAGGTCGGCCATGGTGGTACCCGCGGGGAACTCCTCGACCGGGCTCTCGGTGTCGCCGTCGGTCGGCTCGGTGTCGTCTCCACAGGCCGCTCCGATCAGTGCGAAGACACACGCGAACACCGCCAACCACCGCATGTTCCGTCTCGCCCTCATGTCGCCTCCTTGTCTGGCCCGCCCTCCGCGCAGGCCGATCGACCCCCGTTCTGTGCTACGAGCTCTCAATGCCGGAGGATCTTGTCCACGAAATCCTTGACCCTCTGGCTCTTCGCGCCTTCGAAGAACTCCTCCGGCGATCCCTCCTCCACGATCCTCCCTTCGTCGATGAACGCGATCTTGTCGCACACCTCGCGCGCGAAGCCCATCTCGTGGGTCACGACGATCATGGTCATCCCCTCTCTAGCGAGATCGCGCATGACGTCGAGCACCTCACGGATCATCTCGGGGTCAAGGGCCGAGGTGGGCTCGTCGAACAGGATGAGCTTCGGCTCCATCGCCAGGGCGCGCGCGATCGCGACGCGCTGCTGCTGACCACCGGAGAGGTCCGCGGGGAAGGCGTCGGCCTTCTCCGGGATCCCGACCCGCTCCAGAAGCTCTCGGGCGAGGCGGTTCGCGTCGTCTCCCGAGAGTCCCTTCACTTTGATCGGTCCCAGCGTGATGTTCTCCAGGACGGACTTATGGGCAAAGAGGTTGAACGACTGGAACACCATGCCGATCTCCGCCCGGAGCCGGTAGAGATCCTTGCCGGCCCCCGGGATCGAGTGCCCCTCGAACCGGATGTCTCCCTCGTCGATCGTCTCCAGGCCGTTGACGCATCGCAGGAGTGTGGACTTGCCCGACCCCGACGGGCCGGCGACGACCACGGCCTCCCCTATCGCGATCGACATGTCGATGCCGTCGAGCACGAGGTGGGACCCGAAGCTCTTCCGAACGTTCTGGATCTCGATGAGATGCCCGTTGGCGTTCATATCGGGTACCCGGCCAGTCTAGGGTGGGGTTGCGCTTCTCAGCCACCCGGCGGGCGGCGCCGGGAGCTGCGAGTCAGTGCGAGGGTTCGTCCACCGGCAGCGTTCCTGCGACGCTCGTGCCGGCACCGGGTGAGGACGTGATCTGGACGTTCCCGTCGAGGGCCGCGAGCCGGTCCGCGATCCCCTGGAGCCCGGTGCCGAGGGAAGACGTCGATGGATCGAAGCCCACGCCGTCGTCGGTCACCTCGAACCGAAGGTGCCCGTCGCCGTCGCTCAGACGCACGGTGGCGCGCGAGGCCGAGGCGTACTTCGCGACGTTCTGCAGCGCTTCCAGGCACGAGAAGTACACGGCCGCCTCGGCCTCGCGCGCATACCGCCCCACACCTTCCGCCTCGATCGTGACCGGCACCGTCGACTTCCGAGCCTGCGATCCGAGCGCCGCGGCCAGCCCCTGGTCGGCCAGGAGCGGCGGGTAGATCCCTCGCGCGAGGTCCCGGAGCTCCTCGAGCGCCCCGGTCGCATCCCCCTGGAGCTGCCCGGCGATCGTCTTCGCCTGCCCGGGGTCGCGCTCAACCAGCCGCTCGAGCAGCCCGAGCTTCACGGTGAGCGCCACGAGTTGCTGCTGCGCGCCGTCGTGCAGGTTCCGCTCGAGCTTCCGGCGCTCCTCGTCCTGCGCCGTGACGAGCCGCTGCCGCGACGTCCGGAGCTGTTCGATCGTGTCCAACAGATCCTCGGTGAGAGCCGCGTTCCGCATCACGAGCCCGGCCTGTGCCGCCAGGTCCTGGATCAGCTTCTCCTCGGTCGCCGTCAAGGACTCCCCCGCCCGCTTTTCGATCGAGAGCGCGCCGAGCAGTTCGTCCCGATGACGGACGGGTTCGAAGAAGGTGGAGGCCGACGCGACGCGTTCCTCCGACGATGACGTCGATCGCGGCGGCGGTACCCCGGCCTCCTCGGGCCACGTCGCCTCAGGCCGGAGCTCCTCCCCGAGGCGTACCCAGACGTCGGCCCGCGCCGCCCCGGTGCCCTCTCCGAGCGCTCGCGCCATCCTCGGGAGCAGCTCCTCGTTCGCGTACGTCTGCCCGACCCGCTCGGAGAACTCCGACAGGACCTCGTACGGCGTCGCGCGCTTCCCGTACACGAGCCGGTCGGCCAGTCGTTGCGCCCGCCGCCGGAGCGGTTGGAACGCGAGGGCGACGGTCGCCGCCGCCGCGGCAGAAAGCACCGGGCTCGCTTGGCTCCCCACGAGCGCGCCCACGCCCACGACGATCGCCACGTACACCACCGTGATGAAGACCGCGAGCGCGCCGTACAGCAGGGCGCGGTTGATCACGACGTCGATGTCGAACAACCGGTACCGCAGGATCGACACACCGATCGCGAGCGGGATCAACGCGAACGACGGGATCACGATGTTCTGAAGCAGCGTGACCCAGCCGGGTTGGCTCTCCCCGCCCCAGGAGTACGGGATCGACACGATCATCGCTCCGGCGTAGAGCAACGCCACGAAGGCCGCGGCGGTCAGCAGCCACCGCAACTGGAGCCGCTCGACACCGCTGGACCGTCGGAAACGGAGGACGAGGGAGACCAGCGACCCGATCACCCCGATCGGGATCACGAGGATCATGGCTTGGGCAGCGCCGAGGAACGGACCGAGCGCCTCGATCCCGAGCGGGTTCGGCTCGTCTGGAGCGATCGACTCCGCCATCGGAGCCGGGTCGAGCAGGATCGAGAAGTAGATCACCACGAGCGCGATCCCGAGCGACCACGCGAACCATCGCCACCGGGGCGACGGCAGATGCCCGTCCGGGAACAGCAGGAGGAGGAACGTGACGGGCAGCACCACGATCGGGACCCAGCTCGGCGAATCGAACGCGATCAGCAGGAGGCCGGTTTCCGGGTCGCCCGAGTAGAGCAGGTACTCGCCGAGCGAGGTGAGGATCGCCGTTAGCCCGAAGAACGTCGAGATCCCGAGCATCAGCCACCCGATCGAGTTCTCCGGGCGGCGCGTCGCCAGCACGTACCCGATCACCGGGAACATCGCGAACGAGAGGACGAAGCCGAGGTCCCCGAGCGGGTCGCCGCTCCCGGGAGGACGGACGGAGGCGGCGAGGAACGTGAACACGAGCCCGATCGCGAAGCTGAGCACGGTGACGCCGGCCAAGACCCGCGCGAGCAGCAGATGACGACCGGGCGCGACCTCGGCGAGATCAGCCTGTTCCTGCAGCACGGGAGGATGTTCGCAGGTCGGAGACCGCCGACCAAGGGCGCCGACCTGTGGACCTGCTGGGATGCAGGCTCTTCGCGATCCGGATGTCTCCACCACGATGCGACCGTTTCCCCTGCTCCGCAACCTCTGTAGGCCGCACGCCCGACGGCCATCTCTGCGGCAGAGATCCGGGTCGGCGCGGGGTACGATCCCAGGCCAACGACCGGGAGGCCACCGATGGCCATTGATCGCGAGCGAAGGGTGCAGGTCGTCCTCGGCGAAGCCGAGCGAACCGGGATCCTCCGCTTCGTGCTCGAAGGCGAGGGATTCGACATCGTCGGGATGGCCTCTACCGACGAGGAGCTCGAGCGAGTCCTGTTGGGCGCTCGACCCTCGGTGATCGTGCTCGACGGAGGGATCTCCGTCGCCGCCGCCCTCGAGGCGAGAGAACACGCAACCGGGGCCTCCCTGGTCGTCGTCTGGCCGGCAGGCGTCGCCCCGGTCCTCGCCGAGGAACGCGTCGACCCGCACCTGGTCATGGAGGACCTCGGCGCGGCCGTGCGGAGAGCGTCGAGACGGGCGGAAGACCGGGACGTACCCATCCGGATCCCGGAGTTCCTCGAGGTCGCGCCTCCCCTCGAGGTCGTGCCTCCCCTCGAGGCACTCCGCGTTGCACCTGCCCGTTCGAACGAAGGCGAACCCCCTAAGCCGGCGCGCCCGGGCAGAACCCCCGGTCGCGTGCTGGTGGCAGTAGGTACGTGGATCTTGGTCCTCACGGCGCTCACGACGATCGCCGTGGCGGTCCCGAACGCGCTCGATCTCTTCGATCAGGGCCGGGCATCACGCCGCTCCCCCAGCCCGGCTCAGACCCAACGTCCCGACGACGGGACCGTCGCTCCCGGTTCGGAACGACCGAGCGAGACGGGCAAGCCGGCACGTTGCGATCCTCCGCGAGACGCGGATGAGCGAGCGGATCGGTCCAGTGGTCGCGAAGCGCGTCCGGTGCGGGCGAACGGGTGTCGGCAGGATCGTGGGAGCACAGCAGGTGGCAACCGCGGCCAGGCAGGGGGCGGCAAGCCGGACGACCCAGGGAACCAGGGCATCAAGAGCGAAGGCAAGGGCACCAAGGGCGATGCGAAGGAGAAAACGAACGACGACAGTTCCGCCGGTGGCGAGCAGCCCGAGAGCGGCGACGCTGGCACACAGCATGGTGCCGACATCGATCGTGTCGGCGGTCCGGGTGGCAGCAGCAACGCGAGATCCGACCGAGACGAAGTGGCGGCGGGCCGACCGGGTACATGACCTCAGATCTCCTTGAACCCGTTCTGCGGACGAACCAGTCGAGGCATCCCGCCAGCGCTTCGACCCCTCGCGCTCGAGCAGGAGGGCCATTCTCCTCAAGCGGCGGACGTGACCGCCTCGCCGAGATAGACCCACGTCGTTGCGGTGGACTCCTCGACGGCGACGCCGAGCACCTCTGCCCGATCGTGACCTCCGTGTCTCGGGTCGGCTCGGCCTCGGGTCGAGGGGCTCAGGAACTCAGACCCCTGCCCATGTGTCGGGGTTCGAGGCGGCACGCGCCAGTTCGATGACTTCGTGGGAACGCAGGACGACGGGCTGCCTCAGCATCCAGTCCTTCACGCCTCTCGTCGCGTCCACGTAGACCTCGGCCGGGCGTTGTTTGATGGTCCAGTCGTCGCAGAGGATCGCGAGCACACCTCGAACCTCGACGGCTCGTCCGACCGCGGCCGCGAGGAGTCGCGATGCACGCCCCGCCTCAGCGGTTGCCCTCGGGAGGAAGTCGGTGCTTCTGCGGTTGTACAGGATGCTCTTCGGTCCCACCCACACCTTGCCGGTCAGGTTCTTCGTGTTGATCGTGAAGACGCCCGAGGGCCCGATCACGACATGGTCGACCTTCGCGCCGGCGTCGCCGACGGGAACCTCGTTGATCACGTGCCACCCCTCGGGGAGCCGACCGAGCCACCACCCGCTCACGAGCTCACCGTTCGCTCCCCTGTTCGATGCCCGCGCATCCGTATGGATGCCCAGGAGACGTGCGAGGCGCGTCCCGACGGGGTCGGGGGTGCGACGATCGTCGGCGCGGCGACGCACCAATGTGTCGCCGAGCCCACCGCTCGCCCCCCGCTCGTTCTGATCGACCTTCATGCTGGTGTCGTCGGCGGCTCCGAGGGAAACCTGAGCTCCGCGGAGCGATACGCTCCCGCCCATGCCGGACCAAGGCGAGACCCGGTTCGCGAAGGTCGGCGACGTCCACATCGCCTATCAGGTCGTCGGTGATGGTCCGATCGACGTCCTGTTCATCGACACCTGGGTGCACCACGTCGAGGCGGTCTGGGACTTCCCGGAATTCGCCCGCCTGCTCCGCCGGCTCGCGTCGTTCGGCCGCCTGATCCACTTCGACCGGCGAGGAACGGGACTCTCCGACCCGGTCCCGCTCGACGCCCTGCCGGACTTCGAAACCCAGGTCGAGGACGTGATCGCGGTCCTGGACGCGGCCGGCTCGCAACGACCGGCGATCGTCGGTTCGAACGACGGGACGTTGGTCGCGATGCTCCTGGCGGCGGCACATCCCGAGCGATGCCACTCGCTCATCCTCTTCACCCCGACGGCGAAGCATGCGTTCGGTGAGGGGCAGTCGGCCCAGAGCGTCGACGACGTGGTGACATTGATCTCGACGTCCGTGGACGACAGCGGCCTCGACTGGCTCGCGCCCAGCCGTGTGGGCGACACCGACTTCGACCGGCGGCTGTTGAAGCTCCAACGCAACTCCGTGCGACAGGGTGCGATGGGGCACTACTACCGGCAGACCCTGACGTCGGACGTCGAGGACACGATCCCGAAGATCACGTGTCCGACGCTGGTGATGAACCGCAGCGGCAACCGGATCGTGCCGATCCAGCACAGTAAGGATGTGGCCGCGGGGATCGAGGGTGCGAAGCTGGTCGAGCTCCCGGGTGAGGACCACCTGATCTTCTCCCAGGGCATCGATCGCATCGCCGACGAGATCGAGGAGTTCCTCACCGGCACGCGAACCGGCAAGGATCCCGATCGTCTGCTCACCACTCTTCTCTTCACCGACATCGTCGATTCGACGACGCGGGCCGCGGAGTGGGGTGACCGACGCTGGCGGGATCTGCTCGACCAGCACCACGCGCTCGTCCGCGTGCAACTCGAACGGTACGGCGGTCGCGAGGTCGCAACGACCGGCGACGGCTTCTTCGCATCGTTCGCCTCACCGACGCAGGCCGTGCGCTGCGCCCTCGACGTGGCGGGAGCGATCGAGTCGCTCGGCGTACAGATCCGCGCGGGCGTCCACACCGGTGAGGTCGAGGTGAGGGGCGACGATCTCGGTGGTCTGGCCGTCCACATCGCGGCCCGCGTCAGCGCGACGGCCGGCGCAGGCGAGGTCCTGGTCTCCAGCACGGTGAAGGATCTGGCCGCGGGAGCGGCGCTGACGTTCGAGGACCGAGGCGAACACGAGCTGAAGGGCGTCCCCGGCCGCTGGCGCCTGTTCGCGGTCGAGCGATAGCGAAGCGCGATCGGCCTGTCGGCCGAGAGCCGGACTTTCGGCCTCCCCCGGATTCCCGAGGCGCTCGCCCGACCGGCCCATGCATCGGAGGAGTTCCGGCGGACCGAGTTTGCGTCCTTCGAGCGATAGCGCTGTCGCCCGATGGGGCCCAAAGTGAGCGCTCATCCGGCCCACGCCGAGTGCCGATCACGAGAGGACCCCCCCTGTGCAGCAGATCCACCCCCGGAGCCGAGCCATCGCCCTCCCCACGCCGGATCACCGCGCCGCCGTGATCGGCATCCTGATCTCCGCGGTGATCGCCGCCGCGTTGCTCCCGCCCGTCCCGGCTCCCTCACTCACGTCGCTGCGGCTCTTGATCCACGAGGCGACGCCTTCGTCTCACGTCGCGGAGGAGCTCGTCGAAGGCCTCGGCGGCGAGGTGACGCACCCGCTCCCCCTGATCGGGGGCTTCGCCGCCACCGTACCGGACGACCGTCTCCCGATCCTCGTGCGCGATCCCTCGGTCGCGGAGGTCTCGGTCGACGGTCGCGTCCATATGGCGAGCGTCGCCACGGACGCGTGGGACGATCTCGAGCCCAACCTCGCGTGGCGCAAGGCGATCCGGCTGGGTCAAGTCCCCGACGGGATCGACGGCAGCGGCGTCACGGTCGCGCTGATCGACACCGGGGTGGCCCGCGTCGCGGACCTGGGCAACCGTGTCGTCGCCCGCGTGGACTTCACGCCCGGCGGAAACGGCGAGGACGCTTTCGGCCACGGGACACACCTCGCGGGCGTGATCGCCGGCAACGGGGCCGCCTCGCTCGGGAAGTGGCGAGGCGTCGCACCCGGCGCCAACCTCGTGTCCCTGAAGGTCGCCGGCCCGGACGGCTCGACCGACGTCTCGGTGGTGATCGCCGCGTTGCAATGGGTGGTCGTGCACCGAGCCGAGTTCGGGATCAAGGTCCTGAACCTCGCGTTCGGGACGGACAGCGTCCAGCCCTACGCGCTCGATCCGCTGAATGCGGCCGTGGAGCGCGCGTGGGCGGCCGGCATCACCGTCGTCGTGTCGGCGGGGAACCGGGGACCGGGGACGATCAACAAGCCCGGCGACGATCCCTACGTGATCACGGTGGGAGCGGTCGACGTCAACCGCACGGCGGACCGCAAGGACGACGAGGTCGCGCCGTTCTCGAGCTCGGCGCGGACGGTGGACGGGTTCGCGAAGCCGGACGTCGTCGCGCCCGGCACCACGATCGTCGCCACGCGCGACGCGGGCAGCACGATCGACGCGCTGCATCCCGAAGCCGTGCTCGACGGCAGCTACTTCAAGGGGACGGGGACGTCCCAGGCCGGGGCGGTCGTCTCCGGCGTGGCCGCGATGCTGTACCAGGTGAACCCCTCGCTCCGTCCCAACGCCGTGAAGTCGATCCTGCTGGGTAGCACCGTCCGCGCCTCCCAGTACCGGTCCGGAGGAGGGGCCGGTCTGGTGGATGCGGCGAGCGCGGTCCAGGGCGTCAACAGCGGAGAGTGGGCGAACAGCGGTTTGACCAGATCCGCCGGCCGCGGCTCGCTCGAGGGCAGCCGTGGACGGTTCCACGTCCATGCCGACCTCGACGGGGACGGCAAGCTCGATCTGGTCGAGGGGGAGCAGGACGTCCTTGGAGCGCCGTGGGACTCGACGTCGTGGTCGTCGACGTCGTGGTCCTCGAACTCGTGGTCCTCGACGTCATGGTCGTCCTTGATCTCGGAGAACAGCGCATGGTCGAGCACCTCGTGGAGCTCGACGTCGTGGAGCGGCATGCACTGGAGCTCGACCTCGTGGAGCTCGACGTCGTGGAGCTCGACGTCGTGGAGCTCCACCACCTGGAGCTGAGGAGGAGACGATGGGGAACCTTCCTCGACGCGTGAAGATCCTGATCGGCGCCGCGACACTGCTCGGCCTGGGCTGCGTCGCGATCCGCGTGCCGGAGATCGCCCGGTGGGACGCGGAGGACCTGCTCGCCGTCGCGCTGATCGCGGCGTTCACGATCGCCGCCGAGCGGTGCTCGATCCCGCTGCACCGCGGCACGGAGACCGTGAACTTCGCGCTCACGGACGGCGTCTGGGCCGGTGCCCTCCTGCTCGTCGCCCCAGGCGTCCTGACCGTCGCGGTCCTCCTCGGCGTCGGTTTCGGCCAGGCCCTCAATCGGTGGAAGCCGTTCAAGATCGTCTACAACGTCTCCCAGTTCCTGATCGGCATCACGTTGGCCGAGGTCGCCTTCGCGCTCCTCGGTGGCGCGGGGGCCGGTCCCACCGACCCGACGCGGTGGCTCGCCGCGCTCGCGGCGATGTCCCTCACGTTTATGGTCAACGCAAGCGCGATCACGCTCGTCGTCTCGATGATGGAGGGGACGCGCTTCCTCGACGTGTTCCGGCTTCCGCTCGCGATCAACGTGCTGCACTGGCTCGGCAATATGGCCCTTGGCATCCTGGCCGCGATCTCTTGGGCGATCCAGCCGGCGAGCCTGATCCTCATGCTCGCCCCCGTGTCGCTCGCGTACCTGACGTACCGCCGCTGGGTGACGAGTGTCTTCGAGCGGAACCAGGCGCTCGATCTCTACGAGGCCGGACGGGTACTGGACGTACCGATCGCGTCGGGAGAAGACTTCGGCGACTTCATCTGTCTGCTCGAGAAGCTGCTTCCCGCCGATCGCGTCGAGCTGGTCGTCGTCGAGGACGGCGCGGTCGCCGTCCACACGTGCGACGGGGTCCGCCATCTGACCGTCGACGCGGACGCCGACCCACTCGAGGCCTTCGTCTCGGTGCGCTCCGACGTCGCGCCGCAGATCTCCCTGGTCGGCGACGGGGATGACGTCCGCGGTGTCCTTGCCGTGTACCGGGCGCAGGTCCTGACCGCCACCGAACGCCTCCTGCTCGACGGACTGGCCGGCCAGGTGGCGGCTCGGTTGCGGAACCACCGGCTGTATGGCAAGACGCTCGAACGCGCCCGGCTATCGGAGATCGTGACCCACACGTCGGACGGTGTGTTCATGGTGGACCCGGACGGGCTGATCACCACGTGGAACCCGGCGATGTCCGCGCTCCTGGGATACTCCGACGCCGAGGCGATCGGACGTCGGTGCGACGACCTCCTCGGTCTGGAGCGGATCGGCGCGCTCTCCGACGGCGATGCCGGCGACGGCGAGTCCAGTGATGCGATGGTGCGGACGAAAGACGGGGCGAGCAAGGCCCTGCGCCTTCGGACCGGCGCGATCCGCGACGAGGAGGGTGCGCGGCCGGCGCGGATCGTCGTGGTGCGCGACGCCGGAGAGGAGCGGAAGGCCGAGCAGATCAAGCAGGACTTCGTGTCGATGGTCTCTCACGAACTCCGCTCGCCGCTGACGCCGCTCCGCGGCTTCCTCGTGAGCCTCGTGGAGGGAACCGTCGACGACGATCCCGACACCCGCAACGAGTACTACCGGATCATGCTGCGTCAAACCCAGCGTCTCGAGCGTGTGGTGAACGACATGCTCGACGCCTCGTTGATCGAGGCCGGCGGACTCGTCGTCGATCTGCAGCCTGCGCCGCTCGACCACATCCTCGGCCGGATCGTGCGCGAGTTCCGCGAACAACGCCCCGACCGCCCGGTCGTGCTGCACGAAACCCACCGCCCGTCGATCGTGTTCGCGGACCCGTTCCGCGTCGAACAGGTCGTGCTGAACCTGCTCACCAACGCCGACAAGTACACCCCGGAGGGCCTGCCGATCGACGTGAGCACGGAAACGTGGAACGGCTCGGTCACCGTCTCCGTTCGCGACATCGGCCCCGGCATCCCCATCGAGCACCGGGACCTGATCTTCGACCGCTTCTACCGGGTGAAGGACGGCGCGGCGGCCGGTCGCCCGGGCACGGGCCTCGGGCTGTACATCGCGAAGACGCTCGTCGAGGCGATGTCGGGACGGATCTGGGTCGATTCCGGGATCGGGATCGGCACGACCTTCTCGTTCAGCCTCCAGACCGTCGACGTGGACCGCCGCGCCGAGTTCCGGCGCGAGGATCCCACCGAGGCAGCGGAGCCGGTCCTCGTCCGCATGCCCTGAGGCTGCCGACCGCTCCAACCTCTGCGATCAGGACTGATCCGATGGATCGTCCAGTCCGTGAAGGCGGCGACCGGCAGCCGACATCCGGGCCGCCTCCGCCGGAGTGATCCGCGACGCGGGATCGTTCGACGGTCCCTTGCGTGTGCGACGACGCAGGCTCCGTCCCTTGGGTTCGGGCTCCGGCGCCGGAGGTCTGGGGACCGACGAGTGTCGTGCATACGCCGGCCGCACCATCTGGGCCTCGTTCCGATCTGTGTCGATCGCGTATTCCTGCGCACCGGCCTCCACGGGGCCCGACAAGCCCGCCTGCGACAGGATCGTCGCATCGGCGGGAGCTGTGTACGGCGTGCTGCCCGATCGAGAGGCCACCAGCCATCGTTCCTCAAGGTCCCGCCGGTGGAACTCGGCCGCGAAGCGATGCGCGCCCCACTTGGTAGCTCGCTGCTGGGCGTATCGCAGCAGCGCAGTCTCGACGAGCTCCTCCTCGGTCAGCACTCGTTACTTATCGGCATGCCGAGATCCAGAACTTCAGTCCGCGCAGAGGGAGAAGGCCAGCTCCCAGCCAGGGGTCTGGCAGCCGCCTGCATCCAGATGAGGCGCTCCTCCCGCCCTTTCCGTAGGCCGACCTGCGCGGTTGCGGTGGGTCGGCGGAGCCCAGACGATGGAACGCATCCTGATCGATGCCGAAGCCCCGAGGAGGCATCATGCGCACCCGCACGCTCGTCGTCGCAAGCACCGGCGCTGCCGCCGTCGCCTACCTCTTCGATCCGCGCCAAGGGAAGGCGAGGCGCGATCGCATCGTCGCCTCGATCCACCCGCTCACGCGAGGGCGGGCGATCCAGGTTGGGCCCCCCTCTCGCCTTCCACGGAACCTCGCTCCCGGCGGGTCGATCCCGCCTGAGCCACCACCGGACCGCCAACCGGTCCCCGACGCGACCCAGGAGCCGTCTCGCGCCGAACCGATGTCCGTGGCGACCCCTGCCCCGCCCCGAGAGGACCCGATCCCCGTCGCGAGCCCGAACGCCGACGTGGAGGACGCCGAGATCATTCGCGGCGTCAGGACGAAGCTGCAGGAACGGCGCGACCTCAGGACCGACGATCTCGTGGTCGACGTGGTCAACGGCGTGGCGTACCTCTCGGGCGACCTGCGGGATCGCCAGACCTTTGGCGAGGTGGTCGACCTCACCGGTCAGGTTCCTGGCGTTCGACGGGTGCAGAGCCTGCTGCACCTCCCTCATAGTGAGACGATCGTCAGGACGAACGAAGGGACCGGGCAGTCGTAGCGGAGTGGTCCTCCTACCCCTCGCTGCTCATGCTCCCGTGGTGGTCCGATTCCTCACGCTCGACGACCGCTCTGAGCAAAGACGCTTCTTCTGCCAACCCCGCGTGTCCGGAGGTCTGGGCGATCACGGTGAGCAGCGCGCCGAGCGCGGCTTGGGCGTTCGGTGCATCGATCCTGGCTTTGAAGCGAGGATCCCCGCTCTCGGGGTCGCGCGCGGCCTCCACCTCGTCGACGATCGCGTAGGTGTTCGCGAGCATCGGGATCTCGTGCAGGGCTTCGTCATCGACGTCCGCCCGAACGTGAAGGTCAAGCAGATACCACATCGCTCCGCGGACCGTAGCGCGACACGGCGATCCCGTACAGCTGAGCACCGTCATCGCGTCACGTGCTGAGGCCATCACGGATTTGACTCGAAGGACAGCCCGGTTCACTCTCGAAGCAACGCCTGTCGAGGGGATCTCCGATGAGACGAAGCGTCCGGCAGCACGGGGCGATGACCGGTGACGAGCAGCTCGCCCCCCTGCACCACACCCGTTTGGGTGCCACTCGTACGATGCGACGCATCGCTCTCGTCGTGTCCGCCGCATCGATGTTGAGCCTGGCGGTGGTTGCTCCCGCGGGGGTCGCCCGACCGCTCGCTGCACCACCCGGATCGTCGGGGGATGCCGTCCTCGTCTGGAACGCGAACGCCGGCGAGGCGTCTCTCGCCGCCGGCCTCGCTCCCACCGGCAACCCGCTGTACGAATCGCACATGTACGCCATGGCGCACGTGGCCATCCACGATGCCCTGAACGCGATCGACCGGCGCTACCGGCCGTACGCCTTCTTCGGGCACGCGAGCCGCCAAGCGTCGACCGATGCCGCCGTGGCGACGGCCGCGCGAGACGTCCTGGTCCCGCTGCTCGGCCAGATGTCCGCCAACGCGGCGATCGCGAGCGTGGAGGCCGACTACACCGCTGCGCTCGAGGAGGTCCCGGACGGGCCGGCCGAGAGGAAGGGCATCAACGTGGGAGCGAAGGCTGCGGAGGCCATCCTTGCGCTCCGGGCCGATGACGGTTCGGACACGCCGTTGGTGGATGCCGCCTACCCGCAGGGCGACGAGCCCGGCGAGTACCGGTTCACCCCCGGGACCCCGTTCGCGTTCGCTCCAGGGTGGGGAGACGTCACCCCGTTCGTGCTGGAAGCAAGCTCCCAGTTCCGCGCCGATGCGCCCTATGACGTGACCGAGGCCGCCTACACCGCGGACTTCGAAGAGGTGAAGCGTCTGGGTGGTGATGACGTCACCACTCCGAGCGACCGCAGCACCGACGAGACGGAGATCGCGCTCTTCTGGGTCGAGAGCTCCCCGCTGGGGTGGAACCGGATCGGCAGGATCGTCGCCGAGGGCGAGGGCCTGGACCTGTGGGAGCAGGCGCGGCTGTTCGGGCTGCTCAACATGGCCCTCGCGGACGGCTACGTGGGCTCGTTCGAGACCAAGTACCTCTACAACTTCTGGCGACCGGTCACCGCGATCCAGATGGCCGATACCGACGGCAACCCCGACACCGACGTCGATGCGACCTGGACCCCGTTGAGAGGAACGCCACCGATCCCCGACCACGACTCTGCGCACAGCGTCGAAGGAGGCGCGGCGGCACAGGTCTTCCAGCGGTTCTTCGGGACCGATGAGATCAGCTTCGAGACCTGCAGCCTGACGCTGCCGGCCGGAGGCACGTGTAGCGACGCGTCGCCCGTGACGCGTTCGTTCTCCAGTTTCACCCAGGCGGCGGAGGAGAACGCGCTGTCCCGGATCCTCGTCGGGTTCCACTTCCGGAACGCCGTCGAGCAAGGGGTCGCACACGGCCGCTTGATCGGCGACCGTGCGGTGGATCTGTTCATGCTCCCGGTGCACTAGCACGCTCGCGCGCGTCTCGACCGGACACGATGCGTAGCCATAGGCTTCGCGCGCTGTCCGTCGACCACGACCTCGTGCGATTTGACCGCATGGATCCCGGCGGACACGCTTCTCCGCGATGAGATGGGATCGGGTGGTCATGGGCGCGACCCTGATCGCGATCGGCGTGCTCTTCCTGCTCGATCGCGCCGACGCGCTCGACGCGGGCCAGGTGATCGGCGATTGGTGGCCGATCGTCCTCGTCGGCTTCGGGCTAGTGACCCTCGCAGAGCGGCCGGTCTCGCTCCTCGGACCGGTGCTGCTCGTTTCCGTCGGGGTGCTCCTCCTCCTCGTCACGAACGACGTGCTCGAGACGTCGGCTTGGAACGTGATCTGGCCGAGCGCGCTGATCGCGTTCGGGGTGACGGTCCTGGTCCGCAACAGCAGACGTGGGGATCACCTCGTCCTGGGTGAAGGACACGATCAGGACCTGGTCCGCACGACTGCGTTCCTGAGCGGTTCGGAGCTTGCGTCACAGTCGAACGCCTTCCGTGGGGCGGTCCTTACGGCGATCATGGGAGGCGTGGAGCTGGACATGCGCCACGCCACGCTGGCCGCAGACGGGGCGGAGATCGACGCGACCGCGATCATGGGGGGCGTGGATCTGATCATCCCCCGCGACTGGCGGGTCACCGTTCGAGGGACACCGATCCTCGGAGGCGTCAGCAACCGGGCGGAGGGATCCTCGCTTCCCGACGACGCACCACGACTCCGGGTCGACGCGCTCGCCATCCTCGGTGGCGTCGAGATCAAGCACGACAAGTAGAACCTCGAAGCCGGGAAACGAAGGCTCAGGTCGGAGTTCCCTTGCCTTTGGCAGCTGCTTAGTAAAGGATAGCTCTTAACCTTTACTAAGAACGGAACGAGGGAAAGGATAAGCCTGTCGTGCGAGGCCGACAGATCCGGCTGATCTGGCCACACGATCCGGCGCGAGACGCTCCATCCCGCCATAGGCGAGCCTGCGAGTACGAGGCCTTCATCCCCGACACCATCTCGGGTATCAGGATCGAACTCCCCGGACCGGTGGCCGGAGTCGTCTCCGAGGCCGAGAAAGCTATCGCCGATCTGAACGCGGGGGCCGGACCCGAGCTGGCTCCGCTTGCCCGACTCCTCCTGCGGACGGAGTCGATCGGCTCGTCCAAGGTGGAAGGCCTGCAGGTGGGAACGCGGGAGCTCGCCAGAGCGGAGGCGAAAGAGTCGACCGGTCGGCGCGTGGGCTCGGAGGCGATGGAGATCATCGGGAACATCGACGCGATGCAGTTCGCGATCGAGGAAGCGGCGGCGAACGCCCCTTCGACGGAGACGTTCACGGAGATCCACCGCGAGCTGATGACCCGGGCTCCGAATTCCGCGATCGCCGGGCGGATCCGCGAGCAGCAGAACTGGATCGGCGGCAACAACTACACGCCGTGTGACGCCGCCTTCGTCCCACCGCCGCACGGGGAGATCGACCGGCTCATCGAAGATCTCACCCGTTTCATCGAGGAAGACACCCTCCCCCCGCTGGTCCAGGCTGCGATCGCCCACGCACAATTCGAGACCATCCACCCTTTCGAGGACGGGAACGGGCGGACGGGGCGAGCGCTCATCCACGTGATCCTCAGGCGTCGAGGCTTGACCCCGACGTTCGTGCCGCCGATCAGCGTCGTGTTCGCAAGGACGAAGGATGCGTACATCCGCGGCCTGACCCTCTTCCGGGAGGACGAGCTCGGCGAATGGATCGAGTCCTTCGCCGCCTGCGCGCTTCGGGCCGCGAGGCTCGGCGAACGATACATCGGACGAGTGCGTGCGCTCCAGGAGGAGTGGACGAGGCAGCTGCGCGAACGCGTGGATCCCAGGTCCGACGCGGCCGCGTGGACACTGATAGGCATCCTGCCCGCGCATCCGGTCATCACCGTCCCGGTGGGGGTCGCGGCGACGGGCCGCACGAAGCCGGCTGTAACGAACAGCATCGACCAGCTCGTCTTGGCGGGCGTGCTCACACCGCTCGGAGAGTCAACGCGGAATCGATCGTGGGAGGCGGTCGGTCTCCTCGACCTGATCGAAGCGCTTGAAGCCGGAGAGGGGTAAGTCGGGCCGGAATCGCCGCTAGTCGCTGACGGACTTCGCGAGGACGAAGGGCGAGACGGGGCCGCTGCCGGCTTCCAGGAGCGCCGCGCCCACCACCGTGAGCGTCCAGCGCGAGTCGACGAGGTCGTCGACGAGCAGCACCGGCTCCCCCGCCGGAACGCCCTCGACGCCGAATGCGCGCCACACGTTCGCGAACTGCTGATGCGAGTTCTCCAGTTCCGCCTGCGGCTTCGTTTCGCGCGTCTTCACGACGACCGGACGGAATGGAACGCCGAGCGCCGCCGCCAGCCGCTCCGCGAAGACCGGCACCGGGCTCACGCCTGACGACGGCACGCACGTCACCCACGTCGGCGGCGGATCCGGCCGCCAGCGCTTCCCGACGAGCTCGGCCGCCGCCTCGACGAGCGCATCGCTGAACTCCCCGGCCGCGAGACCCTTCTTCACGAGCCCGCCCCACCCGCCGTCGTTCAACACGCTCAGCGCCCGTCCGGGCTGGAGCCGCAACTGCTCGGCGATCCGACCCTTCGGTTCGGCGAGACCGCTCGGCCACTGCAGCCGGGGCTCGACCATCAGCTCCGCCCATCGCAGGTGCTCGCGCGCCTTCGCCACCACCACCTCGTCGAGCTCCACCGCCGGCGATGAACCCGAACACGCCATGCACCGTCCGCACGGCTCGGCGCCGGGATCGTCGAGCTGCTGCAGAAGGAACTCCATCAGGCACTTCCCGGTGCGCCCGTAGGTTTCCATCGCGGCCTGCTCCGCCCGCCGGACCTCCGTGACGCGAAGCAGGCGCTCCTCGTCGTAGCTCCACGGCTCCGACGTCCGACGCCACTTGCTCCCGGCGCGTTCGATCGCGCCCTCGACCTCGAGGATCTTCAGCATGTTCCGAAGGCGCATCTGCCCGACGTTCACGGTCCGGAGGATCTCGCTCTCCGCGACGGGGCCGCTCGACTCCTCCAACAGCGCGATCGCTTCTTCGGCCTTCGTCCGCGACGGGAACGCCGAGCCGATGAAGTAGTCCTGGATGTCGCGGTCCTCGGTCCCTCGCAGGAGCACGACCGGCGCGTGCGGCAGCGCACGCCCGGCGCGACCGACCTGCTGGTAGTAGGCGATCGCCGACCCGGGCGCCTGGTAGTGGATCACGAAGCCGAGGTCCGGCTTGTCGAAGCCCATCCCGAGGGCCGAGGTCGCCACGAGCGCCTTCAGGTCGTTGCCGATCAGGGCGTCCTCGAGCTCCAGCCGGCGTTCGGACTCCGTCTCGCCGCTGTAGGCGTGCGCGTCGACGCCCTGCGTACGCAGGAACGAGGCGACCCGCGTGGTGTCGGCGACCGTGAGCACGTAGATCACGCCGGAGCCGGAGAGGCCGGGAACGACCTGGGCGAGCCACGCCATGCGCTCGGGCTGCGAGCTCGTCTCGAGCATCGAAAGCTCGAGGCTCTCTCGGGCAAGCGGGCCGCGCTGCGTCACGAGCTCGGCGCCCAGCTGCGCCTGGATGTCCTCGATCACTCGGTCGTTGGCCGTCGCGGTGGTGCACAGGACTGGGACGCCTTCGGGCAGCAGCTCGAGGACACGCACCAGCCGCCGGTAGTCGGGCCGGAAGTCGTGGCCCCAGTCTGAGATGCAGTGCGCCTCGTCGATCACGAGCAGGCCCGAGCGCGCGGCGACCGTCGGCAAGACGTCGGCGCGGAACGCCGGGTTGTTGAACCGCTCGGGTGAGACGAGGAGGAGGTCGACCTCGTCGGCATCGATGGCGGCGGTGATCTCCTCCCAGTCGTCGCGATTCTCGCTGTTGATCGTGAAGGCGCGGACGCCGGCGCGCTCGGCCATCCGGATCTGGTTGCGCATCAGCGCCAGGAGCGGCGAGACGAGGATCGTCGGCCCGGCGCCCGCATCGCGGAGCAGCCGCGTCGCGATGAAGTAGACGGCCGACTTCCCCCAGCCGGTGCGCTGGACGAGGAGGACCCGGCGACGCTCGGTGACGACGGCGTCGATCGCCTCGCGCTGGCCGGGACGGAACCCAGCGTCGGGCCCGGCGATCGCATGCAGGAGCTCGAGGGGGCGGCCGGTCACGACGCCAACGGTACCGGCAGGAGCCGACACGACGAGAGGTTGTTTTCCTGCGGGTGGGGCGACGATTCGGTCCCTGGGGAGCTATCCGAGGCCTTGCTCGTGAAGAGAGCATCCTCGTCGCAACGTCAACGATCGGCCGACGGCTGGAACAGCTCCACGACGTTGCCGGATGGGTCTTCGAGGAGAACCTGCTTGCCCCCCGGACCTTCGATGATGTCGTTCCGGAACCTGGCGCCCACGTCGCGCAGGCGGGCGACCTCGGACTCGATGTCGTCGACGATGAAATGGATCCGGTTCCATCCGCCCGGTCCGGGCTTCGTGCCGTCGGGCATCGGACGTCCCGCCGAGCTGGTTGGTCCCGAAAGCAGCAGGCGGAGATCGCCGTGCCGCACATCCGCGAAGGCGGGCGACATGTTGCTCAGGAGCTCGAAGCCGAGGAGCTCCGTGTAGAACGCGATCGCCTCATCCACGTCATCGACCATGTAGCGAACGTTGACCGTCTCTTCATCCGGCATCCGACAACCTCCTCATCGGCGCGTGGTCGACCATATCGAGCCTCCAGCGTCCCGGTGGATCCCAGCCGAGAGCGCGTCGGCGCGTGGTCATCGCGCGGTGAGCCTACGCTCGCATGAGATCAGAGCGGCAGTGACTGCTGCCGGCGTCGTGCCAGGGCGCGAGGGGTGCAGTCGACCAGGAGGAAGCGAACGAAGTGCTTGTTGCTGAGCGCCATCGGTCCCCTCGCGCGGCGCACCGCCTCGATCGCCTGCCCCGGCGTGTAGCCGAGCTCCACGAGCGCACGCCCGACCAGGAGTCCGGACCGGTTCACGCCGCTCAGACAGTTGACCGCGACGTGCTTCCCCTCATTGACGAGCGAGGCGATCCGCTCCCCCACGGTGTGGATCATCTCGGCATCGGCGACGAACGGAACGTCGTCGATCGGGTGGAAGCTGTACCGCGGATCGGGGTCGCCTTCCCACCGATCTCGTCCGCCAACGTCGATCAGGACGTCGAACATCGACAACATCTCGGCGGGCGAGTGCGCGGCGCTCGCCTGGGAGAGCCCCGGGATCACCTCCGTGCAGGGCTCGACCGGGTAGTCGTACGAGACGACGCTCTCCGGCTCCATACCTGCATGGTCGGCGTGACGTCGGCGTCCGTCAACGGTCAGCTCGCCGAGACCTCGTCGATCAGCGCTCGCGCCGACGCCATCCCCGGCTCGTGCCCCTTCCGCTCGTACGCGGCCAAGGCGGCCCGCGCGGCGTCCGTCGCTTCCTCGCGCAGGCCGGCCGCGCGTGAGACCTCCGACAGCACCATGAGGGTGTCCCCGTGGAACCAGGGACTCTGCGCCCCGGCGTACAGGTCAACAGCTTCTCGTGCGAGCCGGCGTGCCTCTTCGTGCTCGCCTCGGGAGGATCGGACCAGTGCTTGGGCGGAGCGCGCGCTCGCCTGCGTCGCCAGGTCGTCCTCGGCGCCGATCGTGCGCGCGATGGTCGCAACCTCCTCCCCCTCGTCGAACCGGCTCAGGCGGCAGAGTGCGACGGCGAGGTACGCCCCGGAGGTCGATGCGTGTGCGTCGTCGCCGAGGCGCAGATGGAGCTCGTATTCCTTGCGGTACAGGCGCTCGGCGGCAGCCGGATCCCCCGCCATCTCCTCGATGTGACCGCCGAACTCGTAGCACGCCGCTAACCAGATCTCCGAACCGAATCGCTTCGCGAGCGCTTCGGACTTGCGGATCCACCCTCTCGCGCCATCGAAGTCACTGCTCAGGGCCTCGAAGCTCGCGTGCTGGATCTGGGTCACGTGTCCCATCAGACCGTCGTACCCGAACTCGGCCGTGATCGCGTCGAGCAACGGCCGACCCTCGGCCGGCGTCGCCGAGCCGAGCAACTCGGCGCCCACTTGCATCATCGTCACGTCCATCAGGAGTGATCTGTCTCCCGTGCGGCGCGCATGCTCCACGGCGCGGATCGCCGCCTCCCTGGCCGCGTCGAATCGGCACGGCATCCATTCCACCGTCGCCAGCCCTCTCCACACGATCGTCAGCGCCTCGTCGTCACCGCTCTCCTCGAGCTCCGCTGTGGCGGCGAGCACCTCCGCGCGGAGATCGTCAACCGGGGACCCGATCGGGTCGATCAGCGTCCGCACGTCCGCTCGGTCGATCCTCGCCATCCACTCGATCGACCGCTGACCAGCTTCGGCGGCGGCCTCGACTGCAACGTCGATCGCAGCGAACGCCACACCTGGGTCGAGGCCGCGCAGGCTCGCGCGGCCGACGTCGTAGAGCGCGCGCGGTCGATCCGGATGACCCTCGGGGAGCAAGTCGGCCACGTGCCGGAACAGGGTCGCGGCGGCTCGGTCGTCGCTCCGATCCGACGCCCGGCGGGCGCTCCCGGCATAGTGCCTGGCAGCCCGGAGCCCGAGTTCCCGCCCGGCCTCGTCCAGCGGACCGAGCTCCGAGAGGAGCAGGTGCGCCCGTTCCAGGTGGTAGGCGAGGATCTCCTCGAACTCTTCGACCCGATCCTCCCCGACACCTTGGAGCCAGTCCGCGTACCGCTCGTGCAGCTCGGCACGGAGCGCCTTGGGCGCGGCATCGTAGGCGGCATCGCGGATCAGCTGGTGGCGGAACCGGAACGCGTCCTGGCCCGCGAGCGACGACCGATCCGGCCGTAACACGTCGCGTCGGACCAGGCTCATCAGGATCGGCTGGACCTCTCCGCCGTCCAGCAACGCCGCCACCGCGCCCACGTGGAACTGTTTGCCGCACACCGCCGCCCGCTGGATCACCGCCCGCTCGTCGCCGGTGAGCTGTTCGAGCCGCGCGGCCAACAGCGCCTGGATCGTCGGAGGCACCCGCAGGTCGACCAGTGGTCCGGTCGCCACCCACCGATCGCCTTCGCGACCCAGCGAACCGTCATCGATCAACATCGAGAGCATCTCCTCGACGAACAACGGTGTGCCCTCCGCTGCGGCGAGGATCCGAACGCGCGCCTCGTCCGGGAGCGGCGCGCGGCCGAGCAGGTTCCCGATCAGGTCGCCGCACTCATCGTCGGAGAGGGGCTCGAGAGAGATCGTCGTGGCGTTGTTGTCCCGGCCCCAACCCGCCCGCTCGTCCAGCAGCTCCGGCCGCGCGACGCAGAGCACCAGGATCGGGGCCTCTCGCGCCCACCCCGTGATGTGTTCGATCAGGTCCAGGAACGTGGGCTCGCCCCAGTGGATGTCATCGAACACCAAGGCGAGTGGTGCGGTCGTCGCGACCGCCTCCAGGAACGACCGAACCGCCCAGAACGTCTCCTCGACCGAGCTGTCGTGCTCGGCCGCGGCGAAGAGCTGCGCGAGCGTCGAGCAGGCCGGACCGTCCGTCCCGAGCACCGCGCAGATCTTCCGCTCGATCTCGTCCGGTGCATCGAAGTCATCCAGGCCGGCCGCCTCCTTCACGACCTCGCCCACGGGGAAGAACGTGATCCCCTCGCCGTACGGGAGGCACCGGCCTCGCAGGATCGTGGCCTCTCCGAGCGAACCGAGGAACTCCTCGACCAACCGCGACTTGCCGACGCCCGGCGTGCCGAGGAGCGTGAACAGCTGGCACGAGCGATCGGCGACCGCGGCCTCGAACGCCTGCCGGAGCCGGGCAAGCTCACGCTCCCGGCCGACCATGGGCGAATCCAGGCGCCGCGCGACCCCGGCGACCCCAGCCGTCACCTGGACCAGACGGAACGCGGCGAGCGGCTCCGACTTGCCCTTGACCTCGAGGGGCGGGACCGGCTCGACGACCACGGCGTCCCGGACGAGACGGAGGGTCTCCTCGCCGATGAGGACGGCCCCCGGCTCCGCGGCCTGCTCGAGGCGGGCGGCGACGTTCACGGCGTCGCCGGTGACGAGTGTGTCGCCGTGGTCACCGGCGACCACCTCGCCCGTGTTCACCCCGATCCGGGCGGCGAGCGAGACGGCGTGGTCGCGCTCCAGCTCCTTGTTGAGGACCTCGAGGGCCTCTCGCATCTCAGAGGCGGCGCGAACAGCCCGAAGGGCGTCGTCCTCGTGGATCGCCGGGACCCCGAACACGGCCATCACCGCGTCCCCGATGAACTTCTCGACGGTCCCCCCGTGGCGCTCCAGCGCCGCCCGCATCTCGGCGAAGTAGCGGGCCATCACCCGACGGAGCGACTCGGGATCGAGGCGCTCGCCCATCGCGGTCGAGCCCGTGACGTCGCAGAAGACCACCGTCACGGTCTTCCGGACCTCTTGGCGGCCGGGCGGAGCCAGCGGCGCCGAGCACGCCGGGCAGAAGGCGAAGTCCTCCGGAGATTCACGCCCGCAGTTGGCGCAGGTCAGCACGGGTCGAGCCTATGTCACCGGCTTGCCGAGGACGAGGCGACCCAGCATCGGCGTGGAGCTCAGCTTCCGCGCTCCGTGTCGGACACTTGAGGGGAGCACCCCTAGAGAGGAGAGAACATGCCAGGTATCGAGAGCAGGACCTTCAACAAGCCGGACGAGGCGAAGGCGATGGACAAGACGACGATCGAACTGGTCGGGCTCGCGGGCGGCCGGATCCAGCGGACGACGTTCGAGCCCGGATGGCGGTGGTCCGAGTGCATCGGGCCGGCGGTCGGCGCGGATCGCTGCCTGGTCGAGCACGTCGGGTATGCGGCTGCGGGCCGGCTCCAGATCGAGCACGACGATGGGAGCACGACCGAGATCCAGGCCGGTGACGTCTTCCGGGTCGCGCCGGGACACGACGGATGGGTCGTCGGCGACGAGCCAGTCGTCTGGATCGAGTTCCAGGGAGCGGCCCACCTGACGTGAAGCGGAAGCGAGGAGCTCCCGCATCGGTCCCCTTCAGTCGAGCAGGGCGTCCACGGCTCCGAGCGTGTCGGTCAGTCGCTCCGCCAGCGTCGTTGCGAGCCACCGGTGCAGGGCCGCGGCGAGCTCCGGCTCCTCGGCCTCCAGGCGCTCGATCTCTTCACGGCCGATCCGGAGCACGACGCTCGGGATCTCGGCCACCACGTCGGCGGTTCGCGGGACGTCGGTGTAGAGCGTGATCTCGCCTACCACGACCCCCGGGCGGAGCGTCCGTAGCCGCAGCTTGCTGCCCTCGGGCGTCGTGGTCTCCACGCCCAGACGCCCGGACTCGAGCACGTAGATGTCGCCAGGTGGGTCATCTTGATGGAGCAGGACCGTGCCCTGCGGCAACGAGACGCGCTCGAGGTGGGCGGTGAGGCCGGGTGGGAAACCGTCGGAGCCGCCGGCGGGGTGCTCGGCAACGGCCTCGGCCAGGACGGGGGCGGAAAGCAGCGCGTCCTCGCACCGCTGCAGCCCACGATCCAGGTCGGGCTCGAAAGCGACGAGCCCCTCCGTCTCATCCACGCCTCCGCGAGCGAGCTGGGCACGCACCGGATCGGAGGCGCCGGTGAAGACGATCTCCGATCCGGCGGCCTCCGCCAGACCCATCACCTTCACGAACGAGACGACCGCCGAGGAGTCCATGCCCGTGACGCGCCGCAGATCGATCACGAGGAACCGCGGCGGCGTGGCCTCTTCCATCCGGTGGCGGACATGCTCGAGCAGGCGGCTCGTCGACCCGAAGAACACGAACCCGCTCATCCGCAGGATCTGGACCTGGTCCGAACGCCCACGCAGCTCGGCACGTTCGCTCGCCGGCCGATCGACGTTGGAGCGATAGGTCTCGCCGAAGGCGACCTCTCTCACCAGCTCGATCCGGCCGTAGCTGATGGCGAACAAGACCACCGCGAGCACCAGGCCGATCACCACGCCCTCCTTGAACCCCCACACGATGATCCCGGCCAGGATCACCACCACGACGGCGTATTCGAGCGGCGGCAGCAGCTTCCGCTTGTCCCAGAGCCACTCGACCAGGAAGGCCAGGCCGAGGAAGACCAGCACGCCCCCGACGATCATCCGCGGGATCAGCCCCACGACCGAGGCGCCGAACACGACCGCGGCCAGGGGGACCGCCGCCGCGATCAGCCCGGCGTTCCGCGCGTCCACGCGCATGCGCTCCGCGAGGGCGGTCAGCGACAGCGCGTGGTAGCCGGGGATCCCCCCGAGGGCCCCCGACACGACGTTCAGGACGCCCGCGTCCCGGAGCTCCTTGTTCGTGTCGAGGTCCCGGTCCAAGACGAGCTCGGTGCCGGAGATGTTGAACAGGATCGCGAGCGTCGCCACGAACACCGCGAGCACGATCCCGGTCCACGATTCGAGCACCGACGGCCAGTCGGCGCCGGTGAGCGCGTCGACCGTCCGGAACTCCCACAGCTGCGCCGTCTCGGACTCACCGAACAGCAGCCATCCCCCTTCGCGGACCTCGTCGATCGAGGAGCCGGTCACGATCACCCCGATCGCGAAGACCACGAGCCCGATCCCGATCACCGTCGGGATGACGAGTGGCCGCTTGATCAGGCGGACTGCGATCAGCAGGATCACACCGAACGCGAGTGCCGGGAGCAGGCGGCTGAGTTGGAACTCGAACAGCGAGCCGAGGTTGCGGAGCTGTACCTGCATCCCCGACGCTGCGTTGACGCCGCCCTTGAACAGCAGCCACCCCGTGCCGGCGAGGAACCCTCCCACGACCGGATACGGCACGAACCGGATCAGCCCGCCCAGCCGGAACCTCCCGATCACCGCGAAGACGATCCCGCAGAGGACGGTCACGAGGATGCCCGCGGTGACGACGGTCAGGAAGATGTCGGGAGGGTCGTAGTCCTTCAAGCCGGAGATCTGTGCGGTGTGCGCGAGTTCGGCGGCCTTCGCCGCCACGACGGTAGCCACGGTCGAGAGGGCGGCTGCGGGCGCATCCTGCACGCTGCCCACGACGCCCCGCGGGCCGGCCCGCCACGCGAGGAACCCGAGCGTCAGAACGGCCGCTCCGAGGTACAGGCCGATGCCGGCGGGCAGATCTCTCACGAGCGCGGCGCGCCCGAACACGAACGTGGCGAACGCGATCGCGAGCACGCACTCGACGGCGCCGATGATCAGGCCGGCGAAGACCCAGATCAGCCACGTGGTGGTCCGCCGCCGTTCGACCATCGTGCCTCCGCTCCCCTCAGTCCAGCAGCACGTCGAACGCGCGCATCGTGTCGGTCAGTCGTTCCGCCAGCGTCGTGGCGAGCCACCGGTGCAGCGCCGCGGCAAGCTCCGGCTCCTCGGCCTCCAGGCGCTCGATCGCCTCGCGGCCGATGCGAAGGACGACCGAAGGGACCTCGGCCACGACGTCGGCGGTGCGCGGGATGCCCGTGTAGAGCGTGATCTCGCCCACGACGACACCGGGGCGGAGCGTCCGGAGCCGAATCCTGCTGCCCTCGGGGGTCGTGGTCTCCACGCCCAGGCGCCCGGACTCGAGCACGTAGATGTCCCCCGGCGGGTCGTCTTGGTGGAGCAGGACCGTGCCCTGCGGCACCGAGACGCGCTCGAGGTGGGCGGCCAGACCCGGTGGCAGCGCATCGGGGCCGCCGGCGGCGGGGTGCTCTCGCTTCGCCTCGGTGAGACTGGGGATGAGCAGCGCGTCCTCGCACCGCTGCAGCCCACGGTCGAGGTCGGGCTCGAAGGCGACCAGGCCCTCGGATGCGACCACGCCACCTCTCGCGAGCTGTGCGCGCACCGGATCGGAGGCGCCGGTGAAGACGATCTCCGATCCGGCGACCTTCGCCAGGCCGATCACCTTCGCGAACGAGACCACCGCAGAGGAGTCCACGCCCGTCACACGGTGCAGATCGATCACCTGGAATCGCGGCGGGGTGGCCTCCTCGGTACGCCGGCGGATCCGCTCCAGCAGGCGGTTGGTCGATCCGAAGAAGACGAACCCGCTCACGCGCAGGATCTGGACCCGGTCGGAGAGCGTGCGCAGCTCGGCGCGATCGGTGGCCGGTCGATCGACGGTCGAGCGATAGGTCTCGCCGAAGGCCACCTCGCGCACCAGCTCGATCCGGCCGTAGCTGACGGCGAACAACACGACCGCCGCCACGAGACCGAGCACCACGCCGAGCAGGAACCCCAACACGATGATCCCCAGCAGGATCACGAGCACCACGGCGTATTCGAGCGGGGGCAGCGACCGTCGCTTGTCCCAGACCCACTCGACGATGAAGGCCAGACCGAGGAACACCAGCACGCCCCCGACGATCATCCGCGGGATCAGCCCGACGACCTCCGCGCCGACCACGACGGCGGCCAGAGGGACGAGCGCCGCGACCAGGCCCGCGGCCCGCGCGTCCACCCGCATCCGCTTCGCGAGCGCCGTGAAGCCGAGCGCGTGATAGCCGGGGATCCCGCCGAGCGCCCCGGAGACGACGTTCAAGGCCCCGACGTCGCGGAGCTCCAGGTTCGTGTCGAGGTCCCGGGCGAAGACGAGCTCGGTGCCGCTGATGTTGAACAGGACCGCGATCGTGGTCACGAAGACCGCGGTCACGATCGCGGCCCACGACTCGAGCACTGAGAACCAGTCGGCGCCACCGACTGCCTCGAGCGTCCACGTCTTCCACAAGATCGCCTGGTCGAACGGGCCGAGCAGCCAACCCCCCTCGCGGACCTCCTCCGCAGAGGAGCCGGTGGCGACCATCCCGATCACGAACACCACGAGCCCGACCACGATCACCGCCGGGATCACGAGTGGGCGTTTCACGACCCGGACCGCCACGAGCAGGATCACCCCGAACGCGAGGGCGGGGAGCCAGCGCTGCCATGCGGATGTCTCCAACAGGTCGCTCAAGGGGTTGAAGAACGGCGACAACTCCCCGGAGGCGACGTAGATCCCACCCTTGAAGAGCAGCCATCCCGTGCCGGCGAGGAACCCTCCGACGACCGGATACGGCACGAACCGGATCAGATCGCCCCGCCGGCGAGACCCGAGCCAGAGGAAGACGACCCCGCACAGGACCATCACCACCATGACCGCGGCGAGCGAGCTGAGGAAGACGTCGTTCGGGCTCCCGGCCGCGTGCACGACGATGCTCGCCGAGACGATCGCCGATCATCGCCGCGCCCGTTCCCTGGAGGCCGCCGACGACGTCCTCGGCGACCGGCCCGCCAGGCCATGAACGCGAGCGTCAGCGCCGCCGCGCCGAGGTACAGACCGACGCCGTCGTCGAGGAAGTAGAACTCGAGATAGCCGGCGAAGACGAGCGCCGCGAAGGACACCGCGAAGACGACCTCGACGGCTCCGATGACGATCCCCGCGACGACCGTCCCCAACCCAACGGTTCGTTGCTCGCGAACCGTTCCCTCGGCCATCACCCCCATGCGGGAGGACCCTAGCCGGGGTGCCCGGACCGCGCCAGTCGGGTGAGGATCAGACCCGAAGGCCCCCGGCGGTCGTGGTATGACCACGGAGGAGGAGCTGAGATGGCGAAACAACGCAAGGCAGCTGCGACCCGAAAACCGCCTGTGCCATCGGAGAGCCACGCCGACATCGAGGATTGGATCCGGGGCGTGATGCCGGCTCTGCATCCCATCATCGAGCGGATGGACGGATTGATACGCGAAACGATCCCCGGACTTCAGTACGCCATCAAGTGGAAGCAGGCCTACTACGGGTTGCCTGAACTCGGGTGGATCATCGAGATGGTCGCCTACGACGTCTCTGTGAATGTCGTCTTCTTGGGCGGCGCCGGATTCGAGTCTCCGCCGCCGCTTGGAACCACCGATCTGAGCCGCTACGTCAAGGTGAAGACCGTGGAAGAGGTGCAGGGACCGGAGATGCACGGATGGGTCGAGCAAGCAGCGCGCGTGCCGGGTTGGAGATAGTCCAAGTCCCCTCGGATCGCTCAGGCTGTCGATCAGCCCAGCGCGGGCGCGACCGGATACGCGTCTGGGAGGGCCGTCCCTGTTTCGGCGGACTCCTCTTCGACGATCTCGCCTCGCATCGGACCGCGCACGGTCCGGGTACGCTTCGGCTCCGGCGAGGAGAGGTTTCGACGTGAACTGTTCGAACTGCGGGACCGAGAACGAGCCGGGCCGCAAGTTCTGCAAGGAATGCGGCTCGGCGCTCGTGATCGTCTGCGACGCATGCAGCGCCCCCAACGCTCCCGACAGCAAGTTCTGCGGGGAGTGCGGGGCGACGATCGGCACCAGCGCGGCCCCGCCCGTCCCGGCCGCCTCCACGCCGTCGACCGAGCGCCGTCTCGTGTCGGTCCTGTTCGCCGACCTCGTCGGCTCGACCAACCTCGCGGAGGGCCGTGACCCCGAGGAGGTCCGCGACCTCCTGTCCCGATACTTCGAGACCGCCCGGGAGACGATCGAGCGCTACGGCGGCCTCGTCGAGAAGTTCATCGGCGACGCCGTGATGGCGGTCTGGGGGACGCCGGCGGCGCACGAGGATGACGCCGAGCGTGCGGTCCGGGCGGCGCTCGAGCTGCTCGAGGCCGTCGAGACTCTCGGTGTGGACGTCGGCGCCGACCTCAGTGCCCGCGCCGGCGTCCTCACCGGCGAGGCCGCCGCGACGGTCGGCGCCACCTCGCAGGGGATCGTCGCGGGCGACCTGGTGAATACGGCTTCCCGGCTCCAATCGATGGCCGAGCCCGGAACCGTCCTCGTCGGTGAGACGACGGTAAGGGCGACCGGCCGCGCGATCGCCTTCGAGAAGTTCGGGGACCTCACGTTGAAGGGCAAGGAGACGGTCGTTCCCGCGTGGCGCGCGCTCCGCGTCCTGGGCGAGCTTCGCGGCGCCGGCCGCGGCGAAGCGATCGAGCCTCCGTTCGTCGGCCGCGCCGAAGAGCTCCGCTCGATCAAGGAGCTCGTCCGCGCCACCGGCGCCGAGCGGAAGGCTCGGCTCGTCTCGGTCACCGGGATCGCAGGCGTCGGCAAGTCTCGTCTCGCCTGGGAGCTGCTGAAGTGGATCGACGGGTTCGTGGAGGTGCTCTATTGGCATCGCGGGCGATGCCCGTCGTACGGCGACGGCGTCACGTTCTGGGCCCTCGGCGAGATGGTCCGGATGCGGGCCGGGATCGCCGAGACCGACGATCCGGCTACGTCACGGCGCAAGCTCTCGGCGTCGGTGGCCGAGTTCGTCTCCGATCCCGACGAGCGACGATGGATCGAACCGCGGCTCGCGCACCTGCTCGGGCTCGACCCCGCTCCCCACGGCGACCGCGAGGAGCTGTTCGCCGCGTGGCGCGCGTTCTTCGAGCGGATCGCGGAGCAGGGCACCGTCGTGATGGTCTTCGAGGACCTCCAGTGGGCCGACCCGGGATTGCTCGACTTCATCGAGTCGATGCTCGAGTGGTCGAAGGGCCATCCGATCCTGATCGTCTCGATGGCGAGACCCGAGCTCAGCGACAAACGCCCGAACTGGGGATCCGGCCAGCGCAGCTTCACCGCGATGCACCTCGAGCCGCTCCCCGACCCGGTGATCGCCGAGCTCGTCGAGGGATTCGTCCGGGGCATGCCGCCGGAGAACGTCGAGCGGATCGTCGCACGCGCCGAGGGGATGCCCCTCTACGCCGTGGAGACCGTCCGGATGCTGGTCGACCGCGGCGCGCTCGAAGCCCGCGACGACGCCTACGTCCTCGTGGGCGAGGTCGGTACCCTCGACGTCCCCGAGACGCTCCACGCGCTGATCGCGGCACGATTGGACGTGCTGCCACCCGAGGATCGCGCGCTGGTGCAGGACGCCTCGGTCGTCGGCATGAGCTTCACCGTGGAAGGTCTGGCAGCCGTCGCGGGCCTGGGCCGGGAGCAGGTCGAGACCCGGCTTCGCGAGCTGGTCCGGAGGGAGTTCCTCGAGCTCGAGCTCGACGCGCGCTCGCCGGAACGAGGCCAGTACTCGTTCCTGCAGGCGCTGATCAAGGAAGTCGCCTACTCCACGCTCTCGAAGCCCGACCGGCGGAGCCGGCACCTCGCGGCCGCGCACCATCTCGAGTCGCTCAACGATGACGAGCTCGCCGGCGTCGTCGCCACGCACTACGTCGAAGCGTACGGCGCCTCGCCGGAGGGACCCGAAGCCGATGCGCTCGCCGCGCGCGCCCGCGACTGGCTGTCACAGGCGGCGCAACGGGCGCTCTCGCTCGGTTCACCGGAGCAGGCGATCGGCTACGCGGAGATGGCCCTCAACGTGACGCCGAAGGGACCCGAGCGAGCCTCCCTCCTCACCACCGCCGCATCGGCCGCCGCACTCGCGGCGTGGTTCGACCGGGCGGAGGCGCTGTACGAGGAGGCGATCGCGCTCCACGAGGAGCTGGGCGACCATGCGGCGGCCGGCCGGGCGACGGCGGGTCTGTACGACGTCCTCGGCCCCCAGGACCGCCGGGCCGAGGCGGCGGAGCGGATGGAGCGCGCGCTCGAGCTCCTCGGCGACGCCGACGAAGACGTCGCGGCGCTGCTCTGCACGAGACTCGCCCGCGTGCTGCTCTTGACCGGCGCGGCCGAGGCCGCGATCCCGTTGGCCGAGCGCGCGCTGACGATCGCCGAGCGGCTCCACCTCACCGACGTGATGATCGCGGCCCTGGACGCGAAGGGTGGCGCGTACTTCAACCTCGGCCGTCACCGGGAGGCGACGATCCTCGGATACGGCGAGCTGGCGCTGGCCGACGAGATCGGCAGCCTTCGCTACCGGAGCTGGGCGCTCATGGCGATCGCCCTGGGGAAGTTGGAGGAGGATCCGGCAGGATCGTTCCGCGCGATGCTCGAGAGCGCCGAGACGGCCCGACGCGCCGGAGACCGCCTCGGCGAGATGCAGGCATTGCCCAACTCTGCGGAGACGGCCATCGAGCTGGGGAGCTGGGACGAGGCGGAGGAGGCGCTCCACCGCCTCGAGGGGCGTGAACTGGGCGCGGAGATAGAGCTCGGGCGCGAGTTCTGCGAGACCCTGCTTCTTGCGCATCGGGGCGATCTCACCGCTGCGCGGCGCCGGCTCGACGCGATGGCGCCGCGGATCGAGGCCGCGGAGCAGATCGCGATGCGCACGTGGTTCGGCCGCGAATCCGCGCTGGTCCATCTCCTGAGCGGCGATCCCGCTCGGGCATTCGAGGCCGCGATCGAGGCGGTCGAGCTCGATCCGAGCGGTGTCAACGCGCACTATGCCGCCCGAGAGGCCGTGCGCGCGGCCGTCTGGTTGCGCGACCCGGATCGGCTCCGCCGCGCGCTCGAGGCGATGGCCTCGCTCCGTGGACGCTGGATCGACGCGGTCCGCCGCACGGCGGAGGCTGGCTTGGCGGCGCTCGAGGGCCGCCGCGAGGACGCCCTCGCTGGGTACGAGCGCGCGCTCGGCGAGTGGCGAGAGCTCGACACGCGGCTGGATCAGGCGTTCTGCGCCGCCGACATGGCCCACGTCCTGCCGGACGAGGAGCTCACGACCGAGGCGCTGGCAGAGAGCACGACGTTCCTCACGGAGATCGGCGCCGTGTCGCTCCTCGAGCGGATCGAGTCCGCCCGACCCTCACCGGCCCACGCCGAGGTATCGGCGGCTGACGCCGCAGGCTCAGTGAGCCGGGGCCGCTAGCGCAGCGGGCCCTGATACAGGTTCACCCGCCTCGTCGTGCCCGTGTTGCGATCGCGGACGAAGATGTCCTGCGTCAGGTTCGTGTCCGATCCGACGAGGTTCGTGCCGTCCGCGGAGAACGCGACCTACCATCCGTCGGCCGAGATCGGCAAGGGCAGCCGATGTGAACTGCGAGGTTACCCGAGGATCCGGACACCGCGCCCCAACTGCTGGAGCCTATGCCACCTCTTCGATCGTGCCTTCGGGTTGTCGGTCCGGGAGCCGCCTCGTGAAGAACAGGGCGATCACTCCCAGGATCGCGAGGAGCGCGAGCGACGAGCGCAATCCGGCGATCCGAGCGTCTTCGTTCTCCTCGACGACAGCCTTCGTGACCGCTGGTGTCGCGCCGGCCTCTTCCATCGCCGACTCCACGTCCGCGTTCGACACGAACGGGATCCCGCTGACCAACTCGACCGTGGCTTCCGCCTTCACCTCCGCCGGGACATCGGGGTTACCTGCGATCCCGGTCAGGAAGGAGCTGGTGAGGGCGGCGATCAGGACCGAGCCGGCGAGGGCGGTGCCGAGTGAGGCGCCGAACTGGCTGGCCGTGTTCTGGAGGCCGCCGACCTCGGGGCTGAACTCGTCGGAGACGGCCGAGACGGTGACGGCGCCGAGCTGTGAGGCGAGACCGCCCATCCCGAGTCCGATCAGGAGCATCGGCCAGGTCACGATCGACGCGCTCGCCTCCACGTCCATCGCGACGAAGAGGAGCACGATGCCCACGACCATCGCCACCAGCCCGATCGTCACGACGCGGCGCGGCGAGGCATGTGGGCGGAACCGAGGGATGGCGACCGCGGCGAGCAACATCGACAGCGAGAGCGGTGTGATCTTGATCCCCGTGTCGATCGCCGAGAGGCCGAGCGCGACCGAGAGGTAGAGCGGGACCACGAAGAACACGCCCATCATCACGGTGAACTGGAAGAAGAACATGATGAGCCCACTCGTCATCTGGCGGTTCCCGAAGAGCGACGGCGTCACGAGCGGCTCTCCGTCCCCCGCATCGAGACGTCGGATATGTCCCATGAACAGTCGGATCGCGAGGAGCCCACCGAGGAGCAACCAGACGACCGGCGACACCCCCAGCCAGGAGGGAGCCCCGTCGGCGGGCCGGAGCCAGCCCCACTCGGAGGAGCGGAGGACGGCGTAGATGATCAATCCCATCCCCAGCGCCCAGAGCACCGAGCCGAGGGCGTCGAGCCTCGGGCGATGCTCGACCGGTGCGTCCGAGGCGCGACGAGCGAACAGGAAGATGCCCGCGCCCACGATCACCTCGCCGGCGAAGACCCAACGCCACGACGCGTACTCCGTCGCCAGGCCGCCGATCAGCGGTCCGACGGCGATCGCGATCGCGCCCGCTGCGCCGATCAGGCCGTACGCGCGGGGCCGGCCTTCCTGCGAGAAGTTCCCGGCCACCAGCGCGACGATCGCGGGCATGATCAGCGCCGCCCCGATCCCCTCGAGGAGCGACCAACCGATCAGCAGCACGGTGAGGTTCGGCGCCAGCGCGGTCGTGAGCGACCCGGAGCAGTAGACGACCAGGCCCAGCATGAACGCGCGCTTGCGCCCGATGATCGAACCGACCTTGCCGCCCGTGACCATCAGCATCGCCATGACGAGCGTGTAGAGCACGATCGCGGACTGGATCCCGGTGATCGTCGTATCGAGGTCGTCGGCGACGGTCGCGATCGACACGTTCATCACGGAGCTGTCGAGCGCCATCAGGAACTGACCGGCGGCAAGCGCCATCAGCACCGTGCCGGCGGCGGCGGCCGCGACGGACGCAGCTTTGGTTTGGCTCGTCACCTCGCGCACTCTAGCCGGGGATCGATCCGGCCTCAGGCGTCGACCCGGATCGCGCCGCTCACGTGACCGTCGAAGCTCTCGAGGGCGATCGTCACCTCGGATCCATCGCGGACGGCGACGAGGTCCGTCACGGTCACTCCTTCTTCGGGACTCTCCACCGGCACGTCCTGGATCGTCACGTCCCAGCCGTCGTCCTCGAGGACCGCTTCGTAGTGATCGAGCACCTCGGTCCCCGATGCTTGGACCTCGAGCACCGCGACGCAGCTGGGACCCTCGGGATCGTCGACGTATTCGAGCTGGGCACCACCGTAGGGAGGGATCTGCTGAGCCAGCTGCAGATCATCCTCCGAGCAGGGCCCGACGGCGGCGGAGAGGAGCACGATCGCGATGACCGCCACGACCGCGAGCCCCAAGAGCGCGAGCAGGACGCGTCGGCGGTTCGAAGAGCCGGCAACCACATCGGGTCGAGGCGGAACCTCCGGTGTTCCGATCGGGTTCCCCACGCCTACTAGGCTACCCGTGCCTCACGTCGACCCAGACGCTCTCCCTGACCAGCGAGTCAACATCGCGAACCGCGGCTCAGTCGTTGACGTCGGTCAGATGAAGCGGATCGACTCCACAACGCGCCTCAGCTCTCGCCGGTGCTCGGGCGCGGTTTCGGGGAAGTACGCCGCTTCGATCACCACGCGGGTTCCGTCGACGTCGAGGATCCACAGCTCGTCGATCTGACCCGGTCCCTGGTGGTACCGACCGCCGTAGGGCAGGGCGGTCCAGCTGCGGTACTCGGAGTCCGCGCAATCCTGGAAGCGGATGTTCGGCGGGACTTGCACCGTCATGCGAACGCCCTCGTGCCCTTCGAACGTGACGTCCTGGGGCCGAGAAGCGTCGACGTTCGGACGCCCGGCGAGCGCGCCCGCGAGGTCGTCGACGCTCAACCCGACCGGAGGTTCGATCGGTCCCTCGTCCCAGTTGCACGGGTCGGCGTAGACGTCGTCGACGATCCAGATCCCGACTGCCGCACCGGACGGCGGGTCGCTCCCGATGGGATGGATAACGCCGTAGACCCACGCCTCCCACCCCTCCGCCTCGAGGCTGGGTACAACTCCCTGGAGGGCCCGAAGTTCATAGGGCCCCGCAGCGAGAGTGACGCCCTCGACGAGCGTCGAGGTCGACGGCGATTCGAACGGCGCTTCCGGCGGATCGGCAGAGACGTGGTCGCCCGAACAGCCCGCGCACCCCAACATCAGGAGGATCGCTGCGATCCACAGCCGCGGTCCCATCCCCCTCCCTTCAGCGTCACTCGACGCACATGGATGCCGTTTCCGATGCATGATGACGAGCCAGTACCGAGCGTCTGTGTGCTCCGTGACACCAACGGTCGGTGGCGTTCGTCACTTACACACATCTCCGGCGAGCCGACTGAATCTCCTAGTGGCTCACGGACTTCGCGCGGATTAATGACGAGACGGAGCGCGGGATGAGCCCGCAGCCTCTGGTCGAAGACGTCTTGTGACGCAGGCAGCACTCGCCTGGCGAGGCGGGCCAGGCTAGGCTCAGCAGCGCAGCGTCGAGGGGTGGGGGCCGATGGCCGAAGAAGGACGCACTCACACGAAGAGCGCACCGCCGCGCGAGACCGAGCCCGGGCGTCGCGGTCTGATGCGAGGCATCCTCGCCTACCGGTTCGCCTCCTTCGGTCTGATGGTCGCGCTCGCTTCGATGGTCGAGCTGCGCTCACCAGCGGCCACCTGGCCCGTCCTCGCCGCGTTCGGTGCCTGGATCTTGGCGGTCTCGTGGCTGCACGCATGGGAACAGCGGTGGGTTCGCTGGGTCGATCTCGCCGCATCGGCGCTCCTCCTGGTAACGGCCTCCTTCCTGGCCGCCGAGGAAAGCCTCGTGGTCGAGCCGTTCTTCGCGGCTGCATACCCGCTGTCATCGGTGATGACGTGGGCGGCCTCGGGCGGCGTCGTCGGCGGGCTCGCGGCCTCCGTCGCGCTCGCGATCCCGCTCGCGTCCAGCCGATGGCTGAACGGGGTCGCCTTCACGGATCTTCGCCCCGGCGACGTCCTCGGCATCGCCGTCGGGGTGATCTACTACGTGCTGGCCGGATGGTTGATCGGGCTCTTCACCGAGACGATGGACCGCGCCGCGAGGAGCCTACGGTCGGCGAACGAGGAGGCGGCCCGCCAACGCGAGCACGCTGCCAGGCTCCAGGAGCGCGAGGTTCTCGCGAGGACGATCCACGACTCGGTCCTGCAGTCCCTGGCCGTCGTGCACCGACGCGGGCAGGAGCTCGCGGCCCGGGATCGCGTGGAGACCGGCGAGGTTGCCGACCTCGTCAGGCTCGTGGACGTGCAAGAGCGTGCGCTCCGCTCGCTCCTGCGGGAGCCGCCGGCGGACCCGCCGGATGGCGCGGTACCCCTTCGAACGGCTCTCGAGGCGGGCGCGTTCGGGATCGTGGGCGTCGACATCTCCGTCGGTACGATCGAGCCAGCGTGGGTGAGCGCCGGGGCTGCGGCGGAGGTCTCGGCCGCCGTCCACGCCGCGCTCGACAACGTGGTGCGTCATGCGTCCGCCGCGAACGCCACGGTCTTCGGAGAGCGTCAGGGAGAACACCTGATCGTCTCGATCCGCGACGACGGCGTCGGCTTCGAGGCGGACGCGGCCATCGAGCTGGGCAGGTTCGGGATCGCACGCAGCATCCGCGGCCGGATCGAGGACCTCGGCGGAGATGTGCGGATCGAGAGCGCGCCGGGACGAGGGACCGAGGTCGAGTTGCGGATGCCGGTCGGCGCCGGAGGTGGAGCGACGACGTGAGCGACGCGGTCAGCCATGGACGCAAGGCGACGAACGGGGATCGGTCGGATCGGGAGCCGATCACGGTGGTGGTCGTGGACGACCATCCCACGCTGCGCGACGGCGTGCGCGCGGACCTAGAGGCGTCCGGGGTCGCCGTCGTCGTCGGCGAAGCCGACGACGGCGGCGAGGCGATCGAGGTCGTGAAGGAGACCGTTCCCGATGTGGTCTTGATGGACCTCGACCTTCCCACCGTTTCAGGCGTCGACGCGATCCGCTCGATCGTGAAGGGTTCGCCCGAGGCCAAGATCCTCGTCCTCTCGGTCTCCGGCGCGGAATCGGATGTGCTCGAAGCGGTCAATAGCGGCGCGGCCGGCTACCTCCTCAAGACCGCGACCGCCGAGCAGTTGGTGGACGGCGTCCGCCGTGTGCACGAGGGGGACGCCGTTTTCACCCCGGCGCTCGCCGGCCTCGTGTTGTCGGAGTTCCGACGTGCCGCCCAGCCGGAAGAGTCAGGGCTCACCGCGCGGAGAACGAGTTCTCCGGCTCGTGGCGACGGGCTTACGTACGGCGAGATCGCCGAACAACTCTTCATCAGTCGCAAGACCGTGCTGAACGACGTCCGGAACATCCTGTCGAAGCTCCAGCTTCGGAAGCGGTACGAGCTCATGCGCTACGCGATCGAACGCGGCCTGGACGTCGCCGAGTGACGCGCATCCGGGGTGGTCGTGCCGCATCCTGAGGACGAGTTCCGTCCGGCCCGGGAGGCGCTCCGGGGCCAGGTCGTCGAGTGGTTGAACGCGGGCGCCTCGCGCGCGGAGCTCCTCGCCGACCTCGAGCATCGAGGCCTCCCCGAGCTCCAGGCGGCCGCCTACCTCGACGACCTCGAAGCGCAAGGGAAACATGAGCGGCTGTCCCTGACCGAACTGGTCCTGGGCCTCGCCGGAGGAGCGACCGGAGCGATCGCCGGAGGCGTCGCGTGGGCGTGGCTCGTCCAGGCGACGGACAGCGACCTCGCCTTCCTCCTGTTCGGGGTCGGGTACGTGGTCGGCTGGGCCGTGGCGCGCGCGTCCCTCGGGGCGCGCGCACGGATCCTCCAGTGGATCGCAGCGATCGCGGCCCTCGCGGGCGTAGTGCTGGGGAAGTACCTCCTCTTCGCGATGATCTATCGGGAGGCGATCCAGGAGCGGCTCGGCATAGCCGGGATGCCGTCGATCCTCTCCGAGGAGATACTCTCCGACTTCTCGCGCGCGTTCGGCGAGCTCTTCGGCCTCTGGGACCTGGTGTGGGGCGGCGCCGCCGTCGTGATCGCCTGGACGATCCCAAGAGGCATCGGGCTGAAGCCTCGCGCACCGGCCGGGCCGATCGGCTGAGGCTCGATGGGCGTGCGAACCGAAGCCGTGGTGGAGAGCATGATCCCAACGGAGGCGGTCCGGAAGGCGTTCGTCCGGAGGAGACGCTGGGTCTGGGTCGGACTGTCGGTCCTCGCGGGGGTCATCGTGGGCGGGTTCGCGCTCGGAGCGCGTGTTCTGATGGACTGGGAACGAAACGGCGTCGAGACAGTGGCGCCGATCGCCTCGGTCGGCAACTGTCGGACCCGGAGCGAGGACGAGCCCGTCTGCACGTTCCGGATCGTGTTCCGGACCGCCGACGGCCGGGTGATGCGGGCTTCCCTCGTGCGCAACACTCGCTCGGCCACGTACGCGGACGAGACGCAGCTGTCGCTCCTGATCCGGTACGGTCCCGACGATCCGGCGCGGGTCAGCACCGACTTCACCGATCCGACCCTGCTCGTGGCATTGACGGCCGGCGCCTTGCCGTTCCTCGCCTTCAGCCTCCTACGCATCTCCTCCGGCAGGAGATGGCTGCGGCGTCTCGATCGACTCATCCTGGATCAGGACGTCCCGCGCAACCAGATGAAGGCCGTGCTGCTCGCGGCGTCGGGCGGGATCAAGGCGCTGCGGGGTCCCTGGGCGTGGATCGTGAACCCGCAGAGTGCAGCGACGCGAGGGTTGAACCTCCCCCTGATCCGAGGACAGAACGTGTCGGCCCCCCTTTCCGGATCGGAGGTGACGGTGATCGGGGACCCACGCGCGTACGGCGTCGTGTTCCTCGTTGTCGGCGGCGTTCCTCTCTATCCTTCGGGGCGCGCTCGCCGGTACCGGTACTCGCGAAGGGTGCAGTGGGAGCCGGTTGCGAAGACCTTCTGAGGACAACCCCCAGACGGGCGGGTCGAACCGCCCAGCCGAGATGAGGCCATCGCCCGTCCGGAATGAGCTCGACGCCGTCTTGGCGGACAGGTCCCGACGGCCGATGATCCCCCGGTGCACGCATCCCACACACCGGATGAGTCCCTGACCCGAGGGGCCATGCGGCCCAGGCGCGCGCACGGAGGATCAATCACGTTCGGATGATCGGAGGGTGAGATGAACAGGGGTGGACCGGAGCCGAGCGGAGGTGCGTCCGGTGGCGCCATGACCGACGTCGAGGGAAGGACGGCGATCGAAGAGACGGAGATCGAGGCCCGTCCGCGAAGCCGGCTGGCGGCTCTGTTCCTGTTCGCTCCCCTCGTGGTACCGCTCGTGCTCCCGTTCTTCGGTGTCCTCATCTCGCCCTTGACCCTCGTGCTCGCGCCCTCTCTCGCCCCTCGCGTCTGGCCGAGCATCACGCGGTCCAAGGCGATCGGCTACGCCGGGCTCGCCCTGATCGCCTTCTGGGCCTTGCCGATCTCGTCGTTCGCCGGCCTCGGCCTCGCGTCCGGATGGTTCATCCTCCCGCTCTGCGGTCCCGCCGACGCGGTCGGGTTGTTCGTTCCGGCCGGCACAGCGCTCGTGGTCTATGCGGCCGGCTGCGTCACGTCCGTGAGGCTCGTCCGCCCGATCGTGTGGGTCGCCGCTGCCGCGCTTGCCATGGTTGCCTACGAAACCGCATGGGCCGTGCTTGAAGCGTCCGGCGATGCGTGGATCTGCTGAGAGAGCCAGGGGTGGAGGACATGGACACGCAGGAGCCGTTCCCACAGCGACCCGACGTCGCTCCGACCGACACACCACCGCCCCCGCCTCCGCGGCGACGAGCCTCGAAGGCAGCGTTGATCGCTACAGCATTCGTCACGGCGGTGATCGCTGTGGCCTCCGCGGCGACGGGAGTATCCGATGGTGATCCCGGGGGGTCCCCCACAGGCATGCTCATCGAAGACGACTTCGCGGATCCGGAGAGTGGCTGGGTCACAGGCCGGAACGCGAACCGGGACATGGCGTACGAGGGCGGTCACTATCGTGTCCGGGTCACGGCTCCGGCCTTCCAGCAGTACACCTACTCCCTCTTTGGCCGAACAGGACGAGCGGCGCTGGCGATCGACCTCCACGCGCAACGTGCTGCCGGGACCCCGGATGGCTTCTTCGGTGTGGTGTGTCCGATCGATCGCGAGAGCGAACACGGATACGCGTTCATGGTCCACCCCGAGGAGGGCCAGTTCATGATCACCGAGCACGACAGCGATGGATGGCGCCCGATCAGTGTCGCCCGTTCGAGCGCGCCACTCATGGACGGACCGCTCAGTGTCCGCGCCGAGTGCTTCGGAGCCGTGAACGGCGAGACCTGGCTCGTGATGTCCGTCGACGAGGAGATCGTCCTGTCCGCTGTCGACGGCGGCACGAGCACGTTCGACGGCGTGGGGCTGGCCGTGTGGAGCCGGGACGCAGGCATCGAGGTCCGGTTCGACAACGTCACGGCGTCGCGGAGGACCCTCCCGGACCCGCTGTCGCAAAGGTGACCTGGGCGGACGTGCAAGGCGTCGACGACACGCCACGGCGAGGCAGCATCCGGCTGCGCGACGACTTCTCGGATCCCCGTACGGGTTGGTACACAGCCGACGAGCCCGCCTTCCGGATCTCTTACGTCGACGGGACGTACGAGATCCTCGTGGACCGGCCGCTCGAGAACCGATAGCCAGCAGTTGGCGCGGGAGGTCCGGGTCGTCGCCGTGGATGTGTTGATCGGCACGGGCCGGTACGCGACGCCCCCCGGAGCTGCGGGCCCGTTGTGCCTCGCCGGGAAGGACCCCGTGGACGCCTACGTCTTCGCCCTCGACCAGCACGCAGGGACGTACGAGATCATGCGGATCCGGCACGACGCCGAGCCGGATCCGATCGCGGTCGGCCGGAGCGACGCGATCCTCGATAGCGCGTTCACGAACCGGATCCAGGCGACCTGCTCGGTCCGGCGAGACGGATCCGAGGTCGATCTCGCGCTCTACGTGAACGGCAACCGCGTCGCAGAGGTCTCGGACCGCCGGGGCTTCGACCACTTCATCGGAGCGGGGATGTACGTGGAGAGCGATGAAGGGGGAACCGACATCCGGTTCGACGACCTCATCGTGCGGACGGTCCGGTAGGCGGGGTGGAGAGGTCCTCACGGTCCATGCCACACAGGAGGGCTGAGGGCGGTCACCGCCGCTCGTCAAAGCCCGATCACCGCCAGGGGTTCAGGCGAATGCCTACGAGGCGCAGCTCAAATGCCCAAGGAGATCGGGATGTCCTACTAGCGAGATAGGCACTACTCCCCCTATCGCTCTCCGCCGCATCGCATCAGAGTCGCCCCCGATATCGGATCGAGAAGAACCCGGAGAAAGGGGCTGGATGATGGAACGCTCGCAGAGATCGAGCTGGAGATCCATCTCGATCGCCGTTGGACTGGCGCTCGTGACGAGTGTGTTCCCGTTCCTGCCGGCCTCGGCAGAGCCGGGGTCCGTCACGGCTTTCACGATCGACAGCGAGCAGGGTGACTGGGTGGGCGCCGGGCAGTCGTTGACCTTCACGCCCTCGAACGCATCGGTCTCGCCGCTGGAGACGTTCGGTGGCGGGGTGTCGCTGAGGGCGACCAACCCCGACCACTTCTTCCACGCGAGGATCCACCCACCCACGGGTCAGACATTGGAGCCGGGCACGTACGACACAACCCGCTTCGCGAGCGAGACGACGGCCGGACTCGACGTCGCCGGCGACGGGCGAGGCTGCAACGACACCGTCGGTACCGTCAGTCCACGACGTCTCGTTCGGTACGGATGGCACCCTCGAGACGTTCGCTGCTTCGTACCTCCAGTACCGCGGGAGCAGCGCGTCGGGACCGGCCTCTTCGGGGAGCTCAGGTTCGCCTCGAGCGTCGACTTCGCGGCTGCGGAGGCTGCGCCGTCGTTCCTCGACCTCGGTCAGGTCGGCCTCACGACCCAGGCGTCCGTGCCGATCGACGTGGCCAACACGGGCACGCTCTCGCTCGACCTCGGCGACGTGTCGATCGGGGGGACCGGGGCTTCGGCATACGCGGTGATCGCCGACGGTTGCTCCGGCACGACGCTGATCGCTGGGGCGGTCTGCACGGTCGAGGTGGGGTTCTCGCCGACCGACTTGGGCATGCACGAGGTCACGGTCATCCTCCCGGACACGACGCCGCGGGGAGGGCGGTCGATCCTGCTCCGTGGCGAAGGGCGGCGGTTCGGCACCACGGTCACGCTGGCGGCCTCCTCGCTCAAGGTTGCCTACGGCAAGACCGTCCGGTTGACCGCGCACCTGAACCAGTTCGAGAGTTCCCTGAGCCACGACCTCACGATCTTCGCTACGCCCTACGGCGGGACGAAGCAGGCGATCGCTTCGGACCGGTGGACGCGGAGGGAGACCTGAGGGCCACCTTCACGAGGAGGAAGAAGACGACGTTCGTCGCCGGTTCGGAGGTGACGGGGCACATGAGCCTGACTCGAGCCCGAACCGGGTCGTTGAGGTCCGCCCGAGCGCGAGGGGCGCGCTCTCCGGTCACTTCGCCACATCGGGCAAGTACAAGCTGTACCGTTACACGTCGGCGTGCCCCCGGTACAGGAGGGGGTGCCCGACATACACAGTGACCGTGGTCCCCGCGCACTCGGGCACGTACGTCCACGGCTCACTGCAGCTCTACACCCGCGGTGCGTGGCGCACCGCCCTGACGTTCCGGATGCGTCTCAACTCGAGCGGCAAGGCGACGACGTTCTTCGTCTACGCCGACAGGGGCATCATCGGGCTGCCAACGCGGGTCCGCTTCGAGTTCGCTGGCGACGCCGATCACCTCGATGCGGTGTCGAACTGGTCGTACTTCAAGGTGACGTCGTGAGCGACCCGGGATGGCTTCTTGATCCCGCTCTGCCTCGCTGTGGCTCGATCAGCCGATCCTGTGGCCAGTGATGGCCGGCCGCGCTGCTGACGGAGGAAGCTCACCGCCGAAGCGCTCGTCTGGTGATCGTGAACAAGGGGAGACGCCGCTCGACGATCACGCGGACACACCGCGTGACCCGATGGGCGAGGTGCTGCGGAGAATCGTTTCGGCGAAGTAACCGCTGCGCCTAGCCCGATCCCTTACCTGCTCTGCGAGCGGCTTCCTTCTTCTCCGCGAACTTCGCCTTCGCCTCCGTTTCGTCCTTGTACCTCTCCTTGTGCGCGTCTGTCGGCTCCACCTCTGTGTTCGCTTCATCGTCGAACAGCGTCATCTCGATCCTGTATCGCTTCGGCATCCGTGTCCCCCTCCCCGATCTCCTCGATGAGCCTGCGGCGACTTTGATGGGGTCGGCCCATGTGGTCAACCCGAGGGAATCGATCCCCAGTCGGCACTATCGGTGCCCAGGGCGCGGTGCCTACACTCCCGATCGATATGCCGATCTGTGGATCATGTGGCCGGGACAACCCGGAACACGCCCGGTTCTGTATGTCGTGTGCCAGCCCGCTCACGGCCGTGCCCGCGCTCGGCATGGCCAGGAAGACCGTTTCGATCGTCTTCTGCGACGTAGTGGGCTCCACCCCGATGGGGGACGAGCTCGACCCCGAGACGGTTCGGCGGGTGATGACGAGGTTCTTCGACGAGATGCGCAGCGTGCTCGAACGGCACGGTGGCACGGTCGAGAAGTACATCGGCGACGCGGTGATGGCGGTCTTCGGCATCCCGAGGCTGCACGAAGACGATGCGCTTCGGGCGACGCGCGCGGCAGCGGACATGCGCAGTGCATTGACCTCACTCAACGACGACCTGGAGCGCACTGCCGGCGTCTCGATCACCACGCGAACCGGAGTGAGCACCGGAGAGGTCTTCGTCTCTGGTTCCCCTTCGGGGCCGGCGGTCGTCGGAGGCGCCGTGAACCTGGCCGCCCGACTCCAGCAAGCCGCGGCCCCAGGGGAGATCCTCCTCGGGCGGGAAACCTACGAGTTGGTCCGTGACTCCGTCTCGGTCGATGAAGGATCCTCGTTGGTCCTCAAAGGGAAGCGCCTGCCGGTCACGGCCTACCGGCTGATCGACATCACCGCGTTCGGCGAGCGGCCGAACCGAGCAGATCCCCCGTTGGTGGGTCGCGCTGATGAGATCAGACGGATGCGTGAAGCGTTCGACCTCGCGGTCACGCAGCGAGCCTGCCGGCTCCTCACGGTTACGGGAACAGCCGGGGCGGGGAAGTCACGGCTCGCGATCGAATTCGTCACCGGCATCGAGGGCGAGGCGATCACGATCGAGGGACGATGCCTCCCCTACGGCGACGGCATCACGTTCTGGCCGGTTGCCGAGGCTGTCCGTGAGCTCGCGGGGATCGACCTCGACGATCCGCTCGAGATCGCCCGCTCCAAGCTGGAGGCGCTCTTGCGCGGCGCCGAGGAATCAGGGTTGCTGTTCGAGCGGGTCGCAGCAGCGATCGGTCTCGCGGACGCCACCGTGGGCATGCAGGAGACGTTCTGGGCGATCCGCCGGCTGCTGGAGCAGGTGGCCCGGGAACACCCGCTCGTCGTGATCTTGGATGATCTGCAGTGGGCCGAACCCGCACTCCTCGATCTCCTCGAGTACCTCCTTCGCTCTTGCCGGGACGCCCCGATCCTCGTCCTCTGCCTCGCCCGGAGCGATCTGCTCGAGGAACGATCCGGATGGGCGGCCCACCTCCCGAACGCGACGATCCTTCACCTGCAGCCGCTGGCAGCGCGGGAGATCGGGATGCTGATCGATGAGCTCCTCCAGGGCAGCGATCTGAGCGCCGCGCTCCGCGGACGGATCTCCGATGTGGGAAGCGGCAATCCCCTGTTCGTCGTGGAGATGTTCAAGATGCTCCGGGACGACGGCGTGCTCGAATCCCACGGTGCCGACGCCCAGGCGTCTACGAACGGCGTCGCGCTCGCCACCGTGCCGCCGACGATCCAGGCCCTCGTCGGAGCTCGCTTGGATCGACTCACGGCGGAAGAGCGGGCCGTGATCCACGGCGGCGCCGTGATCGGCAAGATCTTCTCGTGGGCAGCCGTTGTCGATCTGGTCCCCGATGAGCTGCGTTCGCGCGTGGGTCCGATCCTGCAGAGCCTCGTCCGGCGTGAGCTGATCGCCCCCGACCACTCGGCCTCGTTCGGCGAGGATGCGTTCGCCTTCCATCACCTCCTGATCCAGGAGGGGGCGTATCGCCAGGCCCCAAAGGAGCTGCGGGCCGACCTCCACCTCCGTTTCGCCGGCTGGCTCGAGCGGACCACCGGCGATCGGATCGGAGAGAACGAGGAGATCCTCGCCTATCACCTCGAGAAAGCGGCTCGCTACCGCATGGAGCTCGGCCAGCCCGACGATGACACGGACGCCTTGATCGGCCGCGCCAGCGCGACGCTCGCCTCGGTCGGCCGACGAGCGCTGGCGAGGGGAGACATCCAGGCGGCCGCCACCCTTCTTGGGCGCGGCTACGACCTCCTCCCGCTCGGTGACCCGCGCCGGCTCGCGCTGGTCCCGGAGTTCGGCCAGTCGCTGATGGAGACGGGAGAGATCGCGCGTGCCGAGGCGATGCTCAGCGACGCCGTCGGTCGCGCACGGGCGAACGGAGACCGTGGCCTCGAGGCGCACGTCCAGATCGTCTCTCTCCTGTTGAAGGAGTCCACCGATCCTGAGCATCGATCCGAGGAGGCTCTGGAAACGCTGGGCAGCGTGATCCCCGCCCTCGAGGATTTGGGTGACGACCTCGGGCTCGCGAGGGCTTACCGCCTGCTGGGAGACGTGCACTTCGCTCGGAGCAGCTACGCGAAGGCCGACCGCGCGCTCGAACAGGCGATCGAGCACGCTCGGAAGGCAGGCGCCGAATATGAGGAAGCGGAAAGCCTTCGTATGTACGCGGGCACCGGCTTGTTCGGGCCGGCGCCCGTGGCCGACGTCATGAGTCGATGCGAGAAGATCATGGAGCTCGCGAAGGGTAATCCCACCGCGGAGGCGGGCGCGTTCCGGAGCATGGCCGCGCTGAACGCGATGCAGGGTCGGATCGATGAAGCGCGACGACTCGTCCACGTGAGCCTCAAGATCCTCGAGGACCACGGGCTGAGGATGCGGACGTCCTTCGCTTCCGAAGCCGAGGGGTTCATCGAAACGCTCGCGGGGGATCCGGCGGCCGCAGAGCGAGCCCTCCGAGCTGGATACGACGAGGTCGCTCGGCTCGGCGACCTCGGCTACCAGGCCACCGCGGCAGCGCTCCTGGCGCATGCGATCTGCGCCCAGGGACGGTTGGAGGAAGCCGAGGACCTGTGTCGCATCGCGGAGGAGATCGGGGCCGACGATGATCTCGCGACCCAGGTCTTGTGGCGGAGCGCCAAGGCGAAGGTCCTTGCCGCGCGCGGCGAACATGCCGAGGCTGCAACGTTGGCCCGAGCGGCCGTCGAGCTCGCCGAAGAGACCGACGACACGAACATGTGCGCGGACAGCCTCATGGACCTCGCCACCGTCTTGGCGGCAGTCGGAAACTCCGCCGAGCGGATGGACGCTCTCCGCCGTGCGCTGGAGCTCTACACGCAGAAAGGGAACGTCGTCTCCGCCCGGGTGGCTGAGCAACTCGAGATGGCGACGCGCTAGGTCTTGCCGATCAGGGCGTCCTCGAGCTCGAGCCGGCGCTCCGGATCCGTCTCGCCCAGTAGGCGTGCGCGTGGATGCCGTGCGTGCGCAGGAACGAGGCGACCCGCGTGGCGTCGGCGACCGTGAGCACGTAGATCACGCCGGAGCCCTCTGGTGAGGGCACGACCTGGGCGAGCCACGCCATCCGCTCGGGCTGCGAGCTCGTCTCGAGCAGATGGAGCGCGAGGAGGGCCCGGCGATCGCGTGCAGCAGCTCGAGGGGGCGATCGGTCATGTTGCAACGGTAGTCGTCGCTGGTGACGTCTCGTTCCTTACCGCCCGGCGCTTCATCCAGCGACGGCGTGCTGCCGGACCTCCGAACGTCGATGAGCCGTGTCCGCCTCGTCGACGAGTGACCGCTCGATGCTCGCGACCAGTCTCCGTTGCTCCTCGAGCCACTCCCCCAGCCGCTCCCGATGGAGCTCCACCAGCCGGTGCACGAGGAGAGGATCGTCCGTGGCAAGGAGAGCTCGGATCTCCTGCGGAGGCATCCCCTGCCTCCGCAGGATCCGTCGCGCCACCGCCGTCGTGATCATCGCGAGCGGTCCTTCGGCGTCAACATCCAGCCGAGCCCGGCCGCGAAGAGCAGGATCCCGAGCGGCGCCCCGATCACCGTCAGCATGAGCATCCCGCCGGTCATGAACAGGATCGAGCCGAATACGACCCCGCTGAGGCTCGGGAGGTCCGGCCCCACCCAGTCCTGATCCGTCTCTCGCTTCGTCTGCATCTTCCATCACTCCTCTCGTCAGACGAGACGAGAGACGTGCCGTCCCCGTGACACGGATATGGCTCCAAGAAGATCACCCGGCGGTGTCACGGATCGAGGCCCCATCTCGTCCCGTGGGAGGATGGAGAGACGATCCGCCCCGGAGGCACGCATGGAGGCGCGTATGGACGACCCCGTCGCCGAACTGCGGCCGCTGCTGTTCTCGATCGCCTACCGCATGCTCGGCAGCGCGAGCGACGCAGAGGACATGGTCCAGGAGGCCTTCCTGCGGTTCCATCGCGAGACCGCCGCCGGCACCCAGGTCGAGTCGCCGAAGTCCTACCTTTCGGCCGTGACGACGCGCCTGTGCATCGACCACCTGCGGTCCGCGCGGGTTCGCCGCGAGTCCTACGTCGGGACGTGGCTCCCCGAGCCGCTGCTCACCGAGGAGACCTCGGACGCCGAGCGTCACGCGGAGACCGCAGATTCGCTCTCGATGGGCTTCCTCGTGCTGCTCGAGAGCCTCACACCGGTCGAGCGCGCCGTGTTCCTGCTCCGCGAGGTCTTCGAGTACGACTACGGGGAGATCGCATCGATCGTCGGGAAGAGCGAGGAGAACTGCCGGCAGATCTCGGTTCGCGCGCGCCGCCAGGTGCAGGCGGGACGGCCTCGGTTCGAGGCGTCGAAGGCTGAACGGGATGAGCTCGCCCGGCGCTTCTTCGCGGCAGCCGCGGAGGGGGACATCGAGGACCTCGTGAGCATGCTGGCGGCCGACGTCGTCGCGTACGCCGACGGCGGTGGCAAGGGGTTCGCCTTCCCGAAGCCGGTCCACGGCCGCGAGAAGGTTGCCCGCCTCCTCAAGGCGGGCGCCACCCAGGGCAGGCGGCTGGGCGTCGTCAAGGTGCGCATCGCCGAGATCAACGGCCAGCCTGGCGCGCTGTTCCTCGACGCCGACGACGTGGCCGTCGCGGCCGTGTCGCTCGACATCGTTGACGGCCAGGTGCAGACGATGCACGCCGTCAGCAACCCCGAGAAGCTCGCGCACCTGCGTCAGGCGGTGCCGGGTACGGACGACCCCTCGCTGCGGGCTCGAACGGAGCCCTAGCTGCTCGTCTCGTCCGCGTAGGTCCAGTCGGGCTGCTTGAGGTGGTACCTCTCGTCGAAGCGGAAGTCACCGGCGGCTTCGTCGAAGTCGACGATCTTCGGCACGGGGAGATCCCGCGGCCGAGGGCACGCTCGACCGAGATGCTCGGCGAACTCGGACCCCAAGACCTGGATCGCGCTCTGGGCGATCAGCGTCTCCCCCGTCGGCAGCGCGCAGCGCTGCGCATCGGTGACGGTGAGCGACCGGGCCAGGATCGTCTCCACGTCGGTGTCCGACCCCTCACCCCGATCGATCCGCTCGAGCAGATCCGTGATCGCACCGGTGCCGTGTTTGCAGGCGGGACACTGCGCGCACGACTCGACGTAGAGGAACCGGGAGAACGCGAGCGTCGCCCGGACGACGCACGCGGAGTCGTCGTACACGACGAACCCGCCGGAGCCGAGCCCGGTGCCCACGGCGCGCATCGCGTCGAAACCGAGCGGCGTGTCGAGCTGCTCCGGTGTGATGATCGTGTTCGACGCGCCCGGGAACACCATCTTCAGCCGGCGGCCCTCGGGCACGCCGCCGCCCACCCCCTCGACGAGGTCCCGGAGCGAATACCCGAGCGGTAGCTCGTAGACGCCCGGAGAGCGGACGTCTCCGCAGAGGGTGAACAGCATCGTGCCGGGAGAATCCTCCGTGCCGAACGAGCGGAACCAGTCCGGACCGCGGTCGAGGATCAGCGGCACGTTCGCCAGGGTCTCGACGTTGTTCACCGCGGTCGGGTTGGGCGAGCCCGGCTTGCGGAACAGGCCCTCCATCCACGGTGGCACGATCCTGGGGAGGGGCTCGTTCCCCTCGATCACCTCGAGGAGGGCCTTCTCCTCGCCGAACAGGTACTCGTCGGGACCCTGGATCAACTCGACCGGGACGGGACCGACGAGATCGCGCTCGGCCATCTCCTCCATCGCCGCGGTGAGCCGAGCCACCTCCGGGCCGAACCCGGCCTTGATCCCGATGAACGCCCGCTCGGCGCCGACCGCGTAGGCGGCGATCCCCAGACCCTCCACCACGAGGTAGGGGTTCCTCCGAAGGAGCCAGCGGTCCTTGAAGGTTCCCGGCTCCCCTTCGGCCCCGTTGCAGACAACGAACTTCGTCGGACAGGGGTCATCCCGGACCGTGCTCCACTTGATTCCGGTGGGGAATCCGGCGCCCCCGCGCCCGCGGAGGCCCGATCGGCGGACCAACTCGATCACGTCGTCGGGGGCGAGCGCTCGGGCTGCCGTGAGCCCACGCCCTCCGCCCCGCGCCACGTACTCCTCGGCGGACGGGATCGGGTCGCCCGTCAACAGCATCTGTCCGAGCTCGTCGTCCATCGCTATCCGCGTTCGAAGATCACGTCGCCCCCGAAGACCGACGGGCTCTCGGGCTGGAGCTCGCGTGCCTTCTGGAGGAAGGCCTCGAACCGGGGATCGCGGTCGTGCGCGGAGTGCTCGGTCATCCCCGGAACCTCCGCATAGATCAGGTAGAGGGCAACGTCCTCGCGCTCCTCCGACCCGTACTCCACGCGAGCGAGGCGCGCCTTCAGGAAGGTGCCGTTCGAGACGAACTCGTCCCAGATCGGCAGCTCCTCGGCTTCGAACATCCGCTCGAACTCCTCGACCGCGTCCGCCCGGATCCTGATGATGATCGCATTCGCCTGAGCCATCGACCCTCCCGCGCTCGCCGGAACCGCCACGCTACCGCTCGCACATACGGCGGTGACACCGCCCGGCGCACTCCAGCGCCCCGGTCGTCCCGAGCCGGCGCAACGCCGAGGTCAGCTCAGCCGGTCGAGGAGCTCGCGCGAGCGCTCCACCACCTGCGCGGTCGCGCTCCGCGTCGTACGACGGGAGCGAGCTGTCGGTGAACAGGTGCCGGTCGCCCGGGTAGACGAACAGCTCGGCGAGCTCGGGTCCGACGATCTCGACCAGCTCGCGGGCGGCATCGAGGTCGCCCCCCTTCCCGAAGAACGGGTCCTCGTCCATGCCGTGGATCTGCACCGGGACGCCGTCCGGCCACGGTCCGAAGGCCCACTCGCCGGTGATCGGGAAGCAGCCCTCGTAGAGGAGCGCTCCGCGCGCACCCGGTCGGGTCTGGGCGAGTCGCTGCGCTTCGCCGACCCCGAAGGAGAAGCCGGCGTAGACCAGGCCATCGGGCAGGTCGGCCACGGCCGCGTCGGCACGCGCGCTGAGCACCTCGTCCCCGATCTTCCCGGTGAGCGCCATGCCGTCGTCGATGCTCTCCGGGCGCGCACCCTCGAAGAGGTCGGGCGTGTGCACGGTGTGCCCACCGGCGCGCAGCTCCTCGGCGAACGCGCGCACCCCATCGGTCAGTCCTTGCACGTGATGGAACAGAACGACCTCGGCCACGTCTACACTCCTTTCATCGAACGACTTCCATCGACTGATCCAGACTCCTAGAATGTTCCAGACATGTCAAACGATGAGCAGACGATCCCGGACTACGACCTCGAGGAGATGTTCGTGGTCACCGAGCCCGGGCAGCTGCGCGCCCTGGCCCATCCCCTGCGCGACACCCTCCTGGAGCTGGTCCTCGAGCGCGCCGCCACGGTCACCGAGATGGCGCAGGCGGTCGACCGTCCCAAGAGCACCATCGCCTACCACGTGAACCTCCTCGTCGACGCCGGCCTCCTCCGCGTGGTGCGCACGCGGCGGGTGCGGGCGATCGAGGAGCGGTACTACGGCCGGGTCGCCCGCACGCTGTACGTCGGCGTGCTCAGCCGTCCCGAGGACAAGCAGGTCGCGGCCGCCATCAACGGGCTCGCGCAGGCAGCCGCCGAGTCCGTGCCGGCCAACGCGGCCGACGAGCTGCGGTGCACGCTCTCGCACGCCCGGATCCCGATCGAGGAGGTGCGCACCTTCTGGGCCCAGGTCCAGGAGATCGCTCGCACGTTCGCCCAGATCCCCAGGGCCGGCGACCAGGTCTACGGCTTCGTCGCCGGTCTGTATCCGACCGATGCGCCCACGCTCCCCGACGCCGAACTCAAGCCGACCAACTGACGTCAGCCGCCAAGACCAACGATACCTGTCGCCAGTGACCTACCGCCCGAGATGGGCCTGGGTCTGCGGGAGGGCGTGAAGTGCCGCAGTACTCGGGAAGCATCTAGGTGGATGTCGGCCTAAACCACGCGTCGCCTTTGCGTTCGAAGAAGGCGTCCGCTGCACGCTGATCCGCTTCGGTATTCATGTCTCGCGGCACCCACAGGACCTTCACTCGTTCCTTCCCGATGCGATTGATCAAGCGCCACGCCCGGTCGTAGAGACGTTTCGATGCCGGCGAACTGAACTTTGGGTCCGAGGCGTTTATCTGCTGAGGGATGACGTCTGAATCGGTGAACACGCGAAGTGTCGTGGGTTCGTAGCGAGCCGCCAATCGAAGTCCCTCGATCAGAGCGAGGTACTCAGCCGCCGTGATGTCGTCAGTGTCGACCTTCTTTGAAAGGAACGCGACGACCTTTAACGGCTTCCCTTTGCCGGGCTTTTGCCGAAGCACGACCCCGATGGCCCCCTTCCTCGACGGACCGATCGAGGCGTCGACGTTCAGCACATAGAAAGCCGCCATCTAGCCCTCACCTCTCCGCCGAGCAACCCAGTCTCGCCGAATGCTCATCGACCAAAGCTATCAACAGCGCATCCGCCTCGCACGACCTAGGCGGGTAAAGGGCGGCGGATGTGCCGGTGGCACCGAGCGGTGCAGATCGACACCGAAGGTCAACGGCCGGCTGCGTAGTCGGCCATTCGGCCGTTCCGCGCCTGGACGAACGCGATGGCCCTCAGGCGGTACCCCTGATACTCATCCAGAGTTGAGGGAAGGCCCGATGCCCCAAAGCCCACGAAGGACATCAAGAAGTCCACCGAAGACCAGTCGTCGGACACGAGGTCCTGCAAGAGGAAGAAGTCCACGTACCCCCGGAAGTCCTCGAACAGCGAGAAGTACTCCCCGTAGCGAACGAGAGTCTTTGCCAGGGGGCTAGTCTCGCCGAGGTAGTGAAGTCGTATGCACTCCAGCGTCAGGTCGAGCCGATCAGCGATCGGGTTGCGGGCGCGCTCCTGGTTGATCGTCTGCTTGCCGTCGATCTGTCTTCCTGGGAACAACACCTTGCCGCCCATCTGCCCGGCCAGGGTGCGGAAGTGCTCTCGCTCCGACTCGGGCATGGATGTGATTACCTTCGCCATCCGCGCCCATTTGGTCCAGGTCGGAATCGCCGAATCGCTTGTGAGGTAGAACTCTCCTCGCGGCGACGAATGGTGCAAGTAGGGAGGCGTGGAGTCGTCCAAGTCGAATGGCTCGCCGCTCGGCAGTGGTTTGCTCCAAAGGAGCTTGTGGTACTTCCTGAGGGTCGGACTCGTCCGGTCAGGGTCCTCTCCTGGACGCGCCTCGGTCCTGAAGTCGAACGTAGGATCGAATCCTCCGATGTCACTCATGTCCGGGACGATATAGCCATGGACCGACACATGTGACGTCCCTTGTCTTCGGATGCCGGTCGCCAGGCACACACGACCCGTTAGCCTTGGCAGCACGCATGGTTGTTGAATGTCCGAACTGCAGCTCCTCTGACCTTGACCTGGTCGAGGACTTGGACGATGGGCGCAAGCGTGTTCGGTGCAACTCGTGTCACCACGAGTGGATTCGAGGCGAGGCCAAACGCGTATTCAAGACCACCGCCACGTTCGAGGACCTACGGAAGCGCTTTCCCTCACCCGACGACATCGCGCCGGATGTGGTCCGCCTTGTTGCAGATCTCAAGGCGGCGTATTTGCTCGAACATCCGACCGCAGACGCGAGAGCCCTGGAATTCCGCGACAGGTACGGTCGCATGTTCAGCCAGTCAGCACTGCCGACCGCGTCGCCAGATGACCTCAAGTACTTCGCCAATGCGAACCTCGCTGGCAATCCGGGGAACATGAGCGTCTTCAACACGGCCTGGAACGACATGCCGGACGGCGAGGCAGCTCAACGGGTGAGGGAGTCGATCGACTACCTCCTCTACGGGCCGTCCGACACGTACCTCGAAGATCGGCTCACGGATCTCATCCACGGTCACCGCGGGCTCGGGATGATCGGCTTCCGCGAGGCTCTTCTCACGAAGGTGCTATGCATGGTCGAACCGTCGAGATTCCTCCCCATCAACAAGTACACCGGCCAGGCAGGCAAGAAGGAGATCGCCCTCTGGGTCTACGGACTGCGGCTTCCAGACCCCGGCGCAGTTTCCTGGACGATCGGCCGCCTGATCGTCTGGAGCAACGACCTCCTGTATGAGGCGACAGGTTCGGGATTCGGGAACACCGAGCACATGGCCGGATTCCTGTGGTGGGCCAAGGATGAGATGCGCCGCCAGAGTGGCATGCAGCCGGCCGGCGACCAGATGATGGAGTCCGACTTGATCCTGTTCAAGGACGACGATGGGGGGTTCCGCGAATGGTTGCGTGATCGCCCATCCGGATTCTATCTCAACGCTGCGCGGTCCCCCTCCTCAGATCAGATCCTGCTCCATCGGGTCGGCTGCTGGCACGTGGGAGATGCGCCCGCCGGGGAGACAGCGTGGACGACTGACTACATCAAGGTCTGCGCCATGAACCCCCTCGACCTCAATGACTGGGCGCGGCTAGAGGCAGGAGATGACGCGCGAGCCTGTCAAACCTGTAGCCCAATCTGACACATCGGACGTGACACAGTCGGATCGTCGGCCCGGCACCGGCATGACGGAGTAACCGCGTCGCGATGAAGTACACGGCCGACCTGCCCCACCCGGTGCGCTCGCCGAGGCGGACCACGAGCTCGGCGCCGAGCTAGGCCTGGATGTCCTCGATCACGCGGTCGTTCGCGGTCGGGGAGACGCAACCAGGCAACCTTTGCACAGTTCAGGGACCTCGCGCTGGCAGCCGATATGAATCCAATGATGGACGAACCCCTTGGATCTGCTCCTCCTGGCGCAGGCGAAGCCGAAGTGAAGGGCTCAGATTGGGTCGCGACCTTTCAGACGAGATTCGGGTCAGCGACTCGAAGCTTGTCCGAGCGCGAGAAGATCGTCCTCGCACTTCGTTTGGGAATCGTCGACGAACGTCCACGTACCCGCGAAGAGGTCGCAGCTGAGTTCGACATCAGCGAGGAGCGGATCAGGTCCATCGAGGCGATGGCTTTCATGCGTCTAGCGAATCGCGCAAAGGCTGGCGACTCCTCAGTGGATGAGCTTGTGGAACGGATGCACGAACTTCTCGACCTCGATCAGGGTGGCAACGGCTCAGCAAACCCGGAGCCCGAATCTAGCGTGAGAACCTCACGATCAGATCATGCCAGTCCAGGGCACGCAGAGGAGTGGCGATGGCTTGGAATGCATGGCGCGGTGAACGGGCCCGATACCGGGACGAGGTTCGACACCACTCAGAGCAGTTGAAACGTGATCGCGATGTGCGGGAGCCCTGGAACAGCCTTGACCCTGCTGAGCGACGCCTATTGAGCGAGATCGCGCGGGACGCACTCGTCCAGCCGAAGCGGATGAGCATCCGCCGTTTCGAGAGCACCGTCTACGTGTTCTGGCCTGACCGAAACGGCGAAGGCGAGGCAACCATCGGGATCCCGCTAAAGGACTGGGAAAGGGAGACGGGGCCACAGCGCCACTGATCCGGAGGAGGAAGACATGCCACGTGTCGGAGAACCTGATAGCAACAACCCAGCTACCGGCAACGTGTGGGATGGGGAACGATGGGTGAAGGCACGAGTGCATATCCCGAACATGCGAACAGGCGGCACGATCGCGTTCGTGTGGGACAACTAGGCGTCCGGTGTCTGCCAGGAGTGCGACGAGCCTGTTCGGCCAGGAGAGACTGCCTACCGGGCATCGCTGCGGCCCTGGCGTAGCAAGAATGATCCGCTCGTGCACGTTCGGTGCTGGGACTAGCGCAGAAAATCGAGACCCATCCTTCGTCATTCGTCGTGTCGACCACGAGCACACCCAGCGCACAAGAACATCCGCAAGGGAATCGTCCCTGCGGCCGTAAGGGACCTTGACCGCCCTTGTGGATATCCTTGGGTCCATTCGCCGCTCGACTGTTCGAAGCTGACAGCGAGGAGGGAGCATGGCTCAGTTCCAGACGAACCCGTGGAAGCTCGCAGATCTGCTCGCCCGGATGGACTCATGCAAGGTGGTCTTGCCCGAGTTCCAGCGGAGTTTCGTCTGGCGCCCCTCCGACATCGACCTGCTCCTCACTTCACTCGTGCTGGACTTCCCCGCAGGCAGCCTCCTCTTCCTCAGGGCGGATCCTCGAACGAGCTCGCATGGCGACCGGTCGAGGGGATCGATTCTCCGGCCACCGAGTTCCCCGAGTACCTCGTCCTCGACGGGCAGCAGCGGCTCACGAGCCTCTCCGTTGCGTTGAACGGCCGGGGAGACCACTTGTTCTTCATAGACCTCGAGCATCTGGCGAACGACGACATCGAGAATGCCGTATACCCGCTACGCAGGCACAAGGCGGAGCGTCAGAAGCTGCTCGATCGAGAAAGGCAGTTCGACCGCCACCAGTACCCCCTAACGGCCGCCATGGGACAGGGTGCGTACAAGTTCTGGTTCCAGGACTACGTCGATCACCATGTGGAGAAAGGCGCGGATCGCATCGAGGTGCGGGATCGGGTCCGCGAGCTCGAGGAGCGATACGTCGAGCCTCTCCGTGACTACCGATTCCCCGTCGTCGAGCTGCCGGTGGACACCAGCCTCGAGGCTGTATGTCAGATCTTCGAGACTCTCAACAAGACCGGCATGCGGCTCACCGTGTTCGACCTCCTGACGGCTCGATTCTGGCCCCAAGGGATCGACTCTACGGCAGATGTACTCGGATTCCCTCGACGAGCACCCGCTCCTCGGCGAGGAGGAGTTCTCCGTGGAGCCGACGTATCTGCTCCAGGCGATCGCTCTGATCCGGAGCGGGCAGTGCAAGAAGGGCGACCTGCTACTGCTCGAGCGGGAGAGGTTCGAGGAGGACTGGCACACGGTCTGTGCTGCCGCGTCCAGCGCGCTCAGCGTGCTCCGAGGCGACTGCGGCGTGCTCACCCGCCACTGGCTCCCGTACGCCTCCCTGTTCCCGTCGCTCTTCGCTGCGGCGACCCACCTCAAGGACATGAGCGGCCCCGCCGTCGGCCAGGGCTGGGAGAAGCTCCGGAGATGGTTCTGGTGCTGCTCGTTCGGCCAACGGTACGAAGGGCCGGTCAACTCGCTCAATGCTTCGGACTACGCGCAGCTTCGAGATTGGCTCGCGGGTTCCGACGAGGCACCGGAGTCCGTGGCGAGCTTCCGCTTGCAGGATGTATCGCTGCGAGGCATCGAACGGCAGCGCAACGCAGCCTACCGCGCGGTAATCTGCCTGACGATCGTGAACGGTGCCCATGACTTCTTCACCGGCAACCGGCTGACCGAAGACTTCCTGAACGACCCGAGCAGGCGGATCGAGGACCATCACCTCTTCCCCTCCGGCTTCCTGAGGAAGGCCGACCCACCTCGCAAAGCGATGAACTCCATCCTCAACCGATGCCTCATCGACCACACGACCAACAAGCTGATCTCGGACCGGCGCCCCTCCGACTATCTGGGCGAGATGGAGAGGCAACTCGGCGCGGACAAGCTCGAGGCCGTGCTCGCGAGTCACCTCATCCCGTACGAAGGGAAGGGAGCGCTCAGTGGAGATGACCTCGATGCGTTCCTGGACATGCGGGAGAACCTCCTGCTCGGCGCAATCGCCGGCGTGACCGGCGCGGAGCTGAGCACCACCGAGCCGAAGGAGGCCTACCTGGACCCGAGCCGTCCGTTCACGAACGAGCTCGCCCTCCGGAAGGTGCTCCGCAGCCTGACGGGCGACGTCCTCTGGTACGAGCAACACATGTCGCGCAAGAGCCTGGAGCTCCTCAGCGAGGAGATCGACAAGGACAACGTGTCGAGGATCAGGCTCCTCTCGGGCCCGGCGCATGCGGACGAGAAGGCTCGTCGTGCCTTCCGGCGATTCGCCGAGGAGATGCAGAACCTGAACATCGAAGCGACCTGGCGCGTGCTCCCCACCGAGCTGGCCCAACCGATCCACGCTCGGGTGATCTTCAGCGACGCCGGCTCGTGGGAGCTCCCCCCGGTGAACCTGCTCCTGATGGGGACCGTAGACTCGATCCATCCGAGCGGGATGGACAGGGATCCGTTCGAGGCGGCATGGCAGGTATCCGTCCGCCAGCGACCTCGGCTGACGCGGCGTCCGCGATCTCGAGCAAGGAGGTCACGCCGGGAAGGCGGTCGACCGCAAGCGCTCGAGCGCGTCCGCCGCGCAGCACGGGATCGTAGGGAAATCGGTTCAGCCCGAGGTCCTGCCACACTCAGGAGGGGCAGTATTCGTCGGAAGAAGCTCACATGGCGGAGCCCAACGACACTAGGCTGAGCAGGGCATGGGGGGGCCCGCAGGTCAGTCGCTCACCGCCTGGGTCGTTGCCATCCTCGAAGCGGACGGCGCGGCCCTGGACGAGTCCGAGATCGTCGAGCGCTTACGCGCAGTCGGTAGCGAAGCCGATCCGGACGAGGTGAAACAGATCCTCTCCGCCCAGCTCTCGGCGTTCGTACGGCGGGCACCCGACGGTCGCTACTCGCTGATCCGGCGTCCGCAGGTGAGTACCACGACATCGAACGCTCGCTGGGACCGGTCCGTGGTAGCGCCGAACACCCGAGGTGGCATCGTCATCGTCCAAGATTCCCACGTATCGTCCGCGGAGCTCCAACGCGTCACCGACATGCTCGAAGGATGGAAGAAGCAGCTCCTCGACCTCGGCGGGCGTAACAAGTTGCTTCGCTTCAAGTCGTCGCGAGGGACTCGTCTGCGGCTGTTGCACCCCGACGCAGACGACCTTTACGAGAAGCTCGCGCTCTCGGAGAAGAAACTCACGTTCGCATGGCCGAGGCTCGGATCGATCGCGGAGGCTGAGCTCTCGGATGCGGACGATGAGCTGGCGGTCGACGAGCGGCCGGGCGACATCCAGGTGGACTACGCGGACGGCTCGGCCACGGACGTCCGGATGCTGCAGAAGAAGCTTTATCGGCTCTACGCGACAGCAAGGACGACCGACAACGAGCAAGGCATCACGACCCTGCACGTCGCGATCGGCTTGCTTCGCTGGCAAGAGTCCGACGCCGCCGTCGGGTGGGTCGAGTCTCCTCTCCTGCTAATCCCCGTTCGGCTCCATCGCGATCGCCTCGGCCCATATCAGCTCTCGGGTTCGGGCGGAGATGTCGTGGTGAACCCTGCCCTCGCCCAGCGACTCCTCCAGGACTTCGGGTACGAGCTTCCGAGCTTCGACCCCTTCGAGGGGAAAGAGATGCAGGCATCCGCGACGACTTACCTGGATAGGGTCGCCACCGAGGTACGCGGTCGTGACTGGTCTGTGGCCGACACCGCATGGCTCAGTCACTTCTCCTACGAGAAGCTCGTGATGTACGAGGACCTGAGCGCAGCTGGCACGGCTGAAGCTGTGGCGACGCACCCCGTCCTGGGCGCCATCTGCGGGCTTCGTCGATCTCGAGCATCCCGAGGTGTCGCTCGAACATCTCGATCGTCAGTTCGACATGGCGGAGGCCTTCCCCGTGGTGAATGCGGACTCCAGTCAGCTGGAGTCGATCGCTCTGGCTCGCGGTGGGCAGAACCTGGTCATCCAAGGACCTCCCGGAACCGGCAAGAGCCAGACGATCGTGAACCTGATCGCGCAAGCCGTCCGCGATGGGAGGTCCGTGCTATTCGTGAGCGAAAAGCGCGCCGCGCTCGACGTGGTGTTCCGCCGGCTGCGTGACGTGGGCTTGGGCGATCTGTGTTTGGACCTGCACAGTCGGACCACGGACAAGCGGAGCGTGGTGCGTGAACTCCACGCCGCGATGGAGGGGTCCCTCACCTCGCTGCCCGCGCCGCAAGATGCGCTCTTTGAGGATCGCCGGATGCGACGGGAGGCGCTCGACGCCTACGTCGGGGAGCTCCACGCGCGGCGAGGGACCTCGGGGCGTTCTGCCTATCACCTGCACGGCATTTTGGCGCATATCGGCACGGAGCCTCTCCTCCCGGCCGACCTCCCTGTGGAACCCGCGCTCGACGTCGATGGATCGCTGGAGGCGCGCTTCCGCACGCAGCTCGAGGGGGTCGTCGCTTCGGGTCTGTGGGACGTGGCGCTCTCCCATCCATGGCGTAGCGTCGTTGCTGACGGGCCATCCTTCACGATGCGCCAAGAGCTGGTGCCCTCGCTCGAGAAACTCGCAGAAGGAGTGGATACGCTCCGCGCCGAGCGGGATTCGTATGCCGAACTGACGCTCGAGTCGGGTCCCTTAACGCTCGCCGAGGTATCCGTTTGGCTGTCCCGTCTCGAGGCCCTGTCGGAGATGCCGCCCGGTGTCCGTGGATCATGGCTCACCTTGCCGGGAGAAGCCCTCGCATCCGCAGTCACGCTCGTCGAGACAGCGACCTCGAGGTGCGGAGTGATCCGATCTCGCCGCGCGGAACTGCAAGCTCTTCAGGCCGAAGCGCTCACCGAGCAGCACGATCTCGTCAGCGACCTACTCCCTATGTACGAAGGTGTGTACCGCTCCCCCCTGCGTCGGCTCTCTCGCGGCTATCGAGGTGCACGCCGACGGGTCCGAGACGTAATCAAGCGCAAGCCCTCCTATCGGGACGCGCTCAGCCTCCTCGGAACGGCCTCGGCACTACATGAGGCGGAAGCCTTCATCTCCGTGAAGCAGGCTGACCTCGATCTCCTCACCGGAACAGCGTGGCCACCTGGCGAGGCGGCGGAGGTGGCGGTGTCGTCCGCGCTGACGTGGGTGAGCAGGTACCGGTGGACGTCGGGGACCCAGCAGATCGGACCCGACGTCGCCGCGAGGATCGCGACGCTGAGTACGGAGCAGGTCCAGCGCTTCGAACCGATCAGGTTCGCAGCCGAGCCCGCGATGAAGACATGTGGGTCGGCGTCTGACGCGCTGGCACGGTGGTTCCCCGCTGGTCTCGAGGGTCGCTCCTTCGGCGAGGTGTCCCTCGATGAGCTAGCGCTAAGGACCCGAGCGTGGCTCGACAACCTGGATCAGCTTGATGAATGGAACGAGTACGAGACAGCGATGAGCTCGTGCTCCGCCGCCGGTCTCGACGGATTCCTGAAAGCGTCGCGCGGCGCCGGCCTGAACGAGGGCGAGCTGGTCGCCGCGTTCTCACGGTTGGTTGCGTGGAAGCAGCTCGCCGAGGCATACCGGGACTCTCCGGCACTGGGGAGGTTCGGCATCCGACGGCACGAGCAAATCCTGTCGGAGTTCCGAGCACTCGACACGCAACTCATGGCCGAAGCCCAGGCCGCAACGCGCCATGGCGCCAACCAACGTCAGGAGGCAGTCAGGAAGGCATGCCGTGCGCGCTTCACACATGCGCGAGAACTCGACGCCGTGACGCGGTCGGGGAGGGACGAGGTCAACCTCATCTATAGGGAACATGAGAAGAGGACCAGGCACCTGCCACTTCGGAAGCTGCTCCCTCGCATCCCGCAGATGATCACGGCGATCAAGCCGTGCTTCCTGATGAGTCCGCTGTCCGTCGCGAACTATCTTCCTCGGGACAGCTTTAGCTTCGACCTGGGCATCTTCGACGAGGCGTCGCAGGTCCTTCCCGCTGACGCGCTCGGTTCCATACTGAGGGCCCGCCAGATCGTCGTGATCGGGGACAGCAAGCAGCTACCCCCGTCGACCTTCTTCCAGAAGTCGATCGATGACGGGGACGGCGGTGGTGACGACGACTGGGACGAGGACGGCGATGCCCTCCAGCTCGCGCAGTTCGAGAGCATCCTCGACGTCGGCGCCGGCGTCTTGCCAAGCGCAAATCTCAGGTGGCACTACCGGAGCAAGGACGAGCGCCTGATCGCATTCTCGAACCGCATGTTCTATTCGGGCAACCCGCTCATGACGTTCCCGAACCCCGACGATGATGGCGAGACAGGCATCTCGTTCGAGTACGTGAGCGATGGCGTCTTCGGTCGCGGAACTACGCGTACGAATCCCGTGGAGGCGCGTCGCGCGGTTGACCTGATCATCCAGCACCTGGATCAGCACGGGTGGGAGCGCAGCCTCGGCGTCATCACCCTCAGTCTGCCGCAGCGCGATGCGGTTGAGCTCGAACTACATCGTCGCCTCCAGGAGCGTCCCGACCTCGTGTCCCTGGTGGAGACCGAGACCGGGGCAGAGCCCTTCTTCGTGAAGAACCTCGAGAACGTGCAGGGTGATGAGCGGGACTCGATCATCCTGAGCCTCGGGTACGGACCCACGGAACCAGGAGGCATCCCGTCTTTGGCGTTCGGCCCCATCACCGCTGCAGGAGGCGAGCGCCGACTCAATGTGGCCGTGACGCGCGCGAAGCACACGATGACCCTCGTCTCGTCGATGCGCCCCGACCATCTCGACCGGACCGTGAACAGCAGGAACGACGGGCCGCGGATGCTTGCGTCCTACGTTCGGTACGCGTCCCGTGGCGGTCGGTTCGAGGAGGACCACGCCACCACGGACCCCGAAGCCGTCCCGGGAAGCGAGTTCGAGGAAGCGGTTGCCGCCGCGCTGACTGCCCGCGGGTTCGAGGTCCGACCCCAGGTCGGGGTGTCCGAGTTCCGGATCGACCTGGGCATCATCCACCCCGAGATCCCGACCCGCTTCATCCTCGGGGTCGAGTGCGACGGGGTCGCCTACCACAGCTCCCGTACGGCTCGCGATCGCGATCGCTTGCGCCAGGAGATCCTGGAATCGCTCGGCTGGAAGATCCACAGGATCTGGTCGACCGACTGGGTCCAGCACCCGGAGACGGCCCTCGAACGCCTGATCGACCGGATCAACGAGCTTGTCAGTGCATCAAAGATCGGCGTCCTCACGGCCCCGCTGGAGCCTGGTGCCATCGACGCGATCGAGGTGCCTACTCCGCACGAAGACGCAGCAGAGGTCGCGGAGGCCCCGGCGAGCATGGGGATCCAAGTGCTCCCCCAGACCGACTTCATCGAGGAGCAGCGGGCGTCGATGGTAGTCGAGGTCGCCAGACTGAGCGCACAGCTCGATGAACTCCGGGCCCAGCACGCCCTCCTCGCGCAGCAACCGGACCGCGGGTTCACGCTCCAGCAAGTGGAGCGGTCTCTGCTTCAACAGAAGGTATCCAACGAAGAAGCACTCAAGCGCATCGAGACAGGTCGGTACGGCATCTGTCTCAACTGTCGGAACGCAATCGAACTGGACCGGCTGGAGGCTCGACCCTCCGCCGAGCTCTGTCGCGTTTGCTCACAACGCGCGAGAAGTTGAGGGAGCCGGACCTTGCTTCGAGCTGGACGCCGGAACTCGCTGCGAGGCGACGGTCCTGGGCCTCGTCGATGACCAGCGCGCCGTAGCGAGGTCCGGGCCGATCGACCGCCTCGCCGAGGTACTCGGGAGCTTCTCGTCCCAGAACGCCGGATCGTCGCGCTTGCTCCACGTCTCGACGCCGGCCTCCTTCGCGAGGTCGAGGCAGAGCTGGTGGAACCGCTCCCGCGGATCCGGAACTCGCTCTCGCTCTTCGACTCATGATCCAGGATGCGAGATTGATCGGCTTCGACGAACTGACCCGTCGCGTTGCCGCCATCCTTAGTTGGCGTCGCCGCGGACGTGACATCGACGAGGCGATACGGGGTCGCCCTTGCATCCCTTGAGAGATCAGGGTCGGTTGCCCGCCATGGAAATGAGTTGCGCCGGAGACGCGCAGGCCTTGCGCTTTTCCGGGTGAACGGCCACGATCGCTCCAGCAACTTGACCCACGGTTGGGAGATGAGACATGGATGTTCCGCAAACTTCTTAGCTCTCGGAAGCTGCCATCACCCGCTCCGGAGACGTCCGAACAGCGGCCGACATGGATTACGGATCATATGGAGGTTCAAGTCTACGAAGGGCGCGAGAGTCTCGAGGTTGTGGGCGAATCGTTCTATCAAGACGCCTTGCAACAGGTTGTGGGTGGAATCGCCGGCGAGCGGGCTCGAGTCGATGTGCTGGCAGTACTGGTAGCTGATGAGAACAACCAATATGACGCGAACGCCGTGTCAGTCTGGGTGAATGGCCTGAAGGTCGGGCACCTCTCCCGCACTGAAGCGAAACGCATGCGCCCTGGGCTAATCGCACTTCAGGAGCGACATGGCAAGCCGATCGCGCTTGACGGTGTGATCGCCGGGGGTGGCCAGCGCGCTGACGGACCGGGCCGGCTCGGTGTGTTCCTACGGTTCGATCCGAGGGACTTCGGTCTTCGGGCCTCGAAACCTCTGATCACAAGCGAGGAGCAGATGGATACAGGGGTCTCTAACGCAGTCGCAAGCGATGATGCCGACGACAACTACGACCTCGGCTGGATGGCAGAACTTCCGGAGGATGCCATTGGAGCCATCAAGATGCTACGAAATTTGCTAGAAACCGAGGAGGATCCGCTCGATCGCCACTTCATGTTTCATCACCTAGAAGTCGCGCTGTACAAGTCGCGTGATGTATTTGCCTCAGCACTTGATGAGTTCGACGACTGCTGCCGTCTTCATGATGCGGAGATGGAGACAATCTGCGAGGCGTTCGTTGGCAAGTGGGGGAACATCCCTTGGCTACACACGTACAAGCAGATGTGCATCCGCCTTGCGAAGGCGAATGACTACGAAACGGCACTCTGGTGGGCAGAGCGCGGACTCTCTCTGTATGGCGAGCGAGCAGCTCGCGAGGATGCCGTCGCGGATCTCAACAAGCGTGCTGATGTCTATCGGCTCCGACTTAGTCCCAGCTAAGCCGCCCTTCCTCCGAACGGAATCGACGTTACCGACCACTGCTTCGCGGCTATCCGCACCCACTCGAGTCGGTCCAGGTCGAAGCGAAGTCGTCCTGATCCTGCAACATCGCAGGTCAACCTTGCACGACGCTAAGCCGGCTTCCGCGAGGTGACTTCTCGACCATGATCCTTGCTGGGAGTCGGATCGCAAGTTCTTGCACATGTGTGATCACGCCAACTACCCGCCCGTCGCCACCAAGTTGCTCGATCGCCTCGACCACAATCTCCAGTGCCTCGGGATCAAGCGAGCCGAATCCTTCGTCGAGGAATAGCGAGTCGAGGCGGGCTCTCTCGCTGACCGCTAAGGATCGAACCTGCTCAGACAAGGCCAAGGCCAGCGCCAACGAGGCAAGAAACGTCTCCCCACCCGACAGCGTCCGCGCACTTCGCCGTTCTTCGCCGTTCCATTGGTCGACGACATAGAACTCGTCATGCTCGAACTCGAGTCGGTATCGCCCAGAGGAAAGGATCGCCAAACGCTCCGATCCCGCTGTGGCCAGAACTTGGAGGGCCTCCACCTGCAGGAAGGCGATGATGCGATCGGCCCGTAGCTCCTTGACGAGGGCGCCGAAGAGCACGGCTCGGGAACTCTGCTTCTTCAACTGCTGCCTGATCTTCCGGGCACGCTTCAGCTTGTCCCTCAGGTCATTCAGACGATGCTGAGCAGCGGCCGCCCTTCTCGTCGCTTCCCTCAGCTCGACGGCTACAGTGCTCACGAGATCATCGATCGTTGTGAAGGCAGCGGTTGCGACGAGATCCTGGATATGTGTTGCCGCCCGCCGAAGGACCACTTCTTCGTTCCCAGTCATTGCGTCCGCAATCGTCAACAGCTCGGCTGCGACTCCCTCCAAGCCGAGACTGAGCTCAGTCGCGACCCCTGAGAGCAGGGCAGGATCGTTGGTCTCTGGAAAGGCTGGGAGCGTTGTGGCGAGCGCTTTCCTCTCCGCGATCGTGCGCGCTCGGGCGAGCAACATCTCAGCTTGCAGGGAGTCCAGTCGAACCCGCTCCTGCCCAACTCGTGGCTCCAGAGAGTCCCGTGCGTGTTGAAGCTCATCGGCTTCCTTTTGCGCCGATTCGAGTGATTCCCTGGCTTGGGCCTCTGCCGCGGACAGCTCATTCAACTTCCGGAGTCGATCCTCAAGCTCTAAGACGGGATTATCGCCGGGGTCGTCGCCCATGGACTTGCCGAGGCTCTGCGTCAGAGAACGAACATCCTCGACAGCTCTCTCCAACGACCGCGAACAACGCTCGACCTCCCCTCGTGCTGCCTTGACCTCGGCGGAGGCACGATGCAGTTCCTCCTGGGTCTTGCGTCTCTCCTCCTCGATGGCCCGCTTCGCTTGCCTAGCGCGATCACGGTCGCCTCTGGCAGCGTCGATCGGTTGAGCGTCAACTATCTCTGGAAGCTCCTCGATTGCATTACCGCAAACGGGGCAGTTTTCGCCTACACGGACTCCCGCTCGAACGGCCGCGACTAGGTCGGCGTGCTGGGCCCTGTCAAGGGCGGCCTCGGCTAACTCCAATGACTCGCTCCTCGCCTCCACCTCAGCTGTGTGTTGGGCCAGGGAGGCGACGAACTCGGCCTCCTTCCCCTCAAGCTCCGGGATCCTCTGACGGGCGCTGTCGGCGTCGACGGCCGCCTCCGAATGGGTCTCCCGAGCGCGCCCAAGCTCTCTGGCTTCTGCCAGAAGCTCCACCAACTTCCGTTCGTTGCCCCAAGTCGTTTCGGCGCTCTCTCGGGAGGAGGTCGCATCCGCCATGGATTGGCTCGCCACATCGAGGGCGACCTTGTTCGCTGCCTGGGCCGACCGATTCCGGTCGAGCTCGATCCCTATCTCTTCAAGAGCCACCTTGCTCAGTCTCGAGACCGAAGCTGCCGCCGTAACGTCGTTCGCAAAGGCCCGGAGCTCCAACACCTTTCGGGAAGTGGCGGCCCAGGCCTCAGCCTCCTGTCTTACATTGACTTCCGCCTCGCCGAGGGCTCTCTCTTGGAAGGCCGCCTCATTCGCGCCTTCTTCGGCCACGGTGACGGCTTCGGAAGTCACGCCCTTGTACTCGCTCTCTAGCTGTTCGGTCTTGGCTCTGATGTCCGACTCCGTATCGCGCTTCAGCTCGCCCGCCCGTCTGCCGAGTCGTTCGAATAGCTCGAGGCCGAGGAGGTCCGTGAGGATGGCCCGCCGCTTCTTGGCGTCTCCCGTCAAGAACTCCGCAAACCGGCCCTGCGGCAGCAACACAGTTCGAGTGAAGGCTTCGTAGTCGAGCCCGATCGTCGAACGGATCATCTTCTCGGCGTCCCTCACGCGGTCGGCACCTGGTCCGGCCTGCTCCCAGTCCGCACCGTCCCAGCGCTCCAACAAGATCTTCGTGGGACCCTTGACCGGCGTAGAACGCGTCACGCGCCAGCGGTCTTCGCCGACCGCGAAGTCGAAGCAAACGGACATGCGAGTCTGACCCTGGCTGATGAACAGGCTAGCCCGGTTCCCGACGCGCTCAATTTCCCCGTAGAGCGCGTAGGTCATCGCGTCGAGGAGTGAGCTCTTGCCTGAACCGGTTGGGCCCGCGATCGCGAAGAGGTCGAGGGCCTCGAAGTCGATCACTTGCTCATCCCTGAAGGCGGAGATTCCCCGAACGGCGAGCCTGAGCGGCCGCACTCTAGGTCTCCTCGATCTCGAGGGAGAGCACCTCGTCGAAGACAGCGAGGAGCGACGGTTCCGGTTCGGCACCGTGCTGCGCTTGGTAGTAGGCAACGAACTGGTCGTGTGGGCTGAGCGATGAGAGTGGTTCGCGGCCGTCGACTGGCTCATCGGCACGTTCGTAGACGAGGTGTACGTCGAGGACGTTAGGGAGTTCATCGCGGATCCGATCTGCAACTCCAGGGACTGGACCATCTGTTGTTACGAACGCGCGCAGCCACGCCTCCCCGGCGTTGGCGCCTGCCGCGAGCACTTCGTCAAGGGTCCCCCGCAAGTCCCCGAGTGGACGGCCAACGGTGAGCGGTACCTCACGAATCTTCGCCGGCTTCCCCGCGGACACGTCGACGAGCGTGACCGACTTCTTCTGTCCAGCTTCACCGAAGTCCAGCTGCAGCAGCGAGCCAGCGTAACGTGCGGGCGCCGGGGATCCCTTTACCACCTGTGGGAGATGGACGTGCCCGAGAGCCACGTAGGCGGCCTCTGCCGGCAATCGAGAGGGCGGCACGGCGTAGGCGATCCCGATCGTGAGTTCCCGCTCCCCACCGCCCGGCGTGACCAGAGCTTTGTCTGTGAAGAGATGTGCCAGAACGATCGGTATCCGCCCAGGTGAGAAGCCGGCGGCCATCGCCTCAAGGAGCTGACCCATCCCTTGGGCATAGGAGCGGTACCAGGCCTCGCTCGCATCGAACAAGGACGCGGCGTCTCCGAATCGCCGCTCGGGTACGAAGGGCACGCAAGCTATGTTGGCCTCTTCGTCTCCGGCGCGGCTCGGCACGACCAGCATGCCGCCGCGATCTGGCGGCCGCACGTGCGGCACGACCTCAACATCGATAACGCGAAGAAGGCCGGCGAACGCCTCCATCCGCGCGGCCGAGTCGTGGTTGCCCGAGATCGCGACGACTCGGATCCCGGCATCCCGAAGCCGGAGGAAGGCGTCGACAACGAGCGAATCGGCGTCTGGGCCCGGAACCGCGTGCTCGTAGACGTCACCGGCGAGAAGCATCGCGTCAACACCCTCGTCGATCGCGATGTCGACGACCTGGTCGAGTGCGGCTCCGAACTCCGCGATTCGGGATCTCCCCCGGATCGCCCGGCCGACATGCCAGTCCGCCGTGTGGAGGAACCGCACCTATCTATCAGTCCCCGTCAAAACGTTCGAACACCTGGCCTGCCTCCTCGCTCGGCTCCGCCTCGTCGGCTCGGGTTGCCCACGATGGGAAGGGGAACCGGATCTGGATCGGCACGGGTATGTGTGGTTGCTGGAGGATCATCGACCCTGGCTTCAGGATCGAGGCTCGGGACCGGGTGACCGCTGGGAGGAACCCGTATTCGCTTCGGGCGGCCTCGGCAGTGTCCAGCCGCCCGACCACGCGAAACGCGCTGTTCGCTATGACGCGGCGCTCCACCTCTGATGCGGTCTGTTCGGCTCCGACGAGGATCATCCCAAGCGAGCGCCCCCGCTCAGCGACGTCCAGCAGCACCTCCTTGATGGGACTCCAGCCTTGCCGCGGCGCGTACCGGTTTAGTTCGTCCAGGACGAGGAACATAAGCGGCTCGCGTCGGCCCATGGTCTCCTTGTGCTCGAATAGCCGCTTGACCACCACCCCCGTGACGAACCGCTTCGCGCGGTCGTGCAGGTTGTGGATGTCCACGACCGTCACCTGGTTGGAGGCCCAGTCGATCCGGTGCCGCTCCGGATGCTCGGCATCCCGACCGCGAATCAGGTGCCCCATCCGGAAGCGCGCCGCGTCGAGTCGCCGCAGGAACGCGCTCACGGTCGCATCCGAGACCCGGCCGCGCCAGCTCGAGTTGTCCCCCTCGACCTGCTCGCCCACGATCTCGCAGAGTCGGGCGAAGTCAGAAACGGCCGTCCCCTCGAAGGTGACGGTCGCATCGTGATCCGGGTCGTCCTCGCATTCGCGGTCCAGAAACGACTCCACTCGTGCGACCAGGTCGGCGATCTGGGAACGCTCATCCTCGGCTTCGGCGAACATGAAGCGGAGCAGCTTTTCACGGACGAACTCACGGAGCGTCCAGTAGTACGCCGTAACGCGGTCGATAGGTCCCTCCGTTTGCGGGATTGCCTCCCCGCCCGCGTCGCCTCGGATAGGCGCCCACAGCCCGACGCTTTCGAACGGGCCAGCGGGGAGACCGAGGCGCAGGTAGTCCCCGCGTCCCTCGTCCGTCAACCGCGCGTTCGGCCTGTCCAGCCACATGAGGTCCTCCCCCTTCACGTTGAACACGATCGCCTTCGTATTCGGGGCGTACCGCCCGAGGGCGTCCGAGTGGAAGAGGGCGTATAGGAGGAACAGGGCGTATGTGGTCTTAGTCGCGACGCCAGATATTCCGCTGATGTTCACGTGGGCTCCGCGCGAGCCGTCGAGGAAGTCGAGGTCGAGGAAGACCGGCTCGCCATCGCGCGAGAGTCCCGCGACGAGCCGCCGATCCATCTGATCGAAGTAGAGAGCCTCGTCGCGATCCTTGCCGCGAGCTCTCATCGCAGGAAGCCCTGGCATAGGTGGCACGAACACCTCTGGGTCGAATCGAGTCGCCACCACCTGGGCGGACACAGCGGTGTCGACAGGAAGCACTCCCCGGTCGATCAGGAACACGTCGGTGTCGAATGTGGCTCCTTCGTGACGCGCACGAACTTCCTGCACGATTCCCGAGATCCGCAGCGGCCCGCGCCCTGGAACTTCCGTATCGACGATCACTGCGTCGTCAAGCTGCAGATATGCGCCTGGGCTCACCCCAACCCAGAAGGTGAGCGGAGTAGCGTCCTCGGTTCCGAGGACCATACCGACCGGCTCGGATGTGCTCTCCATATTCATTCCTCCTGGCTCAGCCACGCCGTCAGCGATCGTCGGATCAGCCCAAGATGGCCGATACGGTGGCGCAGCCACGATTCGAGCGCACCCACCGGCGCCAGGTTCTGTGGGTACCGGGAGTCAGTCGGACGGCCCGCGAAGCCAGGCAGCAGGTGGCTCACCCGGTCCGCCAGCAGACGAGCTTCCTCTAGCCCAACACCGGCACGAACTTCGCACCTCATCAAGCCCGCATGGTCATGCCACGCCGCGAGCGACGGAACGAGCCGCGTGTACCAGGCGTAGCGTTCAAGCGGCTCACCCTCATAGATCAAACCGAACAGAGGCGTTCGCTCACCGGGGGCGAGTCGGGCAAGGAGGGCATCGTGTTCAGGGTCTAGATAGGCACGGACGAACCGCTTTACGACGCCGACGACCGGCGAAGCGGTCGGGTCGAGGAACCCGAGGCGTCCGTCGGCGAGCACCAGGCAATCCTTCTCAGCCGCCAGACGCGCCGCCAAAAGCGATTCGGCACGCTGCATGCGCTTCTGCAGGCCGGAGAGAGGGGCATCGGCGTCCGCGCCCGGCTCGGACGCCGGGTCGTACACCAGCTGGTGATCTCCAGCCTGGATCTCGACCCTTTCGGGTTGGAGCCCTCCGCCGATCACGACTGACCTGCCAATCTCATGCTCTCCGAAGGATGCGCCGCCGTCGCAGAGCACGGTGCCCACGGCCCAAGAGCCAAAGAGGCCTGGAGCACGACGCGCCCCGTCATCGGCAACGAGGCGGAGCTCAATACGCCGGACACCATCGATGAACCAGGTTGGGCATGGAACGGGTTCGGAGGGTGAAATGCCCGAGGACCAGTCATCGGTCTCGACCCCCGGATCAGCGCTCGCCGGCGTCTCATCAAAGCGGGCTTCGAATCCCATCCCGTACTCAGGAGCCCAAGGGTCCGCCCGTAAGGCCAGCATAGCGCCGAGGATACCGTTGACACCTGACAGTACGACCGCCCGGCCGCAGAGGCAGTCCAGGAGTAGCCTCTCCTCATGCTTGAACCAAATGAGCCGCTAGATGTCCCGGAACTGCAGAGGCGGCTGCGGCACTTTGCCGAGGCCCGGGACTGGAGCCAGTATCACTCCCCGAAGAACCTAGTTATGGCCCTCGCGGCCGAGACTGGCGAATTGCTTGACCTTTTTCGATGGGTTAGCGAGGAGGGATCCGCGACCATCGAGACGGCCGACCTGACGGAAGCAGCTCTGGAGATGGCGGACATCCAGATCTACTTGTTAAGGTTGGCTGATGTCCTAGGCGTATCTCTCGCCCAGTCGGTGGAAGACAAGATCGCAATCAACGAGAGCAGGTATCCGGTGGGTCTTTCGCGCAGCAATGCGATCAAGTACAACCGCAGACCTACTGTTGATCCGGCCACTCCACCCGAGAGATGAAGAAGTCTCGGGTTTGGTCGTCTTCGAAGTAGAGGAAGCATCCTCGGAGTCCTCGTGTGAGGAGCACTCGGTAGGTGTTCTTGACTAGGTCCGTAAAGCGATCAGGATCCTCCTTCGCCGCTCGTTTGACGATCGAGTCCTGAGAGTATTCTGCCTGCCCCACCCAGCCCTTCCTTGGCCGCCACACGAGATCACGGCCTACGATCACCCCGGCGTAGTCGTATTCAAAGCCTTGGGCCGTATAGACACAGCCGATTTGCTCGAGCCCTCCCTCGTCGCTCGCCCAGTAGTTCGATTTTGGGATTCCTGGAGCGAGCCGCCCAGCCTCCGGTCTCGCGTTCCACGGCATCGACCAGTCGCCGAGAACCACATCATCGTGGAGTGTTCCGTCTGCGAGTGGCTTGGACCACTTCCAGCAGAATCCAGCCGTGAGCCGGGCAGAGAATCCTTCAGCTGCTCTACCGCGGATAGTGTCCTCGAGCTCTTGAGGCGACTCCACGACGTCGAACTTGAACTCCTCCGTCGGGTCCCATAGTACGTAGGGCGTCTCGCGCAGGTCGAGTGTGTTCTCCACCCACCCTACGAACGCCTCTGAGCCCCCGCACCTGAACTGAGCCTCGAGCTCATGCTCGATCACTGGCGCGCCTAGCTCCTGGGCTGTTTGGCGGATCAACCCTGAGCTCCCAACCTCACCGGGCCGGACGACCTGCAAGTCGTCGATGAAGAAGACGGAGACCTTGGCGGATCGGATCAGTTCTTCTACCTGGGGCGTCTTAGATCTCTGGGCTCGGGACGTGAATCTATTTGCGCTGGTGGCGCGGATCCGGTGGGCCTCGTCGCAGATCACGGCGTCGAGCGCCTCTGGTTCAGCGTCCACGAACCCGTTGAAGTAGCCGAACTGCGCAGCAGCGCGACTGCCGACGGACTTGCGGAGGTTCTCGGTGAAGGCCTTCGAGCCTGTCGCATGTTTCGTCGTGAACCCCTCGAGCGAGAGCTCCGCGAGCAAGTTCACGGCGATCACAGACTTCCCCGTTCCGGGACCGCCTCGGATCACGAACACACTCTGTCCCGTGCTGCGTTCCCTCTCACGGACCCGGCCCAAGATGTCGTTGAAGGCCACCTGCTGCTCATCGAGCAACGTGTATGCAGGTTCGCCCTTGATCATCCTGGCGGTGTGTTGCAGGAGGCGTTTGTGGGGTCGATAACGACCCTTGACGATCGAGTCGAGCACGGGGGCCCCATCACCCGCCGAGAGGCGCTCATCAAGGAAGGTCGCGAGGTGATCAGCCTGATCACCGGTGAAAGAAGGGAACCGATCGAGGATGCTGGCGAACCTTTCGGAGAAGAGCTCGGCCTCTGGATCGAACGTCATGTTGTGCAGGTAGCCGCAGGAGGCAAGTCCAACTCCCCCGTCGCTGAACGCCGTGTGAACGTCCAGGAGGTAGCGCTCATAGTTCCCTACCTGGCGCGAAGGATGCAGGACGTCGCGCAGACCCATCCCGACGTAGACGGAGACACAATCGTCGATCGATGACGCCGCGGCCTCCTGCCACTGCTTGAGTTCAACGATCACGCCCTGCGGCCTCTCAGTCGCATCGTGGCCAGTGAACAGGCAGTCGAGGCGCTTCGATGACAGAGGCAGCTGCAGTTCGACGATGACCCCGTGGTCGTCCATCGAAGCGAGAGACACGACGTCCGCCATCGCTCGCAGAGAGTTCTGCCATGACTGGACCTCGTTGCGGGCAGGTCTGTATCGGAAGTGGTCCACGAAGGCATCTTCAAGCTTCGAGGCGATCCGATTCCTCGTGGCGTCCGCGACGAAGTCCGTCGTCATGCCGCTGTAGAGATGCATGGTGTAGAAGGAAGCCAGAAGTCGCCCTAGAGTGCAACCTCTCTGGGTAGGCGAGATCCATGAAGACGTTCATCGCGGTCACGGATAACGAGTGGTTCCGCTTCCTGAGCGGCTTGCCCGAGCTGGACGAGGTGAACTTCTGGCAGCCCAGCGGAGGCCGCGCCTTCCGGGCCCTCCAGCCCGGGGAACCCCTGCTCTTCAAGCTCCATCACCCCGAGAACTTCATCGCGGGCGGGGGGTTCTTTGCCGGACATTCGGTCCTGCCTTGCAGCCTCGCCTGGGATGCCTTCGGTCAGAAGAACGGGGTCTCCACCCTGGAAGAGATGCGGCGGCGCATCGAACGGTACCGTCGGACTCGACCAGAACCAGGCGAGGACTACGAGATCGGCTGCATCCTTCTGGAGCAGCCGTTTTTCTTCGAGCGTCGAGATTGGGTCTCTCCTCCAGACGATTTCGCCAAGAACATCGTCACCGGCAAGACGTACGACCTCGCACCCCCACGCGGCTCAGAGCTATGGGAACAGATCCAGCTCCGACTGCTTCAGGCGGAAGTGGACGAAGTGCTTGGCGGCCCTGATCCAGGAATGTTCGGAGAACCTGTCCTGGTCAGACCGCGTCTGGGCCAGGGTTCGTTCAGGATCCTGGTAACAGATACCTACCGCCGAGCATGCGCCGTCACCGGCGAGAAGATCCTTCCTGTCCTACAGGCGGCGCACATCAAACCCGTGAGCAGTGGAGGGCTCCATACGGTCGACAACGGCCTGCTCCTGCGGTCCGACATACACACATTGTTCGATCGTGGATACATGACGGTGCAGCCCGACCTTCGGCTCAGGGTGAGCCGACGCCTCCGAGATGACTTCGATAACGGTCAGTACTACTTCCAGTTCCACGGGGAGCCGATCGCGATGCCGATGAGGTCGCAGGACCATCCGGATGCCGCTGCTCTCGAATGGCATTCCGACACTGTCTTCAAGCGATAGAGCCCGGACGAGAACGGCAGGGAAGCCTTAAGCGGCACTCGAGACGATCTGCTAGCTTCCGGTGACCTTCCGCCCGAGGCGCTCGAACTCTTTGTACGTTCGGGCAGTGCGAGAGAGCGCCTTATCGTATACGGCCTTCGGGACGCTCTGATCGTCGCCCCACCGACGGTGACGACTAATCGCACGGTCGAGGTACTTCCGTGCTTCGGTCCGAGGATCGCTCTTGATCCTACGCATCTTCATTCTCCTCCTCGAGTTCTCCCCAGAGTCGGTCCACAACCAACTCTCCGAATCGTTCGTACCAATACTTTTGAGATAGCCGATTTTCCGCGAGATACTGCCGCAGCTTCGGGGCCACCTCCAGCACGGGCAGCAAGGGCTTGATGACATCGTCTGGTCTCACGACGTCAAGGAACCCCTCGATGAACTCGTACGCAGCTTGGGCATCCGCCTTCCAGAGCTTTCTGTTTTTCTCAAATAGAGTGACCAAGCTCACGTCCAAGAGTGACTGTTCCTTCGTCGCGTCGAGGGCCATCCTCTAAGGCCCCAATCCGCGTCGAACTGCGGCGAGGCCGGTAAGGAGAACGAGTATCAACTGAGCCAGGGACATAGCCAGAAGGGAGGTGTATACCCACCGACGTTGTCCAAACGCGAGCCACACAATTCCGAAGGCTACGCTCAGGAGGCTCACACCGAATGCCGCAAGAGCTACCCGTGCGATTCGCCGGTATGGGCCCGCGACGACCCGAGCCGTCTCCGAGGGAAAACCCTGGAAGGCCGTGGTAGCCACGCCGAGGAAGACCAAGCTGAACCCGGCGAGAGCGGCTGAAACCCCGGTGATGGCCGCGACGACATCTTCATCCGTCACGTCGACAGGCCCCATGCGGTTGCGAGTCTAGGCAACTATGACCCGAGTGCAACGAGCGACGCCAACGGCCCCGTTCTGCCGATCCCCTACCGCATGGAGGTCACCATTTGAGGCCCGTCCCAGTACAAGGCCGACACACCTAGCTGCACCTTGAAGCGCTCCTCTCGCCAGCCGGTGACCCGCCAGTGTCCAAGAGGAGGCGAACTGGGTCGTGGCAGACTGTCCGGTCGTGGACGACGAGGAGCTCCTCGCGAAGGCGGAGGAAGCCCTGACCGAGATCAAGGTCGCCCAGGGGCTCTCGGAGCGGCACGAGGCGGTGCTCGCCGCGCTGCGGATCCGGCTGAAGGGGAGCGCCGGGAAGTCGCTCGAGGAGATGCTCGATGCGGCGGACGACGCCCCGCCGGACCGGCTCGGGGAGGCGATCGCGAAGGCCGAGGGCAAGGGCAAGCCCTCGCTGGACGACCTGCTGAGCAAGGAGCCGAAGAAGAAGCCCGACTGGCCCTCCTGAGGCCCTCGATCCGATCGGAAGGAGACGAGCGATGAGGAAGCTGATCGTGACCACCTTCCTGACCTTCGACGGGGTCATGCAGGCCCCGGGCGGACCCGAGGAGGACGACAGCGGCGGCTTCGCGCACGGCGGCTGGTCGGTGAACTACTGGGACGACATGATGGGCGAGGCCAAGACCGAGGAGATGAGCGGGCCGTTCGACCTCCTGCTCGGACGCCGGACCTACGAGATCTTCTCCGGGTACTGGCCGAACGCCCCGGAGGAGGCCGGCGGCAAGGGCTTCAACGACGCCACGAAGTACGTCTGCTCGCGGAGCCGTCCCTCGCTGGACTGGACCCCGGCGCTCCTGATGGAGGGAGACGCGGCCGAGGGCGTCGCGGCGCTCAAGGAGGAAGACGACGGGCCGGAGCTGCAGGTGCACGGCAGCGGGAACCTCGCCCAGACGCTGATCCGCCACGGCCTCGTCGACGAGTACCACCTGTGGGTCTTCCCCCTCGTGCTCGGGCATGGGCAAGCGCCTGTTCGCCGACGGCACGATCCCCGCCGCGCTGCGGCTCGTCGACTCGAAGATCTCCACCACCGGAGTGTTCATGGGCACCTACGAGCCGGCCGGCGAGGTCGTCACCGGCTCGTTCTAACGGGACTCGATCCGCCGATCCCAACGGAAGCGCCTCAACCGAGTACGCGGTAGATGCGCCAGCGATCCGGGATGCCCTTGAGCTCGTGCTCACCAGCGTCCTCGAAGGCGAGACCCGACCCGGCGACCAGATCCTTCACGGTCTGGGACGCGAGCACCTCCGACGGCCCGGCGAGCGCGCCGACGCGAGCGCCGATGTTGACCGCGACGCCCCGCACATCGCCGTCGATCGCTTGTACCTCGCCCACATGGAGGCCTGCGCGGATCTCGAGCCCGAGCGCTCGCACGGCATCGGCGATCATGAGGGCGCAGCGGATCGCTCGTGCCGGTCCGTCGAACGTGGCGAAGAAGCCGTCACCGGCCGTGTCGATCTCGCGACCGCGGTACCGGGCCAGCATCGCCCGGACCACGGCGTGATGCCGCTCGATGAGCTCATGCCACGCCCGATCGCCCAGCTCGACCGCCCGCTCGGTCGAGCCGACGATGTCCGTGAACAGCACCGTCGCCAGAGCTCGATCGAACGTCGCCTCCTCCTCCTGCTGCGCCGCGACGAACCGCTCGAGCTCTGCGACGACGGGCTCGATGTCGCCGAGGAACGGCGGATGGTCCTCGCCTGCGAGGACGACCAGCTTCGCTCCCGGGATCTGCGACACGATCCACCGGGCCTGGTCCAGCGCCTCCGACCGATCGTGCTCCCGCTGCATCGCGAGCGTCGGTGCCTGGATCGAGGGCAGGACCGCCCGGGCGTCCACTTCGGCCAACGCGTTATCCATCGCGATGATCGAGCCCGGGCTCGCGCAGAGCCGTCGAGTACCACGCCCACGCGGCGAGGAGCTGGCGGTCGCCGGCCTTCGAGGGAGCGATCGTCTCGACGTTGAAGCGCCAGAACGCCTCGGTTCCCCATTCCGTTCGGAGGTGCTCCTGCCAATCAGCGATCTCCTCGTCGGTCCACCCCCAGGGGTAGTCCGGTGCCACGCGGAACCGAGCCCAGGGGGCGAACAGGATGAGGGCCTGCGTGCGGTCCGGATGCGCGCCGGCGAACAGGGCGGAGAGGATGGCGCCGTCCTCGAAGCCGAAGATCACCGCCCGCTCCGAGCCGGCCGCGTCCATCACCGCGCGGATGTCGTCGATCCCGTATTCGAGAGCGAGGGATTCCTCCCTGGGTGGTCGGTCCGATGCGCCCGACCCTCGCCGATCGAAGATGATCAGCCTCGAGAAGGAGGCGAGGCGGCGCAGGAACGGTCCGTGATGTGGCAGGTCCCAGCCGACGTCAACATTTGAGATCCAGCCAGGCACGTACACGAGGTCGAACGGACCGTCGCCCACCACCTGATAGGCGATGTGGACACCGTCGGTCGTCTTCGCGTAGCGGGTTTCGGGCCTCGGCACCTGGGCATCCTTACCGCCCGCGCCATGAGAGCGCAACAGACAACGGCAGCGGGGACCTCGCCCAGACGGTGATCCGTCACGGCCTCGTCGACGAGTTGCGCCTGTGGGTTTGTGCGTCTTCGCTCGGGCAATTCCAAACCTAGGCGGCGGCCGGCTCGGAGCGGGTCCTCGTGACGGCCTCGTCGAAGCCCACCGGGTCGACGTCGGGGAAGAGCTGCGCCGCCGTGTCGTCTCGCACGATCGTCTCGTTCCGTTGTCCCTCGATGAGTGGCCTGGCGATGGAAGGAGGAACCGAGGTCACGAGCCCGCACCACAGCGAGGACAGGGATGGCGTGAGCACCGGGACGGGCAGGATCCGCGGAACACGCCCGCGCTTCTCACCGAGACGCCGCATCATCTGCCGGTACGACAGCACGTCGGCGCCTCCGATCTCCACGATCGTGTGCGGCTCGTGGAGGGTCACCTCGCGGGCCCCGTCCAGGTAGGCGACCACATCGTCGATCGCGATCGGCTGCGAGCGGGTGTCGACCCACCTGGGCGTGACCATCACCGGCAGCCGCCTCACCAGGTCATCGAGCATCCGGAACGACGCGCTCCCGGAGCCGATCACCATGCCGGCCCTGAGCTCCAGCACCGCCGGGCCGTGCTCGGCGAGCAGCCGGCCGGTCTCGTGGCGGCTGGCCAGGTGCGGAGAGAGGTCGGGATCGTCGTCGTCTCCGAGACCCCCGAGGAAGACGATCCGCTCGACGCCGCTCCTGGCGGCAGCTCGAGCGAAGTTCGTGGCGGCGGTCCGGTCCCGTTCCTCGAACGGCGCGCTGCCCTCCTCCATCGAATGGATCAGGTAGTAGGCGGTGGTGACGCCGTCCGTGGCAGGCCCGATCGTCTCGGGACGCATCACGTCCAGCTCGACCGCATCTACACCCGGCCATCGGTCGGTGAGTCGCTCGGGGTCGCGTCCGGCGACCCGAACGTTGACGCCGGCATCGACGAAGCGCTGGGCGAGCCGACCCCCGATGTAGCCGCTCGCACCGGTGACCAGGATCGCGCCCATCGCCGGGTCCGCCTCCGATCCACGTCCCGAGTCGGTGTCTTGCATCTCCACGTCGCGCGGATACCCGTGTCTCATGCGGGCCACACGTACGGGAGGTCTTCCTCGACATCGGGGAAGAGCGGGCTGTAGTGCTCGGGCATCTTCCGGACGAGCGCCGAGCGGTACGCGCGATGCAGGTCCTCGCGGCCGAGCCACGGCGGCAGCATCCCGTGGGCCGCGAGCTCCGATTGCGTCCGCACCGGCTCGCCGTGCAGATGCGGGAGGATCTTCTCCCGGACGGTGTCGGCGCGTCCCTTCCGGGTCCAGACGTCGATCACCGCGAGGCCGTAGGCGACGAGCGCCGGCTCGTATCCGCGCCACATCCTCGTCGCCGGGTGGTTGATCCATCCCCCGCTGGTCCGGTGCATCGCGTTCAGGATCTGGAGCACCTCGACGCGCTGCTTCCCCAGGCGGCGGTCGTCGAGGACCTCCGCGGTTCGCTCGAAGTCCGGATAGGGCAGGAACGTCTGCATGGGCTCGTCCTAGCGCTCGATCGAGCGCGCGGCCTCGACCGGGTCGCCCTCGAGGAGCCGCAGGCCGAGCGCGGATGCCTCCTCGGGCCGAACTCCGCCGCCCACGGCGACCGGGACGTCGCGGACCAGCGACCGGACCGCCACTGCGTGGGGTTCGAGCGACGTACCCTCGGCGAGGGCCAGGACCACGAGCGCGGGCTCCACCGCGGCGACGGCCTGCCGGATCGTGTCGAACGGCGTGTCCTGGCCGAGGTAGGTCACGCGCCACCCGCGCCGCCACGCGGCGATGCCGAACATGATCAGCCCGAGATCGTGCTCCTCTCCGGGTGGGCACGAGAGGAGCAGTGAGGGGCCCTCACCCGAACCCCACCCTCGGGCGAGACCCAGCAGCCTCCCCCGGATCAGCGACGATGCGAAGTGCTCCTGGGCGACCGTGGCATCTCCGGAGGCCCAGCGATCGCCCAGCAGGTGCAGGTACGGCAGGAGCACGTCCTGCATCACGGTCTCCAGAGAGAACGCCGCGAACAACCGGTCCAGCGCCTGGTTCGCTCCCCCCTCGTCGAAGCGATCGAGGGCGTTCCGCAGCTCGGTCATGAGCTCATCGACGAGCACCGCGTCCGTGTCGCTGCCGGGCGCCGACGGAGTCAGCGCCTGGCGCGCCGCCTCGGAGGCCGAGAGCCCCTGCGAGATCAGCGCCTTCGTCCGAAGGACGCGCGATTCGTCCTGATCGGAATAGAGCCGGAACCCTCCCTCCGAGCGTGACGGCTGCAGCAGCCCGTACCGCTGCTCCCACGCGCGGAGGAGCTCCGGCGACGTGCCCGTTCGTCGAGCCAGCTCCCCGATGCGCAGGTACGCCTGCCGGCTCTCCATGGCCGAACCGTACAACATCTCGACACGATTCTCTACAATCCCTTGACAGTTGCTCGCGCTGGACTCTATCTTGACCCTCGACAGAACCTCGACACCGAGAGCACAAGGAGGGAGGGACAGATGAAGAAGCTCGACGGATTGACCCTGGCGCTCGCGATCGTGGGGGCGCTGAACTGGGGACTCGTCGCCGTGGCCGAGTTCGACCTCGTCGCGACCATCGCCGGCCTCGAGTTCGGCGAGATGAACGCGTTCACCCGCGTGATCTACGGCCTCGTCGGCCTCTCGGCGGTGTGGCTCGCCGTTCGCTTCGGCGAGCTGGTGGCACGCGACCGCGACCGCGAGTTCGCGCGCGTGACCGCCTAGACCAAGTCCATCGATCGGAAGCACTAATGGAGGAGGAAGCGATGAAGAAGCGACTGATCCTCATGGCGGCGTCGGCGATGCTGATGCTCGGCCTCACCGGCGCCGCCAACGCGGCGCCGGGGGCCGACATCAAGGACGCCTGCGGCGCCTCGTTCGGAGCGCTGGTGTCATCGGCGAGGTCGTCCGGCACGTCGGCGCACGGCAGCTACGCCGGGGGCGCCAACGCGTTCTCGAACCCGGCGATCCTGGCAGCGCACGGCTGCGCCATCTGAGCGCGCCCGCCGGATAGGACGGCCGACGGGCCGGGCTCCTTCGGAGCCCGGCCCGTCGCGCTGCGGTAGGGCCGCTGATCCGTCACTCGCTCGCCCGACCTCCTGCGGTTCCTTGGGCCATCCCCGCCCGGTACAGGCGCCAGCGGTCGGGAACGCCCTTCAGCTCGTGCTCGCCGGTGTCCTCGAAGAGGATCCCCGAGCCGGCCGTCAGGTCGCGCACGGTCTGCGACGCCAGCACCTCGGAGGGGGCGGCGAGTCCCCCGATCCTCGCCCCGATCACCACGGCGATCCCTCCGGCCTTGCCGTCGATCGTCTCGACCTCGCCCGTGTGCAGGCCGGCACGGACCTCGATCCCGAGCGAGCCGACCGACCGCACGACCGCCTGGGCGCATCGGACCGCGCGGCCCGGCCCGTCGAACGTCGCGAAGAACCCGTCGCCGGCGGTGTCCACCTCCTGGCCGCGATAGCGCGCGAGGAGCGCCCGGACCTTCGCATGGTGCCGCTGAACGACGTCCTTCCACGCCCGGTCGCCGAGCTCCGCGGCCCGCTCGGACGAAGAGACGATGTCGGTGAACAACACCGTGGCGAGCACTCGGTCGAAGGCCGCGTGCTCCTCCTCGATCGTCCCGGCGAACCGCCGGATGGCCCCGGCGACCTCGACCACGTCGCCGAGGTAGGCGTCGTCCTCATCCCCGGACAAGGTGACGAGCTGAGCGCCGGGGATCTGGTCCGCCGTCCACTTCGCCTCCTCGACGGGGATCGAGTCCCACCCCTCGCGCAGGAACACGGCGGCGGGGACCTGGATGGCGGGCAACGCGCTCCGCGCGTCCGTCGAGAACCACACGCGGCTGAACCGGACGAGGTCACCGGGCGCGGCGCTGTTCCGCTGGAGCCGGGGGAGCCATTCCAGGAACGCGGGGTCGTTCTCCAGCCGCTCGCCGACCACGCTGAAGGTCATGCGCACGGTCTCTTCGCCCCGAGACGCGTCGCCCCACTGCTCCATCCGTGTTGCCAGCCGCTCCTCGAACTGCTCTTCGGGCATCCCCCACGGGTAGTCGGGTGCCCGGGCCATCCGGACACCGCCGCTCCAGAGGATGAGGCCGAGGGTCCGTTCCGGGTAGGTGGCCGCGAACATGGCCACGAGCGCCCCGCCGTCGCTGTTGCCGACGACGAGGGTCCGCTCCGACCCGACCGCGTCGAGCACGGCCCGGAGGTCGTCGATCCGAGCCTCGAGGGTCGGGACGACGGAGAGCCGATCCGAGAGGCCGACACCGCGCTTGTCGAACACGATCACCCTCGCCCAGGAGCTCAGCTCACGGACGAAGCGCTCGTACGAGGGCAGCTCCCAGAACAGCTCGACGTGCGAGACGAAGGCGTGCGCGAACACCACGTCGATCGGCCCGTCGCCGATGACCTGGTACGCGATGTGGACGTCGTCGTCGGTGACGGCGTAGCGGGTCTCGGGTCGATCCACGTGCGCATCCTCGCCGTCGCCGCCCGTCGCGACAAGCGGATGCGGCCAGGTCGGCGCTAGGCCGCGTCGGGTGGAAAGACGAAGGAGGTTCCCTGGATGAGTTCAGCGAACTCGGGCAGGGTCTCGAGCCGCCGGACACGCGGGATCGGATCCCCACGCCACTCCGCCTGGATCGCCCGATCGATCGTCTCCACCACCTCGGATTGCTGCCTCTGCGGCGCGTCGTTGTACGCAGGGATAGGTTCGTCGAGCACCCCTCGCACCCGAGCCCACGCGACCGAGAAGTAGCGCTGGCTCTTCGGCTCGGCTGCTTCGAGAGCGCCCTCGATGCAATAGGCGAACTGCCCGTTCACCATCTCTCTTCGAGTGTTCTGGATCCACCCATCCCTCCTCGCGAGCAGGGCTCGCGCGTCGAGGAGCACGTCGATCGCGGGTGTCATCCCCATCTCGGCCTCCGTTCGTCCGCCGCCTGGCAACCAAGCTACGACCAGCCGTCAATGCGCGACCCCACTCGTTTCGGCACTCCACGATGCGGGTAAGGCCAACGGGGAGGTGACTTCGATGGAGAAGACACGCTATGAGGTCGTACCGCATGGACGGCGGATGGGCCGTGGAGACCGGCGGGAAGTCGACGCCGGCGTTCCCCTCGAAGGAGTTGGCGATCTCCGCTGCGACGGCCAGGGCGAAGCAGGATGCGCCGGCCGACGTGATCGTGCACGCCGAGGACGGCACGGTCGAGGAGGAGCTGGCCGTCTAGCTCGGAACGTCGTCGGCTCGTACGATGCGCGAGCCATGACGGACGCAGCCCGCATCCTGGAGCCCTTCGTGGAAGGGTGGGCCGGCTACCAGCGGATGCTCCTCGGAGCGATCGGACCGCTCTCCGCCGAAGAGCTGTCGTCGCGGACCGCGCCGTTCCAGTGGACGGTCTGGCAGCTCGCCGCCCACATGGCCGGCGCGCGGGCGTTCTGGTTCCACGACATCCTCGGCGAGGGCGACGCTGCGGTCAGCGAGATGTTCCGCGTCGAGTCGACCACCGTGCCGGACCTGCCGCTCGAGGACGCGGGGTGGGAGGACGACGAGCGCCATCCTCGCACCGCGAGCGAGTTGACCGAGGCGTTCGAGCGAACGTGGGCGCTGATCGACGAGCGCCTCCGTCGATGGACGGCCGACGACCTCGGCGTGGAGTTCTCACGGACGCGACGGAACGGCGAGGTCCAGACGTTCACGCGGGCGTGGGTCGTCTGGCACCTGATCGAGCACGACCTCCACCACGGCGGCGAGATCTCCCAGATCCTCGGCACCAACGGACTCCCGGCGCCCGAGCTCTGACGCACCCCCGAGACGTCGTCCCTCAGGTCGGCCACGCGGTAGAGCCGCCAGCGATCGGGCACACCCTTCAGCTCGTGTTCGCCGGCGTCCTCGAACGCGAGACCGCTGCCCGCGACGAGATCCTTCACCGTCTGCGAGACGAGGACCTCGGATGCGCCCGCGAGGCTCGCCACTCGGGCGCCGATCGACACGGTGATGCCAGCGTGCTTGCCGTCGACGATCTCGCACTCGCCCGTATGAACGCCGGCACGGACCTCGACCCCGAGCTCGCGCACATGCTCGGTGATCTCGACACCGCATCGGATGGCTCGCGCCGGTCCGTCGAACGTCGCATAGAAGCCGTCGCCGGCCGTGTCGTGCTCGACCCCGTGCCACCTTGTCAGCGCCGTCCGGACGATCGCGTGGTGTCGCTCGATCAGCTGCTTCCAGGTTCGGTCACCGAGCGCCGCCTGCCGGGCGGTGGAACCGACGATGTCGGTGAACAGGATCGTGGAGAGCACCGTGTCGAGATCCACGGGCGCCTCGGCGCCCACGAACTCCCTGATCACCTCCGCGACCTCGGCGGGATCCAACGTCGACTCGCTACCGGGCATGACCTGCAATGTCGCCTCGGGCATGATCGAAGCGATGTACTCCGCCTCGCGCACCGTCTCCTCGTCATCCTGGTGTGCGAGCAGCAACGTCGGGACGCGGACGGCACGGAGGACGTCACGGATGTCGGTCTCGTACCAGACGCGAGCCAGCTCGCGAGCGACGTCGGGAGTCGTCGTGTGCCGGCTCATGAGACCGATGATCGCCTCGTCGTCGTCGGTGATGTCATGTCCGCCGGCGGCCTCGGTCTCGATGAACGCCCGGCCGTACGCCGCGGTGCCCCACTGTTCCAGCGACCGCTGGTCGAGCTCGACGTACTCGGGCTTCACGCCCCAGGGATAGTCCGGCGTCCACACCGACCGGGCGGTCGGCACGTGCCAGACCAACGAACGAACGCTGTCGGGCTCGGTTGCCGCGAGGAGTGCGTTCGGTGAGGCGCCCTCCCGTGACCCTGCGAGGATCGGACGCGTCGATCCAACGGCATCGAGGACACACCGAAGATCGGCGACACGGGTCTCGAGCGAGGGGACGGGTACGCTCCTGCTGGACAGTCCGGTCCCCCGCCGATCGTGCAGGATGAGGCGGGCGAACCGGGCGACCGCCGTGAGGAACATCCCGACGGTCCTCTCCTCCCAGATCATGTCCACGTTCCCGAACCAGTCGAGCTGCCACACGAGATCGATCGGCCCGTCACCGGTCGTCTGGTACGCGACGTAGGCGCCGTCGGAGGTCTTCGCGTACCGAGTGTCGCGGATCTCCACGTCACTTCACCGATCTGCGTCTGAGGTCCGAGGATGTGGAACAACCCGATCGAGTCGGGCGCGATTATCCCTCGAGCGCTGACCTCTTGGGTCAGGTGCGGATGCCCAGGGCGTATCGGAGGGCTTCGTCGAGCGCCACGAGCTTGTGGGAGTCCAGGGACCCGATCCGCTTCGTCAGCCTGCGTTTCGACACGGTCTTCAGCGAATCGCAGTTGGCCACGCACCTGGCCCGGAGACCCTGCTCACGTCCGAGCGGGACCTCGCTCGCGATACGGCGGATCGTCTTCGTCACGGGAGCGATCGTCACGAGCGTCCGGATCCGGACGGCCTCGGAACGGGAGACGATCACCACCGGGCGTCGGCCTGCGGGACCCGGGAGGTTCGCCCAGAACACGTCCCCCCGCTCCACCCGCTCACCACTCCGGCCAGGTCTCGAGCTGGAGCGCTTCCCAGGCTTCATGCTCCTCGAGATCGTCCGGTATCCGGCGATAGGCCTCCGCGTACCGGACGTCGGCCTCGGCCTCGGCCAACGCATCGAGCCAGAGGTTCACGGCGCGACGGATCAGGTCGCTCCGGCTCGCGTCCAGCGGACCGGTGAGCCGGTCGAGCCGCTCGACGATCCGGTCGTCGAGCTGAACGAGGACCTGCTTCCGAGCCACGGTGCGGAGCATAGCATATGGTCTAGCATATGGCTTCGCGGCGAACAGCGACGGTTATCACGACTTCGCAGTCGGTCTACCGAACGACGCGGACGTCGACGGGCAGCTTCAGCTTCAACCATCGGCCGTCCGCCGTGACCGCGGGGAACCTCTCGCTCGCCGCCAGCGCTAGGCAGGCGCGGTCGCCGAGCGAGAGCCCACTCCCCTTCGACCAGAGCTCCGCGGCGGGTCGCGCCGTCCGGACGTCGAAGTCACGGAACTCGATCCCGAGCGCCTCGAGGTCGTACTCCAATCCTTCGGTGTTCACCCCGTGCTGTTCCGCCTTCTGGAGCACCTCGGAGAGGTTGACGCTCGACATCAGCGCGGAGTCCAGGAGCGATTCCACCTCGTCCGCACCCGGCTCCTCCTGGAGGAGCGCGAGGACGGCAGAGGCGTCCGAGGACGGCCCCTTGCGCGGAGGTCACTTCCCGTCCTCCCGGCGAGCCTCCTCGGCCCGATCCGCGGCGAGCTCGGCCGCGAGGCTCACGTCGTCGACGTCGGCGAACCTCCGTCGGAGACGCCGAAGGACCTCGCGCCTCGGCTCGAGGATCAGGCGCCGCCCGTCCGAGCGGATCGCGAGCTCGCTGCCCTCATCGAGGTCGAGCTCTCGACGCAGCTCAACAGGGACGACGAGACGTCCCTGGGGACCGAGACGAACCGGGAGTGCGCTCCGTGCCATATCCCCGGAGTGTGGCATGAGCGACGGGATGTGGCAAGGCAGCGGAAGATGACACTCAACGCGCGTCCGGGAGGCGTCGAGCGACCAAGGCGAGGGTCACCGCGGCGACGATCCCGACGCCGAACGCGCCCGCGAGTCCCGCCTCGATCGAGATCGTCCCGGGGTGGTCCGCGAGGGCCACGCTCGCGCCGGCGAGCCCCGCGCCGATCCCGAAGCCCAGGTAGTCCATGAGGATCGTCGAGGAGAGCTCGCCCGCCTCTCGCCCTTCCTCGACCTCGCCCATCACCGACAGCGGGATCGTCGGGAACACGATGCCCATGCCCGAGGCGCCCACCGCCCACCCGACGTAGGGGACGATCAGCGGGACGTCGAGCAGGCCGACCGCGACGACGGCGGAGCCGACGGCGATCAGCATCGCGCCGATGGACGTGAGCCTGCGCGCTCCGAGGCGCTCGAACATCCGCGACTGCCACCATGAGCCGGCCGCCCAGGCGAGCGACGATGCGGTCAGGATGAGGCTCGCCGCACCGAGCGACATCCCTCGCGTCTCGGTGAGCATGAGCGTGACGAAGCCGTCGGTCGCGACGAACGCCGCCGAGGCGAGGAAGGCGGCGGCCGCGGCGGCCGGGACTCCCCGCCGGGCGGTGAGCGTGCCCGGCGGCGTGATCCTCCGGAGCGCAGGGATCGTCACGGCGAGCCCGACGACGACCAGCGGGATGCTCCACACCGAGCGATGTCCGTGAGCCCGGCGAGCAGGGAGCCCGCGCCGACCATCAGCACGAGCGACGCGAGGACCGGCAGCCGCGACTCGTCCTCGCTCACGCGGACACCTCGGAGCGACGGCATGACCAGGAGCACGGCGAGCGCGATCAGCGGCAGCGGGGCCACGAACGCCCACCGCCACCCGACGGTCTCGGCGATCAGCGCGCCGACCGACGGCCCGAGCAGTCCGGGGAGGATCCACATCGAGGCGAGCAGGGCCATCACCCGCGGCCGGATGCGTTCCGGATACGTCTTCGCGACGGTCGCGAGCGAGACGACGTACAGGCCTCCCCCACCGATGCCCTGCACGAACCGCGCGATCACCAGCACGAGCATCGACGGCGCCGTCGCGGCCAGGACGAGCCCGACCCCGTAGATCCCGATCGCGGCGCCGAGGACCGAGCGCGGACCGAGCCGGTCCGTCAGCCGCCCCGCGATCGGCACCGCGCCGAACGACGCGAGGGTGAGCGCCGCGTAGTTCCACCCGTAGAGCTGCAGCCCCTGGAGGTCGCGCTGGACGGCCGGCAGGATCGCCGCGACGATCAGGATCTCGACGGCGATCAGCGCCTCGAGGATCAGCAGGCCGGTCGTGAGGCGGCCGCGGGCGCCGGCGAAGACCTCGCGCCATCGTGGTGGAGCCGTTCCGGTCGATGCCGTCTGGGTCATCGCCCGAGAGGCTAGCGAGCGGATCGCGCGGTCGAACATCGAGGCTGACCTGCGGCGTTGTCGGAACTCGGCAACCCTTGCCAAAGTGGATGTCTCCGACCCCCGAGGAGGATCCGTCATGCGCTTCCGAGCCCTCCTGGCCACCGTCGCCGTCACCGCGCTGCTGCTCCCCATCGCACCCGCGCAGGCGGCAGAGATCGAGACGCTGGTCACCTTCGACCTCGCCGCCGGCGAGCTGCCCGAAGGGGTCGCCGTCGACAAGCGCGGCAACATCTTCGTGAGCTTGACCGCGCCGGTCTCCGAGATCCGCAAGATCGCGCCGAGCGGCGAGCAGACGACGCTCGTGGACCTCGGCCTCGGCGGCTTCGGTCCGCTCGGCTTGGCGGTGGACGCTCGAGGGAACGTCTACGCCGCCGCGGCGAGCTTCGACCCGGCGACGCAGGGCGTCTACCGGATCACTCCCGACGGAACGGCCACGCGGCTGCCCGGCACCGAGGGGATCGCGTTCCCCAACGGCATCGTGTTCGACCAGCGAGGGAACCTCTACGTCGCCGATTCCACCGGCGCCGTCTGGCGGATCCCGCCGGGCGGGGAGGCCGAGGTGTGGAGCGACGACCCGCTGCTCGTGGGCGACGGGTCCGCGGGCGCGGGCGTCCCGATCGGCGCGAACGGGATCACCTTCCGCACCCCGAACGAGATCGTGGTGGGCAACACGGACCTCGCCACGCTCGTGTCGATCCCGATCCGGCCGGACGGCAGCGCAGGCGAGGCCGGCGTGATCGTGGAGGATCCCGCGATCTTCGGCGTCGACGGGCTCACCGTCGATGCACGCGGGCGGATCTACGCGTGCGTGATCGCGCAGAGCACGATCGTCAGGGTCGGCGCGGGCGGGATCGAGACGCTGGCCGACGCCGACGACGGGATCGTGGGCGCGTCGAGCATCGCGTTCGGCCAGGGACCGCGAGATCATCGCAGCCTGTACGGGGTGAACTTCGGCGTGTTCTCGCCGGTGCCGATGCCGTCGCTGTTCCGTCTCCCGGTCGGCGCGCCGGGGGCGCCGCAGCCTTAGGCGTCCTCCGTTCGGGGTCGATCGGCCGGGACTCCATCGCGGACGTGCGGGCGGCCTCGAGCGCCTCGGCCCGGTCGGCGTGGACCCGGACGGCGCGCGGCAATCCGATGATCTCGATCGCTCGTCCCGATCTGGCTCTCCTTCGGCACGCACAGCAAGAGCTGCTGACGCCGCTCGTCGAGCACGGTCCCCAGCTCGATCAACGAGTGGAGGCCGGCGCTGTCGATGAACTCCAGCTCGGTCAGGTCGACGACGACCGCGTCATCGTCCGGCGTGACGGCCTCGGCGATCTGCAGCCGGATCGTGGCCGCGTTCGACATATCCACCTCGCCGGTGATGACGGCGACGACGGTCTTGCCATCTCGCTCGAAGCGCACCTCTCCCAGAGGCATCGTTACACCACCGTCCCTCGCCGCAGCAGCACGACCGTCCCGTCCGCTGAGGTGTCGACGATCACGTCGTTCATCAATCCTCGCATCAGCCTGAGTCCGTTCCCACGATCCCCTCTCGAGACGCCACGCCACGATCCCGAGTCGCGCACCAGCACCTCGACCTGATCATCCACGTACCTCGCGGTGATCGTGATGGTACCCCCGGCCGGTCCGTACGCGTGCTCGACGACGTTCGCGGAGGCCTCGTGCACCGCCATCACGATCTCCCTCTCGACGAGCGGCGGGACCTCGAGATCCTCGAGCCATCGCGTCATCGCTCGCCGGATCGTCGTGAGCGAGCGGGCGCGAGCGTCGACCGCGAACTCGAGCTCGATCGCGGGCGTCGCCTCACGGTGCAGCACCATCAGCGCGACGTCGTCCATCGCTCGCTGACCGTCGACCACGCGTTCCAGCAGCTCCGTGATCGCGTCGTTGAGCATCGACCCGTCCAGGACTCGCTCCGCCGTCGAGCGGAGCCGCTCGAATCCCGCATCGAGCGATTCGTCCCTCCGCTCGATCAGACCGTCCGTATAGAGGAGGACCGACGTGCCCGGCGGCAGCGCCACCTCCTCCTCGACGAACGACGGCGGCTGCGGCAGGCCGAGCGGCGGGTTCGCCGGCCGGTCGTAGGCGAACGCGGCCCCGGCCGGGCCGACGACGAGCGGTGGTGGGTGGCCGGCAGAGACGTACCGGATCCCGCTCACATCCCGCGCGAGCACCCCGACCAGGAGCGTCACCAGCTCGCCCTCGCCGAAGTAGCGGTGGAACTCGTCGGCTCGCTGCACGATATCGAGGGGTGACCCGCCCATCAGCGCGTGCGCCCGCAGAGCGTTGCGCATCTTCCCCATCAGCGACGCCGCCGGCAGGCCATGGCCCGCCACGTCGCCGATCACGAGGACGATCTCGCCCCCGGGCAGGACGAACGTGTCGAACCAGTCGCCGCCCACGCCGACGGCGGTGGTGGCCGGCAGGTACCGCGTCGCCACGCGCAGTCCCGGCATGAACGGGAGGACCTCGGGGAGGAACGTCCGCTGGAACGCCTCGATCACGACGCGGGAGCGATCCGAGAGGCGGATGCGGAGCGCGAGCGCGACCCGGTCGCCGACCAGCTGGAGGAGCTCGACCTCGTCCTTCGTGAAGCGCCGGCGCGACATCGTCCCCACGTGCATCACGCCGACCATGTCCCCGTCGGCGATCAGCGGCACGCCGAGGAGGGACTTGATCCCTTTCTGGAGGAGGATCGGGTTCAGGACGGTGCTGTGATCGACCCGGTACAGCGCGACCGGCGCGCGCTCGGCCGCGATGCGACCGGCGAACCCCTTCCCCATCGGGATGCGGACGCCGCGCTCCACCTCCTCCTCGATGCCCTTGGCGGCTCGGGCCACGAGCTCGTTCCGGGTCTCGTCCAGGAGGAGGACGGCGGCCGTATCGGTGTCGAGGATCTTCGCGAACCCGAAGGAGCAGCTCATCCAGGAGGTCGTCGACGGAGAGGTGGGCGAGGGCCGTGTCGCTGACGCGCTGGATCTGCTCCAGACGTTCCAGCGGGTCGAGGGTGGGACTCCTGCGGGCACGCACGCCTTCTACTCTGCTTCCCGACCAGTCCGAACAGCAAACGACGGGCCGGCACCGGAGGCGTCAGAGCCGAGGGAACGTCACGATCGTGACCAGGCCGTAGAGCATCAGGCAGATCGCCAGCACCAGGACGGCGAGCCTCACCCGGCGGATGCGGAAGCGCTGGGAGAGCACGAGCAGGAACAGGATCGACGCGAGCACGACGGTGATGCGGATGTACTCGTCCGCGCGATGTCGGGAGGCCGTGCCCGCGTCGAAGAGGCGGTCCGCGCGTTCGTTCAGCTCCGCGCCCTGCTCGAGCAACGGGTTGACGTACTCGGGCATGAAGCTGGGGCCGGGTGGAGCATCGGGGTTCGTCAGCGGCTCGAGGGCGATCCAGGCATCGAACGCAACCTTGAACGCCGGGCTGAACCGGCGTTCGTAGAGAGCGGCGAGGTCATCACGTCCCTCGCTCGTCACCTCGATCCACGTGTTGAACGTCGAGACGTCGAGGAGGCGCTGCTGGCCGCCGAGCGTGAGTGACTGGTCGGCATCGATCCGGGTCGTGGAGGCTCTCCCGTAGAGCTCGGCCTGCCGCCCGTCCCACCGCGCCGCCTGGTAGCCGCTCCAAGCGGTCGCGATCGCGACGATCCCGAGGAGGATCGCCTCCGCGATCTCGAGGATCACGTCCGAGCGGGTCCTCGCGGTGGTCGGCAGGCCGTCTTCGGCCGCGAGGTCTGCCGCGATCTCGGTGTTGAAGTCCTCCGGCATGCTCTCCACTCCCGACTCGGTGCTGGAGGGCGAGTCTAGGCGCGGGCCGACGCGGAAGGGCCGGGCTCCGAAGGAGCCCGGCCCGTCGCGTAACGCTCACCTCACGGGTACTTCGGCCTCTCACGAGGCTTCGTCGGGTAGACCAGGTCCGAACCCGCGAGATCGGTGAGTTGGTTGGATTCTGCCGGCCATCCGGCAGAGCGAGCGGGGCGGTCGGCCCACGCCCGGAGGGACGGCCTCAGCAGCCAATCACCTCGAGGGTCTCCAGCTGTCTATGCAGTAGGACCACCTCCTCTCTCTCGTGCCGCCATGGTGCGACAGGAGCACGGCTATGGCAAGAGGATCGGCCGCCACGCTGAACGATGTCTCCATCCGGTGTACCCGGAGGCCTTCGTAGGGACTGACCACGGCCAGCGCACGTTACCGGCATGTGTCCCTGCAGCCCATTCCACGGCTGCACGCTGACCGCTCGAGACGGATCAGTGATCCGTCCCTCGCCTGCCGTGGCCCGTTCAGCAAGTCGACCAGCCTGGGCCCAGCCTCATTCGTACCGAGCCGCTGTCACCCGTGAGACTTACGCTCACCGTGCTCACTGATCGCGCCGCCCTCGGAGTCTGCGACCTTCTTCGCGAGACGACCACTGCGGACTAGGATAAGCCCTCGGAGCTTCTCCATCAGAGACCGCCTGGGAGAACCTTCTCCCGAAAGTTCTGCGCGAATCCGAGGCCGTATCACCATGATTCCACGCTCGCTGCGGCTCTTGCCCCCGCGAGCGGCGAAGCGGTAACCAGGATCGGCTCCATCAGCGCCTCCCTCTCGAACGAACGCAGGTGTCCAGGCTCGTCTAGAAGCGTCATCCGGACTCATCTAAGAGATGAACGGCAACCTCCGCGGCCTTCGCCCCCATCCGAGACCGGTCGAGGAGCCCGCCGTAACGAGTTTCGCTTCGGGTCGACCATCTCGATTCTCCCACTTGAGCCTGCGGTCAATACGCTGAAGGGCAAGTCTCCGCGACAGGCGGCGACTGCTCTCGGGGTCTTCGCTCAGGATCGCCTGCGCGAGACGACACGCACGGCTTCAGGCCCGATCCAATGTCTCGACCGCTCCGCTCACCGATTCTGAGCCGACCCCGGCCCATCGATCACTCGCCGTACCAGATCGCGGCGAGCTGTTCGGTCCGATCGGCTGTCGCGGCCGAGCGCGAGGATCCCCCCCGACTGACGGAGGAGCGCGAGGATCTCCTGCTCACCCTCGCCTCCCAGGGTGTCCCGCGCTCGTCTGCTTCTGCATGAGGTCGGCGTCGTCGAAGTACCACAGGGCCGCATCCATCGTTTCGCCCGACCCGTCGGAGCCGCCGGCGATGAACATCGGAAGACCGGTCGCGGCCTCTGGCGAGAGGAGTCGCGTGATCTTCTGGTCGCCGGGACCACCCAGGATCTCTGACTCCAGCCGTTGCCAGTCCACGCCGTCATCGGAGAACCAGACGGCGGCATCCAGGTCACCCTCGCCCGAGTCGGCGTACCCCACCGCGACGACCCCTTGTCTCCGTTCCCGGTCACGTCGATGATCCGCTGATTCCCGTCCCCCCCGAAGCGTCGCTCCGAACGCGTCGCCAGCTGGATCGGTCCTCGGCGATCCAGACCGCACCGTCCTCGTCGGATCCGCGCTCCTCGTACCCGACGGCGACCAGCATCTCGGCGCCGCCGCCCACCGGCTCGAAGCGCCCGGCCCGCAGGAGCGCCTGCCGGCCGGGTCCTCCGAGTTCGCCGGCGGGTCGTTGGAGGATCCAGTTGTCGCCGTCCTCCGAGAACCAGACGGCGCCGTCGCCCCCGTTCTGCCCCACGCCGAGGATCCCCTCGCCGGGCAACGGGAATCCCTTGTTGATGGTCTGGTCGCCGGGCAGGTCGAAGGTACCGGTCGGGGTCAGCGCGCCGTCCAGAGATACCCACCAGGCAGCCGCATCCCGACCGTCGGAGCCCTCGATGCCGCCGACGGCGAGGAACCTCCCCTTGAACGGCGAGAGCCCGTTGATCACCTGCCCCTCGGGCGCATCGCTCGGGAGTCGGGACCGTCTGCCACTGACCGTCACGGAGCCACCCACGTGGCCGCCTTCGAACCTCGGGCACCCACCGCGACGAGGTGTCCCTCCGCACGAGGTGACGCCGTTGATGACCTCGGGCGGTGCGCCGACACCATCGATCGGCTCCGCGCGCCACTCGAAGACCATCTCGGTCGGCGGTATTCCATCTCCCTCGCCGTCGCCATCTCCACCACCGGGACCGGGGCCCGGAGGCGTCGGGTCGACGATCGCCGCGATCGCCACGGCCACCACCACCACGAGGGCCACGGCGGCGGCGACCATCGTCTTGGCCCGGGTCCAGCCGGCCGCGAGGAGCGACCTCTCGGACCGCCGGCTCGACCAGGCTTCTTGCCCTCCTCGAGCTCGATCTGGACCGGGACCCGCTGCACGACGCCGTCCGGCGCGCGCACGTAGACGCGTCCCGCGGCTCGATCCCGCTGCGGTCGGCGCGAGGGACACGCGGACGTAATCGTCCAACGGCTCCAGGCTGATCCATGCATCGTCGGAGTCCGCCGTCCAATCGAGGACGCCACCGCCTCGGTTGTAGACGTAGATCCGTTCGACCACCGGGAGGTCGTCGGGGCGGACACCGGCGACCTCGATCCGTTCGGGCACCACCGACAGGCTCGTCGGCTCCTCAGGTCCGATGTCGTGGGTCGGGTTCGGGTTCGGTCGACGACCTCGGCCTTCTCGATCGGTCGTCGGGCCAGTGCGACGCGTCCCCTTCGACTTGTCGAAGTCACGCTGCGCCTCTTGGCCGCTGTCCTTCAGGCTCCGCTCGACGTACTTGTAGATCTCATCGATGTCGACGAACCCGTCGTCGTCGATGTCGACGTCGGCATCCGCGATCGCTTCCACCAGGTATTTGGTGAATGGGCTGGACTCCGTGACCACAGCGGCGTCCTTGGAGTTCTGGCCGGCGCGCGAGCTCGTGATCAGGAAGCGCCCCGTCCCGGTCGAGGGATCCGGCAGCAGATCGGTGGCACTCTTCCACCCTCCCGAGCTGCAGCAGTCGAGGACCAGCACGAAGCTCCGCGCCGGCGACGACCGCATCATCGCGTTCACCTGCTCGTCCCGGATCGCGGTCGAGAGCAGCCGATCCAGCCGTGTGTCCGCGGCGCACAGGAAGAAGTTGTTGTTGATGTCGAGCTTCCCGTGGCCGCTGTAGTAGAGGAGCAGCGTGTCGTCGGCTTCGCAATCGAGGAAGAAGCACTCGATCTCCAGGAGCGCGTCGGCGCACCGAGCGTTCGGGAGCAGCTTGACCTGTCCCGGATCGAAGACCCCGATCGTCGGATGGGTCAGCGCCTTCTGAAGGCGGACATGTCGTAGATCGGAGCGTTGAGCTCCGGGAGATGCGTGGGGTCCTCGTAGAACTTCGAGTTCGCGACCAGGAGGGCGCGATGGATGCCCACGGTCACGCCTCGCCGAAATGCTTCATGGCCTCCGTCGCGAGTTCGCTTCATGGTCGCGCTGTCCATGTTCGCCTTCGAAGTCGATCTCCTTCTCGCCCTTCCCGTCCTTGATCTTCAGGGAGAGGTGCCGGTCTCGTGCACGACTCAGCCACGATTGGATGACCGTGATCACGGCCGTGAACGCGCCCGCCGAACCGAGAGCGGCGATGACCATCGAGATGTCGCCCTTCTCCCCCGGGGCCGGGGTGCTCTCCTCCCGGATCGGCACCCCTTCGGCGCGGAGCTCGTCGTACAGGCCGGCGACCTGCGTGTGCCATCGATCGTCCCCTGGCTCGAACGTGTCCGATCCCGGTGCGATCTCGATCTCCAGAGCCATCGCCTACCGCCTTTCCATCGTCAGGGGAGCTCGTTCCATGTCGGCAGCTCTGCCGGCAGGAGCTCCCGGTGGTACCGGGAGAGCACCGCGCCCGTGAGCCACCACGTCCGGTAGATCACCCTCCGGCACAGGTCGGCGCTGAAGCTCGAGAACACGGTGGGGAGCCGCGCCGTCTCCACACGCCACTCGTCGTGGTCCGGGCGTCCCTCGAGCCACTCCTCGGTCGCGTCCACGGTCGTGGCGAGGCCGAACAGGACGCCGAGGCGGGCCCACGGCGGCGGTTCCTCGCCCTTGGCGCGAGCGTCCTCGTGCGCCTTGAACCGTTCGACCATCGACCGCATGCGCAGCGCCGTGGTCTGCCGGTAGAGCAAGCCCTGCGCTCGCTTGAGGTCGCGGATCACGGGCACTCCGCCGTACGCCCCGGTCGCGAACAGCCCGCCCGCGTTCACGGCGACGAGGCACACGTCGCGCAGGTCTGCGAGCGGCTCGAGCCCCATGTTGTCGTACGCACCGCCGTCCAGGAGCTTCGGCACGACCCCTCCCGAGCACGGGAAGGACACGTTCTTGACCTCGAACGGCGCGAACGCGCCGGGGACGGCGGCGGAGGCGGCCACCGCCTGGGACATCCGGATGTCCCGAGCCGGCCGTCGCGGCCCGGCCGATCACCCAGTCGCCGACGACGTCACGCTCGAACCCGAACCGCACGCCGGTCGTGACGCTGGAGGCGTTGAAGATGAACCGGCAGCCCTCGGGGAGCTGTTCGAGCAGGAGCCCGCGATAGAACCATCGATCGAACGCGTCCGCGAGCAGATCGGTGCGGGTGAGGCTTCCCATCGCGCGCCAGAGGTTCCGGAGCAGCTCCGATGTGAGCGAGGTGGTCGAGATCGCCTGGACGAACGGCGAGATCACGAGGCGGTCGACCGCCTCCCGCGAGAAGCCGGTGGTCCGGAGCTCGGCGTAGTCGCGGGCGAGGAGGCCGTGCGCGACCGACCCTCCGGAGACGGACGAGACCCATCGCACGCGATCCAGGAGGCCGGCGTCGGCCATGAACCGCACGACCCCGAGGGCGGCGAGCGTCGCGCGGAAGCCGCCGCCGGAGAACGCCATCGAGAACGCGGGCAGCACGTCGGGATCGGGCGGGCGAGCCGGCTGGGGGTCCTTCACCGCGCACGGCTGGATCAGGTCGTTGGGAGCGGTCCCGATCGTGGGTGAATCGAGGGGGGAGGTGTCGGCCACGTCAGCGGCACCCGAGGTGGGGCTCACGGCTTCTCCGCCTTCAGGACGGTCGTGGCGATCCGCTTCGCGGCGCCGGACGGAGAGGCCTCGTCCGTCCTCCCGCTCCGCTTCGCCGCGCACGCCCAGCTTCTCGGTCAGCGTGTCGAGGAACGTCGCCATCCGACGATCGCTTCTTCCTGCTCCGGTGTCAACTCCTCCACCTCCTCGGCGAGCTCGAGGCGCGCTTTCTCGGTCATCGCGCGCGCGTCCTCGGGCGGAGAGGAGGGGCCCCCGCGCCCCCCCCGCGCGATCTGCACGGCGCTGGTCGTTGACATCCACCGCCATGGGCCCGGACTACCCCTGTGAGGCAAGCGGTGCCAGTCCCCCAAGATGGCTACGTCGAGAACACCATCCCCGCGTTCAGTTCAGCCGCGCGGCTCATCCGACGCGTCCCATCACCAGGTTCACGATCCGTGCGATCGAGGCGTCGAGGACGCTGAAGATGCCCCGCCGGACCACCCGGTCGGTCCCGATCCCGGCTCCGGTCACGAGCCGTTCGAGATCCTCGACGTATCCGGGCGTGGAGAACGGCACCCCTTTCCGGTCCGACTTCTGCTGCCCGTGCTTCGACTTCCACAGCTCGGTCAGGATCTGCGCCTGCCCCTCCTTGGTGAAGGAGGTCAACGCGGTCGCCCGCCGGAGGCCCTCCGGGCCGCCGTAGTCGTACGGGTCACGCCCGAAGCGCCTGCCGATCTGCTCGATGATCCCCCTCAGGAGTTGCGCCTGACCCGTCTGGTGCTCCCACACGTGGCCGAGCTCGTGGATCAACGTCGACTCGCTCGGGAGGTCCTTCGCCGCCTTGGCGCGCTTGAACCGGATCACGTCGTTGCAGGTCCACGCGGTGCCCGAGGGGCCGAGGACGAGCCGGCTCGCGCCGACCCGCACGCGGGAGAAGTCGACCGAGGGGCCGTAGAACTGCTGCGCGCGGGTCAGCCACTCGTCGATCGGACAGACGGTCACCTCGAAGCGGACCTCGTCCTCTCCGCTGGTCGCCGTCACCGTGTGCGTGCCCCCGGATCGGAACACCGTCGAGAACGTCCGGCCCGTCCCCGTCGCCGGGTCGCCTCCACCGGCCCAGCTGACCTTCTCCGAGGGGCCGGCAGCCGGGATGGCCTCGAACGTGAACCGCTCCCCCGCAAGCCCGGCTTCACGCTTCGCTGTGCCGATCATGCGCACGGCAACGTACCGACCCCGCCCGGTCCGATGCATCAGCCGACCGAGCTACAGAAGACTGCGAATTCCCCGCGCGTGAAACGGTCGCTATCCCTGAGCCCAGAAGACCCGCGGAGTCGGGCAGGGGGATCGCGAGATGTCGATCAAGGAACCGCTGCAGAGTGGGGAGCAGGGAACCGCGGAGATCCGAGACCGAGCCGGCGCAGCCGTCCTTCGGATGGGACAGCCATCTCGAGGCGCTCCTCAAGGATTGGGAGACGCGAGCCTGGGCGGCCCAGATCGCCCACTACCGGGTCGCGTCACGGCTGCGGAAGTACAACCTCATGCTCGGGCTGCCGGTGGTCATCTTCACGACGATCGTCGGCACGAGCCTGTTCGCGACGCTGAGTCAGGATGAGATCCCGTGGGGGCTCAGGGTCACCCTGGGATGCGTCAGTGTCGTCGCGGCGATCCTCGCAGGAATCCAGACGTTCCTGAACTTCGCGAAGCGCGCCGATCAACACGCCGTCGCCGCCGACTGGTACGCCAGCATCAGGCGCAAGATCGAGCAGCAAGCGAACACGCCGAGGAAGGGCCGGGCCGATCCGCGGAAGTTCCTCGATGAGATCCGGAAGGAGATGAACACCGTCGGGTCCCAGTTCCCGGAGATCGGCGAGCATGCGTGGGCGGAGATCGCCAAGGAGTTCGATCTGCCGCAACCCGGAGCGGGTCCGGAAGCGATCGCCGACCCTGCAGCGTCGTACCGGCCGAAGCACGCCGGCCCGTGAGCTGGCTCCCCGGGCCCCCGCCCGAGCTCCCGCTCAAGGGCCGCCGCTGGAGACCCGACGCGATCGGCACGATCTCGACGGCTCGGCTCCGATACGTGGTGGTCGATGAGCTGTTCGCCGATACGGCGGAGCTCAGCATCTCCTCGTGGCCGGTCGTGGATCCGCTGGGACGGCTCCGCTTCCCCGACGAGCCCACGGCCCACGTCGAGGTCGACGCTCGCCGGATGCAGACGTTCCTCCGTCGCAATCGGATGCCGAGGAAGGCCGTGGGGCGCGTCCTCCGTGCCGGCGACACCTTCGGCATCACGGTCCGGGCACGGGAGCTGGCCGCGTTCCTCAAGGCGCACGAGTCATCCGAGACGCCGGAGCGCGAACGCACGAGGATGCTCGATCCGAAGACCTGGGAGTGGCTGGAGCCCACGATCTTCGACATCACCTCCCAAGCGAAGGAGGCGGCCAAGCTCTCGTACTACGCCGCCCTGACCGGGCCGCTGCCCCGATCGGCGTTCGAACGCCGGTGACCCTGCCCGCGCCGGTCCCCGCCTCCTCGTTCCACCCCGGCGACTTCGTGGCCGATGTCGACGCCGAGGACGCCGTCTACTTCCTGCTCAACGTGGGAGACGGCGACACGCAGCTGATCGTGTTGCCCGAGTTCCGAGGGGTGCGGCGCGCGCTCGTCGTGGACGTGGCCACCACCGAGAAGCTGCCGGGGCTGATCGAGGAGCTCGCCGCGACGACCTTGTTCGCGGTCGGGTCGAGGTTCTCGATCGTGGTGGGGACCCACCCCCATGACGACCACATCCGGGGGATGCCGGAGTTCATCGACCGCTTCGGGGATCTGATCGACGAGTACTGGGAGCCGGGCTACTACCACCCGACGAGGGCGTTCTTCGAGACGATGCGCGCGCTCGAGGATCGCGGGATCCGACAGCTGCAGCCCACGAGCGGCACGACCCGGTTCCTCGGGACCGGCAAGGTGACGGTGCTCGCGCCGGCGATCGGCCTGCGGAACCGGTTCGACTCCTACGGGGTCGAGATCAACAACGCCTCGCTCTCGCTGATGGTCGAGGCCCCCGCCTCGCGGTACCTCGAGCGGGATCAGGAACGCCGCTACGTGCGGCGTCCCGACACGAACAAGCTCCTGCTCGGCGCGGACGCGCAGACCCTGTCCTGGGGCCAGGTGCTCCAGGACTTCCCGCAACTCGTGCCGGAGAGCTCTCCCGTCGCCAAGCTGCTGCGGGAGGCCCTCGGCTCCGATCCGCTGAAGGCCGACGTGTTCAAGATCCCCCATCACGCCTCCAAGCGAGGCGTCAACCTCGAGCTCGTGGAGGCGGTCGCCCCGAAGATGTGCCTGATCTCGTCCGTGGGCGGCGGCGGCAAGTACAACTTCCCGCACGCGGTCTCGATGGAGGCGATCCGCGAGGCGATGCAGCCGATCGGGTCGACGGGAGGGACGCGCCGCGCGGACCATCAGCTCAACATCCACCACACGCACGGGGTCGACACGAACGGCGATCACCTCGGATCCATCGCGCTCGTGATGTCGCCCACCGGGCGGAAGCGACATCTCTGGAGGTTCCGCGACGGACCCGGCGACGCGATCGCGCTCGCCGGTGCCGAGCTG
>CAVVSH010000010.1:0-225515 GCA_963750945.1 uncultured Actinomycetota bacterium | reverse complement strand
TGCGCAGGGGCGTCGCATCCTCCGTTACGCTGTTCCTGCAGGTCACAGAGGGGACGTAGCTCAGCTGGTAGAGCACCTGCTTTGCAAGCAGGGGGTCGGCGGTTCGAGTCCGCTCGTCTCCACCGATCAAAGGTGCTGCTCACCGGACCGTTCGCCCGGAGCTTGCTATGCCCTGAGATTCCTTCGTCGCACCTGAACGCGACCAGCCGGCACGATCATGGAGCTACCCCGCGAGCATACGGCCCTGCATGGCTTCGAGCTTGCCCGCGTCCCAGAGCGTCGCGGACCCTTCGACGCGGACGGTCTCGGCGAGCAAGCGGCCCCGCATGGCTTCGAGCTTGCCCGGGTCCCACAGCGTGGCTCCGGTTCCTTGGACCCGAATGGTCTCTGCGAGCATTCGGCCCTCCATGGCTTGCAGCTTGCTGGCGTCCCATAGCGTGGCTCCGACCCCGGCTGCCTCGCGGGACCCGCTGCCTTCCACGCTCGTCACGGATCGATCACTTCGACCCGCCACGTTGAGTGCCACCGCGCTCAGGATCAGCGCCGCGGCCGCAAGAACGGACACGGTTACGGTCCAGAACGTGAACAGCGCCGGTCGGCCGGAGAACCCGATGGTTCCCGCTTTCGTGCTCATGATTCCTCCGTTCCCTCGGGTACCGATCTCAGATCCCGAGGCTAGAGAGAGCACCGACCTGGGGAATCCCCGAAATCCGTACCGATCGAGGCGGTGATCGGTACGTCTTGGCTCAGGATCCCGGGGGCCCGGATGGGAGCTTCGAGGCCAGCTCCGTGCGGGAGCGGATGCCCAGCTTGCGGTAGATCCGCTTGAGATTGGCTTCCACGGTATGGACGCTGACGAACAGGGCGTCGGCCGCCTCTCGGTTGGTGCTGCCTGCGGCCACCAGCTCCGCCACCCTCGCCTCGGTCGGGGTCAAGTCGAACGACGAGGCAGCTCGTCCGCCGATCCGCGCCAACTCAGCACGCGTCCGCTCCGACCACGCCGCGGCGCCGAGCCCCTCGAATACCTCCAAGGCCTTCGTCAGCGTGTCCCGAGCCTCCCGCTTCCTCTTCGCGCGGCGCTCCACCGCTCCGCGCACCAGGAGGGTCCGCCCCAGCTCGAAAGGAAGTGGCAGCTGATCGTGAACCCGCACCGCCTCATCGGCCGCGGCCGACGCACCGACGAGATCACCCCGAGCCGCAAGCACGAGCGCCCGGCATCTGGCTCCCGTCGCCATGGCCCACGCCCGACCGAGGGTCCGGCCGGCGTCCTCGAAGGGCGCGAGGAGCGCCTCGGCCTCATCGACCCGCCCGAGCGCCACCAGCGCCTCGACCTCATCGGGGACGAGACGGAAGTAGGCGGGCTCCCGAACGCCCATCGCCTGCTCGAGCTCGACGGCCCTGGACAGATACGCATCGGCCTCGGCGGGTCGGCCCAGGGAAAGCTCGAGGAACCCCAGGACCGCCAGGTTCAGGATCTGGAGGAGGATCTCGCCGGCCGCCTCGGCGACCCGAAGCCCCTCGAGGGCTGCCAGCCTCGCCGGGTCGGCCCGCCCCAGGTGGGCTTCCACCAGGCCCACCGCGAAGTAGCCCTCCGACGACAAGGCCCCCATGCCGATCCGCTGGGCGGCCGCCCTGCTTTCCTGGGCGTGCTCCATGGCTGCATCCCAGTTGCCCGCCCGGCTCTCCAGCTCGGCGAGGTGGTACAGGATCTGCGGGATCGGGCCCGTGACGCCGTGCGCCACGGCATCACCAAGAAGCTCGGTGAACGTTCGGCGGGCCTCGTCCAGGCGATCGGTGAACTTGAGGAGCTGCGCCACGACGAAGCTCGCACGCAGGACGTGGGACTTGAACTCGCCCTCCATGTGCCCTTCCAGGGCGATCCCGCGATCGAGCAGCTCCTGATCGACCCCGCGTCCGAGGAGGAACTCGACGAACGGATACGCCTGGAACGCTTCGGCCATCACCCGTGGGTCCTGCAGCTCCTCGGCCAGCTCCAGCGCGGCGCGAGCGTGCCGTTCCGATGCCGCGAGGTCTCCCCTGAACAGCCAGGCGTACCCCAGGTTCTGCTCGATCAGCGCCCGCAGAGCGAGATCGCCCCCCGCCTCGCCCCGAGCGGCCTCGAACACGGCCCAGGCTCCCCGCCACCCTTCGGCCTCGGCGATGCCCATTCCCAGGTCCAGCAGCACGCGGGCCCGAGCCGGCCCGGCCATCGAGAGGTCCACCGCTTGCTCCAGGACGCTCCGCGCCAGCGAGGTGTCCCCGCACTCGAAGTGAGCCACGCCCGCCTGGTGGGTCCGACGCACCAGGTCCTCCTCGCGATCCTTCGGGGTGGCTCGGCGGGCCATCTCCCAGAGCTCGGCTGCCGACTGCGGTGCTCCCCGGGAACCGGCGAGCGACGCGGCTTCCTCGAGGGCGGCGGCGACGGCGACGTCCGGGCCCTCGACCGACAGGGCCAGGTGGCGGGCTCGTTCCTCCGGATCGCGGACGATCGTCGCGAGCCGCGCGTGCAGCTCGCGACGCCGAGCCAGCGGGACATTCTGATAGACGGCGGAAGCGAGGAGCGGGTGGGTGAACCGGAGCCCGTCGCCGACGGCCTCGACAACGCTGTTCTCGATGGCTGGCCCTAGGCGATCGTCGACCGCGGCAGGAGCGATGGCCGCCCCGATGGCGTCCCGCGTCGGTGCCGACAAGGCCGAGACGACCTCGAGGGCTTCGATGGTCCTACGGGAAGCCCCTCGAGGCGGTCCTCGATGAGTTCCTGGAGGCGGTCCGGTATCGGAAGCCGTTCGCCGGCCGCCACTTCACCTCCACGGCGAAGGAGTGCCAGTCCTATCTCCTGGGCGAAGAAGGGATTGCCTCCCGACATCTCGTGGATGCCGAGGACGGTGGTTCGCGGGAACCCCTCACCCACGTTGTCCCGGAGCACCCGTTCGAGGGCGTCCAGCGACAGCGGTCCGACGTTGACGGCGTGCACGCGATCCTCAGGGAAGGCCGGGACGACGCCCAAGGGGTCGTCATCGGTACGGGCGCCTCGAGCGGCCGTCATCAAACCAACCTGCTCGTCCTTCAGGCGCCGCACGACGAACTGGAGCACACGGACCGAAGGGAGGTCCATCCATTGGATGTCATCGACGGCAACTGCGACCGGAGAGGTGGAGGCCACCGACCGTAGGCATCCGAGGACGGCCAGGGATACGGCCCGCTGGTCAGCCCGGGTGCCCGAACTCGGGGACCGCAAGAGGGCCACCTCGAGGGCCCGGCGCTGCGGTTCGGGCAGCTTCGGAAGTGCCTCTTCCAGGACGGGCTCGAGGAGGTCACCGAGGGCGGCGTACGACAGGCGCGTCTCCGCCTCGACCGGGCGGCTTGAGAGCGTGCGGTAGCGCCGAAGCTGAGCACCCGCCAGCCCCTCCTTCCACACGGTGGTCTTGCCGATGCCTGGATTACCCGACAGGAGCAAGGCGCTTGGCCCAGTCGGGATCGAGTCCAGGAAGCGATGGAGGATCGCGAGCTCGGACTCGCGCCCGATGACATCACCGGCCAATAGCACCCCCGCGTCGGTGGACGCCAGGATTCTAAGGATGGCGGGTCCGAACCTTGCAGACCCATCGAGGCCAGAGCCGGGTACCGAATGTGTACCGAGTCAGCCCTTATAGGTTGTCCTGGAGTCTCTGAACCACTCTCGAATCACGAGGGCGACCTGCGCGAACCGTGATTGCCCTGGTCACGGCAGTGTCCCGGCCGTGCTTTGCAAGCAGGGGGTCGGCGGTTCGAGTCCGCTCGTCTCCACCAGATGACGTGCCTGGTGATCGGGTCCTTCCTAACCGAGGAGGATCTGACGTCGGAAAGAGTGAGGGAGCGGGGCTATGGCCCCGCTCCCTACTCTCTCCGGAGGCGTGTGCGTACCTCCTGAGGAACCGCTACTTGGTGAACTTGAAGAGCGTGGAGTCACCTGTCAGGTTCAGCGTCAGCCTCACGCAGTGCTTCGCGTACGACTTCGGCGTCTGCCAGTTGTACTGCCACACCCCGTTGCCGTGGTACGACAGGCCACTTGAGCCTGGAGCGGCGACCGTCTCGATCGGGTCGATATTCCCGTCGAGGTCACCGCAGGCCTCTCCCGAAGCCGTGAACGGCGGGTTGCCGTACGCAGACGGGTCGGAGACGCCCTGGGTGGCGACCGGCAACGGAGTACCGATCGACGAGCTCGCGTACGACACGTTGTCGATCAGGAACCCATCGAGATCGTTGGCGTTCGCACACTGCGGCGTGCCAGGAGCACCCACGCAGCGAGCCTGGAAGATCAGTGAGTCAACGTTACGGGTCGTCCACTCGTTCTCCGGGACGCCGGCGTTGCTCTCGCTGTTGTACCGGTAGTAGTCCTCCCAGCTCGTGGCGAACGAAGGAGCGGACAGCCTCCACTTCATCGGGATCGTCTGCCCCGCCTTCGCCTTGTTGATCGTCGGCTGGTTGTCCACCGGCGCGTAGAACCCGTCGAAGGTGGCTTCGCCCGCCCGACCTGGCACCAGCCCTGCGCTACCGTCGATGTAGACCTGCACGACGTCGTTGTGCGGACCGTCGACCAGGTTCATCACGAGCTTGACGTGGTGCGGCTCGGTGCGGTTGAGGGGCTGACCGATCTGTACTTCACGCCACGACTCCGAACCGGCGGCCTGATTTTCTGGCAGGTTCATGACGTCCGCGAACGTCACGACGATGCCATCCGACGTGTCGGCGAACTTCAGGAAGCTCATGCGAGCCCCACCGGTCGTCTGCGGCGCGACCGAGATCTGCAGACCTTCCTGCAGTTCGTCGGACATCGACGCGAGGTCGAACTCCGCCACGAACTTCTGGTCCGCTGTCTCCGTCGCAGCCGTGGTGAGCGGCTTCGAGAACAACCAGTCCCCAAACGACCCGCTCATGAGGCCGTTCGAGATACGGACCGACTTGGTGCCGTTGATGCCGTTTTCCTCGATACCGACGTCGTACAGGCCAGCGCCCGTATACGTCCAGCCTTCGCTACCGACAAGAGGGGTACCGGGCGCGAAGTCCTCGAACCCCTGTGTCAGCGAGTCCGCTGACGCAGGCATTGCCAGCATGCCCATCACGAACAGGGCAGCCAGCCCAACAATTGCTCGCTTCATCTACTTCTCCTTTGTCACTTGCGTACCGACCCGAACCAGTGATGGTCCGGGGTGCTACTGCTCGTACTGCTCGTGTTGCGCTCTGCAGCGCTTCACGACGTCCTTGTGAGAAAGGTTCATGAACGGATCGCGGATCATGCTGCTGTCAATGCAACCTCGGCGTGCTCGTTCTCGCGAGCGATGCCCTGCAGCTCGGCGATCAGCGCCTTCTCCGCCCTAGCGCGAGCGATGCCCTGCAGCTCGGCGATCAGCGCCTTCTCCGCCCTAGCGCGAGCGATGCCCTGCAGCTCGGCGATCTGCTCTCTTGTCGTCATCGTGTCTCCTCTCGATGTTGAGGAGCGCGCGCCGTGGTGGGCGCCTGAGGAATCCGCTCCCCGTTGCACTCTGTAACGTTTCACAACGTAGAGAGTACCAGGCACGTGGAGGCATTGCAAAGGCTCTGCGACGGTAGTAACGTATCCTCATGGCAGACCAGGAGGAACGGCTTACGGAGCGGCTGATGGTCCAGCTGAGCCCCCGGGATCTACGCGCGCTCCAGGCGATCGCAGACGACATGGAGCGCCCCCTCGCATGGGTCGCTCGCCGGGGCATCCGGCTCTACATCTCTCAGATCCTCGAAGCGGAGGCGACGCTGGCAAGCGGTGACCACATCGTCGAGGGGATGCGCCGCGAGGCCCGCGAGCGCCGCGAGGCGGAGGAGCAAGAGGATGGACGCTGATCCGCTGACGAGTCTGGCCGAAGAACGGCCGAGGAGGCACCGGTAGCATCGAATCCGTGCCAGCCACCCCAAACAGCGAGCAGATCCGGTGCGTCTTCGATCGTCGAGGGGTAGCGGCATGGCCAAGCTGATCTACGTGACGAACGTGTCCCTCGACGGCTACATCGAGGACGAACACGGCAGCTTCGACTGGACCGTGCCCCAGGACGACTTCTTCGCGTTCATCACCGACCTCGTGCGGCCCGTCGGCACGTACCTGTACGGCCGGCGCCTGTACGACCTGATGGCCGTATGGGAGACCGACCCCGCCCTGGCTGCCCAGTCGGAACTCAGGGCCGACTTCGCCAACGTCTGGCAGGCAGCGGACAAGGTCGTCTACTCCACGACCTTGGACGCCGTGTCGACCGCCAGGACCCGGCTCGAGCACGACTTCGACCCCGTCTCGGTACGCGAGATGAAGGCCTCGGCCACCAGCGATCTCACCGTGGGAGGCGCGCACCTCGCGGCGCAGGCTTCCAAGGCCGGGCTGGTCGATGAGTGCCACCTGTTCATCCATCCCGTCCTCCTCGGCGGAGGGAAGCCCGCGCTGCCCAGCGACGTTCGCGTCGAGCTCGAACTGCTGGACGATCGCCGACTCGGCAACGTCGTGTACCTCCGCTACCGCATCCCGACCTGAGCTCGAACGCGCACGCGCGTCGCCGCGACCCGACCTGAGCATTCCGCCCGAGGCCGACCGCCGCCTCGACGTCGCGCGGGCTCAGGCGAGGCCCATCTTCGCGGTGTCCTTGATGAGCGCCACGAGCGCCTTCTCGTCGAGGTCCGCGAGCTTCTTGATCATCACGCATGTCTTGCCGATGTTGGCCTTCGGGAGCCGGTCGACGTACCGCTCGGCGACGTAGCCCTTCGTGTCGGAGGCGAAGCAGTACAGCGAGATGTACGAGGCGTTGCTCGCGATCGAGAGCTTGCAGGCGTCGCCCTCGCGGCCGCTCGCATAGCGGTAGTGGAACGGCCCGTACCCGAGCATGCCGCCCATGATGACCGGCTCGAGCTTCGGCGCGTGCTTGCGGATCAGCGCATCGAGTGCCGCGATGTCGGACCGGCGCTCGTCGTCCACTGCGGCGATGTACTCGGCCGGGGTCTTCACGTTCAGCTGTCCCTTCATCTTCATCGCGTCCTCCGAGACTCGGCGTCACCAGACCGGCAGCGGCCCATCAAACCTTCCATCGATGAACTGTCGCACGACGGGGTCGACACGTTCCACGAAGGCGTGGCCCCGCGAGGTGGATCCGTCCCTCGTGCAGCACGTCAGGGCAACGCGCGCAAGGAGCGCGCGACGGGGACCTGGAGAGGGAGACGCGTGGCTTCGCCGTCGATGGGCTCGTGCAAGAGGACCTCGAGATCATCGGCGGGCATGGCGCGAGCGAAGTAGTGGCCCTGGCAATAGTCGCATCCCAGGGTTGCGAGGCGCTGGTGCTGTTGGATGGTCTCGACGCCTTCGGCGACGACGGTCATGCCGAGGAGGTGAGCCAGCTCGATGATCGCGAAGACGATGAAATAACTGGCACGGTCCAACTCCAGGTCGGCGATGAAGCCCTGGTCGATCTTGACGGCGTCGATCGGGAACTGCTTGAGATATGTGAGCGAGGAGTACCCGGTCCCGAAGTCGTCGAGTGCCAGCTTCACGCCGAGGTCCTTCAGATCGCTCAGCACGAGCAGCGCGCGCTCGGTGTCCTGCACGAAGACGCTCTCGGTCATCTCGAGGGTCACCAGCGCAGGATCGGTGCCGGTCTCCGAGAGCACCGATCCGACCGTGGCGGTGAAATCGGGCGCCATGAGCTGGTGGGCGGACACGTTGACCGACATCATCAGGTCGTCGCGCTGCCCGGACCGTCGCCAGCGAAGGCGGTCTTTGCACGCTTCCTCGAGGACCCATCGCCCCATCTCGGTGATGAGGCCCGTTTGCTCGGCCAATGGGATGAACGTCGTCGGGATCACCGGCCCGTGGGACGGGTGATCCCAGCGCAGCAAGGCCTCCGCGGAGACGACCCGCCCGTCGCTCGTGTCGACGATCGGCTGATACTCCGTTCGTAGCTCCCCACGCTGGGACGCACCGCCCAGGTCGTGCTCCAGGGTCGTCCGCTCGGCGGCCCGATCCAGCTCGCGCAGGTCCACGATCTGATGCCGGGCACCCCCTTGGCGCTTGGCCTGGTACATGGCCGTGTCCGCGTCCTGGAGTAGCTGCTCCGAAAGCTGATCGCCTCGACCCGAGAAGGCGATACCGACGCTCGCCGTCACGGTCACGGAGCCGCACGAGAGTTCGAAAGGCGCCGCGACCGCATCGACGACTCGGGCGGCGATCACGTCGACCTCAGCCGCCTTGTTCAGGTCCTCGCAGAGGATGACGAACTCGTCGCCGGACAGGCGAGCGAGCGTATCGCCCGGCCGTAGCGCGACCATCAGGCGGTCGGCGACGGCGATCAGCAGCTCATCGCCGACGGCGTGGCCGTAGAGGTCGTTCACGGATTTGAACCTGTCCAGATCGGCGAAGAGGACCGAGGCTCGCTTCCCCGACCGGCGTCCGCGACGAACCGCATGGTCCAGTCGCTCGATCAGAAGGGTCCTGTTGGGCAGACCGGTCAACGGGTCATGGAGCGCCATCTCGAGCGATCGGTCGGAGGACTCTCGAAGGTCGGCCCGCGCCTGCGCGTTGAGGAGGTAGGCGGCCGCGACATCGGCCAACGTCTGGGCCGCGACCATCGTGGCGGTGTCCAACGCGCCGGGGGAGTCACGGTAGAGGTCGAGCGCTCCCAATTGCATGTCTCCATGGCGCAGCGGGAAGGTGAACACCGCGACCAGCCCTTCCTCGAGCGCGCGTTGGGTGAAGTTGGGGAATCGGGGGTCACTGTTGAGGTCCGCGACCGAGACGGACTCGCCCGTCTCGTAGGCGACGAGACACGGCCCCTCGCCGAGCTCGGTCTGCAGCTCCTCGAATCGCAACGCCGCGCCGTCGGATGCCGCGATGTAGCGAGGGTCCGTGTCCGGCGTGATGAGGGTCACCCCCGCAGCGGTGATCGGAAGAACGTCGACGATACGAAGCACGAGGTGGTCGAGGATGCCCTGGATAGGGAAGTCCGTGACCAGCGTGCGGGCGAACTCACTCAGCACGCTCGACAACTGCTGCTCGTTCGGCATGACCTCCGTCCACCTGCGTGTCTGCGTGGCCGCGGGGGTCTGGGCGGCGCGCTGATCGAGGGTCACGATTCTAGCGTGAATCTGAGGGGGTTTCTCTGCGGGACAACTACCGATTCCCGGTGATACGGCGCTTCGACCGATCACGTGCGGGGCTTCTTCGACTCCACGAGGGTCGTCACGTGGACAACGTGGTCGTGTTCGCCTCACTCGTCGGCTCCCGGTAGGCGCGCCGACGAACGACCCGATCGCGGCCCCTCCCTTGCGCCAGGGCCCACCCATCCTGGTTCAGCGACCACGAGGCCGGCATCGCGGTGCCCCCGGAAAGCGTTGTCCCGCAAGCACGGGGCGTCCCCCTGATGGGGCCGGGAAGCATCCCCCGGTATCGCGCTCAGGTCGGCGTTCGGCCCTGCCGAAAGAAGAGGAGTTGAGCAAGGGGCGGTCCCTCCAGCCGTGCCCGAGGAGGAAAGGTGTCCAAGAAGCAGTTCTCCGTCGGCCGACCGATGATGTGGGTCGGTGTCGCCGTGCTGTCCGCGGGCCTCGCCGTGGGCGCTTGGTTCTTGAAGTCCTCGGGCGTCGAGACCGGAGTGAAGAGCGCGAACAAGGCCGCCGCCGCCTCCGTCAAGAAGCATCTCGTCCCTTCGCTGGATGCATCCGATGTTCGGGAACCCATGTCGGAGGAGGCGTCGGCAGACCTCCAGGAGATCGTGGAGGATCGCATCCTCGACGAAGACACCACGACCGTCCGGATCTGGACGGCGAGCGGCACCCTCGTCTATTCCTCGACCGGAGAAGAGACCGGTACACGAGGAGGCGACGAGCGTGGGATCCGTCTCGCGACATCGGGCGAGGGCAAGACCACCTCCATCGTGCCCGCCAGCCAACTCGGCGTCCTTGACGTCTACACCCCTCTTCGTGTCGGCGCCGGTCGTCGGTCGGAAGCAGCCGTCGAGGTCATCGATGAGTTCGCACCCATCTTCGCGGCGGCCGGACAGCCCTGGAACCTCGTCCAGTCGATCGCCGGTGGCCTCGCCGCCATCGCGCTCTTGCTCGCGGGCATCTCGTTCGCCCTCCTTCGGGTCGGAAGGGTCGGCACGCGCGACGGAGGCTTCACGCGCCCCGACAACTCTGCGGACGAGGAGAAGCTCCGTCGGACGATCGGAGCACGCGACGAACAGCTGACACAGCTCCGCACGCAGCTTCGCGAACAGGAAACCGAAACCGTCGAGCGCATCCGCGAGCTCGAGATCCAGTTGCGGGACACCGCCGCCAAAGCGATCGAAGCCGAATCGCGGTCGGGCGACACGGCCGGCCTGTCGGAAGCCGCCCAGGAAGCGAACCGCCGCGCCCAGGAGCTGCTGGACCGAGCGGTGCGCGCCGAGGGCGAAGTGTCCGCTCTCCGGGAACAGCTGAAGGATGCGCCCGTCGGTGACTCGAAGGAAGCGGAGCATCGGATCCAGGTGCTCGAGGAGCAGCTGCGAACGGTCGGCGAGGAGCGTGACCGGGCTGCCACCGACCTCCGCACGCTCGAAGCCACGGCTCGCGACACGGAGGCTCGATTCGAGGAGCTCGCGCAGCGGGCGGAAGATCTGAAGACAACCATGGCCACGAAGGGCCAAGGGGACGATGAGGCATCGGAAGAGCTTCGACGGACGGTCGAAGAGATGAAGATCTCGCTAGCCGATTCCGAGCGCGCACGTCACGAGGCAGAGTCCGTCGCGACGGAGGCATCGACCGCCCTCGCGTCGGCCGATGCCACCATCGCGGCGTTGCAGGAAGAGCGCGAGCTCCTCCGAGGCGACGTCGAGAGCGACAAGGGCGAGACCGCGGTACGCCTCGTCCAGGCAGAAGCTCGTGTCACCGAGCTGGAACGGTCGCTCGTGGAAGCGCGCGATCGGACCGCCGAGATCGGACGTGAGCGGGATGAGGCCGTGGCTCGATCGGCGGGCCTGGAGGTTCGGTTCGAGGAGGCCTCGAGCAAGGCCGAGGAAGCCGATGCGCGATCACAGTCACTCGAAGGCCGGATCCAAGACATGGCGAAGAATGCCGGCAGCGCGACCGAGGGGCTGAAGCTCCGTTTGGGCGAGCTGGAAGCAAGGGCATCCGACGCGGAGAGCCAGCAGAAGGATCTGCTGGCGCGCACGGCGGAGGCCGAGGCAGCGGCCAAGGAGCTGACGGTGCTCGTTTCTGCCGCGAAGGCTCGCGAGACCGAGCTGATGGAGCGCTTGGATCTCGCGGACGGCGAGAAGGCCCGAACGAACGCGAGCCTCGATGACGCACGTCGCGAGCTCGAGGAGACTCGAGATCATCTCGAGACCGCCAGGCGCGAGGCGGCCGAGGCAGTAACGGAAGTCGAGGTTCATGACGCCGCGATCCGTGCAGACGCGGATGCACGCGCCGAAGCACGCGCCGAGGAGCGCGCCGTCGTTGCTCGGGCTGAGGCGGATGAGCGCCTTGCGGCAGGACTCGCCGAGGCAGAGAAGCGCGTGGCCGCGGCGATCGCCGATGCGGAGACCCGCGAGGCGGTCGCACGTGTCGAGCTCGAGGCTCGTGTGGGCGCAGTACGAGCGGAACTGGAGGCCGGCGCGGCCGCCGCGAGAGCAGAGCTCGAAGCGCGAGCCACCGCGGCCCGCGCGGACCTCGAAGCGCAAGCGACGGCGGCTCACGCGGCGCTCGAGGAGGCCAAGTCGGGACTGTCGGTGCTCGAGGAAGCGAACAAGGCCCTCGAGGGCGAGAAGGCTGAGCGCGAGCAGACGATCGAGACGCTGGAGTCGAGGTTGGGCGAACACCGCGGGGTGCTGGAGGAGGCACGCTCGCGGCTGGCCGCAGCGGAGGAGCGGACGGCCGACCTCGAGCTCCGGCTTTCGCAGGGGTCGAGTGAGGTCACCGAGCTTCGGTCCGATCTCGCGGAGGCGACCGAGAAGGTCGCGAGCGCCGAATCGCGCGCCGCGGAACGTGACGAGGCCCTCGCACGGGCTCAGGAGGAGCTCTCGGCCGTGCGCGATCAGATGCAGCAGAAGGAGCACGCGTCGGTCGCCGCTGTCGAGGAGCTCGAGGCGTTGAAGACCGCGGTCGAGGGCCACGAGTCCGAGACCCGGCGCAAGGAAGAGGAATTGCACGGTGTACGTCAGGAGCTCGAAACGACCCAGCGCGAGCTCGGCTCGGTCCGGGAGGAGATCTCCCAGCGCGAGCAGATGGTCTCCGCGAGCTCGGAGGAACTGGAGAGGCTCCGGGTCGCGGAAGCGCAGAGCGCGCAGGTCCTCGAGCGGAAGGAAGAGGAGCTCCGGAGCGTCGTCGAACTCTTGGACGCCGCCAGGAACGAGCTCGAGTCACGCAGCCAGAACGCGAACACCCGTTTCCAAGACGCCGAGACTCGCGTCGCCGAAGCCCAAGCGAAGGCTGGGGAGGCGCAGGCGCGGATCGCGGACGCCGAGCAGCACCTCGCCGAGCGCGAGGCAACCGCCGCGCACCTGCAGCAGGAGCTGTCCGAGCTCAACCAGGAGCTCGCACGACGAGAGACAGGCTATGCCTCGACCCAAGAGGAGATGGGCTCGCTGCGGGAGCAGCTCTCCCGTCTGGAGGCCGAACGCGACGCCCGGGAGACGGACGAGACCTCGCGGGCCACGGCCTTGGAGGCCGAACTGGCCGAACACAAGAGCGTGTTGCAGGAAGCGCGTGACCGACTGGCGGTCGCGGAGTCCCGGGTATCGGATCTCGAATCGCGTCTGGAAGCGGCCTCCTCGAGCCGGGGTGAGGCGCTCCAGACGACCGAACAGCAGCTCCTCGCCAAAGAGCAGGAGCTTGCCGTGAAGGTGCAGGAGGTCGATGCGAAGGACCGAGAGCTCAGCGCGACCCGAGAGGAGCTCGAGTCTGCGCGCCGCGAGGCCGCATCGGGTGACGTGACCGAGAAGATCGCCACGCTCGAGAGCGAGCTGGCCGCCGCGACCAGACGAGCCACGGAGCTCGAGTCCGGCCTGGCCGAAGCACGCCAGGCGACCGCGCAAGCCGAGGAAGCGGCCCGTCAGGCGACGGAGCGAGCCGAAGCGGCTGCGCGTGACGCGATGCAGCGAGCCGAGCAGTCGGCCACGCAACCGACGGATGCTCCCGTCGCGGTGGGGAACGGCGATGCTGGCGTGGGTGAGTTGCAGGCGGAGATCCTCCAGCTCGAGACTCGCCTGGAGCAGACGGAGCTGCGTGCCCGCCGGGCGTACGCCGAGGCGGAGAACGCGCAGGCGGAGCTGCGGTTCGCGAGAGAGCGCGGCGATGCTCCGCAGACCTCGGTCGACAACGGACGTCTCCGCAACGAGCTTGCCACGGCCCTGGAACGGGCCCAGGCCGCGGAGGAGAAGACGGCGGCGCTCCGCGCCGAGCTCATCCTCGCGAAGAGCGGTGTGGATACCTCGCTCGAGGCCGAAGACGGCCTCGAGGCGGAGAACAACTTCGTCGATCCCGAGGAAGACGGGGTCAGCCTCCGCACACGACTGACCCGCGCGGTGGACAGCAAGCGGTCTACCGGGGATGACGACACCCATCAGTGGCGCTGAGCCTTCTGACGGTACCCTTGGCCCCATGCGCCGAGTCGTCCTGATCGCTCTCGGGGTCGCGCTCCTGTGGGCCGGCACTCCCGCGGCACCGGTCCGTGCTGTCGAGCGTCCCGAGTACACCGCGACGATCGAGCCGTTGCCCCGCGGCATCAAGCGCTGGATGAACGGTGTGTCCTGGCGCCCGGGATGCCCTGTGCCGCTGTGGGATCTGCGACTGTTGAGGCTCCGCTACTGGGGATTCGATCGCACGGCACACACGGGGAGGCTGGTCGTCCACAAGGACGTCGCGCAGAAGGTCGTCCGCATCTTCGGTCGTCTCTACCGGGTGGCGTTCCCCATCCGACAGATGCGGCTGGTCGACGCCTACGGAGCCGACGACCGGACCTCGATGGAACATGACAACACGTCTGCTTTCAATTGCCGCTGGCGCGCCGGGCAGCCGGGGGTGTGGTCCCAACACGCCTTCGGTCGAGCGGTCGACGTGAACCCCGTGGAGAATCCGTACGTGTGGAGCGGCGGCGTCTCCCCGTCGAACGGCGCGCCGTACGTGGATCGCTCAAACCGCCGGCGCGGCATGATCTTCCACGGCGACGACGTGTGGTGGGCGTTCCGCTACCGCGGTTGGGAGTGGGGCGGGGATTGGACCGACGTCAGGGACTACCAGCACTTCTCTCGCAACGGTCGGTAAGAAGGAAGACGCCAGCGGGCGTTCACTGAGCGGGGAGAGCGGCGGGTCGAACGCTGATCAGTCGCAGGCGAGGGAGAGCAGGTAGTACGGGTCGACCGCGCCGCCGTACCCCGGATGCCACTCGAAGTGGGCGTGCGGCGCGGTCGAGAGGCCCGTGTCGCCGACGTACCCGATGATCGCACCCGCTTCGACCGATCCGAGATCCCCGTAGCCGATGAGGTGCGCGATGAAGACGTATCCGCGATCGTTGCGCACCCGGACCTGGTAGCCGCCGAGCGGCGAGTAGGACCCCCACGCGTACCCGTCGAAGGGCGCGCGGATCGGTGTCCAGGTCGGCGCCTCGATGTCGCTGCCCATGTGCACGTGCGGCTCGACGTTCTCGACGGTCACGACTTCGCCGAAGTCGTTGTGGATGAAGTGCGGTGGGTCCACCGGGCAGACGCGGAACATCCCCCACGTGTACAGCCAGGCTTCGACCTCCTGCCCTTGTGCTTGGAGCACCCGGCGGCGCTTGGTCGCCCACGAGGCGAACCGTCGCTCCGTGCGCCGGAGCTGCCGGAGGACGGAGAGGGTCGAGAGCCCGGGACGGGTATCGGTGTCGTATTCCGCGATGACGACCGCCCGGCGCAGGTCGCGGGATCGTTGGTGAGCATGCTTGGAGAGCTGTGTCATCTGACGCTCGACGCGCTTCTGGACACGGATCTTGTCACCGACCTCCGAGGCAGAGGCCGGCCCCGCCACGCCGACGAGCACGGTGAGTGCGATCGCAACCGTGCAGAGACCTCGGAACCCCTTCAATGATCCACCCCCGGTGTGTTTTCCGCCAGGGTTCCCCTATCGACCCTGCTGCTTCCTCGCTTGAGGCGCACGGATCGGAGTGGAGGCTTGCCCACGCCTCAACGGATGGCGCAGTATTGCGGGTTCATGGGATCTGCGAGCAGTCCTTCGAACGCCCGACGCGTGCTCATCTTGCTGGTGGCGCTTGCCGGAGCGCTGCTCGCGATGTCCATCGTGCAGCGGGATAGGGCTCTCGAGCAGCAGTATGAGGACGGCCAGGAGCGCGCGGAGCTCTACGCGGCCACGGTCTTCCGTACCGCGCTCGATCCGGGAGACGTCGCGACGCCACTCGAGGACGATCGTCGGGATTCGTTGTTCGCCGAGGTGCAGGCGTTCGTGCTCACGGACCCGACGGTCGCTCGAGTCCGTCTGTGGGATCCCGAGGGCACGTTGCTCTTCTCGACCGATCCCGCCGAGAGCCCGGGCGACACGAGCGAGGACCTCGCGATCCGAACCGCGTCCGACGGCTCGGTAGTGAGTCGGCTGGCGCTGGAGCAGCTCTCCCCTCCGCCCGCGGAAGATGCGGCCCCTCGGCCCACGCCGCTCTTCCAGACCTTCGCGCCGCTTCGGATCCGCGGCTCGGCCGACGTGGTGGGGGCGGTCGAGGTCGAGCAGTTCGCGGCGGCGCTCGAGGAGCGAGCGGACGAACCGTGGTGGATCGTGCAGGCCGGGGCTTCGGGCGCAACGGTGTTGCTCGCGTTGGTGGCGTTGATCTCGGTTGCCTGGGGGTTGCGGCGGCCCGCATCCCCGGATCGCAGCCGCGCGAAGGAGGACCGGCCGGCCCGGCGGGCGCGCCGCGGCGCGGAGCGCGGCGACGCGGATACCGCCGAGCTGAGGGAGCGGCTGGAGCGGGCGACGGCGAGGGCGAAGGAGGCCGAGGAGGCCGCACAGTCGTTCGCGTCGAGCCTCCAGCAGGTCTCGAACCGCCTGGAGGCCGTCGAGCGCCAACCGGCGGACGAGCGGGTCGAGGAGCTCAGGGAAGCGCTTCGTCGCTCGGAGGCAGAGCGCGCGATGCTGCGCTCCGGACGCCCGGAGACCCTCGTGGAGGCGGAGGTCCGGGAGCTCCGCGCCAGCCTGCGTGACGCGCAGGCGCTCGCCAAGGCGTCGGAAGCCTTGGTCGCGGGGGGAGGGGACCTCACCGTCGTTCAGGAGCAGCTGTCCACCGCCGCTCGGCACGTGGATGAAGCGGTCGAACGCGCGAAGATCGCAGAGGGTCGAGCCGACGCCGCCGAGGACCGGGCTCGGGCGACCGGTGACCTGGCGACCGCCGCCGAGCAGCGGATCGACCTGCTCGAGACGAAGCTCCAAGAGATCGCGGCCGCAGGCGTCGGATCGTCGCAATCGCCCGAGCTCGCCGAGCTCCAGCGCGACCTCGCCGAGGCCCGTCAGCGGGCCGACGAGATGGTGGAGCGAGCCCTCGAGGCAGAGGGCCGGCTCTCGGTCGCGGGATCGCTCGAAGGCCCGGCGGAGGAGCTCCTCCAGGCGCTCGAGGAGCGCGTGCTGGCCGCTGAGGGGCGGGCGGCGGAAGCGGAGGCTCGCGTGCGTGCCTTCGAGGAGGAGACGGCCGAAGGCGGGAGCGTCTTCCGGCAGCGGCTCGGGCTCACCGCAGCCGGCCGCAAGCTTGCGGCGCCCGCACCCGTCGAGCGGGAATCTCAGCCCGACATGGACCTACGCACGGCGATCGCGCGAGGACTCCGCGGACCGCTCACCAGGGCATCGGGGCTGACGCTCTCGCTCCAGGGATCGATCGAGTCGAGCGAGGGGAAGGCCGCCGTGCGGCAGCTCTCGTCGTCGCTTCGTCGCCTGGACCAGCTCACCGCCGACCTCCACGACGTGCAGCGGATCATCGACGGGAGCCTGCCCCTCAACCGGAAACGCACCGAGCTCTCCGCGCTCATGGCGACGATGCTCGAAGATGCGGTGACGGGGGAGGAACGGCTCATCCGCCTCGACGCCGATACGGTCCACGCCTATGTGGATCCGGCACGCGCCAGGCAGATCGTCGAGGGCATGCTGGATGCCGCGCGGGAGCGGACCCGAGCCGGCGCGGCGATCGTCGTGCGGGTCCGTGACACGGATGTGGGCGCGCGCGTGTCCGTCGAGGACGACAATCGCATCCCCGCTTCGATCGGACCCGAGATGAGCCTCGCCGTCCGTTTGGCCGAGCTCCACGGGACCGAGGTGACGGTCGATGGCTCGTCCTCCCAGGTCGTCTTCCCGAAGGACGAACGGTAGGGAGATCCAGATCTGGATCAGATGACGAGCGCGTCCACCGCGTACGTCTCTCGGAGCCGGAGATCCACCAGGCGGGCCGGCAAGATGCGGCGCGGTCGCATGCCGTTCGCTTCGGCCACGCCGAGATGGTGCACGCACATCGGCACGAGCAGGTCCCGCGCGTACCAGGAGACCACGTCGGGCGTGGACGCCGCCGCGCTGCCCTGCCAGAAGCAGAACTGACAGATCAGGCGGAGCCGCTGCGGATAGGCGAACCGGGCCCGATAGCCGTGCTCGTGTTCAATGACGCGGCCCCAGAGCGCGACCCGTCCGAGGACCGCGGGGCACCGTGTCCGGCGCAGCAGGTCGACCTCTCGGGTCGCATGGAGTCCGCAACTGCAATCGGCATTCGGGGCCTCGTGCGACCAGGCCAATCGGCACGTCGCCTGCGCGATCTCACGGGGGCGCCATGCCCTCGATCCGGCCGTGACCGGCCGCAGCAGGAGTCCCTCTCCGTCTCGACGGCCCGTCAGCGTCCACGAGCGCCAGGCGAGGATCGGCTCGACCTCTACCTCGACGGGGAGACTTCGTACGACGGAGACGGCGGCCTTCATCGGGGCGCCGGCTCATGTGTCGGCTCGGGGATACGTACGGGCTCGGGCTCCGACTCGGGAACCCCTTCGGGCAGAGGGTCGATCGAGGGCTCCAGGATCGGCGCGGGCTCGGGCACCGGCAGCGATGCCGGCTCGATCTCGATCACCCGCTTGGGAAGGCCGATGTCCACGGCGGTCCTCCGGCGGAGGGATCGGCTCCCCGCCGTCCCGCCACCCAACTCGCCCGTGAGCGTACCCCGTCGAGCCCGTTCCGCGCGAGGGGCCTTTTCGACTACACCCCTACGCCGGTGCCAACCGGTAGATCGCCCCGAAATCGCTGAAGAAGATCCGTCCGTTGGGTCCGACCTCGAGCGAGAGCACGGGTCCGGGCCGATCAGAGACCAGCAACGGTCCGGCGTCGAAGCCGCTTCTCGTCGGGTTGAGGTCGAAGCGGCGGATCCTGCCGTCGTTCACGGCTCCGACCAGGAGATCCCCGTTGAAGCCCGCCCCCAGGCCGCAGTTGTCACAGAACACGAGACCGGTCAAGCCGAACGGGGTCGGGAACGTGTGCTTCGGCAGGATCCGCGGGGTCGGTCCGCTGTTGTTCGTGTTCGGGCAATCCTCGTTCGGCCCCCAGCCGTGGTTGCCGCCCTTCACGATGCGGTTCACCTCGTCGTTGCATCCTGGTCCGTTCTCCGATTCCCAGAGCCGGTCGTTCTGCGGATCGAACGCGAGGCCGATCGAGTTCCGGATCCCGTAGGCCCAGATCCGGCTGCCGAATGGGTTGGTCGACGGGATCGAGCCGTCCGCGTTCACGCGGAGGATCTTGCCGCGCAGGTTGCTCGACCGATCCTGAGCGTTCGCGGGCTGGGCGTTGTCGCCGATCACGATGTAGAGCTTCCTGTCGGGTCCGAACAGGATCCGACCTCCGTTGTGGTTGCTCGCAGGGCCGGCGGGGGACGAGATGATCGTCCGAACCCCCACGCCCTCGCCGCTCCGCACCTTGATCCGCTGCACCTGGTTCCGCAGACCCGATGACGTGTTCCTCGTCACGAAGGCGTAGACGTACCGCCGCGTCGGCCAGTTGGGATGCACCGCGACGCCGAGCGCGCCCCGTTCTCCGTCGAAGTTCACGTTCGGGATGCGGTGGACACGCGTGTCGACGCCCGTCTCCAGATTGCGGAAGCGCAGCCACCCGGTGTTCCGTTCGAGGTACACGAGCCGCCCGTTCGGCAGGAACGTGAAGCCGACCGGGCTCGCCAGGTTCCCTGCGACGCGCACCACTCGGACACCCGTGCCCGCGATCGCGGGTCCGGCCGTCGTTCCCACCAGGCCCGCGACCAGCAGCGACACCATCGCCGTCACGATCTTGAGTCTTCTCATGTCGTTGTCCCTCCGTTCGACGCTCAGGAGACACTCACGAGACGGAGTATCCTCCCACCCGAGCTGAAATAGATCCGCCCGTCGGGTGCGGCCTCCAGTGAGAGCACCGAGATCGGGGCTGGATAATCGATCACCGGCAGCGGCCCCGCGTCGAATCCGTTCCGCGTTACGTTCAGATCGAACCGCCGGATCCGCCCGCCCACGAAGTCCGCAACGAAGAGGTCTCCCTGGACGCCTGGGCCAAGGCCGCACTCGTCGCAGAACACGAGACCCGTGATCCCGATCGGCTCGACAAAGAAGTGGTTGGGAAGGAACCGTGGAGTGGGCCCGCTGTTGTTGGTGCGCGGGCAGGCTGCGTTCGGGCCCCAGCCATGGTTGCCTCCTTCACGGATCCGGTTCACCTCGTCGTTGCACTCGGGGCCGTTGTCGGTCTGCCAGAGCCTCCTTGTGAGCGGATCGAACGCCAACCCGATCGAGTTGCGGATCCCGAACGCCCACACTCTCGTACCGAACGGATTGTCCGCCGGGATCGATCCGTCGGGGTTGATACGGAGAACCTTTCCGCGGAAGTTGGCCGAAAGGTCCTGGGCGTTCGCGGCGCGGCGATCGTCTCCGATCACGACGTAGAGCTTGCGATCCGGGCCGAAGACGATACGGCCGCCATGGTGGTCGGAGGAGGGGCTGGCGATCGAGGACAGGATGATCCTGGCGCGCAGACGATCCAGATCGACCCGGAGGATCTGGTTCCTAAGCCCCGACGATGTGTTCCGCGTTGCGTAGACGTACAGGTCACGCTTGTTCGGCCAGTTCGGGTGGATCGCCACGCCCAAGGCCCCGCCGTTCGCGGTCCCGCTGACATTGGTGATCCTGAAGACGCGGCGGTCACTGTCGGTCGTTAGGTTCCTGAACCGGATCTGGCCGGTCAGACGTTCGGCGTAGACGAGCACCCCGTTCGGGAGGAACGTGAATCCGACGGGCGCGTTCAGGCCGGTCGCAACAGCGACCGCCCGGCCCCCTGGCGCGCCGATCACCGGCGATGGGGACGAGGAAAGCGCTGAGATTGAGAGCAGCAGAACCATCAGTGCGAGAGATCCGACCCTTCGCATGTCGTCCGCTCCTTCCGCTGCGAGTATCGGCGCCGTGGCGACGGCGCCTCCCTCCATGTTCGGCGTGCCGGCTCTCCGCTCCGAAGACCCACGGTTCCTCCGGGGCCGAGGCCGCTACCTCGAGAACATCGAGATCCCGGGTGCGCTGCACGCCGCCTTCGTTCGCTCCATCATGCCGCACGCGACGGTCGTTGGGGTCGACGCGACGGCCGCGCTCGCCCTCCCGGGGGTCGCGGGTGCGTACGTCGCAACCGATCTGGCCCTCGCCCCACTTCCACCGTCCGGGACGGTGGAGGGCGACACCCAAGCGGAGCTCGAAGGGTTGTTCAGCCGCGAGCCCCTCGCGCGAGACGTCGTCCGGTTCGTGGGCGAGATCGTCGCCGTCGTGGTGGCCGAGACCGCCGGTCAAGCAGCGGATGCCGCCGAGATGGTGGCCGTGGAGTACGACGAGCTGCCGGTCGTGGTGGACGTCGAGGAGGCGGTGGCGGACGGTGCGCCGCTGTTGTGGCCGGCCTTCGGGACCAACGTGGCCCACGCGTTCGGCTCGACGTCCGACGAGGATCCGCTCGAGGGTGCCGACGTCGTGGTGCGAGGGCGGTTCGTCAATCAGCGGGTCGCGCCGGCACCGATGGAGACGAACGGGATCGCCGTGGTGCCCGCCGACGACGGCACCTACACCGTGTGGGCATCCACGCAGATCCCGTTCGACGTCCGCGACGACCTCGCCGAGACGCTGGGGGTGGGGCGCGATCGCGTTCGCGCGATCGCGCCCGACGTCGGTGGGGCGTTCGGGGCCAAGCTGCAGATCTACGCCGAGTACCACGCCGTTGCCGCCATCGCGGGCCGGCTCGGCCGGCCGGTGCGATGGCAGGAGACGCGTTCGGAATCGATGGTCTCGCTCACGCACGGTAGGGCGCAGGTCCAGACGGTGGAGCTCGGCGCTCGCCGCGACGGCACGCTCCTGGGGATCCGGGCCGAGATCCTGGCCGACATGGGCGCGTACCCGATCGGCGCATTCATGCCCGGGACGACCCAGGAGATGCTGTGCGGCGTGTATCGGATCCCACGCGCCGCGAGCAGCGGGCGGAGCGTGGTCACGAACACGACCCCGGTGGCCCCCTACCGGGGCGCGGGGCGCCCCGAGGCGACCGCGCTCATCGAACGCGCGATGGACATGCTCGCCTCGAAGCTGGAGATGGATCCCGTGGAGCTCCGACGGAAGAACTTCATCCGCCCCGACGAGTTCCCTCACACGACCGCCACGGGCGTCACGTACGACTCCGGGGACTACGCGAAGTCACTCGACGAGGCGCTCCGCCTGGTCGGGTACGACGCGCTCCGGGCCGAGCAGGCGGCGCGCCGGGCACGAGGCGACGAGGTGTGTCTCGGCGTCGGCGTGGCGACCTACGTCGAGATCACCGCGTTCGGGGGCCGCGAGTACGCGGCCGTCGACATGGGTGCCGACGGACGTGCGACGGTGTCGGTCGGCACGACGCCCGCCGGGCACGGCCACGAGACGGCGTTCGCACAGCTCGCTTCCGTCTCGCTCGGGATCCCGTTCGAGGACGTGACCGTCGTCCATTCGGACACGGGACTGGTGGCGCGCGGGGAGGGGACATGGGGCTCGCGCTCGCTGCAGATCGGCGGCTCGTCGGTCTTCGAGCAGGCCGAAGCGGTCGTGGAGAAGGGCCGTGAGGTCGCCGCGGCGCTGCTGGAGGTGGATCAGGCGGATATCGAACGCGTCGAGGGCGGGTTCGCGGTCCTCGGCGCGCCCGATCGCAGCATCGGGTGGGGCGAGATCGCCGCCGGGAGCGAGGGCGGCTCGGTCCGCGCGGAAGGTCGATTCCGCCAACGTGGGTCGACGTTCCCGTTCGGCGCCCACGTCGCGGTGGTCGAGGTCGACACCGCCACGGGCCAGGTGCGGTTGCTCCGTCACGTCGCCGTGGACGACTGCGGCCGGATCTTGAACCCGGCACTGGTCCAGGGACAGCAGCACGGCGGTCTCGGACAGGGGATCGCGCAGGCGCTGTTCGAAGAGGTCCTGTACGACGAGAGCGGGAACCCGGTGACGTCGACGCTCGCGACCTATCAGATGCCAAGCGCGGCGGATCTTCCATCCTTCGAGACGTCGAATACGGAGACGCCCACGGACCTCAATCCGCTTGGCGCGAAAGGGATCGGTGAGTCGGCCACGATCGGCTCGACGCCGGCGGTCCAGAACGCGATCGTCGATGCGTTGTCCCACCTGGGCGTGCGCCACATCGACCTGCCGCTGACCCCGGAACGTGTCTGGCGAGCTCTTCGCGCGACCGAACAGGATCGTGGATAGACCATGATCCACGACCTGGTCGAAACGCTCGCGGGGATCGCGGAGGGGATCCTTTCGGGTCTCGAAGGCCGAGGACCTGCCGCGGGGTTCCAAGGACCGAGCCTGTACGAGTTCATCGATGACTTGGTGCGTGCCTATCCCGGTTCAGGAGTGCAGCGGGTCGACGATCACACGCTCGGGTTGCGGGGTGCGGTGTTGGTCTTCGAGGTGATCGAAGAGGAACCAGAGCATCAGCCGGGAACCTCGCTCGAGGAGCTCGATCGGCGAGGCATCCACGTGGTCGTCTCCCGCCCTCCCGACGCCGCCCTGATCTCGTTCCACGGCGAGAGTGACGATGGTGGGAGTTTGGAAGGCAGGATCGTCCCCTCGCGCGACTGGGCGTTCTTGATCGCCTCCTCGAGCGAAGAGGCGGCTGCCGAACTGGCGCGGATGGTGGACGAACGCCTCGGTCTCCTTCCGCACGCGGGAGACTGACCGAGGGATGGCAAGGATCGGATAGTCCTGAGCACGGGCCGGCCTGGCGAGACGGCATCGCCTCCCGATATCGTGGTCCCGTGGCGACGGTCATGCCGATCAGCGACCGGCGGGCTCGGCTCGCGCTGTTCCTCGCCGTGCTCGGTGTTCCTTCGCTGGGCATCACGGTGCCCTCGGCGATCTGGCTGGGGTTCCGAGCTGTTCGCCAGCAGCGACTGTCGAGCGGAGCGGAGCCGGCGCTGGGCTTCATCGCGCTCGTGGTCGCAGCGCTCGACATCCTGACGCTGAACTCGATGCTCCTGAAGACGTTCCAGACCATCGACCCGCAGCTGGCGTGGACCGGCATCGCATGGGGCGTCGGGCTCGCGACGGCGGTCACGATCTGCTCGGCATCCGTCCTCCGGATCCACCCCGAACGTGACGGCGCCCTGCTGGTCGCGAGGGCAGGTTTGATCGGCGCCATGGTCGGCGGGACCGCCCTCTTCGTGCAGCTGATCGCCGTCATCGACTGACGGGTGGGCGCTGCTACCGTTGGCGACATGACGTCGCGCTGGGAACGCCGCTTCCTCGCGCCCATGATCACGTACCCGGACTGGTCGCCCGCCGCTCCTGGGCGGCTCGCGTACGAGTCGACGGAGAGCGGCATCTGGCAGCTCCATGTCGTGGACCTCGACGGCGGCGTCCGCCGGCGGGTCACCGACCACCCCGTCGGTGTGATCTCGGGAGCCTGGTCGCCCGACGGCGCCGAGATCTGTTGGTGGCAGGACGAGACCGGAGACGAGTCGGGCCGCTGGTACGCGCAGGCCTTCGAGGGCGGCGAGTCGCGGCTCCTGTTCCCCGAGCTGGAGCCCGGATGGAACGAGGGCATCTCGTGGGTGCCGGGGATGCTCGCCGTCTCGATCAGCCGTCATGACGGGTTCGCGGTCTACGTGAGCGAGGACGGCGGAGCCACCGTGAAGGAGGTCGCCCGGAGCACCCAGCACATGCGCGTCGCCGGCCGGGCGGGCGGTTACAACCGTGGCGGTCTCTCCACCGACGGGACGCTGCTCTGCCTCCAGCACGCCGAGCACGGCGACGAGATCCACGAGGCCCTGCGAGTGATCGACCCGCGGACGGGAGGGACGGTCGCCGACCTGGTCGATGAGGGGAACCAGCTTCTGTCCTCCGCGTGGTCCCCGATCGTCGGCGACCGTCGCCTGGCGGTCGTGCACGAACGGAACGGCATCCCGCAACCCGCCCTCTGGGATCCGGTCACCGGCGCGTGGACGGACATCTCCACGGGGCTCGACGGTGAGGTCTCGGTCGCGGACTGGTGGCCGCACGCGGATGCTCTCCTCCTCTCCCAGCTCCACGACGGCCGCCACCGGCTCCATCGCTTCGACGTCGCGAGCGGCGAAGTGAACCCGATCGAGCACCCCGAGGGCCAGCTCGAATGGGCACAGGTGCGGCCGAACGGCGCGGTCTGGTACCGCCACGCGAGCGGCGCCTCCCCGCAGCGGATCCTCGACGACGCCGGCACGGAGGTGCTGCCGCTCGCAGGCGAGCCGGCGCCGGCCGGCCGGCCCTACCGGTCGTTCACATTCGACAACCGGCACGGCGACTCGGTGCAGGGGTTCATCGTGGCACCCGAGGGCGAGGGGTCCTGGCCGATCCTGATCCGTCCTCATGGCGGTCCCACGTGGCTCGACGAGGATCGCTGGAACCCCGAGGTGCAGTCCTACGTGGACGCCGGGTTCGCGGTGGCCGCCGTCAACTACCGAGGCTCGACGGGGCGGGGCGCGGTGTGGCGAGACGCGCTGATCGGCGACATCGGCGGTCCCGAGCTCGAGGACCTGAACGATGCCCTGGATCACCTCGTCGCAGAGGGCATCGCGGATCCGGAGCGCGCCGTAGTGGGCGGATGGTCCTGGGGCGGCTACCTGACGCTGATGATGCTGGGCAAGCATCCCGAGCGTCGCTGGCGATGCGGGATCGCCGGGATCCCTGTGGGGGACTACGAGCTCTCCTACGACGACATGTCGCCGCTCCTGCAGGCCTACGACCGGGCACTGCTCGGCGGACGTCCCGACGAGGTCCCGGAGCTGATGGCCGACCGCAACCCGATCAACTCGGCAGACCGGGTCGAAGCGCCCGTGCTGTTCCTGATCGGCGAGAACGATTCGCGGTGCCCGCTCCGGCAGGCGATGGCGTACGTGGACCGGCTCGCGGCGCGCGGTCATCCGCACGAGCTCTATCTCTTCGCAACGGGTCACGGCTCCCACGACATCGACGAGGAGATCCGCCAGCAACGGGTGATCCTCGACTTCCTCGCCAAGCACGTACCGGGTGTGACGGTCCCTCAGGACTGAGTCGCTATCGTGGGTCGGTGCCGTCGTGGGTCATCGTCCTGTCTGCGCTCCTCGTCGCGTTCGTGATCTGGCGCGTGGGGATCACGATGCTGCGCTCTCTCACGCTGACGAACCCCGGATCCGATTCGGACGAGCCGGCTCCTGTGGAGGCGGAGGACGTCGACGACCTGGACGTCTACCTCGTCTGCGGCGAGTGCGGCACCGAGCTCAAGGTCTCGCGCCTCGGGGAGCTCCAGATCCCACGGCACTGTGGCGAGAAGATGCAGGTCGTGCGCCGTTCGGGGTCCGGCTGACGGCACTTTGTCCACCGATTCCCACAGCTTTCCCCCTATGTGTCCACGAGGTTTTCCACACCCGCGTGAAAGACGCGTGAAGATCGCACTGCGATGGAGGCGTTCTCCACGATGTGGAAATCCGATGTGGAAAATCACACGACTGTGATTCGATGCCCCGACGGGGGCCTACCTCCAGAAGGTGAGGCCCACGAAGCCGGCGCCGATGATGCCGAGGCCGGCCCAGAGCACGCCGTTGGTTGCGCCGTCACCCCTGAGGTAGTTCGCGATGACGACGACGACCCCCAGGCCGATCACACCGAGGACGAGCGGGCCGTACCAGCGAGGGCTCGACTTCGTGCGCTTCTTCCGCTGGGGCTCGATCTGGTAGCGCTGGCTGGTTCGCTTCTTGCGGGCTCGGGACTCCGGCATGGCCAGATGGTACCTCCCGCCTGAGGTCAGCCCGGAAGGATCATGAGACGGTCCGTGGCCGAGGCTTCGACGGCGGCGCGGGTGAACGGGAGTGACCGAAGCTCTCCCGCCGCCCACGCGTTCGTCTGGTCGTTCCAATGCGGTGAGGCGGGATTGCCCGACTGTCCCGTCGGGAGGATGCCTTTGCTCTCGTCGAGGTTGGCCAGGTCGTAGACGACCCGCCACGAGGGGATGACGCAGACATCGAACGGGCCGTCGCCTTCGAATCCGGCCTTGTTCACGGTCTGATCGTCGCCTCCGAGCGGGTGCTCGGCGGCGACGAACAACGGCTCGAGGCCGGGCATGCGCCCGAGCGGATGGGTGAACCGGGCGCGATGGATGTCGCCCCAGCGCCACGCCGCGGGGTCCGGTCCCATCGCCTCGGCGCACCGGTCCCATGCGGCCGCGAGTGCCTGGTCGAGCTGCTCCTTCGAGAGGAGGCCGCCGTCGAGCAGCGCGGGGACGGCTCGGCATCGGAACAGCTCGCGATCCGTCATGTACTCGGCGACGAGCGGCTCCTTCCCGTCGACCGCCCGGCGCGCGAGCTCGTCGATGAAGACCTCCCACAGGGCGGCGGCCGCCGAGTCGGCGGACAGGTTGTGGTCCCATCCGTCGAACAGGTCTCGAGCTCGCTCGTCGCTCAAGGAGATCCGAGGAAGCAGGTCGCGCGCCCCGACGGACACCGTGTCGCCCTGGATCGCGCGGCACGTGTCCACCGTGTGATCGTTCCGCGCTTCGAGCAGCTCCGAGATCCGGGCGGTGCGGTCGGGCGCGTGGAAGTCCTGGCCGATCAGGTGGGGGTAGTCGTCGGCGTGGTTCCGATCGTTCGCCGTGACGAGGTATGCCCTCGCCGGGTTCACGTGGGAGGGGAGCTCCTCGAACGGGACGAAGCCGTCCCACTCGTGCTCGGCGGTCCAGCCGGGCACCGGCACCGTGCCGTCGCCGGCCCGGCGGATGGGGTAGAGCCCGGTGCACTGGTAACCGATCGTGCCGTCGACGTCGGCGTAGACGAGGTTCTGGCCCGGGCACTCGAGCGCGGAGGCGGCGTCTCGGAACCCCTCGAAGCTCGAGACGTTCGCGACATCGACCAGCGCCGAGGGGCGGATGCTGTGCTCGGCGCCGACCCACCTGAGCGCGTAGGTGTCTTCGAGTGGGTGCGTGGCCGGGCGGAGGCGGCCGGTGAGATAGGAGTCGAGGAGCGGGCCGTGCCGGGTCTCACGGACCTCGTGGACGATCGGCTCCTCGTTCCCCCGGATGCGGATCTCCTCCCGGTGCACGGTGAGCGGCTCCCACGCGTCCTTCGTACCGCGCCGCCGTGCCGTCCTCGCTCAGGCGTTCGAGGTAGAGGTCCTGGACGTCTCCGCTGACGTTGGTGACACCCCAGGCGTGGTGGGCGGTCGTGCCGAGCACGATGCCGGGCGCGAAGGGTGCCGCCACCCCGCGAGTCTCGTAGCCGGGCGCGCGGAGGTGGAGCTCGACCCACGCGCCCGGCTGCTGGACGAGCAGATGCGGATCGTTCGCGAGGAGGGGCTTGCCGGAGGCGGTCTTGGCGCCCGCGATCGCCCACTCGTTCGAACCCTGACCTCGAGGCGGGCGGGGGAGCTCTCTCAGGAGGTCGCCCGCGAGGCGGCCGGCCGCCGGCGCCGTCGGATGACCGCTGAGGGGTGGGAGGAGGCGGCCGGCCGCCTCCTCACCCAGTTCCGCGGCGAGGTGCACGCGGAGCAGCTCGAAGTCCCAGTTGCCGGATAGGCCCCAGGAGAACATCGCCCAGCATGCGGCCCACGAGGCATCGTCGTCGGGAATCTCGGGCGATGCATCGAGCAGCACGTACTCGACGGGCGGGGCAGGCATCGCGGCGATCCACGCGAGGACCCCTTCGCGGAATCGCGCGATCATCGCTCGTGAGGTGTCGTCCCATCCGGCGGCGATCGTGGCGCCTGCTCGGTTGATGCCGATCGTCCGCGTGAAGCGGTCGTCATCCAGGGTGAGCTCGCCGAAGAGCTCGGACAGGCGGCCGTTCGCCTGCTTCAACGCGAGGTCGATCTGGAACAGCCTCTCGCCGGCGGTCACGAATCCCTGTGCGAACCACAGGTCCTCGAGAGAGTCGGCCGAGATGTAGGCAACCCCGTAGCGGTCGCGGAGCACCTCGACGGGTGCCTGGAGGCCCGGGGTGGTGAGCTCACCCTCGAGAGGGAAGAGGGCGGCCTGTGCGCTCGCGCGGAGCTGATCGAGGAAGTCGGCCACTCAGCTCACCCGGACGTTGCCGAGCCAGCTCTCGTACAGACGCGCGTACGTGCCGCCGCCCGCGACGAGCTCCTCGTGTGTGCCGGTCTCCACGAGCCTCCCGGCGTCGAACACGAACACGCGGTCCGCGCCCTCCGCCGTCGACAGCCGATGCGCCACGGTGATCGTCGTGCGACCCTCGGACACGCGGCGGAGCGCCTCGGACGTCCTCCGTTCGGTCGCCGGATCGACCGCCGAGGTCGCCTCGTCCAGGATCAGCAGGCCGGGATCGGCGATGTGTGCGCGCGCGAGCGCGACGAGCTGGCGCTCTCCAACGGAGAGGGCCTCGCCCCGCTCGCCGACCGGCGTGTCGAGCCCGCGCGGAAGCGCCGCTACCCATCCCCCGAGGCCCAGCTCCTCGAACGCGGTCTCCACGTCGCGGTCGGTCGCACCGTCGCGACCGGCTCGCACGTTCTCCCGAACGGTGGCGTCGAACAGGAAGCCGTCCTGCGGGACCATCCGGAGCGCTCGATGCCGCGACGAGGCCGCGATCTCGCGGAGATCGAGGCCGCCGACCTCGATCCGCCCGGACTTGGGATCGGCGAGCCGGGAGACGAGCTTCACGAACGTGGTCTTCCCGCAGCCGGTCTCACCCACGATGGCGACGTGCTCACCGGCCTCGATGTCGAGCGAGATCCCGTGAAGGACGCGCCCGCCTTCGCGGTACCGGTACTCGACGTCCTCGGCGCGGACCGAGAGCGCGCCAGCGGGCAGCTCGACGCCGGGCGTCGGCTCGACGATCTCCACGGGGAGGTCGAGGACGGCCAGGACCTTCCGCCATCCCGCGATCGCCGTCTGCGTCTCGCTGTAGATCTCCGGCAGATCGGTGAACACGTGCAGGAACGCGTCCGCGAGGAACAGGAACGCGGTCACGCGGCCGAACGTGAGGCCCCACTCGGGCCCGAACCCGGCGCCGAGCACGACCACGATCGAGACGGCCAGCGCGTAGAAGACCGTGGACAAGGGGAAGAGCGTGGCCGATCGCCAGTGGGCGACGACTTCCGCCTGGTAGCGCCGGTCGATCGCGCCGCGGACCCGGCCGAACGTCTGCTCGTCCAGGCCATAGGCGCGCACCACCGCGGCCCCCATCACGGACTCGGAGACCTCGGAGAGCATCTCGCCGACGCGCGTTCGGGCGGCGTCGAACGCCGCCGACAGCCGAGCCTGGAGCGACCACACGATCAGGATCAGCGGGATCACCAGGCCGACGATCGCGAGCGTGAGCTGCCACGAGAACACGAGCATCAGAACGAGCGACCCCGCGACCTGTACCGCCGCCCAGATCCAGGCGATGCCACCCCACTCCATGAACTGCTGCATCGCATCGATGTCGGCGGTCACGCGAGCGACGAACACCCCTCGCTTCTCGTCCGACTGCTCGGCGATCGAGAGGCTGTGGATGTGGGCGAACGTCCGGATCCGAAGGCCCATCATCGCGCCTTCCGCGGCCCGGACCAGGCGCTTCCCGGCGACGCGCGACGTGACGTAGGTCAGCGCCACCAGGCCGAACGCCGTCGCGCAGACCGTGCCGACGTAGACGGGCCGGAACCCACCGTCGAAGCCGTTGTCGAAGACCAGCTGGATCAGGATCGGCGTCGTGAGGTGCGCGACCACGACGCCGAGGGAGATGATCACCGTGAACCCGAGGCCGGCGCGCAGCTCCGGGCTCTCCCGGATCCCTCGCCGCAGGACGGCGAAGGAGCTCTTGAGCTCTTCGGGGATCTCGAGGCCGTCGTCGTCGACCGTGGCCTCGACGGCGCTCATCGTTCCCCCCGCGCGTACGCGTGGATGATCGCGGCGTACCCGGGCGACGAGGCCATCAGCTCGTCGTGCGAGCCGGTCCCCGCGACGCGCCCCCCATCGAGGTAGATCACGCGATCGGCCAACCGGATCGTCGACAGGCGGTACGCGATCACGACGAGCGTGGTCTGCAGCTCCTCGCGGAGCGCGGCGAGGATCTGCGCTTCGACCGAGGCGTCGACCGACGACGTCGCGTCGTCGAGGATCAGCACCCGCGGCTCCCGCACGATCGCGCGTGCGAGCGCGACCCGCTGGCGTTCCCCTCCCGACAACGTGTAGCCGCGCTCGCCCACGACCGTCTGGAACCCGGCGGGCAGCGTGTCCACGAACCGGTCGACCGCCGCGATCCGCGCCGCTCGTTCGATCGCGTCGTCGTTCGCCCCGGAGTCGAGTGCGATGTTCTCGCCGATCGTCGTGGAGAACAGGAAGCTCTCCTGGAAGACGATCGAGACGGCGCGCCTGAGCGCATCCGGCTCCGCGTGCCGGACGTCGATCCCGCCGACCCGCACGGTGCCGGACTCCGGATCCGCCAGCCGGACGAGGAGCTGCGCGAGCGTGGACTTGCCCCCGCCGGTCTCGCCCACGATCGCGACGGATTCCCGTGGGCCGATCCGCAGCGACACCCCGTCGAGGATCCGCGTGCCGTCGAGGCTGTGGTGCAGATCCTCCGCATCCAGCCCGAGCGGGCCGTCGGGCAACGGCTGCGGGTCGACCGCCGGAAGGACGGTGATGGGCTCGCCGAAGACCTGTTCGATCCTCGCGTACCCCACCACCGCTCGGGGGAGCTCCGCCAGGATCCAGCCGATGAAGCGCATCGGCCACGCGAGGAGATCGAACAACGCGATGAACCCGATCAGGCGACCGAGCGTGAGCCCTCCGGCGGCCACCCGCCACGAACCGACCAGCAGGAGCACCGTCGCGACGAGAGCAGGGAGCGCGTCGAGGGCCGCCTCGAACGTGGCTCGCAGGTAGCCCGCGTCGACCCGCTCGTCACGGAGCGCCCGCGCCTTGATCGCGAGCCGCTCGGTCTCGGCAGTCTCGCGCCCGAGGGTCTTCACGACGAGCGCGCCGTCGATCGACTCGTGGGCGACGGCCGAGACCTCGCCGATCCGCTCCTGCGCCCGCGCGGCGGGACCCTGCATCCGTTTCGCGAAGTTGCGGTTCATCACCGCGAGAGCCGGGAACAGGACCGCCGCGATGAACGCGAGGAAGAGGTCGGTGGTGATCAGCTGGATCATCGCCAGGACGATCAGCACGATCACGCCGGTGGCGAACGGGACCGGCCAGAACACGTCCACCGCCGCCTTGACGTCGGCCTCCATGTGCGCCAGCAGCTCACCGGTGGGGGTCTCGCGGTGATACGCGAGCGCCAGCCGCCGGTACCGGTCCGCGATCCTCGTGCGGAGCGTGGCCATCACCCGCTCGCCGGACACGCCGCTGAAGAACCGCCGCAGCATGATCCCGAGCGCCCGGAGGCACCCGAACGTCATCAGCGCCGCGACCGCGAGCCAGATCTTCCGCGGTTCCACCCCACCGGCGAAGGCCGGCTTGAGCACCTCGTCGGTGGCTCGCCCGAGCGCCGTGGTGAGACCGATCGAGGCGAACGCGAACAGGACCGCGCCCGCCACCGAGACGAAGAACGGTCCCGGGTGCATCCGGACGTAGGACACGATCAGGCGGAGGCCCCGCCCGAAGAGTCCGTCGGGCGCGACGTCCGCCACCGGCGTCCCCTGCGTGGTCGTCTGCGCGCTCACGGCCATCACCCTATGATGCGCACCATGACCGACCACCGTCCCTGGTTCCGCGTGTGGAGAACGGGAGTCCCCAAGACCGTCGCCCCGTTCCCGCGCCAGAGCGTCTTCAACCTCCTCGTCGACTCCGCGGCCGGGTTCCCGGAGTCCACCGCGATCGCGTTCCTCGGCAAGCACCTGAGCTACCGGGAGCTCTTGCAGGAGGTGGAGCGCTTCAGCGCCGTGCTCGCCGGCCTGGGGGTCGAGCGAGGCGACCGCGTCGGGCTCCTCCTTCCCAACTCACCCCAGTACGTGATCGCGTGGTACGCGTGCCAGCGGCTCGGCGCCGTGGCGGTGGGCAACAACCCGCTCTACACGCAGCGCGAGCTCGCGCACCAGATCAAGGACCACTCGCCCAGCGTGATGGTCGTCCTCGACCAGCTCTATCCGGCGTGGGCGGCCGTCGAGAAGGAGGTGCCGGTCCAGGAGGTGATCGTCACCAAGCTCACCGACTACATGCGGTTCCCCCTGAACCTGCTCGCGCCTCTCAAGTTCAGGAAGGACGCGAAGCACGAGGGGAAGCCCTGGCCGCCGGTCCCGTCGGACGCGCGCGTCCGATGGTGGCAGCAGGCGATGCGGTCGGCGGGGACGCCACCACCGGTGGCAGAGGTCGACGCCGAGCACGACGTGGCGACGCTCGTCTACACGGGCGGGACGACCGGCCTGTCCAAGGGCGCGATGCTCTCGCACTTCAACATCGCCTCGAACATCCGGCAGGTCGTGCCGTGCATCACGTTCTTCGAGCGCGGCAAGGACGGCGTCATGTGCATCCTGCCGTTCTTCCACTCGTTCGGGTTGGTGGCGATGAACTTCGGGATCGCCCAGGCGGGCAAGCTCGTGCTCCTGCCTCGTTTCGAGGTCCACATGGCGCTCAAGGAGCTCGACAAGGAGAAGCCGTCGTTCTTCCCGGGCGTGCCTCGTCTGTTCGTCGCGCTCAACGAGGCGCCGGAGACCGCGAAGTACGACCTGAAGTCCGTGAAGGCGTGCATCTCCGGTGCGGCGCCGCTCCCGCGCGCGGTCGCGGAGAAGTTCCACCAGGTGACGGGAGGCGCGAACCTGGTCGAGGGCTACGGGCTCACCGAGACCTCTCCCGTGGCGCACGTGAACCCGTTCGACAAGCCGAAGCACGGGACGATCGGCCTGCCGATCCCCGACACCGACTGCCGGATCGTCTCGCTCGAGGATCCGGACAGCGAGGTGCCGTTAGGGGAGCGAGGGGAGCTCTGCATCAAGGGGCCGCAGGTGATGCTCGGCTACTGGAACAAGCCCGAGGCGACCGCGGAGATGATCCGAGGCGAGTGGCTGCACACCGGTGACATCGCGATCATGGACGACGAGGGCTTCTTCCAGATCGTCGACCGGATCAAGGACATGATCATCGTCTCCGGCTTCAACGTGTACCCGACCGAGGTCGAAGCTGTGATCTACCGGCATCCGAAGGTGATGAAGGCATGCGTGGTCGGTCTGCCGGATGACACGACGGGGGAGCGGGTCAAGGCCTACGTCGTGGCGAAGGAAGGCGAGACGCTCACCGGCGAAGAGCTCGAGGCGTGGGCACGCGACCCGGCGCAGGGCCTCACGGGCTACCGCGTGCCGAAGGAGTGGGAGTTCCGCGACGAGCTCCCGGAGACGCTGATCGGGAAGGTGCTTCGCCGGGTGCTGCAGGAGGAGGAGCGCAAGAAGGCGTCCGCCGCCTCGTAGGTCGTGTTGCTCGCCGGCCGCTAGCCTCGTCGATATGGATGCGCACTTCTTCCGCGACGCCGGACTCGGGAACGGCTCTTACTTGGTCGACGTGAACGCAGGTCGGGCGGTGCTGATCGATCCCGACCGCCGGATCCGCCGGTATCTGGAGGCCGCGAAGGATCGCGGTGTGGAGATCGTCGGGGTCCTCGACACCCATCTGCACGCCGACTTCGTGTCGGGAGCCCTCGATCTGCGAGCCGAGACCGGCGCCGAGCTGTACGAGCCCGCCGAGGCGGGCGTGTCGTTCCCTCATACGCCGGTGAAGCCCGGCGAGCGGCTCGAGCTCGGCGATATCGAGGTCGAGGTCCTTTCCACTCCTGGTCACTCGCCGGAGCACGTCTCGTACGTGTTCCGGGGCCAGAACGACGGGACACCCGTGTTGTTCTCCGGTGGGGCGTTGATCGTGGGCGGCGCGGCGCGGAGCGATCTCGCCGGAGCGGAGCTCACCGACCGCCTCACGCATCAAGAGTTCGAGACCTTGCAGCGCGCCTTCTCGGACCTGCCCGACGAGACGCTGCTCAAGCCGACGCACGGTGGCGGGTCGTTCTGCTCGGCCGGCAGTGGGACGAAGCACACCTCGACGCTCGGCGAGGAGAGACAGACGAACCGGCTGCTCGCGATGGACGAGCGACAGTTCATGAAGTCGTGGCCGGCATCGTTCCCGCGCACACCGGCGTACTTCGCCCGGATGCGCGAGATCAACTGGGCGGGCCCTCGCCTCCGGACGGACATCGAGATGCCCCGGCCGCTCACGCCGGAGGCGTTCGTCGCCGCGGCATCCGAGGAGGGCTCGCTCGTCGTCGATGTGCGGGACGCCGCCTCCTACGCGGAGGGTCACGGCCAAGGCGCGCTCGCGATCCCGTTCCGCGACGCGTTCCCGACGTGGCTCGGGTGGCTCGTCCCCGCGGATGCGCGCCTGTTGTTCGTGTTGGGCGACACGGCACTCGAGGACGTGGTCGGCGCGAGCCTCCTCGTCGGATTGGAGCGGTTCGAGGGCTACCTCGACGGGGGGATGGACGCGTGGCGCGAGGCAGGCCTACCGGTCCGCTCGCTGCCCGCGATCGGTCCCGACGACGTCACGTCCTGGATGGAGAAGGGAGCGCAGCCGATCGACGTGCGGGAACCGGACGAGCTGGAGCTCGGCGGCGTCGCGGGCGCCGTGTCCGTGCCTCTCGGGGACCTGCCCGGGCGAGCCGCGGGACTCCCGGCGGGGCGCCCGCTCCTCGTGTACTGCGCGTCCGGGATGCGCTCGACGACCGCTGCTTCGCTGCTCGAACGAGCGGGCGTGGGCCCGGTCGTGAACCTCAAGGGTGGCTATGGTGCGTGGCAGGAGGCCGGCCGCGACTGACGTCGAGCTGGGTCGACAGATCCGTTCGACCCGTCGCGATCCCCAGGGTCGCCACATCACCCACCACCAGTGTCGCGGGGGGACCGATGCTCGCCGCTTCGGCGAGGATCGGCAGGTCGGAGAGAGTCCCCACCACCGAGCGTTGTTCCGGCGTCCACGCCCACTGGACGATCGCGGCCGGCTCGTCCGCAGGACGGCCGGCCGCGATCAGGTCGGCACACGTCTGCGCGAGCCGCCCCGCCGCCATCAGCACGACCAGGGTGTCGGCACCCGCAACTTTCGAGAGGTCGACCTCGTCGTCGTGGGCAGTCGATCCGGTGACGACGGCGAACGAACGGGCGACACCCCGGTGGGTGACCGGGATTCCCGCCGCGGCGGGAGCGGCCACGGCGGACGACACGCCGGGGACGACTTCGCAGGGGACGCCTGCGGCGACGCATGCCGCCATCTCCTCGCCACCCCGCCCGAAGACGAATGGGTCGCCGCCCTTCAGTCGGACGACGGTGGCACCTGAGAGCGCCCGGTCGACCAGCAGCCGTTCGATCTCCCGCTGCCGCACGGCTGCCCGGCCCGGTTCCTTCCCGACGTAGATGCGCTCGGCCTCGGCGGGCGCCAGCTCGAGCAGCGCCGGCGCGACCAGCCGGTCGTAGACGATCACGTCGGCGCTCGCCAGCGTCCGTGCGCCACGGACCGTGATCAGCTCCGGGTCGCCGGGTCCGGCGCCGACGAGGACGACGCGACCCGTCACGACGCTTCCACCTCTTCGAGCAAGCGGGAGCGGAGTCGCGTGTGGAGCTCCTCCCCGCGGCCTTGGTGGACCAGATCGGCGGCCTCGTCCAGGTCGAGGGCGTCATGCCAACGGCGCGCGCGCACCGCGAAGTCCGGAAGTGCAGGCAGCGTCTCCCGGCGGACCTCGCCCACGACGCGCAAGAGCTCTCCCCACTCGGCGCCGAACTCCTCCTGGAGGCGCTCCCTGATGAGCTTCGCCACGGCTGGAGACACGCCTCCGGTCCCGATCGCGAGCACGAGGTCGCCCCGTCTGACCACCGCGGGCGCGGCCCAATCACACTGAGGGATATCGTCAATCACATTGACGAGTACGCCTCGCGCCCGCGCCTCCCGGGCGATCGTGGCCCGCGTGGCGGCGTCGTCCGACGAGGCGACGGCGAGGAACGCTCCGTCGAGGTCATCGGGCCGCCACGCGCGCCGCTCCACCCGCACACCCCCCACGCCCTCGAACCGGTCGTCGACACTCGGCTCCACGACGACCACGTCGTCCGCGCCGGCGGCGAGCAACCCCTCGACCTTGCCCTCGCGGATCGCCTGCGTCCCGATCACGACGCAGCGGCGGCCCGCGAGCTCGAGCATCACGGGGTAGCCGAAGCTCATCCCGCTGCTCCTTCCGGCTCGCGGTCCTGCTCGCTTGCCGCCGCCCGCTCCGTGTCCGAGGCCGAACCCAAGAGCTGGACCGAGCAGTGGATCCCGCATTCCTTGTCGGTCTCCTGCTCCCACCACCAACGGCCGGCGCGCTCGGACTCTCCTCGCGCCACGGGTCGCGTGCACGGGGCGCATCCGATCGACGTGTAGCCCTGGTCGAAGAGCGGGTGATACGGAACCTCGTGCTCGTGCACGTACTCCCAGACGCGGTCCAGCGTCCAATCCGCGACCGGGTTGAGCTTCACGATCCCGCCGTGGTCGCGGTCCAGCTCCACCTTCGCGATGTTCTTCCGGCTGCGCCACTGCTCCCGTCGGAGACCTGCGATCCAGGCGTCGAGCGTCGCGAGCTTCCGCTTCAGCGGCTCGACCTTCCGGACCTCGCAGCACCGCAGTCGAAGGTCGACGCTGTTGTACATCAGGTTCGGACCGTGCTCGGTGACCATCGCGGAGACCGTGTCGGTCTCCGGGTACTCGAACTCCACGGCGATCCCGTAGCGCTCGCGGACCTTCTCGAAGAGCTCGTAGGTCTCGGGCGGGAGCCGGCCGGTGTCCAGCGTGAACACGCGCACGTCGGGGTTGATCCGCCACGCCATGTCGACCAGCACCATCCCGTCGACGCCGCCGGCCGCGCTGATCGCGAGGCGGGGGTGAAAGCGTTCGATGGCCCACGCCAGCAGCTCCTCGGCGGCGGCGTCCTCGAAGCGTTCCGCGGCCCGCTCCACCCACACCTCCTCCTCGTCGAAGACGGGGAGCACGGGCTGGTGGATCGGTTGGACCGGATCGCGATCGGCCATCACGCATCACCTCCCACGGCGGTCAGCGAGAGCTCGAAGGTGCGCTCGCACACCTCGCAACGCCACCCCGACGGATCGGCGGGGCGCAGCTCCTGCTCGCCGCAGAACGGGCAGTAGAACGGCACGGCGTGTGGCGTCACGGAGCTCATCGGTCTCCCTCCGGCGTGGCGAACACGGTGAGCTCGTCGTCGTCCATCGCTCGTACGAACTCCGTGAAGCTCGGTCCCGCGTCCCCTCGTCGGGCGCGGTACCTCCTGACGAGGGTCTCGACGTAGTCGGCGGTGTCCTCGGCGAAGACCCGGACGCCCTTCACCTTGCGTCCGAACGAGGCGCCGCCCTCTCCATCGATCCCGTCGCCGACCGTGCCACCCAGGTGCACGAGGAACGCGTCCGACTTCGTGCCGTCCGGTCGCTTCGCGAGCGCGGACATGAGGCCGATGTCGGCCACCTGGAACCGTGCGCAGGAGTTGGGGCAGCCGTTCACGTGGATCCGGATCTCCTCGTTGAGCCCGGGGAGCCGCAGGTCGAGCTCCTCCGCGAGCCAGCGAGCCCGGCCCTTCGTCTCTCCGATCGCGAGCTTGCAGAACTCGATTCCGGTGCAGGCCATCACGCCCTTGCGGAACGGGCTGGGCGCCACGGGGAGGTCCAGCTCGTCCAGGCGCGCGGCGAGCTCGGTGGTCGCCGTCTCCTCGATATCGATGATCACGAACTTCTGGCGCGAGGTCGTGCGGATGCTCCCGCTGCCGAATCGGTCGGCGAGGTCGGCGACCAGCCGCAGCTGGTGGCCGCTCAGTCGCCCGGCCCTCGGCGCGAAGCCGACGTACGTGCGGCCGTCCAGCTGGGCATGGACGCCGATGTGGTCGCGTAGGTGCAGCGGTGCGGGCGCCGGAGCGGGCCCGTCGGGGAGCGGCGTGTCGAGGAACTCCTTCTCGAGGACGCGACGGAACTCCGCGGCACCCCAGTCCTTGACCAGGAACTTGAGCCGGGACTGGTTGCGCGAGCGACGATAGCCGTACTCCCGGAAGAGGCTGGTCACCGCCGCCCACGTCTCGGGCGCTCGCTCGGGCGGGACGAATGCCTCGAGGCGCTGGGCGAACATCGGGTTCGTCGAGAGCCCACCGCCGACCCACAGATCGAAGCCGGGGCCGAGCTCCGGATGCTCGACGCCGACGAGTGAGATGTCGTTGATCTCGGGATCGGTGCAGCGCGAGGCGCAGCCACTGATCGAGGTCTTGTACTTGCGCGGGAGATTCGAGAACTCCGTCGTCCCGATGAAGCGGTCCTGGATCTCGGCGATCACCGGTGTCGCGTCGAGGATCTCGTCGGCCGCGACGCCGGCCAGCGGGCACCCAAGGATCACGCGCGGCGTGTCCCCGCACGCCTCGGCGGTCGTGAGTCCCGTGGATTCGAGGCGCTCCCAGATCGCCGGCACGTCTTCGATCCGGATCCAGTGCAGCTGGACGTTCTGGCGGTCCGTGACGTCGGCAAGGTCGCGACCGAACGTCTCGCTCGCCCACGCGACCGCGCGCAGCTGGTCGGAGGTGAGCAGCCCACCGTCGATCCGGATCCGCATCATGAAGAACTCGTCCTCGAGCTCCTCGGGCTCCGCGCTGCCCGTCCGCTCGCCGGGGACGCCCTGCTTCCGCTGCGTGTATAGCCCCCACCAACGCATCCGGTTGCGGAGGTCCTGCTTGCCGATCGACCGGAACCCGCCCGGCGCGAAGATCCGCTCGATGCGTTCGCGCACGTCGAGCGGCTCGGCCTCCTTCTTGATCTGCTCGGCGCCGTTCAGCGGCTCGTGGTAGCCGAGCGCCCATTGACCCTGACCCCGAGGGCGGGGAGCTTTGCGTTCGGTGAGTGCCATCGGAGATGCCTTCCGGAGATGGGAACGGCCGCCTCGCGGCGGCCGGTGGATGCTGCGGATCTGAGAGCGCTACGGCCGCGAGAGGGGTTCGAGGCCGATCTCGGCCTCGTTGGTCACCTCGGGACAGCAGCAGAGACGGTCGGGGATCATCGCCGCCACTTGCCCTGCCGTACGCGTCCGGATCATCAGGTCGAATCCCATCTGGAAGGTCGGAGTTGCAGGTGCAACAAGCTATCGGCGCCCGACCCCCAGCGTCAAGCCACGGCCGAAGCGGTTGGAGGGCCGGCTACCTGATAGGGAGGTGTCCGAACCCGAGTTCTATCCCTCGAGCGCCGAGACGCCGGTGCGCTCTTCCAGCGTGAGGCCGCGAAGCGGTGGGCGGACGTCGGCGTGGAGCAGTACACCGCGATCCGCGAGTACCTGTTTCAACGCCGCGTGGAACGGGATCCCATCGAGTTGTTCGCGGAGCTCGGTGACGCGGAGGTGCGCTTCGGGGCTGTGGTCGTGAACCAATGCGGCGACCACCTCAGGCCACGCCGAGGCGAGTCCTGAGACCGCTCCGACCGCGCCTCGTTCCATCCCGGCTCGGACCAAGGGTTCGGAGCCGATGAACACGTCCATGCCGTCGATGAGATAGGGCTCGATCGCGTCGAACGGCGTATCGCTCACCTTCAGGCCGACGACGTTCGCCTGTTCGCGCCCGAGCTGCTGGATCACGTCGACGGGGATCGCGTACCCGCTGCGGGCGACGAACTCGTACACGTAGAACGGCACCGGGTCGCACGCGTCGGCCGCGGAACGCAGGTGGTCGAAGAGCTCGCGCGCGCCGAGAGGGAAGTACGGCGGCGCGATGACCGCGACGGCGTCCGCGCCGATCTCCAGGGCGTGGGCGGCGAGCGCGACCGTGTCCCGCGTCGTCTGCGCTCCCGCGTGGATCGCGACCTGGAAGCCGTCGGGCCTGGCGGCGAGGAAGGCCTCGGCAACATGCCGGCGTTCGTCGACCGAGAGGAGGACACCTTCGCCGGTGGTGCCGCAGGCGAGGAGGCCATCGACGCCCCCGTTCGAGAGGAACCCGACGAGCGATGCGATGGCATCCGGGTCGATCGACCGACCCCCGTCCTTGAGCGGCGTCACCGCCGCCGCGATCGCTCCGTGGAGACGGTTGGGCATCGACGCAGTCTAGGTTCGGGGACTCAGCGGCGAGCGAACAGGTTGCGGATCGCGAGCCACAGGTTCCTTCCCGGGTGCTCCGCGAGACGCCGCATGAACCACGGGTACCAATGGCTCCCGTAGCTGATCAGCACGCGGATCCGGAACCCCTCGGCTGCGAGCCGCTTCTGGTCCGCGACGCGGATCCCGTAGAGCATCTGGATCTCGTAGTCCTTCCGGTCGAACCCGGCGGCGGCCGCTCGTCGCTCGATCTCCGTGAGGAGCGGCAGGTCGTGCGAGCCGAGTGCGAGGCGGCCGCCGCGAGACCACCGGAGGAACTCGAGGGCCAGCTTCTCGAACGTCGCGCGGATCCGGCGGTGGTCGTGGATCGCCACGTCGGCGTGTTCGCGATAGGCGCCCTTCACCAAGCGGATCGATGCGCCGGCCGCGAGCAGATCCGCGACGTCCTGCGGCGTCCGATGGAGATATGCCTGGATGCAGACGCCGGTGTTCTCGAACTCGTCACGGAGCCGCCGGTAGACGGCGATCGTCGGCTCGACGTACGGAGCGGACTCCATGTCGAGGAATAGGTGTTTGCCGATCGCGGCGGAGCGCTCCGCGAGGCGGCGGAGTCGCTGGAAGGTCTCTTCCACGTCGAGGTCCAGACCGAGGTGCGTCGGCTTGACGGAGACCTCGGCGTCGATGCCGCGCTCCTCGATCAGGTCCAACAGCGTGAGGTAGTGGTCGGCGACGGCGTTGGCGTCGGCGGCATCCTCGACGTTCTCGCCGAGGTAGGTGAACGTCGTGGGGATGCCGTCGGCGGCGAGTCGCTCCGCGGCCGCGAGCGCATCCTCCATGCGCTCACCCGGCATGAATCGCGCGACCATCGCGCGCACGAATCGGAATCGCGGGAGATGCGCGGCGAGCCAACGGTTGCGCGCGGCGAGGAGGATCGCGTCGCGGGCCGGGTTCACGGAAGGACGGCCTCGATCTCGCGAGCCGCGCGGAGACCGGTCTCGATCGCCCCGTCCATGTAGCTGCCCCAGCCCCGCGCGATATCCGATCCGGCGAACGCGATGCGACCCTCCCTGCGCTCGAGTTCGGGTGCCCAACGCAGCCAGGTCCCGGGGCCGTACGACGCCCAGGTCTCCCGGGCGAACGAATCCCCGACCCAATCGTGACCACCGATCTCTTCGACGCGAGCTCCCGGGAGCAGATCCTCGATGGCCCGGGTGACCGCATCCGGATCGGCGAGGGGTAGTGCTGCTGCCGAGGGTCCGAACCCGACGACGACCGTGCCGCCGTCCGGTGTGGATCCGAAGGTCTCGATGAACGACAGAGGGAAGCGATCGGGCGCCGCGGCGAACACCGACGGGTAGCCGCCGGCGAGCTTGGCCCAGATCTTGACGCCGAGGCTGACGACTCCCTCCCGCGCTGCTTCCTGCTTCCTGTCGGAGAGCTCGGGATCGAACCGCACCGAGCCGAGCGTGTTCACGGGTACGGCGACGATCACCGTAGAGGCGGTGCGCTCGCCGTCCGATGTCTGAAGGGCGACACCCGCATCACCCTGGGCGATCTCATCGACACGTGTGCCCAGGCGCACGTCCGCTCCCAGATCGCGCGCAATCGCGTCGACCAGCGATTGCGTCCCTCCCCGCAGTGCCCACCGACCGTTCGTCTCGAAGACCTTCTCCCCGTCGAAGCCGGAGAGTGCGAACGTTTTCGCGATGTTGAGATAGCCCACCCGGTCGTTCGGCGCCGAGCTCAAGCCTGAGCAGACGGCATCCAGATAGTCACGATGTCGCGGATCGAGGTCGGTCGCCGCGAGAGCCTTGGCCGTGGATCGGAGGTCTGCTTCGACGGCCTCCGGGCTCTCCGGGGTCGCCATCGGTTCCGGGATGAGTGCCTCGGCCCCGTGGCACAGGCGCTCGAAGGACGTGTTGAGGCCCACGAACGCTTCCGCGCTCAACTCCTCGAGCCCTGTGTCCCGACGAAGGAAGGTGCGGTCGGGCTCCGGGAGCTCGATGACGTCCAGGCCGTAGCGAGTGATCTCGGCCCAGATATGCGGCTGCGTCCAGTGGACGAACGCACCGCCCATCTCGACATCGACGCCCGCGAACGACGACACCCACGCTCGTCCACCGAGCCGTTCGCGCGCTTCGAGCAGGAGCACGCTTCGGCCGCGACGGCCGAGCTCTCGAGCCGCGGTGAGGCCGGCGAGACCACCCCCCACGACGGCGACGTCCACCGCTGGCTCCATCGAACGACCTCCTCCCGGCCGTCGATGATAGGCGCCCGCCGTTCGCGGGTCCTCTCAGAACTGCTGCTGTTCCGTGGAACCGTCGAGCGCGGTTGTCGAGGACGTGCCGCCCGAGATCACCTGCGAGACGAGGTCGAAGTACCCGGTTCCGACCTCCTGTTGGTGCCGAGTGGCGGTGTAGCCATCGGGCTCGAGCGCCATCTCCCGCTGTTGCAGCCGGACATACGCCGTCATGCCTTCCTCGGCGTAGCCGTGCGCGAGCTCGAACATCGAGGCGTTCAGTGCGTGGAAGCCGGCGAGCGTGACGAACTGGAACCGATAGCCCATCGACGCGAGCTCTTTGCGGAACCGCGCGATCTCCTCGTCATCGAGGTGCTGTTTCCAGTTGAACGAAGGGGAGCAGTTGTACGCGAGCACCTTGTCGGGGAACGCATCCAGGATGGCCTCGGCGAAGACCCGAGCCTCCTCGAGGTCGGGCGTGGAGGTCTCGCACCAGAGCATCTCGGCGAAGGGCGCGTACGCGAGGCCACGCGCGATCGCCGCCTCGATGCCGTCGCGAACACGGAAGAACCCTTCCGGCGTGCGTTCGCCGGTGAGGAAGCGGCGGTCCCGTTCGTCGACGTCGGACGTCAAGAGGGTGGCCGAGAGCGCGTCCGTGCGCGCGATCAGGATCGTCGACACACCCGCAACGTCGGCGGCGAGGCGTGCCGCCGCGAGCGTTCGCTCGAACTGCTCGGTCGGCACGAGCACCTTCCCGCCGAGGTGGCCGCACTTCTTCTCCGACGCGAGCTGATCTTCGAAATGCACGCCCGCCGCGCCCGCCTCGATCATCGACGCCATCAATTCGAACGCGTTCAGGCTCCCCCCGAACCCCGCCTCGGCGTCGGCCACGATGGGCGCGACCCACTCACGGTCCGTCGTCCCGGCCGACCACGCGATCTGATCCGTTCGCAGGAGCGCGTTGTTGATCCTGCGAACGACGGCGGGGACGGAGTTGGCGGGGTACAGCGACTGGTCGGGGTACGTCTCGCCCGCGAGGTTCGCGTCGGCGGCGACCTGCCAGCCCGAGAGGTAGATCGCCTGCAGACCTGCCTTCAGGCACTCCACCGCTTGCCCACCCGTGAGACACCCGAGGGCGGCCACGTACTCCTCCGCGTGCAGCAGTTCCCAGAGCCGATCGGCACCGTGTCGGGCCAGCGTGTGTTCCTGTGGGAGGGAGCCGCGAAGACGGATCACGTCCTCCGCGCTGTACGGGCGCGTGACCCCCGCCCAGCGGGGGTCGTGCGCCCACCGCCGCTCCAGCTCCCCCGCTTCCTCGGTGATCCGCATCCGAACGTCCATCTCTCGCTCCTCCCGTGATAGGCCTGGAAAAGGAAACGACCTCTCTTCGAGAGGTCGGTCGGCGCCCGCCGAAGGTCGGTCGAAGGCGCCGCTAGGAGGCGGATACTCGGGAGCGAGAGTTGAACGGCCGTTCAGTCATGGCATGCGGATGTTTCCACAGTTCCGAGCGGTGAGTCAAGCCGGCCCCTGCGCTGCAAGGTGTTCCGGGCGATCAGGCCATCCGGATCCGGAGCACGACCATCCGTGGGACGAGGTTCTGCATCGAGTCGCCAACGACGAGGATCTTGCCGTCGTGGATCAGCACGTCCCTGGCGGCGTCGTCCTCGCGATAGGGGTTGAAGAGTGCCTTCCCGTTCCCCGAGAACGACCCGTCGAGGCCGCCGCCCGGCCCGTAGCGCACGACCGCGAGGTCGTCCGTGCCGCTCGGTCCCCGTGCGCGACCGACGACGATGATCCGGCCGTCGGGCTGTATCGCCACCGAGGCAGCCAGCTCGTAGGCGGGCGTGAACGCGGTCGTCACGATGCCGTCGCCCCCGAACCCCCCGTCGAGCCCTCCTCCGGCGCCCAACCGAACCACGCCCCAGTCCGCGCGCCCACCGGCACTGGCGTAGCCCGCGAGGACCGGCTTCCCGTCCGCCTGGACCGCGAGTCCGAAGGCCGCGTCCGCGCCGGCGCCCACGTTCACGATCTTCACCCCGTTGTTGCCGAACGAAGCCACCCTCGAACCGTCGGAACGGAGCTTGGCGATCGCGAACCTCGGAAGGAAGTCGGATTCGGCATAGCCCGCCGCGAGGATCTCACCCGAGTCGATGGCGAGGTCCTGCACCTCCTCGCCGGAGAGCGAGATCGACATCGTGAAGCGGCCGTCCCCACCGAACGAGGAGTCCAGTGCGCCCCCGTTCAGATAGCGCGCGAACGCCCACCTCTCGTGCAGCCCGGTAGAGGCAGAGCCGCCGACGAGGATCCGGTCCCCGGGTCCGATCGCGACCGCGTTCGCGTGCTCGTACCGCCTGCCGAAGTCGGTCACCACGACGCCGTCGCCGCCGAACGAGCGATCGCGACCGCCTCCCTGAAGGAGGCGGATGACGAACCACCTCGCGCCGAGTCGAGTGGATCGCTTGCCGACGACGACGATCTTCCCGTCCGAGTCGATCGCGATATCGAGCGCCTGATCCTTCGCGCCGAGGTCGATCCTGACGCGGCCGTCGCCACTGAAGCTGCCGTCGGTCCCGCCGTTCGGTCGCAGGCGAGCGACCGCGACGTCGGTCCTCCTGCCGATCGTGTATCCGGCGACGACGATCCTGTCCTGCGCGTCGATCGCGACGGCCTGCGCGGAAGCCCCGCCGGTGAACATCGAGTGGATGCCGTTGCCGGAGAAGGTCGCATCGAGCGCTCCCGGTGCTGCGGCGGCCGGGCGCGCGAGCACGACGAGCAACAGCGCTACGATCGGGGGGAGTCGACGACGCACGAAGGCCGGACCCTACCAGCCGCCTCCGAGCCGCAGGTCAGAGGATGTTGCGTAACCGGTCATCGGTTCGATCGTGCGGAGCGGGTGCTCGCCGATCGGAGCTCAGGGAACGATCTTCGAGATGGGCATCTCCAGGATGTCGGTGGCCCCCGCCGCTTTCAGCTCCGGGATGAGCTTGTTGACGCCCCGTTTGTCGACGACGGTCTCGATCGCGAAACCGCCCTCGGACAAGGGCGACACGGTCGGGGCCTTCATGGAGGGGACGACCGCGATGACCTGCTGCAGGTGTTCCTTGCTCACGTTGAGCTTGATCAGGACGCGGCCCTCGGCACGAAGAGCACCCAGCAGCAACGTCTGGAGGTCGTCCATCGCCACGCGCTTGGCCGGGTCCGTCTGGGCGTCCCGGTTCGCGATCAGCACCGGTTCCGAGATGAGGAGCGTCTCGAGGATCTTCATCCCGTGGGCGCGCAGCGTGTTGCCCGTCTCGGTGATGTCCACGATGGCGTCGACGATCTCGGGGACCTTCGCTTCCGTGGCGCCGTAGGACCACACCACCTTCACGGGGATCCCGAGGTCTTCGAAGTATCGCTCCGTCAGCTTCAGGAACTCCGTCGAGATCCGTGTGCCGGGCGGGATCTCCTTCGCGCTGTTCGCGGGGTGCTCGTTCGGGACGGCGAGCACGACCTGGGTGCCGTGCCCCGATCCCGAGCGCGCGTAGGAGAGCGTCGTCAGGACCTCGACGTCGGCGTCGGTCTCCGCGATCCAGTCCTGGCCGGTGATGCCCATATCGAACAGACCGTCCTGCACGTAGAGCGGGATCTCCTGGGGTCGCAGGATCGAAACGCGCTCGATGCGATCGTCGTCCACCGTGCCGTGGTAGTCGCGGCCGGAACCACGGCGCACGCGGAGGTCGGCTGCTTCGAACAGCCGGAGCGTCTGCTCCTCGAGGGAGCCTTTCGGGATGACGAGCTTGAGCATCGGCCGCCCTTCGTGGGCGGCGAGCATACCCGCAGGCTAGGCTCCGCGCGATGGATGGGCCGCCGACGCCGCGCGACGACGGGTTCGCGATGCCCGCGGAGTTCGCGCCGCATCAGGCGACGTGGATGTCATGGCCGACGGGACGCTCGCTGTGGGCCGGTCACCTGGATGCCGCTCGTAACGAGTGGGCGGCGACGGCTCGAGCCATCGCGTCGTTCGAACCGGTCGTGATGGTCTGCAACCCAGGTGAGGCCGCCGACGTGCGGCGTCGTTGTGGGGAGGGTGTCGAGGCACTCGAGATGCCGATCGACGATTCCTGGCTGCGCGACAACGGCCCGATCTTCGTGACGAATGCGCGGGGCGAGATCGCGCTCGTCCACTTCGGGTTCAACTCCTGGGGCGAGAAGTACCTGCCCTACGACAAGGACGCACGTCTCCCGGAGCTGCTCGCTTCTCACTTCGGTGTCCGTCGCTATGGCGCGCCGTTCGTCCTGGAAGGTGGTTCCTTCTTCGTCGACGGAGAGGGAACGGTGCTCACGACGGAACAGTGCCTCCTGAATCAGAACCGGAACCCGTCGATGAGCCGCGAGGAGATCGAGGGCGGCCTCCGGTCGTACCTCGGCGTCGACGAGGTGATCTGGCTCCCACACGGCCTGGTCGAGGACCGCGACACCGACGGTCACATCGACGGGCTCGCACAGCTCGTCCAACCTGGTGTCGTGATGCTCGCGGTCGCGGCCGGAGACGACGACCCCAACGCCCCGCGGTTCGACGAAGACCGAGCGATCCTGGAAGGGGCCAACGACGCGCGGGGTCGCTCGTTCGAGGTGCGGGATGGTCCCGTCAACGGGTGGGCGGAGCTCGAGGGGATCGGACCGATCGTGATCCCGTACATGAACCACTATCTGGCGAACGGCGCCGTGATCGTGCCCGTCGGCGATATCCCCGAGGACGACCCGGCCCTCGAGCTCCTGGCGAAGGCGTACCCGGACCGGGAGGTCGTCGGCGTTCCCGGCGCGCTGATCTCGTTCGGGGGCGGGGGACCGCATTGCATCACGCAGCAGGTGCCCGCGGGGACGTTCGTCAGCTGATCGAACGGTGGAAGCACGACCGCTCGCCGGTGTGACAGGCGGCGCCCTCTTGGTGCACGCGGGCGAGGAGCACGTCGCCGTCGCAGTCCACGCGGAGCTCCTCCCAGTGTTGGGTGTGGCCGGACGTGTCGCCCTTGCGCCATAGCGCTTGCCGCGAGCGGCTCCAGTAGACCATCCGTCCCTCGTCGAGCGTGCGGTCGAGCGACTCCCGGTTGGCCCAGGCGAGCATCAACACGTCGCCGTTCTCCACGTCCTGGACGATCACCGGGATCAATCCCTGATCGTCGAACGTGAGCGCGTCCAGCTCGACCCGCTCCATCTACAGCCTCACAGGGATCCCTCGGGAGGCCAGGTGTTCCTTGACCTCGCGGATCGTGAGGTCGCCGTCGTGCCAGCGCGAGGCGGCGAGGACGGCGTCGGCGCGACCCTCGGTGAGCGCCTCCGCGAAGTGCGCCGGCTCGCCGGCGCCGCCGGAGGCGATCACCGGCACCGCGACGACATCGGCGATCGCGCGTAACAGGTCGAGGTCGTAGCCCTCGCCGGTGCCGTCGCGGTCCATCGACGTCAGCAGCACCTCGCCGGCGCCGTGCCGGGACGTGGCCTCCACGGCCCACCCGACGGCGTCACGTCCGGTCGCCGTGTGTCCCGCGTCGACGTAGACCTCCCATCCGCCGTTGCGTCGCTTCGCGTCGATCGCGACCACCATGCACTGCGTGCCGAACCGGTCGGCGCTGCGGGAGAGCAGCGACGGATCGCGCACGGCGGCGCTGTTCACGCTGACCTTGTCGGCACCGGCACGCAGGAGCGCCTGCACGCCGTCCTCGTCCGTCACACCGCCGCCGACGGTGAGCGGGATGAAGACCTCTTCCGCGGTGCGCGACACGATCCCGAGGGTCGCCGCGCGATCCTCGAGCGTCGCCGTGATGTCGAGGAACACCAGCTCGTCGGCACCCTCCCGGTCGTAGTGCGCGGCGAGCTCCACCGGGTCGCCCGCGTCGCGGAGCTGCTGGAAGCGCACGCCCTTCACGACGCGGCCCGCGTCGACGTCCAGGCACGGGATCACCCGCTTGGCGAGCATCGGCGTCTCACCCCCGGGTCACCTGCGACAGCTTCAACGTCCTCTCGTAGAGCGCCTTGCCGGCGACCGCCGCTTCGCAGCCCACGTCCCGGAGGGCCCACACGTCCTCGGCGTTCCGAACGCCGCCCGACGCGATCACGGGTCGGTCGGTGAGCTTCAGCACCTGCCGGTACAGCGTGAGATCGGGCCCGTCGAGGGTGCCGTCGCGCGCGATGGCCGTAACGAGGTAGCGCGGCGCACCGGCGTCGTTCAGTCCGGACATCGTCGGTTCGAGCTCCGGCCCTTCTTCGCGCCAGCCGTCCATCATGAGATGTCCGCCGCGGACGTCGACCGCCACCACGACGCGCTCGGCGAACTCCTCGACCGCGCGCCCGACGAACGACGGGTCCGCGGCGGCCGCCGTGCCGAGGATCGCGCGTGCCGCCCCGTCATCGAGCACGGCGGCCGCCGCTTCCAGCGAACGGATCCCCCCGCCGACCTGGACGGGCACCACGACCGCCCGGCAGATCTCCCTCACGGCCTCGCGGTTCTCGCCCTCGCCGAGCGCGGCGTCGAGATCGATCACGTGGAGCCTGCGAGCACCCTGCTCCTGGAACCGCTTCGCGACCTCGACCGGGTGGTCGTCGTAGGCGGTCTCCGTGCTCGGGTCCCCGCGGCGGAGCCGCACCGCCCGCCCGCCCCGCAGGTCGATGGCCGGGATCACGATCATCCGGTAACCGCCTTCACGAAGTTCGCGTAGATCGCGAGGCCGGACTCGCCCGACTTCTCGGGGTGGAACTGCGTTGCGAACACGTTGTCCCGCGCGGCGGCCGCGGCGAATCTTCGCCCGTGCTCGGTCACGCCCACCGAGTCGTCGTTCGCGTCGGGCGCGTAGGAGTGCACGAAGTAGAACCGCGTGCCGTCGGGGATGCCCTCGACGTAGGGGTGTGGGCGCTGCCAGGTGACCTCGTTCCACCCGATGTGCGGCACCTTGACGTCGTCGGGGAGGCGGCGCGACCCGCCGGGCAAGACCGCCAGCCCGGTCTCGGGGTCTTCCTCGCTCCGTTCATAGAGCACCTGCATACCCACGCAGACTCCGAAGACCCGCTTGCCGGTTCCGACCGCCTGGGCGACCGCTCGATCGAGCCCGCTTTCACGGATCGCCCGCACGCAGTGCCCGAAGTGGCCGACCCCCGGGATCACGAGCGCCACCGCCGCCGCGACCCGCTCGGGGTCTCCGGTCACGACCGGGTCGCCGCCGGCGTGCGCGAGCGCGCGAGACACCGAGTGGAGGTTCCCACTGCCGTAATCGAGGACGGCGATCTCGGCCACGGTCCTTACAACGTTCCCTTCGTGCTCGGGACGCCACCGCGACCGGTCTGCGCGCACGCATCGCCGAGGGCCTTCGCGAGCGCCTTGAACTCCGCCTCCACGACGTGGTGCGGGGACCGACCGGATCGCAGTCGGACATGGACCGTGAGGTCGGCCGCCTGCGCGAACGCGCGAACGAAGTCCTCGACGAGACCGGTGTCGAACGTTCCGATCGTCTCGGCCGGCACGTCGACCTCGTGGAGGACGTAGTTCCTTCCCGACAGGTCCAGCGCGACCTCGACCGCCGCCTCGTCCAGCGGCACGACGATCGAGGCGAACCGTCGGATGCCGGCCTTGTCGCCGAGCGCCTCGGCGAGCGCCTGACCGAGCGCCAGCCCGACGTCCTCGACCGTGTGGTGCCCGTCGACGTCGAGATCGCCCTTGCTCGTGACCGACAGGTCCCAGCCGGCGTGCTTCCCGAGTTGTTGCAGCATGTGGTCGAAGAACGGCAGGCCGGTGTCGGACTCCGATGTGCCCTGCCCGTCGAGCGTCAGCTCCACCCGGACGTCGGTTTCCTTCGTCGTGCGCGAGACCGTCGATGATCGCGGCATGCCTACGTCAGCACCTCCTCGAGCGCCTTGAGGAACAGGTCGACCTCGTGGGTCGTTCCCGCCGTGACGCGGAGCCCGTTCGGTACGACCTGCGTCAGATCACGGATCAGCACGCCCCGGTCGAGCAGACCTCGGTGGAGCTCCTTCGCATCGCCCGGCGGCTGGAAGAGGACGAAGTTGGCCTGTGAGGGGAAGACCCTCGCGCCCTCGATCTCCGAGAGCGCGCGGACGATCCGATCGCGCTCGGTCCGGATCGCCTCCAGGCCGGCGGCCGCGCCGTCCGCGTGCCGGAGCGCCGTGAGTCCTGCCGTCTGCGTCAGCGCACTCATGTGGTACGGGAGCCGGACGCGCTCGAGGTCCTCGACGACCACCGGCGATGCCAGCACGTACCCGATCCGCGCGCCGGCCAGCGCGAACGCCTTGGAGAACGTCCGCACCACCGCGACGTTCGGGTGTTCGGCCACGAGTGGCAGCGAGGTGTCACCGCCGAACTCCACGTACGCCTCGTCCACGATCACGAGCCCGTCCGATGCCGCCGTCAGCGAACGGATCGCGTCGAGCGTTTGGGTGTTGCCGGTCGGGTTGTTCGGCGAGCAGACGAACACGACGTGGGCGCCGGAGCTCCCGGCCCACTCGATCGCATCGTCGTCGATCTCGAAGGGTGGATCCAGACGGCGCTCCGCGATCTCCGTCTGCGTGAGCCAGGCGAGGCGCCGGTGCAACATGTACGTGGGTTCGAAGAGCGCCGCGCGCCGCCCTGCGCCGCCGTACGCCATAAGGAGCTGCGTCAAGATCTCGTTGGAGCCGTTGGCGGTCCACACGCCGTCCACCGGGTGCCCCGTGCGCGCGGCGAGCGCCTCGCGGAGAGCGAGCATCTGCCCGTCGGGATAGCGGTTCAGCGGCAGCTCGCGCACGGCGGCCGCGAGGTCGTCGGAGAAACCGATGGGCAACGGCAACGGGCACTCGTTCGTGTTCAGGCGAACGGCGACGTCGAGCTGCGGAGAGTCATACGGCCCGACCTCGCGGAGGCCGGGCCGGGGGCTGGCGGGCGTGTTCACGCCCGGTCCCTCCGAGCCTCCACCGCCTTCGCGTGACCGACGAGCCCTTCCGCGTTCGCGATCGTGGCCGCCGCGCCGGCATGCCGGGCTGCTGCCCCCTTCGACATCTGCACCACCGAGCGCACCGTCACGTAGTCCGAGGCGCGGAGCCCGGAGGAGAAGCGGGCCGTGCCCGACGTCGGCAGGACGTGGTTGGACGCGACACCGTAGTCGCCGAACGGGACCGCGCTCCATTCACCGAGGAAGATCGCGCCCGCGACGGAGATGGTTTCCAGGAAGGCCTCGGGATCCGCGAGGAGGATCAGCAGGTGCTCGGGCGCCAGATCGTCCACGACCGTCGCGGCGTGCGCGAGATCGCGAACGAGGACGCCGCGAGAACGCACGAGGGCGGCGTCCACGATCTCGCGCCGGCCGGCCTCCGCCACAGCCTGCTCGAGTGCCGAGCCGACCTTCGCGATCACGGCCTCCTCGGTCGTGATCAGGTACGTGCGCGCCAGCGGGTCGTGCTCCGCCTGTGCGATGAGATCGAGGGCCACCAACTCCGGGTCGACGTCGCCGTCGGTCACGATCGCCAGTTCGCTCGGGCCGGCCAGGGCGTCGATCCCCACGGTCCCGCAGAGCTGTCGCTTCGCCTCCGTCACGTAGGCGTTGCCGGGTCCGACGATCCGGTCGACCTGCGGGATCGTCTCCGTCCCGTAGGCCATCGCCGCGATCGCCTGCGCGCCACCGGTCTTGGCGACGTAGGTCGTGCCCGCCCGCTTGGCGGCGTACAGGACGACGGGGTGGATCGTGCCGTCGGCGCGAGGAGGGGTGCACAGGACGATCTCCGGCACGCCGGCGACCACGGCGGGAACCACCGTCATGCATACGGAGGAGGGGTACTGGGCGCGTCCGCCCGGCACGTAGCAGCCGACGGCCCGGATCGGGCGGACGATCTCTCCGTAGCGAACCCCGTCGCGATCCTCCCACCACTCGGTCGGAAGCTGGCGGGCGTGCAGCTCGCGCATCCGCTCGATCAACGAATCGATCGCCCACTTCAGGTCGTCCGGCGTCTCGTGCTCGGCCACCGCGAACTCTTCCCGGCGCACCATCAGGCCGGTTCTCGTGAGATCCGCATCGTCGAAGCGCTGCGCGAGCTCGATCAAGACCTCGTCGCCCTCGACGAAGACGCGTTGCAGGATGCGCTGCACCGTTTCGAACACGGTGGGATCGATCTCGGGCCTGACGGCCTCGAGCCGCTCCCCCCGCTCGCGCAGGTCCAGGAGCTCGAGCACGTCAGGACCCTTCGGTGGCGTCGGCGCGATGATGGTCCGCCCGCGCCGGGCGACGGTCTCGGATCAGGATCACCCAACCGCTGACGCCGACCGCGAGCGAAGCGGCGATCAGCATGCCCAGCGCGAGCAGGAGAGCGGTTTCCCGGTCCATAGGGGTCGGAAGGTTACCCGAACCCGCAACTCCGACGACCGCTCAGGTCTCGTCGGCCGCCTGGCGCTTCGACTCCGTGCGGCGCTCGGCCTCGAGTCGCTCCAGATCCACGTCCTCGTAGCTCATGTGCTCGAACGCTCCCCCGATCGAGGGGTGCACCTCGGAGATCAGCCGGTGCATCGACTGCGCGACGCGACGGTAGGTCGGATGCCCTTGTGGCTGCGACCGGAGCTCCGTCAGGTGCATCGCCTCGCGCGCGGTCATCTGCATCACGAAGCGGATCCGGAACGCCATCGGCACCGCGTACTGGGCGGCGTCCTCGAAGCCCGCGTCCAGGAGGGAGCGCTCCATCAGCCGCCCGGCATCCATCACCCGGTCCCACGGATCGCGCATGCCGGCCTCGTCGACCTCGGCCGGCGTCTCGTGCCCGTGCTCGCTCGTCAGACGCTGCCATTCGATCGTCAACGGGCGGTGGCGCTGGAGGTCCCGGAACGCCCCGTAGTCGCAGAGCACGTCGAAGCGATAGCCGGTGCGTTCCCACGCCCGCCCCGGCTTGTGGCGCCGGTTGGACCGATCGCCTACGCTCGCGCGGAGCAGTTCCTCACGCTCGTCCGGCGACATCTCGCCGGCGAGGCGAAGGAGCTGGTCGTCGGGAAGATCCGTGCTCGCGTACAGGACCGCGGCCGCGACCTTCGTCTCACCCTCGGGATCGAAATCGACGAGGGTGACCTCGTCCCGCGGCTCCGGCGTCGAGGAGCCGGCGAGCTTCGCCGAGAGCTCCTCGACGCCTTCGCGCGTCGCGCGCCAGTAGCGCGCCCACGCGACTCCCCGATCATCGACGTCCACGCGCTTCAGGAACGCCGGGATGACCTTGCGCAGCTCCTCGAGCATCAGGTCGCCGTACTCGCGCATCTCGGCGAGCGGGTGGACGGACAACCGCATCAACAGCTGCTCGTACGACTGTGCCGTGGCGTAGATGCCGACGTTGGACCGGGTCCCGGCCGGCAGGCACACCCGCAACGTGTCGCACGTCTTCGCGGTGATCGTGGAGCGATAGACGAAGTCGGAGTCGCCCGCGTCCTGCGGGAACCGCCGCTCGTACCAGGCGTACATCGGATCGAACATCTCGCCGTACAGACCGAAGACCTCGTCGAGGTACGCGCGGTAGGCCGACTCGAGGCCGGTCTCCTCCAGCTCGGGCGGCACCGTCGCGCGCCAGCGCCCGCCCGGCATGTCGTCGTAGCGCATATACCGCGTCGACTGCTCCAGGTACGCCGCGAGCCGGCCCCATTCCAGCGCCTTCGCCAGGAGCTGCGAGGCCTGCTCGCATGCGAGATGCACGCCTCCGAGCTGCGCGACGGAGTCGTCTCCGTACTCCACGAACACGCGGTCGTAGAGCTTCTCCGCGCGTGCGATCCCGACGCTCGTCATCTCGCCGCTCTCGTCGACCTCCTCGGCGAACTCGTCGAGGTAGAGACGGCGCAGCGATTTGGTCGTGCGCGAATACCGCGCGAACAGCGCGCCCTTCACGACCTCCGGGAGGTTCACCAGCGCGAAGATGGGTCCCTCGAGGTTCGTGAAGTGTCGGGCGAGCACCTCCCGCTGGTCCTCGGTGAATCCTTCGGTCGCGAACCAGAGCGTCACGGCGAGGGAGAGGGAGAGGCCGACGGTGAGGGCGACACCGTCGACGTCACCCTCTGATGGAGAACGATCGTGGTCCCCGGCGGAACGGTCGTGCCTGGCGCGGTGTCCTGCTGGGCGACGTAGCTCGGGTTGAACGGGCACGCCGGGTTCGGCAGCACATCCTCGCCAAGCTGGGGCTGGAGGCCCAGGCCGGTCAGCTCGGCCTCGGCGGTCGCGAGGGGCTTGCACTCCACGTTCGGGACGATCACGACGGAGGGTCCGGCGGAGACGACCACGTCGACCGCGGTGCCTTTCGGTACCTCCGCGAAGGCCTCGGGCGATTGGCTGATGATGCGATCCTCGGGCTCGTCCTCGCTGTTCTCCTCGCGGACTTCACCGAGCTCGAGGCCCGCGTTCACCAGGGCGGCCTCGGCGGCCTCGACGGTCATGCCCTCGAGGGAGGGAACGCTGACCGGTCGCGGCTCCGCGGAAACGATCAGGTCGATCTCGCTCCCGGGCTCCACCTGCCGATCGGCGGGCGGGTTCTGCTCGAGGACGATCCCGGGCTCCACGCGCTCGGTTCGCCGGCGCGTCACGTTGTCCACCACCAGACCCTCACCCTCCAGCGTCTCGCGCGCCTCGGCTTCTGGCATGCCGCGGACGTTCGGCACGGTGACGAGGTCACCCTCACCGTCGTCGGTGAGCATCGTGAAGACGAGGTACGCGCCCGCCGCGAGGAGAGCCATGACCAAGATCGCGAGCAACGCTCCGACCCAGGCTTTCCTCGAGCCGCCGGGCTCGTCCTGCACCGGCGGAAGCACCGAGGTCGGCTGGGGCCGTGAGATGACCTGGGTCGCCTCGCCGCTGGCCGGCAGGAGCGGCGTCGCCAACACCTGGCCGCCGGTCCGGGCACGCTCGAGGTCGTCGGCGAACTCCTTCCCGGTCTGGTAGCGGTTGGCAGGGTTCTTCGACAGGGCGCGCATCACGACGGCGTCCAGCGCCGGCGGCACGTCGGGGTTGGCCGACGAGGGAGCCGGTGGCGTGGCGTTCACCTGCTTGTACGCGATCGCCATCGGGGAGTCGCCGGTGAACGGCGGCCGCCCGGTCAACATCTCGTACATGACGACGCCCAGCGCGTAGATGTCCGATCGGGCGTCGACCGGCTGACCCTGCGCCTGCTCCGGGGAGAGGTAGGACGCGGTGCCGAGGACGGCGGACGTCTGCGGCGCGGTTTCGGGCCCGGTGATGAGCCGCGCGATACCGAAGTCCATCACGAGCACCTTGCCGTCGCGCGTGACCATGACGTTCGCCGGTTTGATGTCTCGGTGGATCACCCCTTGCGCATGCGCAACCGCGAGCGCCTCGGCGATGTCCTGCGCGATCTTGGCCGCTTCCATCGGCGGGATCGTCTTGCCGGAGCCGAGGTAGTCGGCGAGCGTCCGCCCCTCGATGAACTCCATCACGATGTAGGGCGTGTCGCCGTCCGTGCCGGAGTCGTAGACCGAGACGATCCCGGGGTGGTTCAGCCGGGCGGCCGCCTGCGCCTCGCGGCGGAAGCGGTCGACGAAGCTCGCGTCTCGCGCGAACTGCGGAAGCAGGGTCTTGATCGCGACGGTGCGATTGAGGGTGCGATCGTGGCCGCGCCAGACCTCGGCCATGCCGCCGGCGCCGATGCGCCCCTCCACCTCGTATCGATCGGCGAAGACCCGCTCCATCTGTCCTTCGGCCATCCCTTCCTATCGGGGGAGGTACGCCTCGATCATCGAGCGCGCGATAGGGGCAGCGACCTGTCCTCCGGTGGCTTCGCTGCCCAGGTTCCCGCCGTCAAGGACGATAACCGAGACCGCGATCCGCGGGTTCGCGGCGGGCGCGAACGCGGTGAACCACGCGTTGGGCGCACGCCCCTCGCCGTTCGTGGCCGTGCCGGTCTTGCCGGCGACCTGGATGCCCGGGATCGCGGCGAGGTAGCCGCTCCCGTTGTTCACCACCGCGACCATCATCTCCGTGAGTGCCCTCGCGCTCTCCTCGGAGATCGTTCGCCCGACCTCGCCCGGGCCGAACTCCCGCGCGACCCGGCCCTGTGAGTCGCGGATCTCCGTGACGAGCCTCGGCTGTGGCATCACACCCCGGTTCGCGACGGCGGACGCGATCAGCGCCATCTGCAACGGGTTCACGAGGTCGTTGTCCAGCCCGATCGCGGAGAACGCCAGGAGTGGATCGTTCTGTTCGAAGTACTCGGGCTCTGGGAACCGTCCGTTCTCGAACGGGAGCTCGAACGTGATGGGGCGCTCCTCACACGTCGTGCGTTCGGGCGGCAGCGTGCCGCAGAGTCCGTATCCAAGTGCTTGTGCCGACATGCGCTCGGGGCCGAGTTCGAGACCGATCTCTGCGAACGTCACGTTGCACGATTCCTCGAAGGCCTCGATCATCGAGATCTGCGCGGAACCTCCGTTGCAGTGGTCGTCGCCGAAGTTCTGGAGCTCCTCGTTCGTGAGCGGCAGCGTCAGCCGATGCGGGTTCGGCCATTGACTCTCGGGCCCGAACCCGTTCTCGAGTGCCGCGGACGCCGTCACGATCTTGAAACTCGAACCGGGCAGGAAGAGTTCCTGGTGCGAGAGAGCCAGGAGCGGCTTGTCCGCATCGGCGTTCAATCGCTTCCACGCACTTCGCATCTCCTGGTCGCTCCCGCTCGAGAGCTCGCTGGGATCGAACCCCGGCGTCGAGTAGAGGGCGAGGATGTCGCCGGTTCGAGGATCCATCGCGACGACGGCGCCCTCGTTGCCTCCGAGCGCGGTGCGCGCCACCTCCTGGAGGTTGGGGTCGACCGTCACGAAGATGTTGGCCCCACGCTTCGGCCGCCCCAGGAGAAGGTCGCTGAACGTGGAGATGGCGAGCTCCGGCGCCTCCCCGGACAGGTAGGTGTTCATCGACTGTTCGAGCGCGGAGCGTCCGTAGATCCGGGAGTAGAAGCCGGTGATGTACCCGTAGAGGTCTCCCTGCGGGTAGCGTCGTTCGTAGCGGTACCGCGAACCCTCGGGCGCCGGCACGCTTTCGGCCAGGACGAGCCCGTCGGCGGTCAGGATCTTGCCTCGCTGGACGTTGTACTCGGCGATCAGCTGGCGGCTGAAGTTCGCGGGGTGGCTCTTGATGTCGTCGGCCGCGAACACCTGGACGTACGCGAGCTGTGCGAACAGCAGCGAGAACAACAGGACGATCGCGATCCCGAGCCGACGGATCCGCCGCTCCATCTAGGCGACGCCCCGGGCTGCGGGTCGCCACGGACCTGCGGAGATCCGGACCAGGAGCGCGATCATGACGTAGGTCGCGACCCGGCTCGAGCCACCGTAGGACACCAGCGGAAGTGGCACGCCGGTGAGGGGGATCAGGCGGGTCACGCCGGCGGCGATCGTGAACGTCTGCAGTGCGATCGTCGCCGTGAGCCCCGTCGCGAGCAGTCGCCCGAACGAGTCCTCGCGGTCCAACGCCACGCGGAGTCCGCGCCCGATGAGCGCGATGAACAGCAGCAGGATCGCGGCCGTGCCCAGCATGCCGAGCTCCTCCCCGAACGCCGAGAGGATGAAGTCGCTCGCGGGGTACGGGATGAGGTCGGGCGACCCCCGGCCGAGGCCGGTGCCGACCAAGCCGCCCGAGGCGAGCGCGAACCAGCTCTGCGCGAGCTGGCCGTAGCCGAAGTCGTTCACCTTGTCCGGCTCCAGCGCGTGGAGCCAGTACCCGACACGCGCCTGCACGTGGGAGAGGGCGAGATAGCCGATCGTGGCGCCGGCCACGAACAGCCCACCCCCCACGAGCAGATAACCCACCCGACCGCTGGCCACCCAGATCATCACGATGAAGACACCGAAGAACAGCAGTGATGCGCCGAGGTCGCGCTCGAGGAACAGCACGGCGAGCGATGCGCCCCACGCGAGCAGCAGCGGGCCGAGGTCCTTGGCCCGCGGCAGCCCGAGCCGTCCGACGCCCGCCTCCAGCAGCTCCCGCTTCGCCGACAGGTAGGACGCCAGGAAGATGACGACCAGGATCTTCCCGAACTCGGCGGGCTGGAACGTGAGCGGGCCGATCTTCGCCCACAGTCTCGCGCCGTTGGTCGCGAACCCGATCCCCGGCACCACCGGCAGCAATAGGAGGATCAGGCCGAGCAGCCCGATCGTGTACGTGTAGGCATCCAACTGGCGATCGTCGCGGACGAGTACGAGCGTGAGCATGAAGGCGGCGAGGCCGATGAGGAGCCAGAGCCCCTGCTCGTCCGCGACGTCGGCGGGGAGCAGTCGGTAGATCATCGCGAGCCCGAGCCCCCCGAGCATCCCGGCGACCGGAAGGAGCACGGGGTCCGCACGAGGAGCGGTCCACCGCACGACCCCCCACGCCAGGAGATAGGAGCCGGCGAGCGTGAGTCCATAGATGACGATGTCGCGCGGGACCCGATCACGGAGCCCGAGCCCGACCATCGCGTAGGCGGCTACCGACACGACCAGCGACACCAGCAGCAGCAGGAGTCCGGTCCGGGGACGAGTCGGATGTGCCGCCACGGCGCTCACGGGCCGCCTCCCCCACCGTCCTGCGTTGTCGCCCGGGCCGCGCGCACGTCTTGCGCCATCTTGTCGATCAGCTCCGTCCCGTCCTGCCGGTCGATCACGGGGATGCCGTCATCGAAGGCGGGGTAGGTGTCCTCGAGGACACGGACGTCCTCCGCGCCGACGTCTTCACGCACCTCGACGGGGTGACCGAGGTCGTATCCGAGGATCGTGAGCGGGATGCCCTGGTACAGGGCGACGCTCCCCTCGGAGGGACCGACGTACCACTGACGATCGAGCCACCAACGGGCGCCGAAGAGCAGTCCGATCACGATCAGGAGCGCGAGGCCGACACGGAGCCCCCATCGCCCGAGCGTCCGCCCCGACGGTGGCGAGACGCGCCTGCCCGCGGCGACCTCTCCGTCCTCGCCGATCGCGTCGATCACGACGACCGAGATGTTGTCGATGCCGCCCGCCCGGTTCGCGGCCTTCACCAACCGGTCGGCGGCCTGTTGCGGTTGGTCGCTGTTCTCGAGGATCGCCTGGATCTGATCCTCGGTCACCATCCCCGTGAGGCCGTCGCTGCAGAGCAACAGCCGATCGCCGTCCGCCAGCGCGATCGAGTCCTCGTCGACCTCGACCTCCTCATCGGTGCCGAGGGCACGGGTGAGGACGTTCTTGTGGGGGTGGACGTCGGCCTCGGCCTCGGTGATCTCACCCGACTTCACCATCCGGGCCACCAGGGTGTGGTCGGTCGTGAGCTGGCGGAGCACGCCGTCCCGGAGCAGGTACGCGCGCGAATCCCCGACGTGTGCGATCAGGGCGCTCGCCCCATCGATCCGCGCCGCCGTCAGCGTCGTCCCCATCCCGGAGAGCTGCTCGTCCTCCTCGGAGCGATCCCACACCGCGCGGTTCGCCTTGCGGACATGCTCCGCGAGGGAACCGCGGCCATCGCCGGCGAGCGTCTCCATGGTCTCCAGCGCGACCTGCGAGGCCACCTGTCCGCCGCGATGCCCGCCCATCCCGTCCGCGACAACGTACAGGGGTGGGTCCACCAGGACCGAATCCTCGTTGCGTTCGCGGACGCGGCCGATGTCGGTCGCGGACCCGACCTCGACCTTCACCGTCGCAGCTCCATGATCGTCTGACCCACGCGGACCTTGTCGCCGGGCTGGAGCATCGCGGGGGCGGCCAGCTTCTGCTCGTTCACGAACGTGCCGTTCGTGGAGCCGAGGTCCTCCACGAACCACGAGTTGTTCTTGGCGAACAGACGCGCGTGCTGCTGCGAGGTGTAGGTGTCGTCCAGGCGGAGCTCGCACTCGGGCGCCCGGCCGACGGTCATGCTCGCGGAGAGCTTCACGGTCCTGGGCTTCGCGTCCCCCTGACCCTGCACCGTGAGGGTCGAAGGACCCGGGGGGAGGGTCGGCGTGGAGTCGCGGGGGCGTCGGCCGCCGCGTTCCGCGGCGGCCGACGCCTCCGCGACCGACAGCCCGCGGACGACCCACCGCATCGAGCGCCAGATGAAGAGGAACAGGAGCGCGAACAGGCCGTACTTCAGCGCGGACAGCGCGAACGGTGTGATCGTGTCGGCGAGCACCACGATCCGCGACATCTAGGCTCTCCGGAACTCGATCACGGTCGTACCGATCGTGACCTTGTCCCCGTCGGCGAGCTCCCTCGACTGCACCGTCTGCCCATTGAGCCGCGTCCCGTTGGTGGAGCCGAGATCGGTGAGCGTCCACGCACCGTCCCGGAGCTTGAGCTGTGCGTGCTTGCGCGACGCTCCCTTGTCGTTGAGCACGACATCGCAGTCGGCCAGCCGGCCGATCGTCACCGTGTCGGACGTGAGCGCGACGGTGCGCTCGTGGCCGTCCTCGTGGACTACGAGCGATCCGCGCCCGCCCCCGGTGCGCTCGTCGTCCTCGCCCTCGACCAGCGAGGCGGCGCAGACGAGATCGCCCTTCTTGAGCTTCTCGTCGACGACGAACTCGACCTCGGGCGGGCCCACGAGCCCCCATCCGTGCTCGGCCGCCGACTCCCGGATCACACGCCTCAGCTCGGAGACGATCGCCTCCTCGGCCTGCTCGTAGCGAGCGGCGTCCTCGGGCGACAGGGAGAGCTCGAACCGGTTCGGCGCCCAGACCTCGGAGACCCCGACGCTGCGGCCCGCCTCCATCTCCCGCATGATGAGCTTCGCGATCTCGACGGGTTGCACGCCGCTGCGGAAGGCCTTGGAGAACAGGCCCTCGACGAGTCCACCGAGGCGTCGTTCGAAATCGCGAAGGATCGGCACGTCGTTCCGATGAGCGCGTGGGGTCGAACGCGCTTCGCGCCTATCCTACCGCCGGGCCTCCTCGACTCCCTCGCCCGTCGTCCCTGCGATGTCGAGCTCCGACGAGCGCGGATGCTCCCAGATCGGGCTCGCGAACCCGAATCGCTCGTCGGGCGGGAGGTGACGCCAGCGCCATTCCTGCAGCTCCCAGTACGTGCGGCGTGCGAACACCAGGACCAGGACCGCCAACAGGAATCGGAGCGTCGCGTGCGGTGAGATCCGGACGTAGCCGAGCGCCAGGCCGGTCGTCGACACGACCGTCCAGGCGGTGAGGGCGGCGAACCCCAGCACCATCAGGTGCCGCATCAAACCGTCGAAGTCGACCTTCGCTCGCGCACGTGCTCGATCGCTCATCCCCCTCCTGTATCGGCAGGACCCTGCCAGGAACTCCATAGGTCCCCCGTCGGTAGTCGGGCTCCGCCGGTCCGCTCGTCCCTTCGGCCGGCCGACCTACGGCCGGCCGGCCCAGGGGCCGCTGCTACGATGAAACAGCCCTCGGGCGAGTGGCGGAATTGGCAGACGCGCACGGTTCAGGTCCGTGTCCGGTAACCCGGGTGGGGGTTCAACTCCCCCCTCGCCCACCAACGCATCCGGGGTAGCCCCCTAGCGGAACCTCAGTGACCCCCGTTATGGTCGGACCACCTCTCGCGGACGACCGCGGGAGATGGGACAGGGGGTGTCACCGTGTCGACGCTTCGACGGTCTCCGCTCCTCCTCGCCGCGATCGCGCTCCTCCTCCCGCTCGTCTCCGCTCCCGCGACGGCGGCCCCTCCGGGGATCCCTCGATTGGGACTCCGAGCCGCCGCCGCGTCCGTCGAGGTGTTCCGGTACGGGCGAGAGCCCGCGTCGTTGGAGCTCCTGGGCGTCTCGCTCTTCGCTCGAGAGGCGCCGTTCGAGCTCCGCGTCCGGCGTGAGACGTACGACGATCCCGTCCGCGTGTACCAGGCGATCCACGGTCCGGGGGCCGTGCACCTCACGGAGCTCCCGGCCGACATCCTCGAAGGGTGGACCGGTCTGGATCGCTTCCTCGTCTTCGAGCTCTTCGACCGCGCCGGGGTCCTGATCAGGCGGAAGGCGACGGACGCATGCCCCGCGGGATGGCAGGTGGAGCGCGTCGACGACTCCGGGCCCTTCGACCCGACCTACCCCGCAGGGTGCGGCTCCAACCCGCTCACCCTCGGCGCGGTCTGGGGGGTCGATCAGGGGTGGGCCGTCGCTCCGTTGCTGTCCAACGCCGGGGTTCGCGTTCCCGACGGCCGGTACATGGCGAAGGTCTCGATCGCTCCTCGTTACCGGGAGCTGTTCGGCGTCGCGCTCGAGGACGCCGTGGTCCAAGTCGCGGTCCGGATCCGGACGGGATCCGATTGCCAGTTCTGCGGCCGGCCGGCAGCGCCCGCGGACTCGCCGGAACGCCGCACGCTGACACCCGCGAGCGTCACGTCGGATCCCCCGGCGTCCACGCTGCCCGATCTGGTGGCCCTGCCCGCGTACGCGATCGTGACGTCGCACGAAGGCCGCGGCGACTACCTGCAGTTCGCCGCAGACGTCTGGGATCGCGGACCCGCCTCGCTCGTCGTGGAGGGCTTCCGCGCGGTGGGCGAGGATCGGATGGACGCGTATCAGTACTTCGTCGAGGACGGCGCCGTGGTCGGACGAGCGCGGGTCGGCTCTTTCCACTTCGATCACCGGGATGGTCATGAGCACTGGCACTTCCTCCAGTTCGCTCGATATCGACTCCTCGACTCCGCCCAGGTCGCCATCAGGAGCCGCAAGCAGGCGTTCTGTCTCGCGCCCACCGACCCGATCGACCTCACCGCGGACGGCGCGGTCTGGCAGCCGGGCCGCCTCGACTTCAGTCAGTGCGGCTCCGCCACGTCGATCTGGATCCGCGAGGTCCTGCCGGCCGGGTGGGGCGACACCTACTACCAGTGGGTGCCCGGACAGTCCTTCAACATCACGAACGTCCCCAACGGGACGTACTGGATCGAGGTGCAGGCCAATCCGCGCGGCGTGTTGTTCGATGCCGATCCGACGAACGACACCGAGCTGCGCGAGGTGATCCTCGGTGGAGTGCCGGGAGCCCGAACGGTCTCGGTGCCACCCTGGCACGGGATCGATACGGAGATGTGGTTCGGCTTCGATGGATAGCGACGGTCGGGTCGGCACCAAGTAGCCGCGTATACTCGGGCTTCCCGCGAAACCCCACGTAGATGCCCACATCCACCCTCATCGCCGCGTTGGAGCTTTCGAACTCCACCCTCACGCTGGTCGCCCTGGTGGCCATCGGGTTGTCCGTCGTGGCCGTGCTGTACTCGATCGCCAACGCGGGCCGGGCCGGGGCCGCCGTCGGGGGACGGGTGCGCCTCGACGAGACGCTTCGAGGGATCCTGCAGGGGCAGAGCCAGCAGATCCAGCGCCTGGAGCGGGCGATCCGCGCCCTCCACGCGGTCGACAAGAAGCAGCAGACGCTGGTCGAGGGATCGGTGCGGAAGGTGGCGCTGCTCCGCTACGACGCGTTCGAGGACGTCGGCGGCCGGCTCTCGTTCTCGTGCGCGTTGCTCGACGATCACGGCAACGGGGTCGTGCTCACCTCGATCAACGGGCGTCAGGAGACCAGGGTCTACGCGAAGCCGGTGGCGCAGGGGTCGAGCTCGCACAACCTCTCCCTGGAAGAAGAGGAAGCGATCCGCCGGGCGCTGGGTGAGTCGCAGGCGTCCGTGGAGGCCGGCTGATGCGGCGACGGGATGACGTGGAAGGCCGAGGCGCCGTCGGCGGTTCGGGTCACGAACGAACGGAGGCAGTCATGGCAGAAGATGGAGAGGTCACGATCGTCGGCGCCGGAGCCAGGCTCGAGGGCAACGTCGTCTCGGCTGGGCACTTGCGGATCGACGGGCAGGTGAAGGGGCAGATCAACGCGGAGGGCGATGTCGCGCTGTCTCCGCAGAGCCAGGTCGAGGCCGACATCCGGGCGCAGAACGTCAGCATCGCCGGTCGCTTCAAAGGCTCGATCCAGGTCAAGGGCAAGGCGCACCTCGCGCGGGGTGGCCGGATCGACGGCAACATCACGTCCAAGACCCTCGTCGTGGAAGAGGGCGGCGTGTTCCACGGGCAGAGCATCATGGACGGCTCGTCCTCGACCGACGGTGCCCGCACCCAGGGCGCCACTCCGCAGAAGTCGGAGGAGAAGCGGGACGAGCCGGAAGTGAAGGTCCCGTAGTTGCTCGACATCAAACGGATCAGGGATGACCCTGATCGGTTCCGAGCCGCGCTCGCGAGGAGGAACCTCGCCGACGCCGTCGACCGCTTGCTGGACGCCGACGAGAGGCGCCGATCGCTCACCGCTCGCGTCGAGGAGCTGCGAGCGGAGCAGAACCGTGTGTCCAAAGCGATCGGCGCCGCGCAGGGTGAGGAGAAGCAGCGGCTGATCGACGAGGTCGCCAAGGTCTCCGCCGAGTTGAAGGAGCTCGAGCCGCAGCTCGCAGAGGCGGAGGCGGAGCTGAACGGTCTTCTCGCGGAGACGCCGAACGTTCCGCACGAGAGCGCACCGGACGGCTTCACCGAGGAGGACGCCGTCGAGGTGAAGCGCAACCACGACGAGCCGCCGGCCTTCGACTTCGAGCCGCGTGATCACGCGGAGCTCGGCGCGATGCTCGGCGTGCTGGACACCGAGCGCGGCGCCCGGACGTCGGGTTCGAGGTTCGTCTACCTGATGGGCGATCTCGTGTTCGTGCAGTTCGCGCTCATGCGACACGCGATGGACGTTGTGGTGGAGGAAGGATTCGCGCCGATGATCCCGCCGGTGCTCGTCCGCGAGGAGGCGATGTACGGAACCGGCTTCCTCCCCACCGACGCGGTGAACATCTACGTGACCCGCGAGGACGAGCTGTACTTGGTGGGTACCTCCGAGGTCCCGCTTGCCTCGTTCCACATGGGAGAGATCCTGGATGAGGGCGATCTGCCGGTCCGTTACTCCGGGTACTCCACCTGTTTCCGCCGCGAGGCAGGTTCCTACGGGAAGGACCTCGGAGGCATGTTCCGGGTGCACCAGTTCGACAAGGTCGAGATGTTCGCGTTCTGCACGCCCGAGACGTCGTGGGACGAGCACGAACGCATCCTCGCGATCGAGGAACGGATCTTCGGGAACCTGGAGATCCCGTACCGGGTGGTGAACGTCGCTGCCGGTGATCTGGGCGGTTCAGCGGCGAAGAAGTACGACATCGAGGGCTGGCTCCCCGGACAGGGGCGGTACCGCGAGCTCACGTCGTGCTCGAACACCACCGACTATCAGGCACGTCGGATGCAGACGCGCGTCCGACGCGGGGACGGTGGCCTCGAGGTGCTCCACACGCTGAACGGGACGGCGACCGCGATGTCGCGGACGCTGATCGCGATCATGGAGAACCACCAGCGGGCGGACGGGAGCGTCGCGATCCCGGAGAAGCTGCACCCGTACCTCCCGGAGCGCGCACAGGTGCTCACGCCGAAGTCCTCCGCCTAGCGGGCGGTGTCCTCGGCGGACGAGCGCTCGTTCCGATCCGCTTCCTGACCACGTGTCTCCGATGGTCTCTCCTGCTCCGCGCGCGACGCGGTCACGTCGACCGCGACGCCGTGCCACACCTCCGGGATCACGCTGGGCGGGGAGACTCGACGGCCGAACGAGTGGATCCATCGGATCCCGCCGTCGCGTCGGACGATCCGGTACGTGTCCTCCCAGATCCCTGTGTGATCGGAGCGGGCGACCGTCTCCCTCACGCGCGCCCGATCGTCGGGGTGGACCATCCGGGGGAAGTGCTTCCGCTCGACGATGAGCTCCTCCGGCGTGTAGCCGAAGATGTCGAACGCCTGAGGGCCGATGTAGGTGTACCGCTCGAATCCCGTCTCGGGATGGATCGTCTCGGACCACGGGACCACCAGCGCGCCCTCGAGCGCCAGCCGCTGGTCCCGTTCGGAGGCTTCGAGGCGAGCCTTCGCCTCTTCGCTCTCGGTCACATCGAGGAGGACGCCCTGGAACGTCCATGGCCTCCCGAGCGAGTCACGCTCCAGCATGCCTCCCGTGTCGAGGACCCGGATCACCCTCCCGTCCGAGCGGATCATCCGGTAGTGCATCGTCCACGGCTCGCCGGTTCGCGCGCTCCGCCTCATGGTTTGAGCCGCGTCGTCCCGATCGTCCGGGTGCACCATCTCGAGCCACTTCGACTCGAGGAGCCAATGCTCGATCGGGTATCGAACGAGCTCGGCAGCCTGGGGGCTGATGTAGTCCACACTCACGGTGGGTGGGGAGTCGTCGTCGGCGTAGATGAGTTCGAACGAGAAGACGACGACGGGGCCGTGCTCGGCGAGGGTCCGGAAACGGTCCTCGGCCGCTTCCGCCTTCGACTCGGCGTCCTTCCATGCCGTCACGTCGAGCATGACTCCTTGGAACGATGAGGGATCGCCGCCCTCCGTCCGCGAGATCAAGGACGCCTGGTCGAGGACCCAGACAACGCTGCCGTCCTTCGCGAGGAAGCGGTACTCCATCAGGAACGGATCGCCCGTCCGCGCGCAACCGGAGAGGGCATCCGTCACTCGCGCCTGATCGTGAGGGTGGATGCGGGTCGAGGCGTGCCAGTCATCGGTGGAGAAGCCGAGCACGTCCTGGAGGCGCGGACTCACGTAGCTGAACGAACGGGGCTCATCGGGGCGCACCTCCCACGTGTAGGCGATCCCGGGCATGTTCTCGACGAGGCGCCGGTACCGCTCCTCGACCTGCCGGACCTCGTTCTCCATCCGACGGCGTTCGCCGATCTCCAGGGCCATCAGCTCGTTGGCGTCTTGCAGCTCGTTGGTCCGCTCGGCGACGCGCCGTTCCAGGTCTTCCTTGTGGAGCTCCAACATCTCCCTCGCGTCGTGTTCGGACGTGATGTCGATCATCACTCCGTGCCAAGCGGCCTCCCCACGATCGCGCCCCCGGATCAGGATCGCGCGATCGTGCACCCAGACCACCCTGCCGTCGCTCGCGATCAAGCGGTACTCCACGTCCCAGGGCTCTCCCGTTTGACTGTGCCGGTCGTGATGGGCAAGGACGACCTCTCGATCGTCGGCGTGTAGAAGCTCGATCCAGATGTCGGGCTGATCGAGCCATTCCGCCCTCGTGTAGCCGAGCACCTGCTCCACGTGCGGGCTGACGTAGAGCGTCCGTCGTTCGTCATCCGGGTCCATCTCGTAGACCACCGCGGGCACTCGCTCGATGAGCGCGCGGTAGCGGGCCTCCGATGCGTGCACGTCCTCTTTCGAGCGCTTCTCTGCGGTGATGTCCTCGATCACCCCTTGCCACGCCAGCCGATGCCCCGACTCGCTGAGCACGAGGACGCTCGACTCTCGGATCCAGACCTCTTGTCCGTCCGGGCGGAGCAGTCGGTACTCCGCGTGGAAAGGGGTCCCCCTCCTCCACGCATCCGCCCACTTCTGCCAGAAGCCGGGCTGATCCTCGGGATGGATCGAACGGAACCAGAGCGCGCGGTCCTCGATCAAACTCTCCTGGGGGTGGCCGAGGATCTTCTCGACGTTGGGGCTGACGTAGACCGTCGAACCCCGGAGCTCGTCCGTATCGACGAAGACCACGACCGGAAGTTGCTCCACGAGCTCTCGCGTCCGCGACGGGGAGGAGAAGGGATCGAGGGGTGGCTCGAGCCAGGGAGCGTCGGGGTCGGACATCGGGAAAGCGTACCCCGGCCCTCGGTCCGGGCTCCAGACCTGACGTACCCTCCCTAAGGGAGGATGGCCGAGCGGACGAAGGCGACGGTCTTGAAAACCGTTAGCGGGGCAACTCGCTCGTGGGTTCGAATCCCACTCCTCCCGCGGGTCCTCTCACGGAGCACGAAAGTCGACCCAGACTGAGCACGGTTGGGATGGGTAGTTCTCCGTGCTCAATCGGAGCGTGCGACGTCCCGATGCTCTGTAGAGGAGCCCGATGAAGTGAGCGAAGACGAGCGCGTGACCGAACGGATCAGGCAGGAGGCCCGAGTGGCCGGCCTGCGCGACTTCCGCACGCCTTCCCTCGAAGCCGTCGAGCGACGCAGGTTGCAGCTCTGGATCCTCACCGCGATCCTGCTCGTGTCCGTCTCGCTGGGCGTGGTGTTCGTATCGACGTGGCAAACGAGCGTGACGAAGGTCTTCGCCGGCACCCCGGTCATGCGGATCGCGATCGTGCTGTTGAGCGTCGCGTTCAGCGTCTATGCGATCGAGAAGGAACGCCATCTCCGCAAGCTCTCCCGCCTCTTGATCGACGAGCGAGTGCTGACGACGGCGCTGTCCAACCGTCTCCGCGAAGTGCAGCTGCTGCTCGAAGCGGGGAAGGCCATGAACGACGTCCTCGAGCTCTCCGTCGTCCTGGACACGATGCTCGGGAGCGCGATCGAGCTGTTGGGCAGCGACAGTGGTTCGGTCATGTTGCGCGAGAACGACGAGCTCGTGGTCTCCTGCGCGCACGGCAACGACCTCGCCGTCGGTCGCAGGGTGCTGCTCGGAGAAGGGATCGCGGGCCACGTCGCCGAGTCGAGAGAAGCGCTCCTCGTGCAGGGCAAGGCGGACTCGGGCGACTTCCCCGGACTCGTGCCGAACGATCGAGGCGTGCACAGCGCCATCAGCGCGCCGCTCATCCACCGGGACGAGCTGCTCGGCGTGTTGAACGTGAACTCCTCCGGCGATCGGGTCTTCACGGAGTTCGACCTTCGCGCGGTGTCGCTCTTCGCGGAGCAGGCCGCCGCCGCGATCGCGAACGCCCGTCTCTACGAGATCGAGCGGTCACAGGTGGAGGAGCTCACACATCTCGACCGTATGAAGAGCCAGTTCGTCGCGTTGGTGAGCCACGAGCTTCGTTCCCCGATCGCGTCGATCATCGGCGCCATCGCGTCCGCCAGGAAGCCCGAGATGGAGGAGCATCGGAGGGAGCTCGAAAACACGGTCGAGATGGCGGCGTTGCAACTGGGGACCATGCTGGAGGACCTGTTGGTCGCCGCCGAGCTGGAGCGCGGAGAAGCCGCGCGTCGGCTGGAGCCGGTCGACCTGACGAGGGTGGTCCGAGAGGCGGCGGCGGACCAGAAGCTGTTGGATCGGGAGATCCAGTTCACGACTCCGCACGCGGCCGTGGTCGTCTGCGATCGCGAGTACGTCCGTCGGATCCTCGACAACCTCGTGGACAACGCGTTCAAGTACGGCCGTCCTCCGGTCCGGATCGAGGTCGCCGGTGAAGCCGAGCACGTCTGGCTCTCCGTCCTCGACGAGGGACGAGGTGTTCCGGAAGCGGATCGAGAGAAGGTCTTCGACCGCTTCAAGCGTCTCGACGCGATGAACGGACACGGTCTCGGCCTTGGGCTCTCGGTCGTCGAGGGTCTCGTCGAGGCGATGGGCGGCACGATCCGTGCCGAAGAGGCACCGGGAGGCGGGGCGGCGTTCCGCATCAGGTTCCCGCGGCCTGCCCACACGATCTTCGGAGACGCGCTCGCCGACGCGGTCGGCTCGGGAAGCCGGGCTCCGGCATCGACGTCACCCTCCGTATCCTGAGGGCGTGACCGGAACCCCTTCGAACGACCTTCTGCTGCGTGCGCTCAGACGTGAGGCGGTGGACCGCACTCCCGTGTGGTTCATGCGCCAGGCGGGTCGCTACCTCCCCGAGTATCGGGAGCTGCGCGGCTCCACGGACATCCTGGACACCTGCCGCCGGCCGGAGCATGTGCTCGAGCTCACGTTGCAACCGCTCCGGCGCATGCCGCTCGATGCGGCGATCCTGTTCTCCGACATCATGGTGCCGATCGCCGCGATCGGCGTGGCGGTGCGCATCGAGGCGGGACGGGGCCCGATGCTGGACGAGCCGATCCGCGACGCCGGCGGTGTGGCGCGTCTCCGCGGACTGGATCCGGATGTCGACGAGCCGTTCGTCTCGGAGGCGATCAGGCTCCTCGTGAAGGAGCTGGAGGTGCCGCTGATCGGGTTCTCGGGGGCACCGTTCACGCTCGCGAGCTATCTGATCGAGGGCGAGCCCAGTCGAACGTTCGCCCGCACCAAGGCGCTGATGCACTCGGACCCCGCCGTCTTCGATCGGCTCCTCGACGCGCTCACCGATGTCGTGATCGCGCATCTCCGTGCGCAGGTGGACGCGGGCGCGCACGCGGTACAGCTCTTCGACTCGTGGGTGGGGGCGCTCGATCGAGACGACTATCGCCGTTTCGTGCTGCCCCACACGGCGAGGGTCTTCGAGGGGATCGCCGGCACGGATGTGCCGGCGATTCACTCGGGGGTCGGGACCGGCCATCTCCTGGAGCCGATGCGGGACGCGGGGGGCGACGCCTTCGGCGTCGACCACCGCGTCCCGCTCGACGACGCCTGGGCGACGATCGGCCACGACCGCGCGATCCAGGGCAATCTGGATCCCGCGGTCCTGCTCGGTCCCTGGGACGCCGTCGAGCGGAAGGCACGCGATGTGCTCGCGCGCGCCAGCGGTCGATCCGGACACGTGTTCAACCTCGGCCACGGCGTGCTTCCCGACACACCGGTCGAACATCTCCAGCGGTTGGTGGACCTGGTCCATACCGAGACGGCGCGGAGCGGCGCGTGAGCGCTCCGGTGGGCGTCTTGGTCATGGCGTACGGCACCGCGAGCGGGCCCGAGGACATCGAGCGCTACTACACGGACATCCGCGGCGGGCGTGCGCCCTCGCCCGAGCACCTCGCGGAGCTCATGGAGAGGTACGCCGCGATCGGCAACGTGTTCCCGTTGTTGGAAACGACCAGGAAGCAGGCGGAAGGACTCGTCGAGCGGCTGAACGGTGACGGGACGACGTACCGCGCGTACCTCGGGATGAAGCACTCGCCACCGTCCATCACCGACGCGGTGGGGCGGATGAGGGCCGACGGCGTCGAGCACGCGATCGGCATCGTGATGGCGCCCCACTGGTCGGGGATGTCCGTGGAGACCTACGTGGAACGCGTCCGCGGCGCACTCGATGAGTTGCGCGGCGGCCCTGCGTTCTCCTTCGTACGCAGCTACCACGCGCACCCGTCGTTCGTGAAGTTCTTGGCGACGAGGGTGTCGGACGCGCTCGAAGGTCTCACGCCCGAGGAGCGAGGTGGTGCGATGGTCCTGTTCACCGCGCACTCGCTCCCGACCCGCGTGCGGGAGGACGGTTCGCTCCGGTGCAAGACGTGCGAGTGCGCCGACTCCTGCCGCTATCGCGACGGGCTCCAGGAGACGGCCGACCTCGTGGCCGCGACCCTCGGGCTCGAGCGCTTCGGGATCGCGTGGCAGAGCGCGGGCCGCACGTCCGATCCCTGGTGGGGGCCGCCGGTCGAGGAGTCGATCCTCGAGGCTGCCGCGATGGGCCATCCCGCCGTGATCGTGTGCTCCGCCGGCTTCGTGGCCGATCACCTCGAGATCCTCTACGACCTCGACATCGAGGCGAAGTCGGTGGCCGAGGGAGCCGGGATCCGTTTCGCGCGGACGGAGATGCCGAACGCCGACCCCGCGTACCTCGACGTCCTGGCCGAGGTGGTGCGCGACCACCTCGCCGAGGAGCCGGAGGTGTGAGCGACCGGGTCGCCGTCGTCGGAGGCGGCATCGCCGGGCTCGCCACCGCCTTCCATCTGGCACGAGCGGGAGCGGATCCCGTGGTGTTCGAGCGGGACGACGTCACGGGAGGGATCGTCGCCCCGCCGATCGAGGTCGGAGACCTGTGGCTGGAGCCGGGCCCCGATTCGCTGGCGGCGAGGAAGCCGTGGGGCGCCGACCTCTGCCGCCGGCTCGGGCTGACGTTGATCGCGCCGGTGGCCTCCGGTGCGTTCCTCTGGACCGACAGCGGGCTCGTGCCGTACCTGACCGGCACCGCATTCGGGATCCCCGGCGATGTGGGTGACGTGCTCCGATGGCCGGGCCTCTCGCGTCGGGGACGGGTGCGGGCTCTCGGGGATCTGATCAAGCGGAAGCGGCGCGACGGTGACGAAGAGACCCTGGGTGAGCTGCTTCGTCGCCGGCTCGGCGACGAAGCCACCGACCTCGCGATCGCACCGCTCCTCGCGGGTCTCCACGCCGGCGACGTCGACCGGCTGTCGGCGTCGGCGACCTTTCCGGAGCTCCTCGCGTGGGAGCGGACCCAGGGGAGCCTGATCCGGGGCGCGCAGGCCGCGCAGCGGTCTTCGCGCGGCGCCCAGCCGGGGCCACTGTTCGTTCGACCGTCGGGTGGGATGCGGGAGCTGGTCGACGCCCTCACCGGTGCTCTCGGCGACCGGGTTCGCACGGGCGCCGAGGTCACGAGCGTCGGCGACCACGACGTCCAGCTCGCCGACGGATCCGAGCAGGTCGACGCGGTCGTCCTCGCGTGCGGCGCGCAGGCGGCGGCCCCCCTCCTCGGGGAAGCCGCTCCGACGGAACTCTCGGCGATCCGCTCGGTCTCCACCGGTGTCGTCTTCCTGACCTATCCGTCCGGGACCGCCGACGCGCTCCCCGACGGGACCGGGTTCGTCGTTCCCCGCGAGAAAGCCCCGATGACCGCCACGACCTTCCTCTCGCGGAAGTGGCCGGACGAGCGCTTCGGCGACCGCGCGATCGTGCGCTGCTACGTGGGCGGCGCGGGCGACGAGGACGTGCTCGACGCGCCGGACGAGGACATCGTCGAGGCGTGCGCACGGCACCTGAGCGCCGTCCTCGATCTCCCGGAGCCGTCGGCATCGCGGGTGCATCGATGGTGGCGCGCGATGCCTCAGTACGAGGTCGGACACCTCGACCGCGTCCGCCGGATCCGGGAAGCCTTGCCGCCGGGTATCTTCCTCGTCGGGAGCGCTGTCGACGGGGTGGGGGTGTCGGACCTCGCCCGCGCCGCCGAAGAGACGGCCTCGCTGGTGCTCGAAGACGCGCGTGCCCCTCGGAAGGAGCCCGCATGACGGAGACGATCTACGCCCTGTACCCGGTGTTCGCCGCGAGCCCGGAGCTCCGGGCCGAGCTCTTCGAGGACGACGCCCTCGGCAACGCCGCGGAGGAGATCGAGACCCTCTTCAAGGACTGGGCCGGCCGCGTGGACGTCCGCGGCTCGTACTCGACGGTCGGGTTCCGCGCCGACGCGGACCTCGTGCTCTGGCTGACGGCGGGCTCGGCCGACGATCTCCAGCGGTTCGTCGTCGAGTTCCGACGAACCCGCGCGGGTGACTTCCTCGATCCGGTCGCGTCGTTGATGGGCCTCGTGAAGCCGGCCGAGTTCATGCCCGACCACCAGCCAGCCTTCGTGCGTGGCGAGGCTCCTCGCACGTACCTCTGCGTCTACCCGTTCGTGCGCACGCCCGAGTGGTATCTCCTCCCTCCTCAGGAGCGTGGCGAGCTGCTCGCCGAGCACGGCGTGCTGGGGCGTGAGTTCCCGGGGGTCCTCGCGAACACGACCAGCGCGTTCGGTCTGGGCGACTGGGAATGGATCCTCGCGTTCGAGACCGACGAGTTGGATGCCCTGGTGGACTGCATCCGCCGCCTGCGCGACTCGAAGACCCGCCTCTACACCAAGGTGGAGACGCCCTTCTTCACGGGGATCCGCAAGCCGATCGCCGACGCCCTCGACGACCTCCGCTGATCCTCCATCCATTGGGTGGACTGAAGGCCTCCTCGTGCCGATGATGAGTTCATGAAGAAGCTCCTCGCCTCCCTGGCCGTCTCGAGCGTGCTCCTCGCGGCGTGTGCCGACGGCCCCGCTCCCGTCAGCCCGCGGGACGCGGTGCTCAACGCGATGAAGGCCGTCTACGAGGTGGAGACCCTCCACCAGGAGCTCGAGATGTCGGTGTCGGCGGCCGGAGAGGAACTCTCCCTGTCGGGCGAGGCAGACGTCGACAACGTGCACAAACGGATCGACATGACGATGGACCTCGGGATGCTCGGCGGCGAGATGCAGGTCCTGATGGACGACGGTGTGGTGTACATGCGATCGCCGGTCTTCGAAGACGCGGGTACGGAGTGGGTGAGCCTCGATCCCTCGAAGATGGATCCTGCGACGGCCGCGCAGTTCGGCGGATTCGGGACGGGCACGACCGATCCTTCGGCCTACATCGGGCTGTTCGCCGGCGTGTTCGACGTGGAAGCCTCGGGGGAGCAGGAGATCGAAGGGGTGTCCACCACGCACTACGTGGGCACCATCGACCTGAAGAAGGTGCTCGGGGGATTCGCCGACGTCGTGGGCGAGGACGTCGACGCGGAGACGAGGAAGCAGCTCGAGATGGTGGTGGAACAGTTCGAGTCGCTCGGGATCGACGAGAAGATCCCGTTCGAGATCTGGATCGACGAGGAGGGACTGCCGCGCCGGCAGCGCATCAGCATGGACTTCGGCGACCTCGTCCCGGGCGATGAAGCGGCAAGCATGAAGATGACCGTGGACTTCTCCGACTTCGGCAAGCCGGTCGAGATCGAGGTCCCTCGCCCCTCAGAGGTGACGGACATGACCGATGCCCTGGCCGACGCCGGAAAGGGGTCGGGTTCCGGCTCAGGCGCCTACGGCTAGCAGCGCCCGGAGATCCCCGATCACCCTGTGACCGTTGAGGTCCGGCACGCCGTCGCCGGACCGGTCGATCAGGAACGTCTCGATCCCGAGGGCCGCGGCGCCGTCGCAGTAGGCCGGTTGGTCGTCCACGAACACCGCGCGATCAGGTGCGACGTCGCCGAGTCGCCGGAGGGCCTCCCGGTAGATCTCGGGATCCGGCTTGTGCATCCCGACCTCGAACGACAGCAGGACCTCGTCGAACTCCTCGTCGATCCCGAGGCGGTCGACGATCGGTCGCGTCGAGTGCGAGCAGTTGCTGATCAGCGCCGACTTCACGCCCCGCGCTCGCAGGTCTCGCAGGACCGGGAACGAGTCCTCCCAGAGCTCGACGCCGGTCTCGGAGAACTCGCGCTCCATCCGCAGGAGTCGCTGGAGCAACGCGGGATCCGGGGCGAGACCCGCCGCCTCGACGATCGCGGTCATGTCGCCCTCGATGCTTCCGTACGCCCCGACTCCCCTTGCCGCCCTGGTGACGTCGTAGGCGCGGAAGAGCTCGGCCTTCTCGATGCCGAGCTCGGCCGTGATGGTCTCGGAGAGCTGTCCCCAGCGAGTCCGGACGAGCGTGTCGTAGAGGTCGAGCAGGACGGCATCCACGCCGTCAAGGATAGGGGTGGGGTCGGCGACCCGTTCGGGCCGCCGACCACCGGCCCCATGATGCTTAACCGAGCTGTCCCCGCGCCGCTCCCGCCTGGAAAAGGTTCGTGTGCACGTTCACGTAGTAGTTCTCCGGCGTCATGATCAGCGCGAACGCGAGGGTCCGATCGACCGTTGTGCACCCGGAGAATTCCCCGTCGGGATCCGAGACGCCCGCCGGCAGCAGGAAGATCACCGGCGATCCGAAGGTGTCCGCACCGCCCAAGTGGATATGCGCCGCCACGATCGGCAGGTCAACGCCGTCCACCGAGACCGACCAGCACACCTCCCGCGTTCCTGGATTCACGGTCACGCGGGCTGTCCCCGTCGCGTCCGGGTCACCCGGGTCGGGCAGCTCGGCCGCGCCGGACAGCGAAGTCGTGTAGGGACGCCCGCCCGCCGACGCGGGGAGGGTGAAGGCCATAGCCGCGAGGCCGATCAGCAGGAACACTGCTGCGACGCGGCGAAGGGATCGGGGCATCACATTCCCTCCTTCGAGCGGAGGGCGGATCCCTCCGCGACACCAAGGATACGGATGGGCGCCGCCTCGGGTTCAGTCGGCCCAGAGGCCGGCGAGGAACGCGTCGACATCGGCCGCAGCGGTGACGGGTGCCCCGACATCGGGCACGGTCACGACCTCCGGTCCGATCACGTCGAAGTGCTGCAGCACATCGTCGGGGAGGAAGCGGGATCGTTGCGAATACGAGTGCGGGTCCTCGAGGCCCTTGGGTCGGCGGTAGTAGCGCTGCGGGTAGGTCACGTGGAGGGCATCTCGCGCGCGCGTGAGGGCCACGTAGAGGAGCCGGCGCTCCTCCTCGATCTCGTCGTCGTCGCCCGTGGACATGTCCGAGGGGATCATGCCGTCGGCCGCGTGGATCACATGGACGACGTTCCACTCGAGGCCCTTGGCTGAGTGGATCGTCGAGAGGATCAGGTAGTCCTCGTCCAGGTGCGGCGGACCCGCGAGGTCCCCGGTGGACGACGGCGGGTCGAGCGTGAGGTCGGCGAGGAACTGCCCACGTGAGCTCGATTCCGAGGCGAGGAGCTCGAGCTGCTCCAGGTCGCGGATGCGCGATGCGGCGGCGTCGTACTTCCGGGCGATCACGGGCTCGAGGAACGTCCTCAGCCTCGCGAGCTGGCCCGCGGGCGGCAGCGCGTCGCCGTCGAGGCAGTCGCCGAGGGCTCCTCGGAGCTCGCGGATCCCCTCCGCGGCGCCTTTCGGCACCGCGATCGGCTCGTCGAGGAAGCGTGTGAGCGGTGACGCCGCGTCCGCGGCGTCACCGCGCCGCACCTCCAGCTCCTCCATGAGTCGTCGGGCCGACGCCGGGCCCATCCCGTCCAGCAGCTGCAGGACCCGGAACCAGCTCACCTCGTCCCGCGGGTTCTCCAGGATCCGTAGGCACGAGAGCGCGTCCTTCACGTGGGCCGCCTCCATGAACTTCAGTCCCCCGTACTTGATGAACGGGATGTTCCGACGGGCGAGCTCCACCTCGAGGTGGTCCGAGTGATAGGCCGCGCGGAACAGGACCGCCTGCGCCTTCAGCGGGACGCCCTCCTCACGATGCTCGAGGACCGCACGACACACGGCATCGCTCTGCTCGGCCTCGTCGAGACACGCCCGCAGGAGCGGCCGCGACTCGCCCGGTCGAGTGGGGCGGAGGGTCTTCTCGTGTCTCTGCGGACTCAGCGCGATCACCGCGTTCGACGCCGCCAAGATCGGCGGCGTCGAACGGTAGTTCCGCTCGAGCTTGATCATCGTGGCGCCCGGGAATCGCGCGGGGAACTCGAGGATGTTCCTCACGGTCGCGGCACGGAAGCCGTAGATCGCCTGGGCGTCGTCGCCCACGACCGTGAGGTTGCGCGGGCCGGCTACAGGCCGCATCCCTTCCAGGATGTCGGCTTGCAGTGCGTTCGTGTCCTGGTACTCGTCGACCAGGATGTGCTCGAACATCGCGGCGAGCTGCGACCCTGTCGCGGGTGAGGTGGCGAGGGCCTTCCAGAACAACAGGAGGTCGTCGTAGTCGAGGACGTGCTGCTGCCGTTTGCGTTCCGTATACGCGCGGAAGATGTCGCGGATACCCTCGGCTTCGTCGAGACACCAGGGGTAATGGCTCTTCACCACGTCGGTGAGCCGCTCCCCCGCGTTCACCGTCCGCGAGTAGATCGCCGCGAGCGTGTCCTTGCGGGGGAACCGCCGCTCGCGGGCCGAGTACCCGAGTTCGTCGCGCAGGAGGTTCATCACGTCGGCGCCATCGGCCTGATCGAGCACGGTGAAGTCCGGGGTGAGACCGAGCGCACGACCGTGGAGGCGCAGCAGACGGTTCCCGATCGCGTGGAACGTTCCGCCCCAGACGCGGCCGGTGTCGCTCGTGACCAGCCGGGCCGCACGCGAGACCATCTCGCGAGCGCCCCGCCGGCTGAACGTGAGTAGGAGGATCCGCTCGGGGCGGGTGCCTCGCTCGATCAGCGAGGCGACGCGCGCGGCAAGGGTCATCGTCTTGCCGCTCCCGGCGCCAGCGACGATGAGCAGCGGTCCCTCGCCGTGGCGAACGGCGGCTTGCTGCTCCGGGTTCAGCCCCTCGAACACGCGTTCGGAGCTTAGCCTTCATCACGGACGGAATCGAGAACCCAGCGTCGGTCTCATCGCTGCCGTTGCCAGCTAGCGCTCAGGATAGGCTTCTCGTCCGAACCTGAGCTCAAACGCTAAGCGCGCAACCCGACTGATCTCGGCGAGGCCGGGCCGAAGATCGGACCACTGGAAGACGGCGTGTCGGGCGGCGAACCATCCCTCCTGGCGGCCGGCGTCGGACCGAAGGCGTTCCCGGTTCTCCCATCGGGCACGCAGATCGGGGAACGTGTGAACCCATCTTCGCCCGATCCGATACCTGGAGGCCGGGTCGACGTCAACGCCGAGAGCATCCAAATAGGCCATGTGCACGACGTCCATGCCCGCAGCGCGGGCGAGTTCGATCTGCCACCAGGGCCGCGCGTTGACCTCGATGAGCTTGTGTCGTCCAGTAGATCCATCGCGCTTGAACTCAGCAGAGAATAGGCCACGGTATCCGATACTCGCGAGAAGATGGCGGATGCTGTCGGTCGCGTCTGCGACCTCGCCCAATGGGATCGTCACAGCGTCCGTGCTGTTCCCGAAACGCGGTGGATACATCCTGATCCGTCTGCGGGCCAACAACCCGACGACACGACCGTGGCGGTCGACGAAGCCTTCGACGTTTATGTGGTTTCGGGGAGGACCGGAGATCCACTCCTGAAGGAGCATCTCGTGTCCGCCGGCAAGCGCACGCTCGAGTTGCTTGGCGGCACCCTCACGGTCGTCCAGAGCGAACGCCTTCTGGCGGAACTCCTGGGTGAACCGTTGAGAATCGCGAGGCTTCAAGAAGAACGATGCCACCTCGTCGACATCGACCTGAGCGAGATCCTCCGCTGATCGGACCTCGATCGTCAGCGGCCGGTCGATGTCGAGCGCCTCGAGGGTTCGTGCGAATGCACCTTTGTCGAGTAGGTGCTCGACGACGGAGGAAGGGGGCGTCGAGGATGTGAACGAGCCTGCGTCATGATCCATGAGTCGGGCGATCGCGCGAACCCAGTCGTCAGAGCAGGCCATGAGAACGGCACGATCGAGGCGAGTGTCCGACAGGAAGCTCCTGAGCGTGTCTTCAGATCGGATGGCCGCCCAGCCGTGCGCGAGCAAGATGACTCCTGTCGATTGCGCCGCGATAGCGCTGCGGGGTGCGACGAGATAGGTCGCTACATCGTGCGCACGGAGGGCACGGACCACCCCAAGGGCGGTGACGCTCGATCCGAACACGATCGCAGGCGCACGCCACGATCGACTGTCGGGGTCGTTCGAGCGTGGAGTCATCAGCGCCGCCGCGCCATCACGAGGTACTCCAGCGAGGTGCCGGGAACGATCGCCTCAGAGACCATTTGGAAACCCAGCTGGCCGATATAACTCGATGGCTCGATGATGAAGTGCGAAGATGTCCAGGCGGAATCTATCGAATCCCTGGGCCCTGCCGTGGTCCAGGAATCGCTCAACCATCACGCGCGCGAAGCCCTTCCTCCGATATGGGCGCAAGAGACGCAGCTTACTCAAGTAGAGATCGTCGGCGGCCACCGCGGCGAAGAGATCCCTGGCCATCTCCATCCGAGCTCGAGCTGCGCCCGGAGTCCTCAGCGGCTTCAGCGAGCGTCGCGACGCCGTCCGCGACCCGACACTCCGTCAGTTCGCGCCCGATAGCTGCCTCCGCCGAGGGCCGATGCTTCCACCGTCCGATCCGTCGAGGAGCTTCGCCCTTGCCGAAGAACCAATCGAAGTAGCGATTCCAGGCATCGACCACCCACGGCAGGACTGCTGGTATGAATCTCTCCGCTACCGGCTCGGTCGCCAGATGTCGGAGTGCGATGGCCGGCGACATCTGCGTCGAGTATCTGCGCGCGTTTCCTTCTCTTGTCTACCCCTCGTGTGCGATGGTCACACGGATCGGAAGCCCTTCGCGGCAATCACCCTCTTCGAGGTTCATCGGGCTGCAGATCCTCCTCCACCTCATGGAATCGGCAACGCATCGCGGCTCGTTGGAGTGCTTCTATCTCGGATGATGGTAAGCGAGGGCAAGCACCGTGTCGCCTGCTGGGCCGAAGGCTGCCGTTGCCAGCTAGCGCTCAGGATGGGCATCTCGCCCGAACTTGAGCTCGAACGCTACGCGCGCAACCCGGGGCCATCCGAGTCGAACTCCGACCGTATGGCTTGCTGATAGACCTCGACGAGCCCGTCGAGATGACGTTTCGGTCCCAGCTCGGAGACAGCGAATCCCCAGGCTCGATCCCCGAGCTTCTGACAAAGAGCGCGATCGCGAGAGAGGGCCTGGATGTGTGCCGAGAGTCCCGCAGCTTCGCCTGGACCAGACACGAGTCCGCCGCCGCTGTCCACCAGCTCTGGCAGGCCGCCCCGCGCGCTCACGAGGATCGGCCGTCCCGCCGCCATCGCCTCGAGGGCCGCCAGCGGGGCATTCTCGTGACACAAGGACGGCATGACGAGGAAGCGGCATCCGGCAACCGCTCGCCGCGCGTCTCGAGCGTCCACGCGGCCCGTGAATTCCGTGCGGTGCAGGCCAAGCCGCGCGGCAAGGGCGATCAGATCCTTGCGAAGGGGACCATCCCCGATGATCCGGAACTGAGGGTCGCCGGCGAGCGAGAGCGCCTCCAGCAGGACGGGAAGACCCTTTTCCGCGGATAGTCGCCCGACGTAGACGCCGAAGTCGCCGACGTTCGAGGGGGCCGCTGCCATCGACGGCACGAAGTTGCGGATCGTTGAGATGCGGCGCTCGGGGATCCCCCATGAGAGCAGCTGTTCGGTCATGAACCTGCTCGGAGCGACGAAGGCGGCAACCTTGCGTTCAAGCTTGAAGAGAAATCGATGTAACCAGAGGGCGCCGGCGTAGGCCCCCCCTTGCCGACGGCTCGGGAAACAACGATGGATCGCCGCATTGACGTAGTTCCCCCGTTCGCATCGCCGACAGGATCGACCCTCCGTGAACATCAGGCCGTTCGGACAACGGAGCCGTAGGTTGTGGATCGTCTGGACCAACGGAACGCCGCACCTCGCGGCCGCCAGATGGACGGCCGGTCCAAGAGACGGGTAGGGGTTGTGCAGGTGGATGACGTCGGGCGCGAACGCCTCGATCTGATCCTCGATCGATCGGACGGCGGCGTGGGAGAAGGCCATCCTGAGGGCTGTCGACGGGTCCGGCTCCAGAGCCTCGTTGTGGCGCTCGATCATCTGGACGTCATGATGTCCGCTCAGCAGCTCGAACTGCTGCCGAACGTAGCGATCCTCCCCGCCCGAAACCCGATAGAAGCTGTGCGCGATCAGTACACGCAAGGATCCCCATCCCCCGCCTGCCTCGTCACCTTCGAGGCGTGTTCGTACAGTCGGGATAGCTCCCGTCCGCGCTCGTCCCAGGTGAACAGGTCCCTGACGCGATGGCGCCCGTTTCGGCCCAGGGTAGCGCGAAGCGCCTCATCGCCCGCCACGCGAGTCAGCGCGTCGGCGATGCCGCGGACGCTCTGCCGAGGGGTCACTGCGAAGATCGAGAAGCCAGTATCGCTCGTCACCTGCGTGGCGGGGCCGCCGACGGCGAGACAGATGACGGGCTTGCCGGCAGCCATCGCCTCGAGACAGACGGTGCTGCCCGAGTCGTGAAGACTGGGGTGCACGAGGGCGAGACAGTCCCGGAGGAGCGAACGTACCTGGTTCCGACCGAGCTCACCGGTGAACCCGACACGGTCTTCGATGCCGAGCCTCCGAGCCAGGCGCTCGAGCCGCGGGCGATCCGCTCCCGTCCCGACGATGCGGAAGGTGACGCCGGGAAGGTCGGCAAGAGCGAACGCTCGCAGGGCGAGATGGATCCCCTTCCAGGGGACGAGACGGGCGACGGCGAGGAAGAAGGGTGCTTCGTCATCAGGTGCCGGAGCCGACGGATGTCCTCGTAGGAAATCCTCCTCCGAGACTCCCGAGGCAGACATGAGATGCACGTTCCGAGCGCCGACCTTCCGAAGGCGGGCGGCCGTCTCCGGGGTGGTCGCCGTGGCGACGGCGCTGCGACGAGCCGTTGTCCGAACGAAGGGATCCCTGCCTCCGAGGGATCTCGCGAGCGCTCGGAATGTCTCGTACGTCACGCCTCGGAGCCCGAGCCCCGTCCAGAAGGCGATCGGCGCCGACTCGCCGCCGCCAACCGGCCCCCAGATGAACGGCGTCGGGAGCAGGGATAACAAGCTCGGACTGTAGTAGCGGCCGAACGTCACGTGATGGACGATGTCGAATGCGAGGCGCTCGTGGAGCGATCTCGCCTTCGCGAAGGCGAACGCTTGCCACGCGTAGTAGTGGATGTTCGCGGCCAGGGGGATAGGCCGTCGACGCGTGGGGAGATCGAGCGTCCAGCCGAACGGCTCCAGGAAAACGAAGTTCATCGTGCCAGCGATCCCTCCGTCGAGGGTCGCTCGCCGGATCGCGTCCTCGTTCTCGCTCGAGGTCAGTACCCACGTCTCGTGCAGGCGAGCGACCTGCGTCGCGAAGTGCCAACCGATCGACGGCTCCGATCCCCTGTTCGGCGCGCAGGCATATGCTGAGACGAGAACCTTCAAGGATCTCCGATCGGTATCGCGAGGAGGCCGTGGCCTCGGTTCGCCCGCCGCCACCGGTTGGTGGAGCGCTGGGGTACGAAGCGGATCGAGCGCCGTTCCAGCGGACCCCGGCGCATGATATACGGTCCATCCAGCTGAGACGCTGGGTCATGATCTGCGCGCTGACTTCGCGACGCGCGTCTTCCCGCGGCGGCGCCGTAGCGCAGGCTCGATCGGATTCAACGTGCCGAGAGGTTTGCGCCTTCGCGCCGCTCGTTCAAGTGGGAGCGTTTCATGATTACCGGGTATCCGTAACGACGGAGGAGAGGAAGCGCGAGGACCGTCGCTCCCAGCTTCTGTCGCCACCTCAGACGGTCCCGCCACTCGTCGTCTGACCGTACCTCGATCGACCCTGACTGGAAACGTCCCGGGTTCCCCGAAACGGTATGCGTCTCCTTCACATCGAAGATCTTTCCGTGTGCGTCGGGGACGCGGAGTGGATCCTCGCCGACCATCTCGACGATCCGAGTGAGCGTCTTCTGTGGGTCGTCGACGAACGATTCGTAACGAACGAGCATCGAGCGCTGCGGCAGCTTCCTGCGGACACCGTCGCTCATCAGGTTCCAAGTGACCCAGCTGATCGTGCTGTCTACGACGCCGTGCCTGTCGATCCCGGACTGCTTTCTCCGCCACGAATACGCGACCGCCCGTGGATCTCTTACGAGATGAACGACGTACAGGTCCAGGTTCGGAGCGAGGGTGAGCGCCGCAGCATCGGACGGGCGCTTGGACGAATCGATGATCACGCGAGACCCAGTGGCCTCGCCGATCGCCGAGTACAGCCGTTGCATCACGTTGATGTACGAGTGGAGAGCGTCATCGCCGGCGACATCGGTCGAGGTCCGAGCGAGCAGCCGTCGCGTGTGGCGAAACCTCGTCGCCTGACGTTGCCACTCGACGATGGTTCGCGCCTCCGCCTCGCGGCTCGCGGCAATGGCATCGAGGACCTTGGACCACAGAGGACACGTCTTGACGGATCGCTGACATCCGCACATCCAATCGCCGATGACACCGCGCTCCCACACATAGCGGAGCTCTCCCGTCGAGAGGAAGCCATCGATCTGGCCCAACAACATGTCCAGGAGCGTGCTGCCACTCCGGCCCCACCCGGCGATGTAGAGGACCTTCAGACGGTCGTCCACCGTGACGGATTGCGCATCCGTGTGCCCGGACGCCGCCGTCGACGCGACGTCGTCACCGGTCGGCGTCTCGGGGTGATCCGTCCAGATCCGCCGGAGCGTCGGGTCGAAGCGTTCCTCGATCGACCCGGCCTGCGCGGACGACAACTCCTCTCTCCACGCACTCGTCGAACCGGCTTGCACGAAACGGATGTCCGGTCGAGCCCTTGTCCCCAGCGCCCCTTCCGGCGCGCGTTCCTCCTTCATCCGCATCTGTGCCAATCCGTTGTTGGCGACGACGGTCTCGATCAAGGACGCCGGCCGCCGAACGCCGAGGAAGTCGAGGATCCGAGTCAGCTCGGCGACGGCGTCATTCCGTAGGTCGACGAATCGGACGACGTGAAGCCGCCCCTCGGCAGCGATCCTCGAATCGGTCCAGATATCGACATGGCGATCCCACCGTCCGTATGGATTCGCCCGTCCCGACATGAAGGCGTCGAAGAACGACTCGAACGATCCTTCGAACAGGCCCGTCCTGAGCTGCCAGCGATATTCCGACAGGACGACGCTTCGTGGATCTCTGACGACGTAGATGGCCGAGGTTACCCCTCGCAGAAATGCTTCATGCGTCTGGATCATGCGGCCGCCCGACGGCAGCAGGTCCGGTGCTCCTCTATGCTTCCCAACGTACGGGATGGCTTGGTTCACCGGAACGAACTCCGCCGGTTCGCCGATCAAGAGCTCGAACAACAGGAACCTCAGCCACGTCGTGCCGGATCGCGGGTAGGACGCGATGAACAGATCGTTCGGCCGTAATCCCCTGTAGCGGAAGGTATTCAACGGAAGACGCAGCGAACGGTTCTTGAAATAGGCTCGCCGGATGGCCGTTCGGTCCAACCGGCTCATGCGAGCACCCCGCCCCGAGCGATGTCTGGCGAGAGTGAGAACGCGCCCGGATCCCGAGGGTGAACGACCAACATCGTTCCTCTCGCGGCGCTCATCGTTCCATCTCAGGGGCTCCCCACCCGACCTGTCGACAGTGCGACCCCCAGGTGGGCCTGGCGCGAGACACGCGTTCACGAGTCGAGAGGCCGGAAGTGAGGGAGGACGCTAGTGGGGGTTTCGGCATACCGGGGGCCTACGCCGTCGGAAGTAGGGGGACCACGTAGTGTCGCAGATACCCGAAATGTTGGTCAAGGTCAGACCCATCTGGCTCTTGCCCAATCGATCGTTCGCGCGAGACCGTCCGTGAGGAGGACACCTGGCTCCCAGTTCAGGAGCTGGCGAGCCAGCGAGATGTCCGGGCGCCGCATCTCGGGATCGTCGACAGGCCGCTCCACGTTCACGATCGGCGACGAGCTGCCTGCGGCGTCACGGATCGCTTCCGCGAGTTGCATGACAGTGATCTCGTTGGGGTTGCCGATATTCACAGGACCGACCTGCTCCGACTCGATGAGCCGATAGAGGCCTTCGATGAGGTCGTCGACGAAACAGAGCGAGCGCGTCTGTGTCCCGTCGCCGTGGACCGTCAACGGCTCCCCGGCCATCGCCTGCTGGATGAACGTGGGCACGGCCCGGCCATCCCTGCGTCGCATCCGCGGGCCGTAGGTGTTGAAGATCCTCGCGATGCTCACGGGAAGCCCATGTGCACGGTGGTACGCCATGGTCGCGGCCTCGGCGTATCGCTTGGCCTCGTCGTAGACGCTGCGCGGACCGACCGGGTTGACGTTGCCCCAGTAGGTCTCGGGTTGCGGGTGGACCAGCGGGTCGCCGTACGTCTCGGATGTCGAGGCGAGGAAGAAGGTCGCCTCCTTCGCCCGGGCCAGCTCCAGTGCGTGGAGCGTCCCGAGGGCGCCCACGCGGAGGGTCTCGATCGGCCACTGCAGATAGTCCACGGGAGAGGCCGGTGAGGCGAGATGGAGCACGCGGTCGAGCTCGCCGTCGAACGCGAAGGGCTCCGTCACGTCGTGGGCCACGTACTCGAACCGTTCGTGCCCGAGAAGCTGTCCCACGTTGTCCTGGCGTCCCGTCAGCAAGGAGTCGACGCACACCACGTCCCAGCCCTCGGTGATCAAGCGATCGCAGAGGTGCGATCCGAGGAACCCCGCGCCGCCCGTGACGAGCGCCCGTGACATCGTGATTACCCTGCGGTGACCGCCGACGAGGGACCGTGACACTCGTTCACGCGTAGACCCCGGTGGCGACCAGCACGATCCACGCCGCCCCGAGCGCCAACAGCGGGACGTCGCTAAGGACGACTTCTTCCGGAGCAGCCCCTCGACCGTGCTCGAGGAGGAGTGCGTAGCGGAAGATGCCGAGCACGAAGGGGATGATCGAGAGCTCCGACCAGAGGCTCCCGCCGGCGACGCCTTCGAATGCCCACAGCGCGTACGCGGCCATGACCACCGTCGAGGAGGCGTACTGGACGTAGCGGAGGTATGGCTCCGAGTACTCCCGCAGGCTCTTCCGATGGTCGGCGCGCGCGTCGCCGAGCTGCACGTATTCCGCGTGGCGCTTGCCCGCGGCGAGGAAGAGTGAGCCGAAGCCGGCAACCATCAAGAACCACATCGAGAGCGGCACGTCGGCGGCGACACCGCCCGCAACCGCGCGGAGCAGGAATCCACCCGAGATCGCCGCGAGATCGATCAGCGCGATGTCGCGGAGCACGAGCATGTAGGCGATGGAGAGTCCGACGTAGCCCGCCAGGACGCCGAGCAGGCTCAGGCCGCCACCCCACACCCCGATCGCCAAGCCGACGGCGATCAGCAGGGCACCGAGCGCGGCCGCCAGCGAGCGGGACATCTGGCCGGCCGCGACGGGGCGGAACCGCTTCGTCGGATGAAGGCGGTCCGTAGACGCATCCACGACGTCGTTGAAGAAATACACGCCGCTCGCGACGAGGCAGAAGGCGATGAAGGCAGCGATGGTGGAAGCGAGCGCGGCGGGGTCGGTGAGGACGCCGGCGGTGGCAGGCGCCCCGAACACCAGGACGTTCTTCGCCCACTGTCTCGGGCGCGCGGTCGAGACGATCGCACCGGCCGACGCCCTTGTCGGCGACGCCTCGCGAGCAGGCTCGTCGATGTTCCGAGGAAGATCCACCTTCTCGAAGGACACGTCCGATGCTCCCGACTCCGCGATCTTGCGAGGAGCCCAGGATACGCGTCCCGGCGATCCCCCGAGCCGGATCAGTCCGGCCGCAACGCGGCCAAGATCGTGCGAGCCGGGGGTACGGAAGCTGCGAGGAGCGCCACCAACATTCCGACCGCCGCCCACGTCACCAACTCGTCCATCAGCATGAGTGGCTCCGAGAGGGCTCCGATCCACAGAAGGGACAAGACGATGACCGTCGTGAGGCCGGCCAGCCACGCACGAGGATCGCGTGGCTCCGCGGTGACCCAATCGAAGAGCTGAGGCAGTGTGAGAAGCAGGAACACGAGCCGGTAATCGAAGTTGTTGCCGATCGCGAAGGTCCCCAGGAAGATCATCGATCCCGCGAAGAACGCGAGGCGCGTGGGGGTGTCGGCTCCCTGGTCAGTCGCAGGGCGTCGCCGACGTCCCGGGAACCACACGAGTGGGGCGGCCGCGAGCAGGGGGACGATGACGAGGAGCTGCTTCGTGATCGCTCCACCCTGCCACCGGTCGGGGATGAACCGGTGGTAGATGGCAGCCGGAAGGATCCTGGCCCCGAACGCGTGGAATTCGCCCTGTGGTGCCACCGCCGCCACCGCCTGGATGTCTCCGATCGTCACCAGCGCGTAGATGGCGAACAGAGCAGCACACACGACGGCGACGATCGCGGCGGTGCGCCGGCGCAGGAAGAGGTAGGCGGGGAGCGCGAAGACCGGGTAGATCTTCGCGGTCGCGGCGACGAGGACGACGAACGGGCTTGCGACCTCCGCCCAGCGGCTGCGGACCCGCCAGGCGAGGACCGCGAGAACCATCAGGGTGAACACGACGATATCCACGTTCGCCCGTTCGATCGCGAACATGACGGACGGGGAACAGACCGCCACGGCCACCAGGCTCCCTCTACCGAGGCTGACGCGTCCCGTCAGGAGGAGGATCGACCCAAGGAACACGATGATGAACAGGAGGGCGAGGGCGACGGTGTGGGACTGGTTCAGTCCCAACCAGCGTAGAGCGAGCCACACGCGAGGGTAGTTGAGGGGCCTCCCCCAGGGGTCGCAGGGGTTCTGGACCAATGGATCGAATCCGAGTCGCCGACATTCCAAGGCGGCCGCCAGGTTCCTCGTGTCGAAGAAGAGGGAAGGCCCGGAAGGGACACCCAGCCGGGGCCAGACGTCCACGTTCCACAGGAACCGCGGAACGGCAACCACGAGGAAGTACAAACCGAGCACGGCCATCACGAGGAGTCGCCCGTCGATGTCCGGGCGGTACATCAGGATGGTGAGGAGCCTCCGCTCGAGCGTGCCGCGAACACTCCCGGCATGCTCGGCGTTCCGGGTCGTCACGGCAGGGAACCCTCCTCACGCGGCTCGTACACGTGGTAGCCCTGGACCCTCCCCGAATACGAGTACGCGCGCGAGATCGCTCGCGCGACGGGAGTGCCGAGATCGAGCTCGCTCCACCAAGTGCGATCGAGGGGCTCGAGAGGTTCGACCAGGATCACGAGGTCGAACTCCTGGTCCTCGATCCGATCGACGAGGTCGGGGACGGCGTCGGGCTGCTGCTGAGCCAACCTGGGCAGCATGAACGGATCGCGCACGACGGGCACCTGACCGAGTGAGATCGGCACGTAGGGATCCTCGGAGAGCACCGACGTGTGAGACGTGGCGAGGCCCGACAAGGGGGCCTTCGTGAACGACGCTTCTGCGCTGACCGTCGCCGCCAACTCCGGGGCGAGCGTGACGATGAACCCGCTGAAGGTCGCCCACAGCAGCGCGAGCCCGATGGCCGTTCCCACCACCGGCGCCGCCGGTCCGATCCGCGGTACGCCGGACCGCACCCAAGCCGCGAATTCCCCGACCACCAGGGACGTGAGCACCACGATGTCGATCAGCTGATTCCCACCGGTCCCGACGTCGGTGAGCACGATGAGAAGGACCGCCGTCGCACAGAGCAAGCTCACCTGATAGATGGACCACCGCCGATCCTTGATCGCGACCCACGCAGCGAGACCGGCGAGCGGGATCATGGCCCAGGCGGCCGTCGCCTCCCCGACCAGCAGGTGCATCGAACGGTACGGAGCCAGCAGTATCGATCGGAGGCCGGTGATGCCCGATGTGGACAAGCCGAAGACGTTCTCGACCAACCGTCCATCACTGAGGCTGATGAACAGGAGCAGGAGCGCTCCAGAGATCACTACGTACGCGGACGAGAACACCGCCAGTTGCTTCCTATCCCGCCGAAGCAACCAGATGACGATCGCGACCGGCGCCCACACGGCGGTCAACTTCGAAACGAGGGCGAGGGCAGCCAAAGCGGCTGCGCCCACCGTGGCGGCGGGACGGACCGTGCTCGCGACGATCCAGACAGCCAGTACCTGGAGGACGAGCGGCAGGACATCGGCGCGCATGTTCATCGAGCCGTCGGATCCCGTCGAGGTCGTGAGAACGAGGGCGGCGAGGATCAGGGCATAGGGAAGCGGGCACCGGCTGCGCCGCAGGAGGATCACCATGGTCGTGAGGAGACCGAGCATCGCCGCGTAACCGAGGAGTTTGCCGGAGACGAGGTACTCGCCCGTCAGTCGGGCCGTCAGACCGTGGAGCACGATCGGGAGCGGCATGAATCTGGTGCCCCCGTAGGTCCGACCGTCGTACAGCTCGGGATAGAGCGTGCCGCGATCGAAGGACTGCGCCAAGGCCATCCGGGCACCGGAAACATGATCGAGCTGGTACCGGTCGTCGATGTGCGCTGCGGCCAGGAAGAGCCAGGCGACGAAGACGAGAGCGGCGGTGACGATCAACGTGAGTGCCAGCCATCTCGGACACGGGTGGTAGCGGGACACAACGGCGAAAGCAGGTTCCTGCCTCGGGTCGTGACCGGCGTCTGGCGTCTCGCCGAGCACCGGTTCGTTCACCACGTCACCCGCTATCCGATCCGAGTGCTCGTTCATACGCGGATTCGTACCGTTCCGCAACGAGATCCCAGTCGTATCTCTTCGACAGCCCCAGCGCTGCCGCGCCCCGGCGGGTCAGTTCGCCTCTCCCTCGAACATGGAGATCGCGCAGCAGCGGCCCAAGCTCTCCTTCGTCCGCGGCCCAGCCCGCGCCGGCCGCTTCGACGCCGACCGATGGCTCGACGACCGTACTGACGATCGCCGGCTTCCCGAGGCTGAGGGCCTCCAGCAGTGCCATGGGGAGCCCTTCCCAGCGCGACAACAACATGAATACGTCCCCCGCTGCCACGCTCTCCTGCAAGCTTCGACCATGGCGTTCTCCCACGAGGTGGACGCGATCGCCGGTGTCCAGGTCCGCGATCATCCTCTCGAGGCGATCCACATCTCGGAACCGGGGACCGATGAGGGCCAGATGCCAGGGCGGGGCTGCGGCGATCGCGCGGACGAGCACGTCGAGTCCCTTGCGGTGGACGTCGAGACGACCGACGAACACCGCCAGCAAGGGATCGGCCGACAGTCCGAGCTCGTGACGGAACGTGTCGCGGTCCAGATCGTCGGGGGCCGCCTCGACGCCGTTGGGGATCACCTCGATGGGTCCGGTCACGCCCACAGCGCGCAGCTGTCCGAGCTCCTGGGTCGTCAGGGCGACCCGGAGCGCCGCGCGCTTCAGCATCGTTCGCTCGAACAGCACGCGGTACACCAGTTTCCTGCCGCGTCCGCGGGTCAGTGACACGGGGTCGTACCCGCTGTGCGGGGAGAACACGTACGGGCCTCGAAGCGCCCGCGAAACCGCCGTGTTGGACCGATTGAAAGCGCCGTGGAGGTGGACCACGTCGATCTGGCGCTCCTTCGCCAGCGACGCCGCTGCGGGGCCGAGCCGCCTCGTCGGCAGCACTGGAACCTGGGCGACGCCGGCCGCCTCCAGCCGCCGCTGCTGCTCCCGGTACACATCCGGCGACCATCGATGCAACTGCCAGACATCCACCTGATGGCCTCGTCGGGCGAGTGCCGACGCGAGGTGCACGATGACCGTCAGCACACCCGACCATGGCTGCTCGCCGCGGGGTACCACCTGGGCGATGCGCACGCGGATACCGTAGCAACGGCCGGCGATGGATCCGCGCCGATCCGCTCTGGGCAAGCCGACGCCGCTCAGATACCGTCTCAATCCCGCGCCGAGTCCCCTCGCGCCCAGGAGCTCGTACGAGATGAAGACACCTCAGGTCGTCACCGTTGTCCTGCCCGCCTACGGTGTGGAGGACGCGATCGGAGCGCTCGTCCGAGATCTGGCGGTGGCCGCATACGCGTTGCGTGCACGCGACATCGATCTGGACGTCCTCCTTCTCGACGGTGGGGAGCACACGGTGCCGGCCGGCAAGATCGCGGCTGAGCTGGGCCTCCCGCTCACATCCGTTCCGGCGCCGGTCTCCGGCTCTGGCGAGGCCTTCCTCGACGGGCTTCGCCGAACATCGGAGGCAGGCAGAGCCGACCTGGTCGTGACGATGGACGCGAACGGGCGGCACGACCCCACGCAGATCCCCGGCCTGATCGATCATCTGATCGCACGCAGGGCGCACGTCGTCATCGGTTCGAGGTGGACCAGCGGAAGCGGCACGCCGGGCCTGAGTTTCTCCCGGTGGTTCCTCGGGCGTACGGCCAACCTGTTGTTCCGGTGGGTGACGGGGAGCCCCAGGATCGGAGACGCAACCACGAGCTTCCGCGTCACGAGAACCGAGCTCATCCGCGAACTCGAGTTGAGCGGGACGCCCCTCAACCCCTACAGCGTCCACACGACGTTCGTCGCGAAGGCGATCGCGGAGGGCTACCGGGTCGTCGAGGCGCCGATCATCTACCGCGAACCACGGGCCGGCGGTGGCGGACTCACGCTCCGAGACGTGGGCGAGTTCGCTTCTCACCTCTTGGCACTCCGGAAGGAGATGCAGCGTGTACGGGAGCGCCGGCTCGCGCCCACCGGGCGAGTCTTCGATGTGGGCCACTTCGAAGCCGAGGACGACCTCGAGTGCCTCGCCGCGAGCAAGTACTTCTTCGACTGGGTCTTGGAGGAGTTCGAGCCATACGTGCGCGGCCGCATCCTGGAGGTCGGAGCCGGCACGGGAACGATCACGCGCAAGCTCGTCGATCGTCACCCCGACGCATCCATCGTCTCGCTCGAGCCCGCCGAGAACCTCTTCGTCAGTCTCGATGCGTACGCCGCGATGACCGAGCGAGTGACGGCGGAGAAGGGAACGCTCGCCGATTCCGGCACGCGGTTCGCGGGTGCCTTCGACGCCGTGCTCTATGTGAACGTGCTCGAGCACATCGCCGACGATGAGCGGGAGATCCAGCTCGCAGCCGAGGCGCTGCGGCCGGGCGGCGCCCTCCTCGTGTTCGGACCCGGACTGGAGAGCCTCTACAGCTTGCTGGACCACAAGGCCGGCCACTACCGTCGCTACTCGCTGCAGCATCTGCGTCGGATCACAGAAAGTGCAGGCCTGCGCGTCGTCGCGTTGCGCTACTTCGACCTCTTGGGCGTTCTCCCGTACCTGGTGGTCTACCGATGGCTGCACAGCACTCAGATCTCGGGATCGAGCATGTGGGGTTACGATCGGTTGATCGTGCCGCTGAGTCGCCTCATCCAACACGTTCTTCGCGATCCCCCCGCCGGGAAGAACGTCATCCTCATCGCGCTGAAGGACGGGCTTGCGACACCGGAATGAGGAAGAGATCGGGAGGCCTCACTCGCGATACCGCCCAGACCACGGCGGGGATGCCGATGCCGAAGATCCACGTGAGAGCGAAGAACACGGGGCGACCGATGAGTTCGTTGACGAACAGGAGGTCCAGCGGAGCGGCCAAACGGGAGCCGAGTGAAAGTGCGAGGAGCACGAGCATCGAGGATCCTGTCGGAACCAAAGCCAGGAGCGCGACCGGCAGGACGGCGTACCAAGGCCAGTAGCTAGGCGAGATGAAGAGCAGGTAGACGAGGGCGAGGCTCGCGTATCCGCTGAGCAGATCCGCTCCGTCCGCGATCGAGCGGACCTTGTAACCGAGGTACACCACCAGAGCCAAAACGGCGAAGATGGGAACGACCGACTCGACTATCGTCGGTGAAAGCACCCGTGACAGGAGCTCCATAAGCATGGTCTGCGTCGACCCCGTGCTGCCTGGTTGTCCTGAGACGCGCACGCCCGTCCACGTATCGGATCCCGCCCAGTATCCGGCGAACAGACCTACGGTGAACAATGCCGCCACCGTAGCTGCGGCCAGCACCTGGCCCGCGAAGCGACTCGTGCTCGGGCGTGTGCGCCACATCCATGCGATCTGTAGTGGCAAGAACAGGATCGGCACGTACTTCGTCAGTACGCCGAGACACGTGGCGACGATCCCTCCGACGACTCGTCGTTCGATCGTCAGGAAGAGCCCCAGCAGCACGAAGAACACCATGACGGCGTCGTTGTGGCCGTCGCCCGCGAGCTCCATGACGATCATCGGGTTCCAGAGGTACGCGAGTGTTCCGAGGAGGCGAAGCTCGGGTCTCACACGGCCGAGGATCGACCAGATGAGCAGAGCCGTCCCGAGGCTCGCCGCCACGACGACGAGCTTCAACACGACCATCTGGCTCCGCGCATCGTCGAACGCACGAGCGGCGGAAGCTTCGACACGCGTCCACGCTGGCCCGTACGGCGATGCCGGGTGGACCGGCCGCCAACCGTAGCGCAGGAGTTCGAACCCGAGCGGAGTGCCGGCCACCGACGAGCTCGGCTGCACGAGCGGGTTCGCGCCCATCGTCGTCTCGATGTAGCCGTGTGAGATGTAGGAGAGGAGATCGATGGACAGGGTCGGCGGAGTGAACAGGAACGCCACGTTGAACACGATCGGGAACGAGATCGCGAGCACGCGCTGGCGGTGGGTGAACGGGCCGTACCTCGCGCACAGAACGAGCAGCGTGATGAAGAGCGCGAACAGGGCGATCGTGACCGCCGTGTAGGCGACGAAGGGAGCCAGCGTCGGCTCGGCATCCGCGGGGGGGCGATGAAGTGCATCCTGTGCGACCGCCAAAGCGAGATACAGCGCCCCGCTCCCGATGCCGATGAGCGGAACCCATCGACCCCGAACCGGACCACCCTTTCCAGGACGATCATCCGAGTGTTGGGCTACCGGGGCCATCGCGGGCTCGATTATCGTCGTGGCGTGCGAGACGTCCCACCGCCCGAGGGTTCCGAGCGGCGTATGGCCCTCTGGCTGTTCCTGTTCGTCGCGTCGGTCTTCTTGTTGTTTCAGCAGGGAACGGTGACGGGATACGACGGCGGGACCATGTACGCGGTGACGCAGTCGATGGTCAACGAGCACACGTTCGCGATCCCCGATGCGTGGAACACCTTGACCGGACCGGACGGGCGGGAGTACGGCAGATACGGATTGGGATTGTCCCTCGTCGGCGCCATCCCGTACGTCCTGTCGAAACCGATAACGAGCCTCATCGGCCACGGAGGGTTCATCTCCTCCGGGGTCGTGTCTTCGACCATGCCGATCATCGCGGCGGCGTTGGTGGTGGCGCTCTTCGGGCTCGGGAGAAGGATGGGAGCGGACGTCTGGGCGGCGCTCCTGGTCGGGATCGGGGCGGTGGTCGGGACGTTCATGCTGCCGTACAGCAAGGAGTTCTTCTCAGAACCGCTCGTCGTGCTCTGTCTCGTGGTCGCCGTCGAGCGTTGGCTCGCACGGAAGCCGGCCACCGCGGGTCTCGCGATGGGTCTCGCCGTGCTGACGCGGCCCCAGACGTTGCTTCTTGTGCCGGTATTCCTCTTCGTGGCGTGGCGCCGCGACGGTGTGCCGGCATCGTTGCGGGTAGCCGCAGGGCTCGTCCCAGGTGTGCTCGCCATGTTCGCCTACAACGCCGTTCGCTTCGGCGATCCCTTCCGCTTCGGGTATCAGGACGTCGGGTTCACCACCCCGTTCCTCACCGGAGCCCGCGGCCTGTTGTTCGAGCCGACGAAGAGCGTCTTGTTGTTCGCTCCTGTGATCGTCCTGCTGCCGTTCGCGCTCCGTCTCCTGTGGCAGCGGGACCGTTGGACGTCCGTGCTGCTCACCGCGAACCTCGCGATCACGTTCGTCGTGGCGGCCACGTGGTTCTCCTGGCACGGCGGGTGGTGCTGGGGCCCTCGTCTGCTCCTGCCCGGACTCATCCCGGCGCTCGCGGCGATCGGTCCGTGGGCGTCGAGGGGATCGCGTCGGGTTATCACCGTACTCATCCTGGTGGCCGGAGCTTTGGTCTCCCTGCCGGCCTTCCTCCTTTCCCCTGAATCTCAGCTGCTCGAGGTGTCGCCCCCTCCCCCCGAGACGCACTTCCTCGATACGCAGCCTCTGTCGAGTCCATCGGTGACACGCCAGTTCGCACTGCTTCCGAGTGCCGTGCGCTACTCGATGGCGCATCCGTTCGAGGATCGTCGAGACGGTCTCAACCGTCTGCGGACGCTCAGCCTGTGGCAGCTCGGGGCCATGAGGGCGCTCGGACGCCAGGGCTTGATCGCGGGCGCCGTGGGGACCACGCTGCTGGTGCTGTCTGCCGTAGTGGCCGGGCGCCGGGTTCGCATCTCCTTCCGCGAGATCGTCCGATCCGAGCGGCCCGTCGAGCAGGAGCCCGAGGGAGCGGCCGCCGCGTATCAGGGCGTGCCCAACCTCGAGGCGATGGAAGGGGCTCGGAACTACAACGACTTCCTGACCTCCGCCGTCCTTTCGCGCGTCGATGCCTCGCGTCCCGTGCTCGATTTCGGGGCCGGAACGGGGACACACGCCCGCCGGCTGCGTGAGCGAGGCGTCGACGTCCGTTGTGTCGAGCCGGACCCACTGCTCCGCGGGTCCCTGGCGCGAGAAGGGTTCAAGGTCGTCGCCGGTGTCCGGGATCTCGGACGTGCGTCCTTCGCCTCCGTCTACTCGTTGAACGTCCTCGAGCACATCGAGGACGATGAGGAGGCGCTCCAGCAACTCTTCGCCGTGACGGATGCAGGCGGCAGCTTGGTCCTGTACGTCCCAGCCTTCCAGGTCCTGTTCTCGGCGATGGACCGCAAGGTCGGTCATCATCGCCGCTACCGGATGCGGCCGTTGTGTGATCGTGTTCGCGGCGCAGGCTTCCAGGTGGTCGGTTGCCGGTACGTCGATAGTGTCGGATTCTTCGCTGCCCTCGCGTATCGGCTCCTGGCCAGGGCCGGTGAACTCAACCCGAAGTCCGTTGCGCGATATGATAAGTGGCTCTTCCCGTCCAGCCGAGCGCTCGATCGCATCACCGGTCGGTGGATCGGGAAGAACCTACTCCTGGAGGCTCGCCGTGACTGACGCCCCCACGCCTCGTCCGAACGGCCGCCCGAACGGCGGGCTGCGCGTCGCGGTCCTACTGCCCTGTCAAGACGAGGAACGCACCGTCGCTGAGGTCGTCGCCGGATTCCGTTCAGCGCTTCCTGCCGCCCGGATATTCGTGTACGACAACGCCTCGACGGATGCCACTGCCGAACGGGGCCGGGCTGCAGGCGCCCTCGTTCGGAGCGAGCCTCGGCGAGGGAAGGGGATCGTCGTCTGCCGCATGTTCGCCGACATCGACGCCGATGTCTATGTGATGGCCGACGGTGACGGCACGTACGACCCCGAAGCGTCGCCCGACATGGTGCGGCTGCTCGTCGAACAAGAACTGGACATGGTCGTCGGCTGCCGTCGGGCCGAGGGAAGCCCCTTTCCACGTGGTCATGTGGTGGGGAATCGTCTGTTCAATCGGATGCTCAAGATGATGTTCGGCACACGGTTCACGGATGTCTTCTCGGGATATCGGGTTCTCTCACGCAGATTCGTGAAGACGTTCCCGGTTCGCTTCACTGGGTTCGAGATCGAGACGGAACTCACGGCGCACACCGCGGAGATCGGCTTGCCCTATGCCGAGGTGACCACCTCGTACCGAGCTCGCCACGCCGATTCCACACGCAAGTTACGAACGCTCCGCGACGGGCTCAGGATCTCACTCGCCGCGATCCTGTTGTTCAAGGAGATGCGGCCCCTGCGTTTCTTCACGGCGATCGCCCTTGCGCTCACGACAATCGCGGTGGCGCTCGGCGCGGTCGTGGTGGAGGAGTTCCTCGCGACCGGGTTGGTGCTCCGATTGCCGACCGCGGTGCTGAGCGCGTCGATCCAGATCGTCGCGTTCATCTGTCTGACCGCAGGCCTGATCCTCGATTCGGTTTGCCGCAACCGACGGGAGGTCAGACGACTCGCCTACCTCGCCTTACCGGCACTCGACAGCGCCATGGCATCCGTGGACGATGACGGCGGGCGAACGTTCAGGCGTGCAGAGCTCGGAGAGAGCGACGACGTCGACGACTTGCCGATCCCGGCGCCCTCGCCTCGCATGGTTGAGCCGTCTCCCGTGGACCCCTCCTGAGATCGGGCGGGGATCCTCGAAGGTCCTCTGGATTTATCGTGACCGGAATCGGTCATGATCTAGAGGATGTCGCGATCGAGCGCACCTCCGCGAGCCAGGATTCTGCTCGGGCGATGTACTCTGCATGCCTCGCACCTCGCTGGGGTGCGAGGCGTCGGCTGGCGAGTCGTCGACGAAGGATCTCAAGCAGGTCTTGGGTCACCCCTACGAACTGGCCTCGCCCGGCTGCCGCGGCGAGATGCTTGAGCGCCGCACCACGTTGGCCCGCCCGAAGGCACGATTCGGCGATCCATCGATACAGCACCCCACGGTCTACGGACATCCCATGCTGACGCTCGATCAGTTCGATCCCTGCCATGATCTCCACGATGTCGAGGGATGCGTTCCTCGGATGGATCCGGTATCCGAGCAGAGGCTCTGGCACGCACGCCGCCGGCCCGATCTCGGCGAGCCGTATCCACATCTCCCAGTCCTCCGTGTTCCGGAGCCTAGGGTCGAAGTGACCGACACGCCGGAGTGTGTCTCGGCGAACGAGGACGTTGGATCCACCGCCGGGTACGGCGTTGAATCGGAGGATGTCGCGCGCGACAGCTTCCGGTGAAGGGGGGGGCACACCTCCGATGACATCGAGTCGATCGCCGACGTTCACGGAACCGGTGTAGGCCCACTCCGCACCAGCCCAAGAAGCGGCATCGATCTGTCGGTGCAGCTTGTCCGGTGCCCACAGATCGTCGTCGTCGAGGAAGGCGATCCACTCGTACGTCGCTTCGTCGGTGCCGTGGTTGCGCGACACACTGACGCCGAGCGACCGCTCGTGTCGCAGCACTCTGATCCTTCGGTCGTCCAAGGCGCTCAGCATCTCGGCGGTGCCATCGATCGATCCGTCGTCGACGACGATCGCGTCGATGTTCACCTCCTTCTGCCATAGGACGGTCGCCAATGCCAGCCGCAGCCACTCTTTCCGATCACGGGTGGGGATGACGACGGATACCCCCGTCACGAGGAATCCCCGATCCGATCGTGGAGCGGGACGGCTCCATCGGGAACGCGAGCACGGTGGGTTCCGTCACGATGTTGGCGCGCTAGCATTCGCGGAACCATCCAATACCCTCCGGTGAGGAGACCTCGCTGATCGTGGACTCCCAGGCTTCGGATCCCATCTTCATCCTCGGTATCTTGCCGCGCAGCGGGACGAATCACCTGTGGGATCTGCTCCATCTTCATCCCGCCTGCATGCCCGCGAGGGCCCCTGTACGCGAGGATCTGTTCCTGGAGCACTCGGATCATCTCGCGACCTTCGTCACAGCTGTCCGATCTTCATGGGATCCCAACTGGGGTGCATTCCCGGACGATCTCGCTCGCAAGCTCTCCGGATCTCTCGGAGATGGACTCCTCTCTTTCCTTTCGGATGGGAGAGACGGGCGTCTGCTGACGAAGAGCCCGAGTGTTCACCACATCGACCGCTTCTTCACCTTCTTTCCCGGTGCCCGGCTGGTGATCCTCGTTCGCGATGGGCGATCGGTCACGCAGTCATGCATGGCGACGTTCGGATGGGCGTTCGAACGGGGAGCTCGCAGTTGGGCTGCTGCCGCCGACGAGATCCGCCGGTTCACCTCGGATGACCACGGGGGGTATCAAGGACGGTACCTGCTCGTTCGCTACGAGGACCTGGTCCAGGACCTCCGCGGCTCATTGGGGCCCGTCCTTCGATTCCTGGAGTTGGACGAGAAGGATTTCGACTTCAAGGCAGCGGAACAACTCCCGGTCCGCGGATCGTCCACCTACTTCGGACCCGATCATGATTCTGTCCACTGGGATCCTGTTCCCCGGAGGGAGGACTTCGATCCGATCGAACGGTGGCGATCATGGGATCGGCAGCAGCATGAACGATTCGAGTGGATCGCCGGCGACCAACTTCGCCACTTCGGCTATCGAAGCATGTTCCACCCGATCCGATCCCCGTATCGCATCGTGGTCCACCGGGCTCGGGATCGTACATGGATTACTCGAACGGCTATCAGAACGCTGCGATACCGGGCGTGGGGGGCGATAGGAACGGCTACGCGACCGCTCCGGGAACGTCTCGGCCTCGCACGGACCCGAACATGACATCGGGCGCCTCGGAAACGGAGTCGGGGTGACCACCTCGCACGCTCTCATTTCCGTCATCATCCCGACGCACAACAGGAGCCACCTCCTAGCGGTGACGCTGCGAAGTGCCTTGTGGCAGCGAGGCGTCAACCTGGAGGTCATCGTCGTGGACGACGGATCGACCGACGACACACCCGCTGTCGTGCGTTCGGCCGGCGATGCTCGCGTCCGCCTCCTCCACAACGACCCTCCCCAGGGTGTGAGTGCCGCTCGCAACAAGGGGATCCAAGACGCTCGAGGAGAATGGGTCGCGTTCTTGGACGACGACGACCTCTGGGCTCCGACCAAGCTGGCTCGCCAACTTCAGGCAGTCAAAGATGCCCGGTCGACGTGGGTGTATGTGGGCGCCGTCAAGATCGATGGGGCAGGGCGCATCATCGGTGGTGCATCGCCGCCCGCTCCGCGGGAGGTCATGACTCAACTCCCAGGCTGGAGCGTGATCCCCGGGGGCTGTTCAGGGGTGATGGTGAAGCGTGCGATGCTCGACCGATGGGGTGTGTTCGATCCTGGCCTCGTGAACCTCGCCGACTGGGACCTCTGGATCCGTCTCGCTCGCGGCGGCCCGCCATCATTCGTGGATGAGCCTTCCGTGGGCTATCGGCTCCACTCGGGACAGTCGTCGCTCGATGTCGGGCTCATCCTCCGCGAGGCGGCGATCCTCGAGGAGAAGTATCGGACGGCGATCGACTGGGGGGCTCTGCATCACTACCTGGCGCACAAGTGTCTTCGTTCCGGGAGGCGTCGGGAGGCGATGGAACACTTCATCCGGGCAGCCATGGGGGGGCAGGCGAGGCAGGTCCTTCATGCTGGGTGGTCCCTGGCGCGAGGGCGGGCAGGGCGGCGCTTTCCCATGATCCCGACTCGCCCATCCGACGCGCAGATCGCGTGGCGGCGGCAGGCGTCGCCTTGGCTGTCGGAGCTGGCTGAGATCGGCCCTGTCCATCACGGAGATCCACACGGTTCGTAGCCGACCTCTCATCGCGTCGGTGTGAGCGGTCTCGATCCGCTTCAACTTCCGGGCCTCCATCAGGAACTGACTCACGGTCGATCCGTGCACTCGGCGTGAACGATCAAGTCGATGATCAGGGTACGACTGGAGCCAAAGATTCCAGCGGGTATGCCCGCCAGCTACCTTGTTGCCGATGACTGACGTCTCGATCGTCGTTCCGACCAGGAACCGGCAACAGCTGCTGAGGCTCGCCTTGTTCACCGCGCTCCAACAACGCCGCGTGAACGTCGAGGTCATCGTGGTGGACGACGCGTCGACGGATGACACAGCCCGAACCGTCTCGGACGTGGGCCGGGGTGTGCGACTGCTTCGACAGCCTTCCCCGAGCGGCGTGAGCGCTTCGCGGAACCGGGGGATCTCTGAAGCGAAGGGGGAATGGATCGCGTTCCTCGACGACGACGACCTCTGGGCGCCCGACAAGTTGATCCGGCAGCTGGAGGCGGTCACGGCAGCCCACGGGACATGGGTCTACGCCGGCGCCGTCGATGTCGACGGGTCCCTGCGGATCCTCAGCGCCTCCCGTCCTCCCAGCCCGGAGCAGGTCATGGAGGCTCTCCCTCGATACAACCCCGTACCGACGGGGGCGTCCAACGTCATGGTTCGCGCCGACGTCCTCGCGGAGGCTGGCTTCTTCGACCCGGAGCTGCGGCGCACGGAGGACTGGGACATGTGGATCAGGCTGGCGCGGAGTGGCCCCCCCGCCTGCGTTCCTCACCCGCTCGTGGCGTATCGGTTCCACCACAGCAACATCCCGGTCGAGACGAACGCCATCATCCACGAACCCGGGCTCTTGGCCGCCAGGTACGGTATCCCCGTGGACCGCGCAGCGATGCACCGCCGAGCGGCCTGGACCTGTCTTCGCGCTGGTGACCGTGGCCGCGCCGTCCGTCACTACGCTCGAGCAGTCGCGATCGGCGACCTCCGATCCGTAGGCAGGGCAGCCGTGGCGCTCGTGCATCCCGCCGTCGGATCCGACCGGGTGTTCCGCCTCATCCGCGGGGAGCGGGACGAGCGATGGGCCGCCGAGGCGCAGGTCTGGCTCGATGAGCTCTCCGAGATGACGGCGGGCCTCTCCCCGGCGTCATGAACCCCCCGTCGGCCGGCGGTGGGTTCCATGCCCTGGTCAAGCGCGTCCTCCGAGTGCCCCCCGTCGGGGAGGTGGTTCGAAGGATCGGCGCGCTTCGTGGTCGGAGCCTGGTGCTCGTCTACCACCGGATCGACGAGGACGGGCGTCCCGCCGGCCAGATCGTGCCGTCCGTCCCCGCGAACGTCTTCGGTCGCCAACTCGATGCGCTCGGAGAGGTCGGCGAGATCGTTCCGCTGCGAGCTCTTCTTCAGGAGGCGCGCCGGAGCTCGAGGCCGAGGTTCGCCGTGACGTTCGACGACGACTTCGTCACCCATGTCGATCACGCCCTGCCGATCTTGCTCGACCGCGGCGTGCCGGCGACGTTCTTCCTTTCGGGGCGGTCGTTGGTCGGTCTCGGCTCGTACTGGTTCGAGATCCTCGAGCAGCTGATCGATACTCGCGGGATGGACGAAGTCACCCGTCTCATCGGCACACGAGGCGAAGGGGCGCAGGCGCTCGTGACCGCATGCGAGAGCGACCCCGCGCTGCAGAGATCCATCGAAGAGGAGAGCCACGACCCATCCCACAACCTCGATCGCTCCGGGATCGAGTCGCTGGCCGCGGCCGACATGGCCATCGGCTTCCATACGCTGCGCCACGAGATCCTCACTCGACTGGATGACGGCCCGCTCGAGGCGGCGTTGGCGCAGGGACGGAAGGAGATGGAGAGCGTCGTCGGTCATCCGCTCCTCCATTTCGCCTACCCACACGGCAAAGCCGACCGGCGAACCGCGAACAGGATCCGGGACGCCGGGTACGAGGCCGCCTGGACGGGCAGTCCTCGTCCGATGCATCCCCGCGACGACCCCTACCTGTTGGGACGGTGGGAGCCAGGTCGCCTCGCGGTGGACGATCTCTTGGTCGGCGTCGCCATCAGACTGAACCGCGGGCCTCAGGGTTGAGCGAACCGAACGTGAGCGTGGTGATCCCCACCCGCAACCGTTGCCGGCGGCTCGAGATCGCGGTGCGAAGCGTTCTGGCGCAGCAAGACGTCGATCTCGAGGTCCTGATCGTCGACGACGGATCGACGGATGCGACGGAGCGCATGGTAACGAGCATCTCGGACCCACGGATCCGATACCTGAAGCGAGCTGTGTCGGGGGGAGTGAGTGCAGCTCGCAACGTCGGCATCGCCGACGCGAAGGGCCGCTGGATCGCGTTCCTGGACGACGACGATGTCTGGGCGCCGACCAAGCTCACCCGTCAGCTCGACGTGATGGCGAGGGGCGGACGGATGTGGTCCTACACCGGTGACGTGATGGTCGACGGCGAACTGAGGATCTTCGCGGGCGGTCCGCCGCCGCCTCCGGACGAGGTCGTGCGGCAGCTCGAGCGCCACAACTCCGTTCCGGGGAGCGCTTCGAGCGTCGTCGTTCACGCCGAAGCGTTGTCGGAAGCGGGCTCCTTCGATCCAGGGCTCACGAGCAGCGAGGACTGGGACATGTGGATCCGATTGGCGCGCGCGGGACCACCGGATCGGGTCTCCAGCCCGCTCGTGGCCGTCTCCTACCATCGACAGAACGCGTCCGGAGACATGGCCGCGATGCTCCGGCAGCTGGATGTCGTGGCGGAGCGACACGGGATCACCGTGGATCGGGTCAGGCATCTTCGGTGGGCAGCATGGCTTGCCATGCGGGAGGACCGCAGAGCCGATGCGGTCGGCCTCTACGGGCGAGCCATCCGAGCCGGAGATGTGGCTTCGATCGGGCGCGCGATGGTCGCCGTCCTGAGGCCGAGCTACGCGAACCGGCGGACCAGGCCCGATGATCCGGCGAACGAACACGATCCCTGGATCCTCGAAGCTCGCGTCTGGCTCGACGCTCTGACCGGAGCCGAGGGGAGCCCGTGCGACGACAGTTGAGCTCGCCCAACCGAGCAGAGGAAGCACGGTCGACCCGTCTCGGGACGGTCGGGCTGATCGTCGTTGCCCTTCTGTTCGTGACCATCACCCTGCCGGTCGTCCTTCGTGGAGCGCCGCTCGCCGACGACTTCGTCAACTGTCTCCAGCCGCAGCGCGTCGGCCTGGCGTCGACCCTTGCCGACTCGTTCGAACGGCTCGGCGTGCTGCGTCGAGCACATCTCCTGGAGATCGTCATCACGACCGAGGTCTGCCAGCATCTCCCATTCGGCGTTGCGATCGCGATCACCCTCCTGCTGACGTTGGGGATCGCAGTGGTTCTTCGAAGACTGCTGCGGGATCTCGGAGTGCCTGAACCATGGCCGTCGCTCGGAGGAGCGCTGTGGTTGCTCCAGCCTCTCGGTACCGAGGCTGGACTGTGGCCTGCGGCGATGCATGTGCCGCTAGGCTTGGTCTTGGCACTCGCCGCCTTGCGATTCCACCGAAGAGGCCGACACCTGTGGGGAGCGCTCGCCGTTCTCGGCGCGGGTCTGTCGGTCGAGCAGGTCCTGCTCGCCCTGCCGTTGGCTGTTTGGTTGACGTCCCCGCCGGAGCATCGCCGTCGAGCGTTCGGCATCACGATCGCCGTGGTCGCCACGCTGCTGATCGCCTTCGTCGTGTGGCCGGGGGGTGATCCGCGGCTCCGCTTGACGCTCGGTGAACGTGTGGCGGGAGCCGTCGACGACCCCGCATTCCTGATGAAGTTCCCGGCAGTCGGTCTCGGGCTCCACTCGATCCCGCTGGCTGTCCGGTGGGCATTCCCTCCCAGCGTGATGATCCTCGCGCTCGGTGCCCTGCTGGGCTCCTGGCTCGGTCCGATGCTCCTGTCAACGCCGGCGACGTGGGAAAGCGACCGAACCCGGGCATGGAGAACCCTCCTCGCCGGAGTCGGGCTCATCGCTCTGATCAACATCCCGGTGATCCTGAACGTTCCGCATCAAGGGTCTCCGAGGCTCTTCGCCCCCACCTGGCTCGTGCTCTCGGGGATGGTCGCGACGATCGGTCCTCTCCTGGTTCGGCGTCGCCACAGGTGGTGGGGTGCTGTCGCGGGAGTCTTCGCAGCGGGAGCCCTCTTGTCGCTGAGCTTGAGCGTCTGGGTCCGGCTCGAGAGCGCGAGCTTCACGGCCTATGCGTCGAGGCGGATCGCCGACGAGGTCGCCGACGACGCGGTGGTCGCAGTGTGTGAGGTCCGCCGTACGGTGGTCGAGCCGGCGCCGCGGGGCGCGTTCGCCGTCCACGAATTCGTGTACGACTGGGCGGCTCGAGATGCGCTTGACTACTACACCGGGAGAAGGGCCAGTTTCAAGCTAGCCGGGGACCTCTGGGGAGATCGCTCGTGTCCCGATCCTGACGATGTCGATCGCGTGTTCTCCTTCTCCGACCTTCTCTCGGGATGGGAGAAAGATGCGTGACCACCCACCGGTCGCCGAGGACATCAGCGTCGTCATCCCGACTCTCGGGCGAGCGCTCTTACGTGGCTGCCTCGAGTCGATCGCGAGCGGAACGATCTGGCCGGAGGAACTGATCATCGTGGATCAGGGCTCCAACCCTGATGTAGCAACGTGGGTCGACCAGCTGCAAGAACGAGGCCTTCCGATCACGCACGTCCGATCCCGCGAGACCGGTATCGCCGCCGGCACCAACCGCGGCTTCGAACGTGTCCGTACGGCGTTCGTCGCAACGACCCATGACGATTGCAGGGTTAGTACGGGCTGGTTGGAAAGGATCTCCTCCCGGATGTCGGAGCTGAGCGGTTCGATCTTGACCGGGAGGCTCGAGCCTGAGGGTGATGGCATCGTCCTCACGATCGTGACCTCGCTCGATCACGCCGTCTATCGGAGGCCGATGATCGATCGAGATGTCCTCTTCCCCGCGAACATGGCCTTCGCGCTCGCCTTACTGGAGCGCATCGGCTATCTCGACGAGCACCCATCGCTCCGGCTCGCGGGGGAAGACAACGATTGGGCGTATCGCGCTCTTCGGGCAGCCGTGCCCATCGTGTACGACCCCGACATCATCGTCTCCCATCTCGCCTGGCAAGCGACCGACTCGCTTCCCGCCTTGTACGAGCGCTACGCCCGCGGCCAGGGCGCCTTCTACGGCAAGCACCTACGCCGCGCTGATCGCTTCATCGCCAGACGTGCCGCTCGCGACCTGGTCCGAGCTCCGTGGCTCCTGCTGCGAGGACTGGTGACGAGGAATGATCAGCTGCTGGCGATGGGCCGCGGAGAGGTTCGGGGACTCCTGCCTGGCATCTTGGCCGGGATCAGAGATCCGGCTTCTCGGACGTCGCGCCGGGATTTCACGGGGTGAAATGAACCGTTTCGAACTGCCTCTCTATGGTCTGGGTCGACTGATGCCGTTGGTGGTGGTCCGGCACATCGTGTGGCGTGGCATCGTTGTGCTTGACGGAGGATCGTCCGTTGCCCCGGTTCGTGGCATCTCTACCAGGTCTCAGGGATGGCTCCCGTCACTCAACCACCGGTCCCGAAGATCATCGAGCCAAGGCATCGCTTCCTCTGCCCAACCGGGAAGAGGTGGGCGACTCCTGTTCGGCGTACCGGCCGAGGCACCGACGAAGCGGCGACGAGCATCCCACGCAACCGCCTTCGCGATCTCGGCGAGATCCGACGGGAAACCCTTACGGCGGTACTGTCCGTCTCGGAGGGCGGCGAGTAGATAGTAGCGCGTCGCATCCACCCGTCGGCTTGCACGCTGAGATACTCGAGCTACGTGGCGATAGAAACGCGCGCGATCAACGGGCCCACCGTGCCTTTCCTCGATGAGGTCAAGCTCTGCGAGCATGCCGATAGTGTCGGTCGAGGCATTGCTGGAGTGCACTCGGTAGCCGACCAACGGTCGACTCACTCCGGCTGGCTGATCGAGTTTCGCCAGCCTGATCCATAGGTCCCAGTCCGCGAAGTGCCGGTAGGAGCCGTCGAACGGTTCCGCAGGAAGGAGGTCACTACGCACCGCCACGCCAGAGCATCCACCGGGTATCAGGTTGGCTCGGGGAAGGCAGCTCGAGATGTCCTCGGCGGTGCCCGAAGGCGGGGCACCGCCGAGGATGTAGAGGTCTTCGGTGACGTTTACGGCACCCACATAGATCCATCGGCTGCCGAGCTTCTTGGCCGTCTCCAGCTGTGTCGAGAGTTTGTCGGGCGCCCACAGATCATCATCATCGAGGAATGCGATCCACCTCCCGCGTGCTTCCGCGACCCCTCTGTTCCTCGCCGCGCTTACCCCCAACGGCCGCTCGTGCCTGAAGAGTCGCACCCTTGCGTCAGCGAATCCATCTACGACCGCCTCCATGTCATCTCGGGAGCCGTCGTCTATGACAAGGACCTCCAGCTCGACTGCTTCCTGCCACAGAGCGCTGTGCAGTGTCAGCGCGAGCATACGTGGCCGATCCCGCGTCGGGAGCACGACCGACACTTGAGGCACTGCCGACATCACATCGTGAGCGGCGGGACGACGAGTGGGCTGGTCCACCGTCGTGGCTTAGTCGTAGGGCGACCAGACGAGACGGCGCGTGATGCGGATCGGCGAAGGAGCTGCGAGTGAGGGGTCGGCGAACCCAGGCGCCTGAACTCCCTGGCGTGGCGATCCTGCCCTGGGGGGATCGGTTCGAGGATTTCCATGATCGCATCGGCGTAACCATCGACAGCTTTCGAGACGAGCTCACCGGTGGATGGCTCTTCAACTACGTAGAAGGGCTTCAACTGGCGGATCTGCGGCCCGTGCTCTATTTCTTTTCCGCGCGCACGGATGACCCGATTCGGTTCACGCATGTCCCGACCGGCGCCGAAGTCCGGGTGCTGCCCTCGCCACGCCTGCACCGCAAAGTCCGCGCCGCTCAAGAGCGATACTGGCCGGGTTCTCCTGAGGTGCGCTCCCTCGCGAGCTATCTTGCGACGCCACTACACCCCCTCGCCCGCGAGATCAGAGCGGATCGCTGCGTCACTATCCTGTGCCAAGAGTACGAGTATCCACGATTCGACGTTATGGTCGCTCTCGGCGGGTGGTTGGGGATACCGGTATTCGCGACCTTCCAAGGAGCCGATCGCCCATTCAGCCGCGTCGAGCAACTCTGCCGTCGGCTATCCGTATGGAGGGCAAGGGGACTCATCATCGCTTCAGAGGTAGAGGCGCTGCGCGTAAGGGACCGCTATCGTCTTCCTCTTCGTCGTGTGGCGAGGATCCCGAACCCGATCGACGTGACGCGTTGGGAGCCTCTGCCACAAGGGGTCGTACGTTCGGAGCTGGACATCCCCCTCGATGCACGCGTGGTGATATGGCAGGGACGCGTGGCAGTGAACAGGAAGGGACTCGATGTCCTTCTTGAGGCCTGGGCGAGAGTGGTGGAGACCCATGCTGGACATAGACCGCTGCTCGTGCTCGTCGGATCTGGTCAGGACGCGCAGGTGCTGCGAAGGATGGTTGGCGACGCCCAACCAACCACCGTCCGCTGGATCGACCGCTACATCACGGACCGGGACCTGCTCTGGCGATACCTCGCAGCAGCCGACATCGCGACCCTCCCCTCCCGGAAGGAAGGGTTCGCCGTCGCGGCTGTGGAGTCGATGGCCTGCGGATTACCCGTCGTCGCTGCTGATGCCGAGGGCGTTGTAGACGCCCTTGGCGGCGAGGGAGAGAGGACGGGCATCATCGTCCCGCGCGGAGATCCGGAGGCTCTCGCTGAGGCTTTGGGCCGATTGATCGCCGACCCAACCCTTGCCCGAAACTTGGGCGCACGGGGCAGGAAACGGGCAGAGGAACATTTCTCGCTTGATATCGTGGGACATCAGCTAAGTGGTTTCCTACATCCTCGGTGACAGACATGGCATGAACATCCGAGTCCTTTCGAGTCGACGCTGCGCTGAGACCGCCGCCGCTCAGCCCTTGCCTAGCACGACGAGATAGTCGCGCGCGAGGTAGAAGTTACTGACATCTGATGCGGACTCCTTGATTACCTTGAACCCTGATCGCTCGGCGAGAGTGCGCACCGTCTCGGGAGAGACGTAGAAGTGAGTCTCCGGACGGTAGCGGTCGAACTTGACGAAGTTACTCCACCCCCCGTCGCTCGTAAGGTTCGTCGTGTGGACGAGCGCCTTCCCGTCAACTTTCAAGACCCGCGCCGTCTCCTCGAGATATCGACGCATGACGTATAGGTCGAGGTGAACGAACACGTCGAAGGCGTAGACGAAATCCAAGGATCCAGTGAGATCGGCGGGCAGGGACGCGTCCTGGAGCAGAACGAACCGTGCTCTCGGGTCCGAAATCGCGGACCGTGCCCGTTCCAGCATCCGTTGGGAGATGTCGAAGCCGTGGAAGAGGGCGACGTGAGGCACGACCTTCTCTGCCAGGCGGCCACCACCGCAACCGATCTCGGCGACCACGCTATCCGGGCCCACGAAGGGAAGGATGAACCGACCCACGATCTCGTCCACGTCGCGCTGCCGACCCCACTCGTCCCCGATGGTTTCATGCGCGACGATGTCATCTGGCGCATCGGCCTGAGCGGCCCTGAAGGCTGGATCCTGCCAGCTCTCCGCGTACCAATCCCACAGTTCCCGGTTGTAGGCGACGTTGTCAGCTGAATCGACGCCACGCGCCCGGGGGTGCTCGTGGTCTGCGTTGAACGCCTTTATGGCTCGTCGAAGCCTCTTGTAGACGTCCCTCATTCGCTACTCGGCATCTTCGCTGGGCCATTCCACTGACTTCGGAAGCCTCACGTCATCACGCGTCAGGGCTGGTACGTCGCGTTCCACCTGCCACGGGAGGCCGAGTGCTACCGCTCGGTGAGGGCGTGTCTTCACATCTCCCTCGAGCCGGAACCGACGGGCAGCCCCCTCCCAGACGAAGGTCTCATACGCCGTCCCGAACCAGACCGCCACAACGTATTCCCCGGCATTGAGGACGGGTGGCACTTCCAAGCGTGCAACGTATCGACCTGGCCCGCTGGCCCGGTCGGCGCATGTGTCAGACCAGTGTTCATTCAGTACCTCCACCCCTTGTGCGTTCACGAGCGCAGCGGTCAGGTCAAGACCAGGGACTGGCGCGTTGAGCGTGTACCGCATCTCGATCATGAACGGACGGTCGCGCAGGAGGACCTTGATCGGCCGGCCTGCGACATCGCCAAGAATGACGTCCTCGAGGAACACCGGCCCTTCCTGTGGCGCTGAAGCGAAGTTCCTGGCGACCTGGGTGCCTATGTAAGCCTCGATCGTCTCGGAAACTGGACCCAGCGACTTCACCGCACCCTCATCGAGCCAAACGGCTCGCTGGCAGAGGCGGCTGACCGCGTCGAGATTGTGACTCACGAACACCACCGTACGACCCTCTCGCTCGGCCGTTTCCATCCGTCGTATGCACTTCGATTGAAACTCTGAATCCCCCACGGCGAGGACCTCGTCTACCACGAGGATGTCCGGCTCGAGATGAGCAGCAACCGAGAATGCCAGCCGCAGGTACATGCCGGATGAGTACCGCTTGACGGGGGTGTCCACGAATCGCTCGGTACCTGCGAACGTGATGATCTCGTCGAAGCGTTTGTCGATCTCGCGTCGACGCATCCCGAGGATCGCCCCATTGAGGTACACGTTCTCTCTTCCAGTGAGCTCGGGGTGGAAGCCCGTACCGACTTCCAGTAGGGCGGCGAGACGCCCCCGCGTTCGAGTGAGTCCGGCAGTCGGTTCAGTGATGCGAGAGAGGATCTTCAATAGGGTGCTCTTGCCTGCACCGTTGCGACCGATTACGCCGACCGACTCACCCTCGGCCACGAAGAGGTCGATCTCCTTGAGCGCCCACAACTCCTCTCGGGAATGAGGATCGACGCGACCGGGGATGCGATGGGCGAAGGCAGTTATCGTCTCTCGGAGTGATCGTCCGGGTCGGTCCTCACCAAGCCGATAGCGTTTGCTGACCTGCTCGACCTCGATCGCGTGGCGTGTCAGTCAGATCACATCCGCGAATCGGCGCTCCATCCGAAGGAAGTAGAGCACTCCACCAACGAGAATGACGACGGTCGAAGCGAGAGACACGAGTACGCCTGATCCCGGCCAGGGGGCACCAAGCAAAGACCAGCGGAAAGCCTCGATCGATCCAGCAACCGGATTGAGGAAGTAAGCGAGGCGCCAGCGTTCAGGCACCTGGCTGCTGGGATAGACAACCGGACTTACGAACAACCACAGCTGGAGAAGCAACGTTACACCTTGATTGATGTCCCGATACTTGACGTTGAGGGTGCCCAGCCAGAGACCGACGCCGAGAGCTGCGGCCACCAGAGGAACAACCCACAAGGGTGTGGTCAGCGCCGTCCAGCCGATCGATGCACCGTACAGTGGGATGAGCACGACCAGCAGGGACAGGGAGATCAGCAGGTCGAGCAGGCCGGGCAAGATGGCTGCGATAGGCGCGATGAGCCGAGGGAAGTAGACCTTGGACACCAGCGCTGTGTTCTGCACCAGCGTTTGCGTCGATTTCGTCACCGCGCCCGCGAAATAGGTCCACACCGATATCCCGACGAAGGCGAAGAGGGGGTAGGGGAGACCGTCGCTGGGCATGTTCGCCAGCCTCTGGAACACCAAGGTGAACACAGCCGCCGCCGCCAAGGGCTGGACTACGGCCCACCCGGCGCCGAAAAGCGCCTGCTTATACCGAACCTTTAGGTCGCGAAGTGCCAGGAACGCGGCCAGCTCGCGGTAGGCCCACAGCTCGCGGAGGTTCAAAGGACGGAATCCCCTGCTGGGACGGTTCTCGATCCACTCCTGCGGAAGCGGTGCGGCCATCAGTTGCATCTCCTTCCTCCGTGAGCCGGGGGCCTCGATGCAACGATAGCGGGGCCGGGCATGACCTACCCTCGGACCGGGTCCGGGCCTCGGCGGATCGCGCTTGGTCGGTTCGGGCAGCGAGCTCGGTCCGGGCCGTCTCCAGCGCTGTCCGCACGCCGGCGAGTTCGCTCATGGCATCGGCCTGGTGGACCGCGGCGTGGCGCGCGTCGGTAAGCTCGACCTCGAGTTCGCTGAGCGCGGTAGCGACCGCAGCCGCGCGCTCGGTTTACTCGCGGAGCGCCTCCGTAGCCACTTGGAGCTCGGCTCGGGTTTCTGCGTGGGCAGATTCGGCCGCCTCCCTCTGCAGGACGAGATCGGTGCGCAGCCTTCGTGTCCTGGTACTCGTCGACGAGCACGTGGTCGAACAGCGCCGCCAGCTGGGTGGCGGTGGCCGGCGAGGTCGCGAGCGCCTTCCAGAACAGCAGGAGGTCGTCGTAGTCGAGGACGTGCTGCTGCCGCTTCCGCTCCGTGTACCGGCGGAAGATCTCCCGGATCCCCACCGCCTCGTCCAGGAACCACGGGTCGGCGCTTCAGGACGTCCACCAGCCGATCGCCGGCGTTGACCGTCCGTGAGTAGATCGCGGCCAGCGTGTCCTTTCGCGGGAAGCGCCGTTCCCGGGCCGCGCAGCCGAGCTCCTCCGCAGCAGGTTCATCAAATCGGCCGCGTCGGACTGATCGAGGACGGTGAAGTCGGGCGTCAGCCCAGGCCCCGCCCGTGCAGCCGGAGGAGGCGGTTGCCCATCGCGTGGAACGTGCCGCCGCAGACCCGGCCGACGTCGTCCGAACGCGATCAGCCGCCGAGCGCGGCTCACCATCTCGCGGGCCGCCCGCCGGCTGAACGTCAGCAGGAGGATCCGCTCGGGACGGGTGCCCCGCTCGATCAGCGACGCGACGCGCGACGCCAACGACATCGTCTTGCCGCTCCCGGCGCCGGCGACGATCGGAAGCGGCCCCTCGCCTTGCCGGACGGCGGCCTGCTGCTCCGGGTTCAGATCATCGAACACGCGTTCGGAGCCTAGCCTTCACGACGTGCGGAATCGAGAACCCGACCGACTCGTGCTGCCGCGGTTCCGAGCTAGGGCTCAGAGTGGGGATCTCGTCCGACCATGCGCGCAAGGGCCACGTGCGCCAGCCGACGGATCTCGGTGAGACCCGGTCGAAGATCGGACCACTGGAGGACGGCGTGTCGGGCGGCGAACCATCCCTCCCTTGGTCCAGGATCGGACCGAAGGCGATCCGGCTTCTTCCATCGGGCACGCAGGTCCGGGAACGTGTGAACCCATCTCCGGCCGATCCGGTACCCGGATGCCGGGTCGACGTCCGCGCCGAGAGCATCCAAGTACGCCATCCGTACGAGGTCCATGCCCGCTGCACGAGCGAGTTCGATCTGCCACCAGGGCCGCGCGTTGACTTCGATGAGCTTGTGCCGCCCTGTTGCCTCGTCACGCTTGAACTCGGCATCGAAGAGACCTCGATAGCCGATCGTCGTGAGCAGGCGATGGATGCTATCGGCCGCGTCTGCGACCTCACTCAACGGGATCGTCACCGTGTCGGTGCTATTTCCGAAGCGGGCCGGATGCATCCTGATCCGTCTTCGGGCCAGCAGACCGAGGACTCGACCGTGGCGGTCGATGAAGCCGTCGAGGAAGACATGGTTCCGTGGAGGACCGGGGATCCATTCCTGAAGGAGCATCTCGTGGCCGCCAGCCAGCGCGCGCCGGAGTTGTTCGGCGGCGACCTCACGCTGGCTCATCGCGAAGGCCTTCTGACCGAACTGCCCAGCGAACCGTTGAGAATCGCGAGGCTTCAAGAAGAACGACGCCAGTTCATCGTCATCGATCTGAGCGAGATCCTCGGCCGATCTGACCTCGAACGTCCGCGGATGGTCGATGTCGAACGCCTCGAGGGTGTTCGCGAATGCGCCCTTGTCGAGGAGGCGCTCGATCACGGAGGAAGCGGGCATCGACGATGTGAACGGGCCCGCATCACGTTCCACGATCCTGACGATCGTGCGGAGCCAGTCGTCAGCGCAAGCCATGACAACGGCGCGATCGAGGTGCGTGTCCGAAAGGAACCTTCGAAGCGCATCTTCAGATCGGCGAGCGGCCGAGCCGTGCGCCAGCAGGATGACTCCACGCGATCGTGCCGCGATGTCGCCGCGTGGTGCGACGAGATAGGTCGGTACATCGTGTGTGCGGAGCGCTCGGACCACGCCGAGCGCCGTCACGCTCGACCCGAACACGACCGCTGGTGTATGTCGTGTGCGACCCTCGAGGTGGTGCGAGCGCGAATTCATCGGGAGTCCCATCGGGAGGGTATCAAGCAGCCGTCCCCGGGATGCCTCAGAGATCAGCTTGGAACGGGGACCGTCGCCTCCCGAGCAGGGATGCCGCTCGCGAGACAGCTGTTGACGGCGGGGAAGCCGGAAGTCATGTTGGGACTGGCTCGCAACGTCGTGAAGGGTAGGTATCGGTGCAACCACGGCTCATGGCAGAACTTCGAACAGCCAGCAGATCGACATCGCTGGGACGACCCGTCGGTTGGGTCACATCCTCGGTTGTCGCTGTCATCGCGGGCCTTCTCATCGCGCACGCCGGCGTAGAGGGATACGGAGTGCGTCAGGGCGTCGTGGTGTTGGGCTGCCTAGGGTTCGCAGCAGTGGGGATCGCCCTGCTGCGAGGTCTCACGCCCGTCGAGATCTATTGCGTCGTACTGGTCTGGGTCAGCACGTTCTCAGGCTTCCTGCGCGAGGTGGACGTCGGTCCTATCAGTGCGAACGGCGCATGGACCCTCATCGCGATCGCCGCTGGCGGCGTCCTCTGGGTCATGAGCTCCCGGCAGCCGGTCTTGGGCACCCTGTCGCCCTTGTTGTTCTTCGCTTTCCAAGGTGTTGCGTATCTGTTCGTCTTCCCCCGCTTCATCCCCGGGATCCAGAGCGTCTTGGCCGTCTTCGCGTTCATCATGTGCATCGCGATCGTGGCGTCGAGCGGTGACCCCATCCGGTCCCTCATCGGAAGGATGTCGACGACGTTCGGCCATGTCTCGTGGGTCGCCATCGGGATGTATGTTGCGACGGTCGCGGTATGGGGACTCGGCAACAGCAACATCGTCGGACCGCGCGGATTCGCGTTGCTCGCGTTGATCCCCCTCGCGTGGAACTATGCGCGTTGGCGATACAGAGATCGATCCGCGAGCGTTCGCGCGTTGGGGCTCCTCGGGTGCATCGTTCTCAGTCTGTCTCGGCTCGCCATCGTCATCGGTCTGCTCCTATGGCCCCTCTCACGGATGAGTTCTCGGGCTAGCGTCAAGGGATGGGCGCGGCTCGTCGCTCTGGTCATCGCGTCGCTCGTTGTGTTCTACGCTGCTTTCGACGCCATCGCGCCGCTGCGTGACCGCTTCCTCGAAGGAGACGTCAAGCCCATCGGTGGCTTGTCGATCAACGTGAGTGGCCGCGACGACGTGTGGTCCGTCGTATGGCAGTCGGCCACGACGTCGCCCTGGCTCGGGCAGGGACCGGGATCAGCGGAGACCAAGGTGATCGGACACGGGTTCAAGGTCACTCACCCGCACAACGAGTACCTTCGGATCTTCCACGACTTCGGGCTGGTGGGCGTTGTTCTCTGGCTCTGGGGGTTCTTCGTGTTGCTCTGGCGCACGTTCCGTGCCTGGCGGCGTGCGGATCGAGCGGGGGATGGCGATGCATACGTTCACCTCGCGGCTTGGCTCGGCCTGGTCTCGCTCGCGCTCGGGATGATCACGGACAACCCTCTCAGGTACGTCCACGTGCTCCTGCCGCTCGGGGTCATCGTCGGGAGCTCTCTGGGTCTGATGGTGACCGTTCGTGGGGAGGTGGAGGAAGCGCCGCGCCTGCGACCGAACTGAGCACCCGTCCGAATCACGTCGTATGACAGGGTATCGACCTCACCTCGCGGGCAAGCCTCAGGTCCAACGAGACTCGATCAGCTGAGCGATTCGTGCGTCGGACCGCCACGGCGTTCATAGTCGACGACGGCGCGGGTGAACTGCCACCACCACGCGCCGGACCCCACGCACGCTACAGCAGCAAGCGCCCAAGCGGCTCCCGTCGACCCCGCGACCTGAACACCCGCTACACCCCCAACGATCGTCAGCGAGGCGAGTGCGAGCCGGGTGCGGAGACCTCGACGCACTGCGGCGAGGGAACGAAGGGCGGCTGTAGGACCAACCGACAACCCGGCGCCGACCATCATGACGGTGAGCGGCAGGATCACTTCGCGCGCAGCCGGCCATGTCTCGCCGAGCAGCATCGATCCAGCGGACGACGGAAGTGACAGAAGGATCGTTCCCCATGTGGCCGCGAGGAAGGCCAAACCGAATGACAGGAACGCGCTCCGCGCGCGCAGAGCTCTGGTCGACCGCTCGAGCAGGCGGACGCCCTCGGGAACGATCACGTTCCGGAACCCCAAGAAGAACACGTTCAACGGGCTGACCAAGATGAACCCGCCTCGGATCGCCCCGGCTGCGGCGAGGCCGCCGATCCCTGCGACAGCGTAGGTGACGGCCTGGCTCGCGCCCCTCAGGGCGGCGAACTCTCCCAGGAACGGTCCGATGTAGTCCCGGTGACCGCGCAGCCAACCCCGGACCTGTGTGGGATCCGGCAGGAGTCGGGCCTGCCAGATCCCGACCAACGCGGCCACGAGCGCCGAGAGCTCCCAGGCGAACATGAACCAAACGACCGCGTCGCGATCGGTCAGGAGCAGCAGCGCGAGGAGCGGGAATAGAACGATCGCCCAGACAACATCGTTGATGAAGGCTGAGACAGGCCTGCCTGCGGCGAAGAACGCATACCGCCATGTGTCCTGAAGCAGCAGCCACGGCATCGCGGGAGCCAGGACGAGGAGTGCTTTCCCAAGGGGTCCGCTCACGAACGCACCTACGGCGAGGCAAGCTACCCCGATGATCGCGCCGAGGACGATCGCCACTCCTGTCGCAGCCGCTGTTCCGCGCCGCCAGTCGACCCCCACGCCGGCGCTGAAACGGACAGCCAACACCTCGCTCGTCAGGGCGCGTGCAAGCCCGAACGAGATCGTGTATGTCGCGAACGCGATGCTGAAGGCGCCGAAATCTTGAGGGCTCGTGATTCTCGCGACGGCTACGCCGAGTGTGAAGTTCGTGATGCTTGAGAACGCCTGATCAGCCGCTCCCCAACCGAGGCGCCGGAAGATTTGCTTATCGAACGCGTTCAAGGGCTGATGCGCCGGCAAATCGGTCCCACGTGGCACCTGCACGTCCGAACGACGGCGGTAGGCGCTTGCATGCGTTGCTGCTACTCGTACCCGAAGAGAGGCACGATGTCACCAGCGACCTCGTTGAACCGCTCGTCGACGCGAGGGGTGAAGTACTTCGCCCAGTCTCCAGAAACACCCCTCCGATAATGAGAAGATCGATCTGCTTGACCCTTCCGCCGGCCACCGCTCAAACGGTCGAAGCTGCACCTGTCGAGCAGCTCTCGAAGCTCCTGCGGATCGATGGCGACGTCACAGTGCGCCATCAGATCCTCGATCAAGCCGGAGCCGGCACCACCGGTCAGATCCTCGTACCGGATCAGCTTGATATTGAGGTCTTCGGACGCCGCGTCGCTCCACGACCGGAACGCGTCGTAGACGCCCCGCCGCTCGGCACGATCGATCGTAGAGATGAGTCCGTCCTCCAGCGGTGCGGCCTGCAAGAAGGTGCGGTCCTCCACCGAGTTTCCCCTTGTATCGGTGTTCCTATGGAGAAAGTATGCCGAGACGACGATGTCGCGCGGATCGCGGTACACGAAGAACGCACGATAGGCGGATGGCTTAGGAAGATCTCTGAAGTTCTCATAGCTCAGATACAAGGGCGTGACGATGCGGTGTGGGGGAAAGGGCCGCTCGAACGTGCGCTCGGTGAGCCCCCTCTGGTCGATGCGACCCGGCAGCCTGTCCTGGTACCCGTACGTCCGGAGTCCGGAACGGCGATAGACGATCGAGTCGGAGAGCATCCGCCTCAACCACTGGCTCCCTGTTCGGCCGATGCAGCAGTGATAGACGTTCGTGAACCGGGATCGGTGAGAGACGAACAGAGGCACCTGAGTCAGGCGCGCGACGCGTAGTCTCGCTTCGGCCCTGACGTGGGGCTTTCCGAGTTTCATCAACGCGGTCGCATACTGACGCAACACGGCGGTAGCATATCTGGCCCGCTGCCGGGGCGACCCCGTATGAGGTCGAGCGAGTCCGGAGTCCCCACGTTGAGACGGTCGAAGATCTGATATGACGAAGCTTCCGCGCCTCCTGAGACCCCTTCAACCATGGGTCGGTCCCGTTCTCCGCGCGACCTCCCAGTATGCAGGCCCTCTCCTGAAGGTCCTGTCCAAGCCCTTCGGTCTACGGGCGTTGCCTACGAGCGCGATCGTGAGCTGGGGGTCCGGGCGTGAGCAACGTTCCTCCTGGGAAGTGACGGGCGACGCGACCCCACATCATGACGAGATCCCGGCCGTCGATGGGATCCCCCGAGGGTATCCGACACTCGCACCGCCACGCGCCATCGAGAGCACCGGACCGTACCTGGTGCGCCTCACAGGCGGGCGAGTCGTTGGCGACTATGCTGCCATCGTCACGTCCAGCAACCTGCTCCTGCAGGATCTCTCGCCATACTTCTCGGTGAAACGTCCGTCGCAGCATCCGATCTTCAGGCGTGCGTGGCTTCCCACCCCGGAGAAGATCGAAGGCCGAGTTGGAATCATCCACACTCGGAAGGCCGACAATTACTACCACTTCATGATCGACATCGTTCCGCGGATTGCGATCTTGGCTGAAGCTGGTCTACTCGGCGGGTTGGACGCAGTTCTGGCTGCATCGTCGACGCCCTACCAGAGAGAGATCCTCTCTTTGACAGGAGTACCCGTCGATCGTCTGATCCCGCCGTCGAGGCGTACGCACCTCGTCGCGGACCAGCTGATCGTACCTTGCATGCCGACCGACGGGAAGCGGATCCCCGGGTGGGCGTGTCGAGCTATCGGGGACCTGTTCCCGGAGCTTCGCGGACCGCTCTCGCCGGGGGAGCGGCGGTCGCGGATCTATATCTCCCGGGGTGACAGCTCAAGGACGCGCCGAGTCGCCAACGAACCCGAGCTGGAGCCGGTGTTGGCCCGCTGGGGCATCGAGCGGGTGAGCCTCGATCATATCTCAGTCCGGGAACAGGCGAAGCTGTTCCGCCAGGCCGAGTTGATCGTCGCGCCTCATGGCGCCGCCCTGGTGAACGTCGCATTCTGTGAGCCGGGAACGAAGATCCTCGAGCTGTTCTCCCCTCGGTACGTCAACTACTGCTTCCGGATCATCGCAGGACTGTGCGGATTGGACTATTCCTATGTCATCGGAGGGGGCCATCCGTCCAGGCTTCGCGGCGATCATTTCGACGTCTCAGCCGACATCACTGTCAGCCGAAGAGACTTCGAAACGGCTCTCTCTGGTCTCGTTCACGCAGAGATCGTTCCGTAGCGCCAGATGTTCGGCAGCCTCCTCGCTCCGTTCGACTAGTTCCATATCGGATCCGCGACGCCGAGGTCGAAGATCACCGCGCCCGGGACGGAAGGGACCGTGACTGGCCCGATCTTGGAGCCTACGCCCTGCTCCTCAAGGTACCGCTCGACGCCGCCGACGGCCGCGAGGCCGAAGAGCTCGCCGCCGGACGAAGAGCGCTACCACCCTGTTGAGCGCGGTTCCCGCAGCCGGCTCGAGCCGCCGCCGAGTCCGTAGCCGTACCTCACGAGTCCCGGAACCGTAGCAACCGTCACTGCGATCCGCTGCCGCATCGGCATCCGGCTCCGCCACTCGTCGTCCTCTCGTATCGGCACGATGCCGTGGATATAGCGAGCTGGATTGCCGGAAACGGTGTGATTGCCTCTCAACCTCACCGTCTTCTCGTCGACGAAGGGAAGATCTCGCCCCGGCTCATCGAGGAATCGGAGGATCGTCGCCATCGTTCCACGAGGGTCGGCGGCGAAATCCTCATATCGGAGAAGGATCCGACGGCGAGGATCCTGTCGTCGGATCACGGCTTCCGAGGCGAGGTTCCACGCCAACCAATAGATGGCACTGTTGAATGGGCTGCTGATACCCATGTAACCGGGAACGGGTCTGTCCGGATTCAGCTTCGGCCTCTGTCGTGAGTATGCCACGGCTCTCGGATCGCGCACGAGGTGCAGGAAGTACGGCTCGACGTCGGTCAGCATCCCGAGCATCGCCGCATACGAGGCGCGGCCCGATGAGTCGACGATGATCCGGGCCCCCGTCACATCGAAGAGCGCGTGGTACAGCCGCTGGGTCACGTCGGCGAATGCTTGGAGTGACCTGGACGCACGCGATCGGTCATCGACCGCGCGGAGGACCTGGAACGTCCGCACGAGCCTCAGGCTTTCCCGTTGCCACGCCGCGACCTCTCCCACATCGATCCGGCTGTCGTCCGGGAAGGCGAATGCCGACTTCAGCACACTGGACCAGATGGGACAATCCTCCAACGGCCTGCGACAGCCACAGAGTCGGCCTTCGAGGAGCCGTTCCCACAGGAAACGGATCTCTCCCCCGGAGAAGAAGCCATCCACCTCATTCAGCACGTTGTCGACGATGGTGCTACCCGTTCGGGCACCTCCGAGGATGTACAAGACCTTCATCGTCGGCAGTCACGAACCCGTCTGCATGCATCCAAGCCCACCGAGGATGCGGCCCAGGAGGACGCAGGGCCTATCCTCACCTGGCCTCCGTAACTCCGCCGTCTTCAACGGGGAACGCATCTCGCGGTCTGTATTCCTGCCATCGTCCGATGATATCGAGGCTTCCAGCGATCTTCGCCCTTAGGAGCCGTATCGTGTTGTTCTTCACGGCGATGCGCGGGATGTTGAGCGCGTGGTCGTGCGGCCGAACGTCACGATAAAGGATCGAAACTCCAGTCTTGTATCCGGAATCGCGTGCCAACGCGATCGTCTGACCCGTGATGTGCCTTCCGCGGATGCCGAAGGGATAAGCGACGGTATCGATCTCCTCACCGAGGTGGTCCTCGAGTGTGCGCTTCGAGTCCCTGAGCTCGGTCCGGGCCGCTTCAGCTCCGAGCTGGGCGAGGTTCGGATGCGAGATCGTGTGACTACCGACCTCCATACCGGCCTGGCGGAGCTCGACGAGCTGGTTCCAGCTCAACGGGCTGACCGTCATACCTCTCATGCGCCGCATCCGTTCCATGACCCTGGGATCTCGGTCGATGAAGCCGGTCGTCACGTAGAACGAAGCGTCGATCCCATGTCGTTGCAGGATCGGATAGGCATGGAGGAAGTTGTCGTCGTACCCGTCGTCGAAGGTGATCGAGACCGCGGGCTTGGACACCGACTCGCGGGTTCCGGCTGCGCGATCGAGCGCCTCCCGCAGAGAGATGACATCACAGTGTTCCTTGAGCCAACGGACCTGCTGGTCGAATTGCTCAGGGGTCGCGCTGGCGAACGCGTTCGTTGGATGGACGGAGTGGTAACAGAGGATGACGACCCTCTTCCGCGCACCTTGCAAGGAGCGCGGGAACCTGCCGAGAGCTGATTTCAAGAGGTACCGCTGTTCCTTCGAGGGGCCAGTTCCGGTCGCGGGGGGCGCGTCACGCATCGCGAGCCGAAGTCTAGCCCCCTCTCCGTCGTGGTGATCTCGAGGACGGTCGAGAGCGGTCGGAGGTGACATCCGACCGCTGGACCGAGTGATAGACGTCGAGGAGCGCATCCAGGTGGTGTTCCGGTCGCAACTCCGAGTCGGCGAATCCGCGCGCACGACCCCCGAGGCTGCGATAGAGGTCGGGGTCGCGGAAGAGGAGCTGGATACGCTGCGAGAGACTCGAGGCATCGCCGGGATCGCACACGAGGCCGCTGGTATCCGTTCGTGAAGACGACGCCCGCAGGGATCGGGTCTGACACGTAGCTGACGAGCATCATGTCCCCAGTCACGAGGTGGTCCGACGAGTCCGGCACGTAGCTGATCGTCGTGAGCGCCGTGCTGTCGGTCGGGAGCATCTTGCGGTACGTCTGGGAGAACCCGTGCGAGGGTGCGTGTAGAACTGGTGCGCGGGGAGAGCCCCGGGGTCCGTGTCGGGTGTGGTAAACCGGAACCGAGTAGCCACAGCTACCCGCTATCCCGGCACGGGTTCCTCGCCGAGCAGCCCACCACGGTGTCCCTGTTCAGGGTGTTGTCGTGAACTACGTTCCCGTAGGATCCCGCGTTAGCCGCGCATCCGGCCTTGCGCGACAGGTTGTCCTCGATCTCCACCGCGGCATCCCCGTTATTGCCGAACGTGTTGTGATGGATGTCGGCGTCGGTGGACGAGTGGATGAAGATGCCGTCATCGGCATTGCCCTGGATCACGTTGCCCCGCGCTTCCATCGAGCAGGAGATCTCGTGGAAGATGCCGAACCGCGCGTTGCGGAGGAAGCGGTTGTTCTCGTATAGAACCCCCACGTTCGAGATGTCCGTCCAGAAGCCGTCGGAGAAGTTGTCGTGCGAGTAGACGTTCCGCACGACGAGGCCCTCGGTCAGGACGCACTTGATCGCGCCGGCACCCCAATACCCGCCGTCGCTGTTCGCGAAGTGCAGGTTGTTGTTGTACGAGAACTCGACCCCATCGATCAGCTTGCCCGACCCGGAGCAGGACCCGCCGAACTTCCCGTTGTGGTGCGTGTGTCCGCCGATGATCTGCACGGCACCGCTGGAGTTCATGCGGAACCCGGAGCCGTGGTTCCACGCGTACTCGTTGTCACGGAGCACGTCGCCGTTGGTCGCGAGGATCCCCTGCATCCCGTAGTGCTGGACGCTCAGTCCCTCGATCGTGTTGTTCCCTGCCGTGTCGATCCCCGTGTCAGCGTCCGTCAGCTCCATGAAGGCAGCGTTCGGGTCGGACGTGTTCACGTACACGCGGTCGGCCGCGTAGTCCCAATGCCATGACTCGGGCGGCGGAGTCACATCGGCCAGGACTCGCGTCAGCCGGGTGCCGTCCTTGAACAGGTCGGCGTAGTGGCAGTTGGCCGGGATGGCTTCGCACGACCGCTCACTGCCCCCGAAGGGCGGCGACTCGACCACCGGGTTGAACGTCGCGCCGTCGAGCGTCCAGACTTCGCCCTGCTGCGTCCAGCCCGTCGCCACTCGCGTGCCCTTCAGGACCGCGCCGGGTTCTCCGAGGAGCGTCTGGCCGGCCTTGGGCGTGAGCGACATCCGGAAGGTTCCGGCGGCGAGGCAGAACGTATCGGTGGGGGCTCCGGCGTCCAGCGCCGCCTTGACCTGGGTCTCGGACATCTGCGGGGTGAGCCGCGTCCCCGGGCACGTGGATGGGGTAGGCGATGGACCGAGCTGCGCGGCTGCTTCGGCGTCGGATGCAGCACGTTCGGCCGCGTGCGTCGCGTCGGTCGCCTCCCGCGGCGTGGGTTCCTGCGCGATGATGGCTACCGTCCCGCCCACGAGCGCCGCGACCCCAAGCACGGAGGTGACGAGCCGTTTCACGGCTACCTCGGGTCGGCGATCTCGATGTCCCAGGCCGGGAAGTTCACGGTGTTCCCCGATGTGAGCGCTTGCGATGTGCAGGTCGTCACGTAGAGGAGCCGGGTCCCATCGGCCAGCGCGACATGCGTAGCGGTGCCCACCGAGGCGAGGGGCCGTTGACCCCGATCGACAGTCCGTCCGCGTCGTCCGCGTACCTCGTGGTCGCCGTATTCGCCGTCTCCGCGAGCACCGTCAAGCGGGCTGTCGAACGAGGAGGCTTCGCTAAGTCCGATCCTCAAGGTGCCTTCTCTCGCACATCGACGGCCTAGGCCTCCACGAGGAACCCGTCGAAGGCCAGCGTCGTGGTGAGGGTGCCGGTCACGACGGTCCGGATCCCCACCGAGCCGGTCGTCTGCAGACCGGCGGTGGAGCTCGTGGTGGTCACCTGCCACGACGAAGGCTCGGCGGTGCCCGACCCCCACGCTCGGGCCCGGATCGTGGTGGGGCTCGCGCCGGTGGCCTGCACGCGGAGCACGAACGTGTCGCCTGCGGAGAAGCTGAGGCCGGTGTCGACGTCTGCGAATAGGTTCGCGTTGGCGCTGGTCTGCCCGCGGATGAAGACCTTGCCCCCCGACGTCACGTAGAGCCCCACCCGGTAGTAGGCGCCGGTTCCCTGCCGGCGAACGAGCAGGAACGCGAACGGCGACGCCGACCCCGTCGGGGCGTTCGGGAAGGTGATCGCGACCTGCGCGTCCACGTCGCGGGCCGAGACCTGTCCGAGATGCGCGATCTGCTGGCCCGAGCCGGCGGCGGTCACGACCGTGCCCTTCGATCCGTTCACGTCGAAGTTCGCCGCGGCGCCGGCCACGACCGTCCACGGTCCTCCGACGTCGGCCGCCCCCCACGCGTTCGTGACCGTGCGGTTGAACGCGTCTTGCGCGATGACCTGCGGATCGGAGGTGTCGTCCGGGGTGACCTCGAGGAGATCCCAGGTCGCCGGGAAGGGAGGAGCGGCGCCGCGAGACGTCGAGATGATGCCGACCGCGAGCCCGGACGATCCCGTGAACCAGCTCGCGGGGACAGCCTGGGGGCCGCCGAGGTCGATCACGGCTCCGGTGACGCCGCCGGACGTGACCGAATAACGCGCCTGGACCGTGCCCGCGTCCGGGTCGACCGACAGGTACAGGTCGACGGCGCCCGGTCCCGGCATCGGAACGGACGCCACGGGGGTCGACGTGACCGTCCCGTTCGTCTCCTTGACGGTCTGGACGCCGCCGGCCCCCGCGTTCGCCGCCGTGACGATCTTGACGTAGTCGTCCTGGTCACCGGTCCCCACGACGAGCCCCATCGATTGGAAGTCCTGCGCCGTGAGGCCGGCGAACGGCGCGAGGATCCTCGTGTGCGCCGTGAAGGCGTCAGTGGTCGCCGGGTTGGCGTTCACGCCGAACTGGAACCCGTACTGCTGGGAGTTCGAGGATCCGAGGGCGTCTCCTTCGGACACCGCGTCGACCGTGACGACACCGGCCGCACCGCCCGCAGTCATCTGGTCAGGATCGTAGAGGGCCTCGTAGTTCGACGAGCCGTTGGTCATCAGCCCCGTGAAGCCGAGGTCCAGGATCCCGCCGGCGTCAGGCGCGTCGTTCTCCCAGGTGTGGATCACGGGGATATGCGTGGTCATGCCGTCGTCCGGGTCGATCGCGAAGGGGTCCGAGGTGTCGGGCGACCCGTCGTTGTCGTCGTCGGGATCGTTCAGGTTCGATAGGTCGTCGTGGTCCCAGTCCGGCGGCACGTCGCCGGCCGAACAGGGATCCGTGCCGTTGTCGATCTCGTCGGCGTTCGAGTACCCGTCGTCGTCCTCGTCCAGCGCCGGATCGTCGGATCCGCTGCACGGGGGACCGCCGCTGCCGAAGTCGTTCGGCTCGAAGATGAAGATCTCGCCGCTCTTCTGGGTCGCGACCCAGATCGTGCCGGGGGCGACCGGGTCCGAGTCGCCCTTCGTGACCAGATCGAGCGGACCACTGACCACCGAGGAGAAGAGCACCTGGTTGGCGGTGACTGCGGTCCCCGCCTGGTTCAACTCGATCCGGTAGATCTCGTCCTTGACGTAGCCGGCGGCGATAAGCTCGCCTTTCAGGCTGCCCCCGAAGTTCGAGGCCGTGTACTCGGCGATGCCGTTCGTCGACGATGCGAACACCGTCAACGCCGTGGACTCCGTCCCTCCGGACTTCCGGTAGTCGCACTCCACGGGGTTGTCGGTCGACACGGGCGACTGCGGGATGCTCGTGTTGAACGTGTTGCCGTCGTTCCCCCGGGTGGGGTTGGGATGGCCGCCGTAGTACCCCGGGCCGGTCACGTGATGCAGCGCGTCCTGATCGGAGGTCCCCGGCTCGTTCGTGGCGTTCGTGCACGTCCCGCCAGGCCCTTCGCCGACGGGCACGTCCCCCCACCCCGCATTCCCGCCGTTGTCGATCGTGTACATCCGGCCGGCCTCGGTGATCACGATGTCGTACGGGTTGCGGAACCCGGCGGCGTGGACCTGCACCGGGCCGCCGGGCACCAGCCTGGCCTGGTTCTTGCCGTCGTTGCCTCCGAAGGGGTCGTTCGCATCAGGGTTCCCGGCCCGGTTCTCGTCGTTCAAGGTGGGCAGGTCGTACGTCGTGTTGCCGATGGCGTCGAGGTCGATCGAGAGGATCGCGGCGGACAACGCGAACTCGGGGAGGAGCGCGAAGTTGTTCGACGGCGCCCCCTTGTTCGTGTTCCCTCCCATCGCCACGTAGAGCGTGTTCGTGGCGGGGTCGAGCTGCATCCCGTTGGCCGCGTGGTTCTCCTCCGACCGCGGGAGGCCACGGACGAGATCGAGCTTCTGCCAGCTGCTGCCGTTCCAGCTGAGCCTGGAGATCATGCTGGAGTTCGTGTCCAGGTTCAGGTCGGCCCCCGATCCGCCCCCGCCGATCCGCGGGTCGCTCGAGGCGACGTAGATGACCGGGTTGGCGCTGGTGCCCGCGACGAGGATGCCCGTGATCAAGCGGGTGGTAACGGACGTGTTCGTGGTGCCGTCGTCGTCGTGGTTCGGGATCGACTGGATCAGGTTGATCGTTTGGGTGGCCGTCACCGCGTAGCTGTTCGGTCCGTTCCGCGCGACGGTGTACGCCTTGATCACCCCGTTGAACTGACTGACATAGAGGCGCCCGTCGGGACCGAACTGCAGCGAGGTCGGCGAGCCCGAGGTCTCCCCCTGAAGGCTGCTCTTCCCGAAGCCGACGGGGATCGTGCTCACCCCGGTCCCCGACAGCAGCACCGAGGTCGGCGAGTTCGAGCCGGAATGGGTGATGCCCAAGGTGGCCGACTTCGCCCCGGTGCTCGTGGGAGCGAACGTGGCGTTGACGGTCGTGGACTGGCCCGGGGCGAGGGTGACGTTGGCGGCGTCGTTGAAGCTGTCGGAGAACTGGTTCGGGTTCAGCCCGGTGATCGTGGTCGCGTCGACGACGATGCTGGGGTCGTCCGCTGCGCCGAGGTTCGTGAGCTGGACGGGCACGACCTCGCTCTGTCCGACCACGACCTGGCCGAAGCCGACGGTCGAGGGAGCGGCGCCGAGCTGGTTCGGGGTCGATCCCGGCACGATCTCGATCGCGTTCACCTTGGGGTTCTGGACCACGTGCCCGAAGTCGATGTCGAGGTTGGCGTCGGCGGTGACCGTGAAGGTCTTGACCACACCCCGGTAGCCGCCCACCTCCTGGTAGACGTCGTAGTCGTTGAGGACGACGGCGCCTTCGATCGAGACGTCGAAGACCCGAGCGCCGACCGCCTGGGTATTGGCGTGGATCTCGGCGAAGTACAGCCGCACCTGGTAGCTGCCGGGGGTCACCGCGAAGTCCCACTGCATCTCCGGCGCGGTCGGTGGATCCCACCGCTCGTTCTTGAAGATCGACTGCGGCGTGCCGGCCGGCACCGAGGCGTGGGTCAGATCGATCGCGTTCGTGGTCGAGAGCACCTTGTTCCCGGTGGCGGCGGCGTTGACGTGCGGCGACGGTGCGCCCACGGTGTCGGCGCTCCAGCCGGGCGTGCCGGTCACCGCGCCGCCGCCGGCGTTCACGCGGTACAGCACCTCACTCGGGGGGGCGCTCCCCGCGCAGGGCGCGGGCGGACCCAGGAAGAAGGCTTCGTGGGCGTCGCTCGGGCTCCCCCCGCCCTCGATCTTGCCGCCGGCCGCGACGTAGACCCCTCCGTTGCACACGGCGGCCTGGATCCCATGGCGGGCGGTCGGCATCGGGGCCAAGGTGCGCCAGGTGTTGGCCGAGGTGTCGTAGGCCTCCACCGTGCTGAAGGTCTGGCCGCCGCCCTCCCCGCCGATCACGAGGATCTCATCGCCGACCACGGCGGCGCCGAAGCCGCCGCGGGCGGTGGGGATCGGTGCGAGGCCCGAGCTCCGCCACGCCCCGGTCGAGAAGTCGTAGGCGATCGTCGAGGTGATCGTGGCGCCGATCGCGGTGGCGCGGCCGCCGGTGACCCAGAACGTGCCGCCGACCACGGCGGCGTGGAAGTGGTCGCGGGCCTGCGGCATGTTCGGCAGCTGGGTCCAGGTGTTGGTGACCGGATCGAACACGTCGAACCACGAGACGGCGGTGCCGTTGGACAGACCGCCGGCGTAGTAGATCTTGCCCTGGTGCACCGCGACGCCGCCCGCCCCGCGCGGACGCGGCATCGGGGCCTTCTGGGAGAACGTGTTCGTGGCCGGGTCGTAGGCGTAGACCTGCGCCGAGGCTGGCTGCGGCCACGCCTCGAGCCCCCCGATGTAGTAGATGATGCCGCCGACCTCGACCGCCTGGATGTGATCGAGGGACTCCGGCAGTGGCGCCAGGGTCCCCCACGTGTTCGTGGATGGGTCATAGACCTCGTGGGCAGTCCCGCCCCCGGCCAGGTAGAACCTCCCGCCGACCTGGATGTAGGAGACCTCCTGGCGGTTGGGACCGCTCGGCGCGAGCGTCTGCCACGTGCCGACCTGGGTCGAGACCCCACTCCCCGACAGCAGCACCGAGGTCGGCGAGTTCGAGCCGGAATGGGTGATGCCCAAGGTGGCCGACTTCGCCCCGGTGCTCGTGGGAGCGAACGTGGCGTTGACGGTCGTGGACTGGCCCGGGGCGAGGGTGACGTTGGCGGCGTCGTTGAAGCTGTCGGAGAACTGGTTCGGGTTCAGCCCGGTGATCGTGGTCGCGTCGACGACGATGCTGGGGTCGTCCGCTGCGCCGAGGTTCGTGAGCTGGACGGGCACGACCTCGCTCTGTCCGACCACGACCTGGCCGAAGCCGACGGTCGAGGGAGCGGCGCCGAGCTGGTTCGGGGTCGATCCCGGCACGATCTCGATCGCGTTCACCTTGGGGTTCTGGACCACGTGCCCGAAGTCGATGTCGAGGTTGGCGTCGGCGGTGACCGTGAAGGTCTTGACCACACCCCGGTAGCCGCCCACCTCCTGGTAGACGTCGTAGTCGTTGAGGACGACGGCGCCTTCGATCGAGACGTCGAAGACCCGAGCGCCGACCGCCTGGGTATTGGCGTGGATCTCGGCGAAGTACAGCCGCACCTGGTAGCTGCCGGGGGTCACCGCGAAGTCCCACTGCATCTCCGGCGCGGTCGGTGGATCCCACCGCTCGTTCTTGAAGATCGACTGCGGCGTGCCGGCCGGCACCGAGGCGTGGGTCAGATCGATCGCGTTCGTGGTCGAGAGCACCTTGTTCCCGGTGGCGGCGGCGTTGACGTGCGGCGACGGTGCGCCCACGGTGTCGGCGCTCCAGCCGGGCGTGCCGGTCACCGCGCCGCCGCCGGCGTTCACGCGGTGATCGGGTGCGTCATGGGCCACCGCCGAGGGAGCCTGCATGGCGCTCGCCAAGAGGATGGCGGAAACCACGACGGCGATCGTTGACCTGTTCAGCAGCACACCACCTCGGACGTCAGCAGTCGGGGGGATGAGCCAGCGAATCAGGACCCTCCCGCGACCATTGTACGCAGTGGCCCTCCGGACGGCCCACAGTGTCATCCGTAGGTTGGTCGTCGGCCGTGAGGTCTCCAGTTGGCTCCCCGGATCTCCGGCACTCCAGCGCGATCTTTCGTTCGATCTCGCGAATGGCCTCAAGCTCGAACTCCTCGTACCGAGACCTACCAGGTGCAGTGCTACCCTTCTCGCCGTTTTGCTTGGGTCGGATCTCATCGCCGGGGCCACGACCGTTGCCTCGGCACCTCCCTTCTCCTCCAGAGCCAGGTCTTCGTCGACCAGGGCGAGCAGCGGTCTGTTGACGATCACCGGAGGGGGGTCGTGAAGTGAATCGGTTCCTGGTCCTGGCGCTTCTGGTGGCGACCCTGCCGGCTCAGGGCATCACGTATGCGCCCCGCTACGAGGCCGTTGCGGCAACGAGCTGTGCGGGAACGCGGATCAGACCATCGATGTCGTGGAGGCAGGTCGAGTCTGCTCTCGAGTCCGGGGCCTCCACCGCGACGTTCTGCTTCGCGCCAGGGACGTACCGCATGTCCCTCACCCCCAGGCGAGGCCAAACGCTGATCGGTGAGCCCGGCGCGATCTTGAAGGGCACTCGGATCGCGAGGGGCTGGAGGCGTAACGGGGCCGGCATCTGGGTGTTGAGGTATGCCAGGTTCAACCCCATCGTGCAGTCGCCGCCCTTCGAAGGTAGCGAGAGGGCGTGTGAGGCGAAGCCGGCGAACTGTCACTACGCGGACCTGTTCAAGAACGGCGTGCGGCTGAGAAGGGTGTTGCGCGACACCACACCTCCGCGCGGGGCGTGGCATTGGAACTACGTTCACAACAGGGTGTACGTCAACACCGCCGATCCACGTCAGGCGCTGATGGAGCTGACGAACTGGAATATCGGTATCAAGAGTGCGGGAGACCTCACGGTCCGGGGTTTCAGGGTGAAGCACTACGGGATGTATGGCATCTACACGAAGTCGAGAGACGTGCTGCGGGGCGTCGAGTTCGCGTGGAACCACGGCACCGGATTCAAGCTGGAAGGGGACCGGGCGGCGATCATCGGCGGGCATACGCACCACAACGGCCGCTTCGGTGGATTCTGCATCGGATCGAACAAGACGATCGATGGGGTCGAGTTCTCATACAACAACAACCTGCACTTCGCGAACAGCGACGGCGGGTATTGGGGTGCCGGCGCGATCAAGTGTGTCGAGACCACCGGCCTCGTCGTGCGGAACGTCTACTCGCACCACAACTTCTCGGACGGGTTCTGGACCGACATCACGAACCGGGGCGTCCTGTACGAGAACAACACGATGGTCCGCAACAAGCGGTTCGGCATCTTCCACGAGATCTCGTGCTCGGTCGTGATCCGAGGCAACGTATTGCGAGACAACGGCGACGACGGCCTGTTCATCCACTCCTCGGTCTATGCCGACGTCCATAACAACACGTTTGGCGGTAACCGCGACGCCGCGGTGGAGATCCGCGACAACCTAGCTCGGAGGGCCGCGTGTGCCTCGAACGCCGGTGCCTACGGGAACCGGATCTACGAGAACAACCTGAACGGCGACACCGTCGAGGGTTGCGTGGCACCTCGGAACGACTGTTGACGACGCGTGACCGCGCCGGACCGAACTTCTGATCCGACGGAGTAGCCGTGGCGTCCCATCCGCCGGGCCGAGCAGGCGGCTGGCCTTCATCTCGGGTCCGGTGAAGCCATCCAGCGACAGGTCTCCGGGTCGGCCCTCTGGACCCGATCTGAGCCTTGAGCTCGTTCAGGCTGGTCACGAGGAGACTGTGGGAAGATACGTGTCTCGTCGAGAGACGCTACCCCGACGGGAAAGTGAACCTACATGGACGAATCTCTCGAGCTACGCGACTACCTCTCCATCGTTTGGGCCAAGAGGCGGACCATCCTCGCGATGGTGATCATCACGACGGCCGTCGCTCTTGCCTATTCATTCGCCCAGCCCCCTGTTTTCCGGTCCTCGGCCGAGGTGCTCGTGCTCAAGTCCGACTTCAGCCCATCGGAATCCTCCGAGACCATCACCGGGCTCAACACGACGACCGAGACGCAGGTAGCCAACTCGGCGGAAGTCGCTGATCTCGCCTCGTCTCGTCTCGCTTCGCTGGATGTGGCTCCCGGGACCGTGTCGGTCTCTCCGATCGAAGGGACCGACACGCTCGTGTTCACCGCGGAAGCACCACATCCCACAGCCGCGAGGGCGACAGCGCAGGCGTTCGCGGAGGCATACCTTGGATTCCGAAGGAACAGCTTCTTGGACGAGCTGGAAGGTGCGCGGCGGCCCTTCGAGTCCCAGATCGAGGTGCTTGACGCGCAGTTGTCGGAGCTTGAGCGCGCCTTGCGGTCGGCCCCGGAAGGGGAGAGGGCGCTCTTCACCCTCCAATACCAGAGTCTCTTGTCACAGAGAGTGGGTGTCGTTACGAAGCTGAACGACCTGATTGCCCCGGAGAGTGTCGAGGTTGGACGGATTCTGAAGCCCGCCGACCTGCCGACGTCGCGATCCGCTCCCAGCCACACGCGAGATGCACTCCTGGCAGTCGTCGTCGGACTCGCTCTCGGCATCGGGACCGCCTTCGTCCGGGAGCGCCTGGATGACCCGATCCGCGGACAGGATGAGCTGGAGGCCCGTGCCGCGGCGCCGGTGCTCGGCTTCATCCCGTCAGCGGGATGGCAGCGTGCGCTGAGGACAACAGATCACGTGACGCCTGAAGCAACCGAGGCCTTCAGAGCCCTGAGGGTGAGGCTACTTCACGCCGTCGGCGACCGCGATCTCATGAGCATCGTCGTCACGAGCTCGCTTGCAGGAGAAGGGAAAACCTCGGTCACGGCGAACCTAGCTGTGGCGCTTGCGGAGTCCGGGAAGCGTGTTGTCATCGTGGCGGCTGATCTTCGCCGACCGCACCTTCAGACCTACTTCCAGGGATCGGACCACGACGTTCTCACCGAGGTACTGCCCGGCAAACGACAACATGAGATTGCAGTCTCCACGACAGGCACCGAGAACCTGTGGGTTCTCCACGTTGGCCGCGAAACGAAGTTACTGGACCCGTCGGAGTATCTCGGGTCGGAATCCATGATTCGTCTACTCGCGGAGCTTCGAAAGACGGCAGATTTCGTTCTCATCGACACACCCCCGCTCCTGTCTACATCGGACGTCGTCGCAGTCGCACCCTTGGCTGACGCGATCCTGATGATCGTCGATCCCCATCTCGCGCGGCGATCTACGCTCGAACAGGCCCGACACGAGCTCGATCGCCTCGAGGTTCCCGTCCTCGGTGTCGTTGTCAACAAGCATGACCCCAGCAAGTTCCGGGGCTATGGCTTCGGCTACGAGATCTATGGGGACTACCAACAGCGGGGATCAAGTACCGCTCCCTCCAGGAGGCTACGAGCGATCCCGGCCGACCCTGAGCATGGAGCCGTCGTCTCCTCGGATGAGCGCGACACCGGCGATCTGTCGAAGTCGTAGGAGAGTGACCCGGACCCTACGAGCCCGACCGATTCCTCGACTCCGTGACAGCGAAGTCGTACGCCGTCAGCATCTCTTCCTCGAATGACGTGCTCCCCGAGATGGACCTCTGAGGGAGGGGTGGAGGATCGGCCAGGAAGGTGTCGATCGCAGCTGCCATCATCCGGGCCGTTGCTTCGGGGCCTCTTGGCGACACGAGCGCGGACGGCGACCCCCGCCACTGCCCCACGATCTGGGAAGGACCCCCGTGATCTAGTACGACCACGGGAGTTCCGAGGGTGAGAGCTTCGGCGATCAGAGACCTGCTTCTTCGTGGAGGGCCGGATGGATCAACACCCCTGCGCGGGCAAGCTGAGTGATGAGATCGGGTCTGCCTATCCAACCCTCGAAGTGCACGCGTTCCCGGATGCCCCACTCTTGCGTGGCTCTCCTAAGGCGGGCCTGCTCCGGACCGTCTCCGAAGAAGCGAAGCACCGCTTCTCGGTTCTCCACGTACCGAAGAGCTCGAAGCGCGAGGATAGGCGCCCTTCCAGGGCACCAGGCGCCCCACCACGAAGATGTCTGTGGTGCGAGGTCCTGGATACCTCTCGTCGTCCAACTCGACGGCGAGCGCGTTGGAGAGAAGCTTCATCCTGCCTGGTCCGCGGAGCCGCCGCCCGTATCTGGGTTCTGAACCAGGATGACGGCCGCAGCTTGCTGAGTCTTCCTCACGGGCGGCAGCATCGCCACGGCAGGTCGTCCCAACATCCTTGCAGCGGTCTCGAGCATCCCTCGCGGTCCAAGTTCACGGAGCAGGCGCATCGGTGGGTCGACACCACCACCGATAGGGCCCACACCAGAGGCTTCCCGACAGCCGCGACCCCCGCCCGAGTCCAGTATCTGGCCAGCGTCACGTGATGGATAACGTCGAAGCCGTCTCCTGATCGAGTCGCAGGGCTCGATCGGCTGCGTCTTGCTGCCAGCGGTCGTAGCTCCGGTGGAACTGCCAGGAGGTAAGATCCCTGAGGACTCGTCGGGAGCCGAACGTGATGCTCTCGAAGTGGATATTGGATGCCCTCGGGTCCCCTCAAGTACCCGCTTGAGCGCTGGTATGGATTCGGAAAGGGTCAGCACCCAAACCTCGTGTTGGCTCGCCGCCGCCAGCAGTGCGCGGAATCCAACCTCCGGCTCCGACCCCTTATCGGGTTCACAGGCGAGTGCGGACAGGAGAATTTTCATGTTCGGACCCGGCTTCGCATCCTGCGGCGCTCCCACCAAGGGGATGCCGTCGGGTCGCGGCTCCCCTATGTGATGGTTTGCCGGCCCGTCGGGTAGTAGGTGAAGCCCAACGACCGCATCTCATCCGGACCGAAGACGTTCCTCCCGTCGACCACCATAGGGTAGGCCATCATGTCCTTGAGGATGTTCAGATCCATCTCACGGAATTCGGCCCACTCGGTGCAGATCACGACGCAGTGTGCGTCAGCTGCTGCTGCGTAGCCGTCCGATGCCAGCTCGAGCTCGGGGATCTCTTCCTTCGCACTCGCCATCGCCTCGGGGTCATATCCGATCACGGTGGCCCCCTCCTTGATCAGACGGCGAGCGAGCGAGAGCGCGGGAGAGAACCGGATGTCATCGGTCCCGGGTTTGAAGGCCAATCCGAACAGGGCGATCCGCTTGCTGTCGAGGTTCCACAGACCATCCCGCACCTTCAGGAGAACTGCGTCGACTGCCTCGTCGTTGATACGTCGGATCTCTCGAAGAAGCGGAAAATCGTAGCCAACCTGCGACGCGAGGTGTTCGAATGCGTCGAGGTCCTTCGGGAAACAGAATCCGCCGTAGCCGAGGCCGGCGTCCAGGAACGCGCGACCGATCCTGGGATCCGACCCCATGACGTCGGCCACCGCCACCACGTCGGCGCCCGTTCGCTCGCACACGCGAGCGAGGGCATTCACGTATGAGATCTTCAGCGCCAGGAACGCGTTCGAGGCGTGCTTCGCCAGCTCCGCCGTCTTGATGTCCGTCTCCACCAAAGGCGATCCCTCTTCGATCGATCGTGCGTATAGGCGTCGCATCACGGCATGCCCGCGAGGTGAGTCCGCCCCCACGAGGATCCGGCTGGGGCGAAGCGAGTCCTCGATGGCAGTGCCTTCTCGAAGGAACTCCGGGTTGGAGACCACTTCGATGCCCTCGGTCGAGGCGCGCCTCTCCAAGGCGATCGTCCTGCGTATACGGTCTGCGGTCCCTGTCGGTACCGTTGACTTCTCGACGACGACGAGGCTCGCTGAGGCGTCCCTTGCAACCTGTCTGGCGACGTTCTCGACCGCCACCAGGTTCGGTTCGCCGGACGCACGAGGCGGCGTGCCGACACAGATGAAGACGACTTCCCGATCCATGATCGTAGAGACGGCGTCGGTCGTGAACCTCAGCCGCCCCTCCTTCAGCGTCTTGTCGAGGAGCTGCTGCAATCCCGGCTCGAAGAATGGAGCCTTGCCCTCTTGCAGTCGGGCGACCTTCTCCTCGTCGGCGTCGACGCCGACGACGTCATGCCCGAACTCGGCCAGCGTCACACAGGTGACGAGACCCACGTGGCCCGTCCCGATGACACCGACTCGCATCGGATCCCTTGTCTCGGCGATCAAGCGGTCACCACGCTCTCTTGTTCGAGCTCACTGGAGGGAAGTCGCCCCGTTCTCTCGAGGTCGGATCTGATCCAGCGATACGTTCTCTCGAGCCCGACCTCCAGGGTGATCTCGGGCTCCCAGCCGAGCACCTGCCGCAGCCGAGAGTTGTCGCTGTTGCGTCCGCGGACCCCTTGAGGGGCATCCATCTGATGCATCTTGCCGATGGTCTTCCCCGCGATCCGTGCAACGAGGTCGACGAGATCGTCCACCGAGATGAGGTCGTCTCTCCCGAGGTTGAGCGGGTGGGGGTGCTCGGAATGCAGGATCCGATAGATCCCCTCCACGCAGTCGTCCACGTACATGAACGACCTGGTCTGCTGTCCGTCGCCCCAGACCTCGACTTCATCTCCGTCACGAACGAGCGCGAGCTTCCGGCAGATCGCCGCAGGTGCCTTCTCCCGCCCCCCTTCGTAGGTCCCGAAGGGGCCGTAGATGTTGTGGAACCGGGCCACACGCGTGAGGAGCTTTCCTTCTTCCAGGTAGTACTGACAGAGCTTCTCCGCGTACAACTTCTCCCACCCGTACCCTTCTTCGGGTTGGGCGGGAAGAGCGTCTTCTTCCTTCAGCGGAGCGACGTCTGGCGACTCTTGGAGGTACATCGGATAGATGCAGGCCGATGAAGAGAAGAAGTAGCGAGACACCTGATTCTCTCGAGAGGCCTCGAGCATGTGCGCGTTGATGAGCACGTTGTTCCTGGCAACGTCCGCCCGGAACTCGGTGATGTATCCGATCCCCCCCATGTCGGCGGCGAGTTGATACACCTCATCCACTTCGCGCGTGGCTGTGCGGCAGCCGTCGAGCTCGCGGAGATCGATGAGTTGGAACTCATCAGCCTCCGTCTCTTCGAACCCGGGAAGCTCGATATCGACGCCTCGGACCCAGTATCCGTTGGCCTTCAGGAACTTCACCATGTGGTGTCCGATGAAGCCTCCTGCCCCCGTGACGAGCGCCCGTCGATTCATGGAGCCTCCTGCCGATAGATGTCGGTATGCGCAAGCGGTTGCTTGCGATGAGAGAGCAACTGGCGTGCGAACAGCACGACGAATCGGGGATTCTGACGAAGATACCGTTTCCAGAGTCGTCTTGGCTCGGTCGCGAGCCGAAAGAGCCACTCGAGCCCCGAACGCTGAAGGATGGCTGGAGCTTGTGGCTTCTCGCCCGCGAAGAAGTCGAACGCCGCTCCAACCCCGATCATGACGGCATGGACCTTCCCCCGCTGACGAGCCATCCAAACGTCCTGCTTGGGGGTTCCCAGGCCCACGAACACGATCCGCGCACCTGAATCGTTGATCTGCTGGGAGATCTCCGCTTCCTCCTCGGCGGTGATCTCTCTGAACGGAGGGCTGACCGTGTAGGCGATGCGCATCTCAGGGAACGAAGACGTCGCGTTCGCGATCAGCTTGTCGAGGACGGCGGGGGTTCCGCCAACGAAGCCGACAGGGATCCCTTCCTTCTCAGCCAGGGAGAAGATCATCGGAGTCAGTGCCGGCCCGTAGACCCGCGTCGCCGATGGGATACCGAGCCTTCTCAAACCCCAGACCAGAGGCATACCGTCAGGCGTGACGAGGTCCGCGTCGTTCATCACCGCGAGGAATGAGCGGTCGTCCTGCGCGATCATCACGTTGTTCACCGACGCGACGCAGACCGAACGGGACTCCCGGGCCTTCGCCCATCCCGCGATGCGCCGGGTGGCGTCGTCATAGCTCGTCGCGTCGACCCTCATCCCGAGGATGTGACGCGAGTCGGCAGCCGCGTCCTCGCGTTCGGTCAATATGCGCCCCTCCGTGCGATGACGGCGGCGGCAGTTTTCAGCAGGACGTACACGTCGAGGCTCAGAGACCAGTTCTCGATGTAGAACATGTCCATCTTCAGCGCGTCCTTCACGTCGACCTTGCTTCGCCCGCTCACCTGCCACCACCCGGTTAACCCGGCCCGCACCTCATGGCGGGGCTGAAGCAGGTCGTGATTCGCTCTGACCTGCTCGACGGGAAGCGGTCGAGGACCCACGAGACTCATGTCACCTCGCAGCACGTTCCAGAGCTGCGGAAGCTCGTCCAAGCTGAGGGAGCGGAGCAGTCTCCCGAGAGGGGTGAGCCGTGGATCATGCGGCATCTTGAAGAACGGCTTGGTGAGATCGATGAGCCTGCCCTCGAGTGCGCGTTCCTGATCGGCGACCATCGTGCGGAACTTGTACATCGTGAAGAGGCGCTCCCCCTTGGTCGCTCGTTCCTGTCTGAAGACCACCGGTCCACGGGAGGTCAGCTTGATGGCGAGTGCGATCGCCGCCATCACGGGGGAAAGCAGAACGATCGCGAGCGAAGCGATGGCCACATCGAAGGACCGTTTGAGAGCGGATTGGGACCGCGTCAGCCTGACGGGGCGGACGGCCAGCATCATGAGGCTCTCGACCTGCTGGATGCTCACCCGAGAAGTAAGCACCTCCGGCGCGTTCGCGGACAGTCGCATCTCGATGTCCTCTCGACGGCACGACTGAAAGATGCGATAGACGTCGTCCGGGGATGTTGCAGTCGAAGCGACGAAGACACACTCGACCGAGCATCTGCGGATGAGGTCTTCGAGATCGTCGATCGACCCGAGAAGGGGTAGCCCTGGATTCGTGGCGTAGGAACCAGCTGACGTCACGAATCCGATCGGGAGGAAGCCACCGCTTGGTGGGGACAGAGCTTCGGCGATCATCGCGGCCTCATCGTTCGTTCCCGCGATCACGGTCCTCAACGTCAGTCGTCCGAGCCGTTTCTGCCTTCGTATGTGCCACCGTGCCAACCGACGCACGACCAACTCGAAGAAGAGGGCCACCACACACATGAGCGCGAGAGAGGAGCGATCGAGAGCCTCGTCCCACCAGACGCTTCCGACGACGATCACCACAACGCCCAGGACCGTCGCACTGATCACGCGACGGAACTCCTCCGGAGGCGACAGGTGGCGAACTCCGTAGAGACCGAAGGAATGGAAGAGGCTGATCCACAGGATGGGAGCGGTGAGCAAGACCAAGACGAAATCTCGCGGGAGTCGGACGCCATCAGGGCCGTTGGCGTGGACCACGAGGAGCGCACCCACGATGCACCACGCATCCGCGATCATCAGGGCCGCGGCCACCCGCCGGAAACCGGCGAGCGCAGTGGCTGAGGCGGGCTCGACGATCGGTGGGTGGGTGGGCTCTAACGAGGGTGTCGTCTGATCCCCGAAGGATGGTGAGGCCTCGGCCTCATCGGGCATGAGATCGGTTGGGGACGACCCGGGGACGGCTTCACGCATCGGGTCCCCGGCGGTTTCTTCCCTTGCCGCGCTCATGGAGCGCTCCTTCTAGACCCCCGTGGGAGGCGCCCAGGCACGCCAAGGGAAAGAGCATGGCGCTTCCCTTGATCTCTCCAGGGCTGCACAGCCGCATAAATTACGTCGGGAATTCGGGGGGATATGGACATCGACACGACCTATCAAACTCGACCCTGTTCGGCTTACTGCAAGTTTGTGCAGTGTCCCACCTTTCCGAAACGCCAGTCAACGTCTCAGTGCCTCGCAAGGAATCTCGGGCCTCTTGGCCTAGTGCGATTGGGCCATCAGATCGGATGCATGGTTGCATCAGGGCACTGGTCACGATCAGACCATAGGTGGGGCTTCTGGATCGTCGGAGAGGGCGGTCCGATCCTCGACCAAGAAGGGCCGCCCCGCGAACATCAGTTCGGAATGGGTCGAGCCTCTGATCTGGGCCAACACCGCCCGGGACGTCAAACGAACGAACCCGCGAACCGAGACGCTTGGTTCGCGAAGACGCCGCACCTCGAGTGGTCGCGTGGCCTGTTCACCCCGAGGTCATGTCATGCGAGGATGCCGACCATGTCCGAACCGGAGATCCGCGTCGAGGAGAACGGCCCCTACGAAGTGAAGGGTCCGCTTCCGATCTCCCGGACGAGGACCGTGAAGACCGAGTTCGGGGAGCCCGTCGACTACGCGCCTTTCGAACCCTTGGAAGCCGGCGAGACCTACCGACTGTGCCGGTGCGGCAAGAGCGCGAACAAGCCGTTCTGCGACGACAGTCACCTCGAGGAACCCCGCGTCGACGTGACGGAGCGTGCGGATCACGGCCCCCGCGACGACAGGACGGACGTCTTCCAGGGCCCCGACGGTGCGATCATCAGCGACGATCTCTCGATCTGCACGAAGGCGGGCTACTGCAAGGACCGATTCACCGGCGTGTGGCAGATGCTCGGTGACCCGGATCCGGCCATCCGCGAACGGATGGGCAGAATGGTCGAGCTCTGCCCGTCAGGCAGGCTCGCGTGGGCAGACTCTGTCGAAGCACCCGACCACGAGCCGGACTACGAGCCCGAGATCGGCGTGTTCCGCAATGGGCCGTTGTTCGTGCGCGGCGGCGTCAAGGTGGTGGGAGCGGACGGCGAGCCCTACGAGATCCGCAACCGGCAGACCCTCTGCCGGTGCGGATACTCACAGAACAAGCCGTTCTGCGACGGCTCGCACAAGCTCGTCGGCTTCCGCGACGGTTGAGCTACGCGGTGACGAGGCCCGAACTCCTCGAGCAGCCCCGGCGGGATGGCGTGGCAATACGGCTCGTGTCCGTTGTTCAGGTAGTAGCGCTGGTGATAGTCCTCGGCCCGATAGAAGGCGACGTGCGGCCGGATCTCCGTGGCGATCGGCTGGGAGTAGTGACTCTGCGCCTGATCACGTGAGGTCTCCGCCGCCGCCTGCTGCTCGTCAGAGTGGGTGAGGACGATGCTCCGGTACTGCGAGCCTCGATCGGGTCCCTGCCGGTTGACCTGCGTCGGGTCGTGCATCGCCCAGAAGACCTCGAGGAGCTGGTCGAAGGAAACGACCTCCGGATCGAACGTGACCCTCACCACCTCGGCGTGGCCGGTCGTGTCGCTGCAGACGTCCCGGTAGGTGGGGTTCTCGACGAACCCGCCGCTGTAGCCGGAGACGGCGTCGATGACGCCGGGGACCTTTCGGAACAGGTGCTCGACTCCCCAGAAGCAGCCGGCCCCGAAGGTGGCGGTCTCAGATGGCATGTCGTCTCCTTCCGGAAGGGTCCTTCCTTCCATAGTCCCAGCAACCTGACGTGGCGTGGCGGCATTCCTCCGCGATGCCTCCCGCAGAAGCCGTAGTCCACTTGGGGAAGCACGAAATGGTTCTCTTCGCCGATACGCCGGACCCCCTCTTGTACCCGATATCAGGTAGAGCAAGGGGAGAGGCATCGAGGAGGAGAGCACATGCGACAGTGGGAGCTCATCGGCATCACGGACACGGTGGATTGGTCGCCACCCCGCCGTGAGCCAGCGCCTTCTGCAGGGGACGAGCACTTTCCGGCCGTCATGTGGACCACCGACGGCTCGCTTCGACTGAGAGGGGTCTCCTGGACGGCCTCCCAGCACCTGGGGATCCACCCTCGCTTCCTCGACGGAAGAGAGCTGCTCGAGGCGTTCGGGATGGAAGGGGAGAACCTCCCGATCCTCGAGGCACACGCGGCCGCGCTCACGGGGAAGACGGTCACGTTCAGCCTCAAGGGGATCGAGGGGCGGATGTGGTGCCGCGTCGCGCCCACCCACGACGCGGGCGAGCACATCGTGGGGACGTTCTGCATCGCCACCGAGCCGGCGTCCGACGGCGACGAGCCGATGGCGGCGCAGGCGGCCACCCTCACGCTTGTGTGAGCTTCGGGGCGGTCAGCCGCGGAAGCGGCTGGCCGGCCCGAGCACCATCTCGGTCTCGGTCTCGCCGAAGGCCGTGCACAGCGTCCACAGTTCGTAGCCGGAGGGAGGCAGGTACACACCCTCCCCCAGCATGTGGTGGAAGAAGCGCGCGAACCGTTCGTGGTCGGCCGCCTTCGCATCTTCGAAGTTCCTGATCGGGCCGCCCGAGAAGAACACGCTGAGGAGCGAGCCGGCGCGGTTGATCGTCGCCTCGATCCCGTTCGTCTCGAAGGTCAATGCGAGGCCGGCCTGGAGATCAACCGCCGTCGCTTCGAGCGCTTCGTATGGATCCTCCCGGTCGATCAGATCGAGCGCAGCCCGGCCGGCCGCCACCGCGACCGGGTTCCCGCTCAGCGTCCCGGCCTGATAGACGGGTCCGACCGGCGCGAGCTGCTCCATCAGGTCGCGCCGGCCGCCGAAGGCCGCGCACGGGAAACCGCCGCCCATCACCTTGCCGAGGACGGTGAGGTCCGGGGTGATGCCGTAGCGAGCCTGTGCGCCGCCGGGCGCGATCCGGAATCCGGTGATCACCTCGTCGAAGATCAAGAGCGCGCCGTGCTTGTCGCAGATGAGTCGGACCCCTTCGAGGTACCCGTCGTCGGGCGGCACGACGCCCATGTTCGCGGGGACCGGCTCGACGATGAGTGCCGCGACCGTTCCCTCGTTGGCCTCGAAGAGCGAGGCGAGCTCATCGAGGTCGTTGAAGGACGCGAGCACGGTGTCGCGCGCGGCTCCGGCGGTGACGCCGGGCGTGCTCGGGATCGACAAGGTCGCGAGACCACTGCCGGCCCCTTGCGCGAGCAGCGCGTCGGAGTGACCGTGGTAGCAGCCCTCGAGCTTGATCAGGGTGTCCTTGCCGGTCGCGCCTCGGGACAGCCGGATCGCGGACATCGCGGCCTCCGTTCCCGACGAGACGAGCCGCACCTGTTCGACCGAAGGCACCATCGAGACGATCTTCTCCGCGAGCTCCACTTCGCCCTCGGTTGGCACGCCGAAGGACGTGCCCCGCGAAGCTGCCTCGATCGCGGCGTCCACGATCTCCTTGCGGCCGTGTCCGAACAGCGATGCGCCCCACGACTGGCAGAGGTCGATGTAGCGCATCCCGTCAGCGTCCTCGAGGTAGGCGCCTTCGCCCTTCACGGCGAACCGCGGGATGCCCCCGACGGCACCGAACGCCCGGACGGGCGAGTTCACGCCGCCAGGGATCGTTCGCCTCGCTCGCTCGAAAAGCTCCTCGGACCGGCCCACGGCTCGTCAGTCTATGAGCGCCTTCGGTCGGGCCGCCTGTGATTGGATGCCGGCCGTGACCGTGGAACCCGACGACATCCGTGCTGCCGCCGAGCGGATCGCCGGTCGGGTTCGCCGAACGCCGGTGCTCGAGCTCGGCGAGATGCACGGCGCCTCGGTCGTCGCGAAGCTCGAGCTCCTGCAGCACACCGGCTCGTTCAAGCCTCGGGGTGCGTTCAACAAGGTGCTCTCGAGCGAGGTGCCCCCGGCGGGTGTGATCGCCGCTTCCGGGGGGAACTTCGGGTCCGCCGTCGCCTACGCGGCCCGCGAGGTCGGCGTTCCGGCAGAGATCTTCATCCCGTCGACGTCGCCGCAGACGAAGATCGATCGGGTACGGGCCCACGGAGCGCGCGTCACGATCGTCGAGGGGTACTTCGCTGAGGCGAACGAAGCGTTGGCGGCGAGAGCGGAGGAGACCGGCGCCCTGGTGATGCATCCGTTCGACCAACCCGAGGTGATCGCCGGTCAGGGGACGCTCGGGATCGAGATCGAGGAGCAGGTGCCCGATGTCGACGTGATCCTGATGGGCGTGGGTGGGGGAGGCCCTCTCGCCGGGATCGCGGCCTGGTGCGGGGATCGGGTGCGCGTGGTCGGCGTCGAGCCCGAGGGGTGCGCCTCGATGACGGCCGCGCTCGCTGCGGGAGAACCCGTCGTCGTTCCCGTGGGCGGGCTCGCGTCCGACTCGCTCGGCGCGGCCCGGGTCGGCGACCACACATTCCCGATCGTCCGAGATCGCGTGGAGCGGATGGTCCTCGTCACGGAGGACCAGATCCGGAACGCACAAGGGGCTCTGTGGGAAGACGTCCGGATGATCGTCGAGCCGGGCGGTGCCGCTGCATTCGCGGCACTCCGATCCGGCGCCTATCCGTTGTCGCCGGGCGATCGTGTCTGCGTCGTGCTCTCCGGAGGGAACTGCGACCCCGCGACGATCACCTCATACCGTTCCTGAGGTGCTGCGAGTCAGCGAGCCTCGCGTTCACTCGGCCGATACCACCGCTGGCATGGGCTCAGGGTTGAGGACATCCGAGGGCCCGGTGTATACCGGAAAAGGGATGATCCTCGCGGATCAGGATTCCTTCGCGTCCACGAGTTCGGCGAGCTTCCTGGTCGTGTTCCAGTTGCGGATCGTCATCTGTTGATAGATGGGCATCGAGACGACCCGCGAGAGCCTGCTCTGCGTGGCCCTGCTCGTCAGCCTCGAGAAGTAGACGACGCCGGTGCCGGCCCAGATCCGGTCGACCTCTTCCTTGATCGGCACGCTCTCCACGACGGTCCGAGCCGTGAGCGGCGGCATCAGGAAGATCACGTCCTCGCGGTAGAGCGTGGGCTCGCTCCCGAAGCCGTTGGGTGCCCGATCGATGATCGACCGCATCTGGGCACTACTCCGAAGGGCCACGCTCGCTTCATAGTGGCCGAACGTCTTGCGAAGCATCCGCTCGACTCGTCGTGTCAGCTCCGCCTGCTTCGTCGTCCCCGTCGAGAACACGACGTTCCCGCTCTGGATGTAGGTGCGCACGTCCTTGAAGCCGTTCTCCTCGAACGCCGCCTTGAGGGCAGGCATCGGGATCAGGTTCTTGCCGCCCACGTTGATCCCGCGAAGCAGTGCGACGTAGCGCGCCATCGGCGACTAGCTGCGGAGCCAGTCCGCCGCGTCCTTGGCGTGGTACGTGAGGATCAGGTCGGCGCCGGCGCGCCGGATCGACGTCAGCAGTTCCAGCACCACCCGCCGCTCGTCGAGCCATCCGTTCGCCGCCGCCGCCTTCACCATCGCGTACTCGCCGCTCACGTGGTACGCGGCCATGGGGAAGTGGGTCTCGTCCTTCGCGCGACGGATCACGTCGAGGTACGGCAGCGCCGGCTTCACCATCACGATGTCGGCGCCCTCCTCGATGTCGGTCCGGATCTCACGGAGCGCTTCGTCGGCGTTCGCCGGATCCTGCTGGTAGCCGCTCCGGTCGCCGAATCGCGGGGCGCCCTCCGCGGCCTCGCGGAACGGGCCGTAGAGCGGCGACGCGAACTTCGCCGCGTACGCGAGGATCCCCACGTCCAGATGTCCGGTGTCGTCGAGTGCGGTACGGATGGCGGCGACCTGCCCGTCCATCATCCCGCTGGGCCCGACGAGGTGCGCGCCGGCCTCCGCCTGTGCGACGGCGATCCTCTGATACAGCTCCACGGTGGCGTCGTTCTCGACTTCACCGAGCTCGTTCAGCACGCCGCAGTGGCCGTGGTCGGTGTACTCGTCCAGGCAGAGGTCGCCGATCACGACGGCCTCGTCGCCGAACTCCTCGCGTAGCGCTTGGATCGCCTGCTGGCCGATCCCGTCGGGGTTCCAAGCCTCCGAGCCCTCTGGGTCCTTGCGCGCCGGGACGGCGAACAGGATGAACGCCCGTACGCCGCGCTCCGCGATCTCGACCGCTTCCTTGCGGAGCGACTCGACCGTGTGCTGGAACTGGCCGGGCATCGACTCGATGGCCACGGCTTCACTCAACGATTCCTTGACGAACAGAGGCGCGATCAGGTCGCCGGGCCGCACATCGGTCTCGCGGATCAGCGAGCGGAGCGCCGGTGTGCGGCGCATACGTCTCGGTCTCGAATCGGGGAAGCTCACGGACCAGAGCGTACCGCGGTCGTGATCGAGGAGGGAACGCAGGATGGAGCCGAAGAAGCGATTGAACGGCTACGTGTCCGTTCTCGTACCTGGAGCCGGGTGTCGACCGCAAGGAGTTCGAGCCATCACCACAGCTCGGCCGGCCGTCTGGGTCTCGCTCAGGTCCAGTCGACGATGCCGCGGCGTCGTGGCCGGCTCAGCGCCCGCTCGACGGCGTCGACGAGGCCATCGATCGTGTGCGGGCTCGCGACCCTTCGCACGGGGAATCCGCGGGTCCGCGCCTCGCGCGCCGTCACCGGACCGATGCACACCGCGATGAACGAGCCGTACCGACGGCCGAGGACGCCCGCGAACCCTCGCACCGTCGACGCGCTCGTGAACGTGACCACGTCGATCTCGTCCCACATCAGCGCGTGGCGCACCTCGCGGGGGAGCGAGCGTGCGAACACCGTGCGATAGGCATCCACGCGGAGCGGTGCCCAGCCCTTCCGAGCCAGGGCGTCCTCCAATCCCTCCGGCGCGATGTCGGCGCGCGCACAGAGCACGCGGCCCGAGCCGCGTGGGAACGCGCGCGCGAGGGCCGCGGTCGTGAACGTCGCCGGCTGCAGGTCGGCGTCCCGGCGGCTCCACCGACGGAACGCGGTGGCCGTGCCTTCGCCGATCACGGCGACCTTCGCGCGGACGTCCCGCGGCGTCGCGAGTCGATCACGCAGGACGTCCACCGTCGCGGCGCTGGTGAGCGTGATCCAGTCGAACCGCCCGGCGGCGAGCTCGTTCAACGCCGCCGTGAGCGCCGCGGAGCGCGCGGACGCTAATCGGATCGTCGGCGCGACGAGGACGCGCGCTCCACGGCGCTCGAGCTCGTGCACCAGCGGCGCCGCCTGGTCCACCGGGCGCGTGACGAGGATCGTTCGCCCGGCGAGAGTTCGCTTCACCCCTGCAGCTCTCCCAGGATCCGATCCGCGCCGTCGGCCCGCAGCCGCTGCGCGAGGGTGGAAGCGGCGACGCCGGGATCGGAGCTCTCGGCCGCGGTCCGAACGATCTTCGCACCGTCGGGTGTCGCGACGAGAGCCACCATCCTGATCCGGTCGCCTTTCGTCGCCGCGAGCGCCCCGAGCGGAAGATCGCAGCCGCCGCCCAGGAGCTGCACGAGCGTTCGCTCGGCCTCGAAGGCCCGCCGCGACGCGAGGTGGTCCAGAACGGAGATGACCGCTCGCGTCGTCCGGTCGTCCTCACGCACTTGGACGGCGAGGCACCCCTGTCCCGGTGCCGGAACCATCTCCTCGACCCGGAGCCGGCGGGCGTGCGGCGGATCGAGGCCGAGTCGCGCGAGCCCCGCCGCGGCGAGGACGAGTCCGTCCACCTCCCCTTCGGCCAGCTTCCGGAGCCGCGTGTCCACGTTCCCCCGGATCTCGGTCACGCCCATCCCGGGGAAGCCTGCCAGGAGCTGCGCACGACGACGGACGCTCGACGTCCCGACCACCATCCCCGGCTGGAGCTTCTCGTCGCGTCCGATCAAGACGTCGAGAGGATCGGCGCGTTTGGGAACCGCGGCGATCACGATCCCCTCGTCGTCTTCGGCGGGCAGATCCTTCGCGGAGTGCACGGCGAGATCGACCTCGCCGGTGCGGAGCGCCTCGACGATCCGATCGACCCAGAGCCCCTTCATGCCCGAGGGTGACTCGGCCGACGTCGCACCTTCGTCGCCCGACGTCGACATCGGGACGATCTCCGAGCGGAAGGCGTTCGCGGACAGCAGTGCGGCGATCTCCTCGGCCTGCGCGAGCGCGAGGGCAGAACGCCTCGTCGCGATGCGGAGGGTGGTCACTCCTCGTCGAGGAGGGAAGGGTCGAGGCCGAGGAGCTCGGCCAGCAGGGTTGCGTGGGTCCGCCCGGAGCCGGGCTCCGACCGCTCCTTCAGCGCCACGATCGGATCGTGCAGGAGCTTCGCGACGATCCCGCGCGTGAGTGCCTCCACGGCGGCGCGTTCGTCTGCGGTGAGATCGGCGAGCCGCCCCGCGTAGCGCGCCAGCTCGCCCTGCAGCACCGCGTCGCCGCGGCGACGGATCGCGCGGATCAGCGGAGCCAGTTCGTCGCCGCGGCGACGCACGACGAATCGTCGGACCTCCTCGGCCACGATCTCGTGCGCCTGCGCGACCGCATCGTGTTCCACCGCCGAACCATGAGAGCGCAGCGCGTCCACGTCGATGACCGTCACGCCGGCGAGAGAGCCGGCCTCCGGATCCACGTCGCGCGGCACGGCCAGGTCGAGGAGGACGAGCGGCGAGGCCGGCGCCGGCCGGGCCGCGCGCACCATCTCGGCAGGCAGCACGACTCCCGTGGCGCCGGTCGCGGAGACGACGAGGTCGGCCTCGCGGAGCGCCGACGGGAGGTCCCCGATGTCGCCGAAGGCCGAACCCGTTCGCTCGGCCAGCACCCGGGCATGTTGCGTTGAGCGATTCAGGATCCGGAGGGGGCCGACGCCTCGTTGCCGGAGATGCTTCACGGCGAGCGAGGCCATCGTGCCCGCTCCGATCACCACGACCGACCGACCGGCGAGGTTCCCCAGTGCCTCCTCCGCGAGCGAAGCGCCCCGTCCGACGAACGCGTCGGGTGCCGCCCCGAGCGACGTCTCCTGGCGGACCCGTCGCCCGGCCCTCGTTGCCGCGTGGAACAAGCCGGAGAGACGGGAGCCGGCCATCGCTTCGCCTTCGGCGAAGCGAAGCGCCTCGCGCACCTGCGACTGGATCTGCGTCTCGCCGAGCACCATCGAGTCCAGGCCCCCGGCGACGGAGAACAGATGCTCGACCGCGTCCCGCTCCCAATGGGAGTACAGGCTCTCCGCGAGCTCGGCTTCCGCGACGCCCTTCGTCTCGATGAGCAACGTCTTGAGCGCCAAGAACCCCGCGTGATAGCTCGGGACCGATGCGTACACCTCGACGCGATTGCAGGTCGAGAGCACGACGGCTTCATCGATCCCACCCAGATCCCGCGCGCGGCGATACCCCTTGACCAGGTCGTCCTCGCCGAACGCGAGCGACTCGAGGAGGTCGATCGGCGCGTGTCGGAATGAGATGCCGAGGGCGAGGACGGCCATGACCGGGGAATCCTACCCAGCCGGGGTTCGACCTCGACGGGCAAGAAGAGGACCCGGGCGCCCGGAGTGACGACCTCCGGCGTGTCGGCCGGGCACCACAGACGGGTCCTCTAGACTCGTCGACGGAGACGTGGCTGAGTGGCCGAAAGCAGCCGCCTGCTAAGCGGTTAGGGGGGTAAAACTCCCTCGGAGGTTCGAATCCTCCCGTCTCCGCCACTCCCGTCTCCGCCAAGCGACTGGGAACGCCAGGCCGGTCGCCTGTCCGAGACACTCCGACGGGTCTCGGCTGTGATCGATGGGAGGTGATCTGGGTGCACGAGCATCCGGGGGACCTCCTCGAGACCGTCGACGAGATGCTCGCTCAGGACTGACCCGTTCGAAGTGCCTCCCGGACCGTGTCGATGAACCCGGTGGCGAACGGGGAGTCGTGCTCGTTGAGCCAGGCGAGCCCGTAATCGACGACGGGCACTGGATCCTCGAGCCTGCGGTAGGCGAGACCCGGGATCTTCAGCTCTGCCTCTGCGGGAAGGCCGAGTCCGACGAGCCGATCCGAGCGAGCGAGGCGAGTCAGCCGCGTGACCTGCGTCAGGTCCGGGGCCTCGACGAGTGAGGGATGTTCGCGGTCGCCGAAGAGGGATCGATGGATGTGATCCATCAGCGGGGGGTTGAACGTCCTCGGCCACGTGAGGAACGGTTCCTCGAGGAGCTCGGGGCGTGGGATCCGCTCGTTCGAGGCGAGACGATGTCGCTCCGAGAGGGCGATCACGAGCTCCAGCGTGCCCGCCGGCAAGAGGGTCATGCCGTCCAGCGGCTCGAAGGGGAAGCTGACGAAGGCGACGTCGACATCGCGGCGGAGGAGAGCCTCGAGGTTCTGCGGCCCCGACCCGGGCACGACGTGGAGCACCACATCCGGGAACCGTTCGCGGAAGCGATCGACGAGATCGCCGGCGAGCGGATGGAGTCCGGCGGAGCTGGTGCCCACCTTGAGGAGCCCCCCTTTGCCTCGGTCGATGATCGGGAGCGTCTCCTCGACCCGATCCGCGCGTGCGAGGAGAGAACGGGCTTCCTCTACGAGGTACTCGCCCGCGGGGGTGAGCTCGACACGGCGCCGGTCCCTGATGAAGAGCTGGGTTCCCACAGAGCGCTCGAGCGACTTGATCTGCTGGGACAGTCCCGATTGCGCGATCCGCAGGCGTTCTGCCGCGCGCCCGAAGTGGCGTTCTTCGGCGACGGCCAGAAAGTAACGGAGTTGTCGAAGTTCCATCTGCTCTTTCTGCCGAGGCGGCCGCTTCGATGTTGCCCAGACCGGTCTGACTTCTCCGGAAAATCGAATCGTACAGACCGACCTGTCTGGCGTCAAAGCCACTCTCGGAGGGGTATACAGACCGGTCGTACCCATATACGTTTGTGAACGATCGAGCGTGGGAGATGACCGATGGACCGAGCAACGCGCGATAGGGAGACACGGTCGCCCGCTTCGGCCCGCGACCGCATCCTGCAGAGCGCGGCCTCGCTCTTCGCGGGCGGCCGGATCCGGGTCACCGGGGTCGATTCGCTGATCGCGCGCGCCGATGTGGCGAAGGCCACGTTCTATCGGCACTTCCCCTCGAAGGACGATGTCGTCGCCGGTTGGCTTCGCACGCCTGACGCTCGCTGGCTGGATGTCGTGGTGGGTGAGCTGGAGGGATCTCCACCACTGGTCCGCCTGGTCGACTTCTGGGGGGCGGTGGGTAGGTGGGCGGAGGCAGAAGGGCTGAATGGATGTCCGTTCCTGAACACCCTCGCGGAGATCCGCGATCGCGATCACCCGGCGTACCCGCTGGTCAGCTCCTACATCGTCGAGGTGGAGGCATATCTGTCGCAGACCGCTCTCGAAGCGGGGATCAACGATGCGCCGTCGATGGGACGGCAACTACGCTTCCTGGCGATGGGCATGTGGATGTCGATCGTGTTCGAAGCCTCGACACGGCCGGCCGAGACCGCGCGAACGATGGCCGTGGATCTGCTGGCCGCCAGGCTCGGAACGACGGCCGACGACGTCGAGCACCGCATCGCGGCGGCTTAGCCCCTGCGGTTTCATGGCGGAGGTCCCAAGGCTGCCGTGTAGGATTGCGTTTCGGCGCCCTTAGCTCAGTGGATCAGAGCGGCTGGCTACGGACCAGCAGGTCGGGGGTTCGAGTCCCTCAGGGCGCGCTTTTCGGAAACGTCGAGACGTTGCTTCTTAGTCGCGGCTGAGCGCGTGGCGGTACGCGGGGGGTGCATGGAGCCAGCACACAGGCGAAGCGTTGTACGTGGACAGGATGGTTTGGCATCCCACCTGTTCGCACATCCGACCCTGGGGAGGACGGTCGGACGCCTTCTTCCCGCGTTCCGGTGGACCGAAGACCCGATCCTTGCGGCTGATGCCTTCCACTCGGCCTGCCTCTCTGGTAGTGGACCTGTTGATCCGCGGGCAGGGCGGGAGGATCTGCCGATGCCTCGCGTCGGTCACCCGACGCGGGGATGCGGAGTCGCTCGGAGCATCAACGATAACACGCGGTGGTCGCGACCCGCATAATCGAGGAACCGAGACCTCCCGAAAGGACGCTTCATGAGCTCAGCTCCACCCGTTGCTGCGGCTGCGTTCGCGCCGCTTGGCCTCCTCGAATACAGGACCGGCCGTGCCGTCGTGGGCCGTCCCGCTGAGCTCGCGGCGATCGAGGACGGCATCAACGCTGCCGCGGGGGGACGCTTGTCCGCGGTTGCGGTCGAGGGGGAACCGGGGATCGGCAAGACGCGCCTTCTCCTGGCCGCTCGGGAGATCGCGGTCGCCCGCGAGTTCCTCACCGTGGCGGTCGGTGCCGACGAAGAGCTGCGAGGCCCGTTCCTCCTCGCACGATCGATCCTCGGGGCTCCCGAGGTGGCCGAGGCCGTTGCAGGCACCGACTCGGAGGCGGCGATCGCCGCGGCCGCCCAAGCGCTCGGCGGTCGAGACGATCCGGCCTTCGCCGGCTTGTCCGCCGACCAACGGCTCCTTCGTTCCTTCGACCTCGCGACCATGGCGGTACGAGCGCTGACCGCGGGGCAGCCGTTGGCCTTGCTCATCGACGACATGCAGTGGTCCGACGAGGACAGTCTCCGGCTGCTCCGGTACGTCATCCGGACCGAAGGCGCGAGCCCGATCTTCCTGATGTTCTCGGTTCGCCCCGAGGAGGTCGCCACGCTCACCGAAGCCGTGACGTTGCTCGCCGACATGGAGCGGATGCGCGTGATCCGGAGGCTCAAGCTCGCTCGCTTCTCGGTGCTCGAGACTTCGGAGTTCCTCCGCCAGATCCTCGGCGGGCAGGTCGAGCCCGCGACGGCCGCGACGATCCATGGGCAGGCGGAAGGTGTCCCCTTCATCGTGGAGGAGATCGGCCGCGCGTACCGCGAGGCCGGGATGCTGCAACAGATCGCGGACACGTGGACCCTGACCCGCAACGCCGAACGGCTGGCACCCTCCGCGGTGCGCACGTTGATCCAGCGCCGGGCGGCCCATCTTCCGATCGAGACGAAGACGGCGCTCGCCGAGGCGGCGCTCCTCGGTCGCCATTTCAGCCTGAAGGATCTCCGGGAGGTGCGGAGCAGGATCGGCGAGGGTGAGGAAGAAGACGAACTCGCGCTCGGCGACCTGATCGCGCCCGCCGTCGCGGCCGGGCTGCTCGTCGAGCAGCCGGAGGCCGCGCCGGCGGACTACAGCTTCCCCCACGAGCAGGTCCGCGAGTTCGCGGCCGACACGCTCGCGCCGGCTCGCCGGCGCGAGATCCACGCGGCGATCGTCCAGCTCCTGCTGACCGGTGAGCCGGCGCCCGAGACACTCCCGCTTCTCGCCCACCATGCGCGAGCGGCCGGCGACGCGCAGGTGTGTGTCCGTTTCTCGACCGAGGCGGCGGCTGCGGCGCTCGCCGCGCACGCACCGGAAGAGGTCCTCCGGGTGGTGGAGGTCGCGCTGCCGCAGGCGGCGACGCCGCAGGAGCGGCTCGGTCTCCTGACCGCGAGGGACGACGCCCTGGCGATGCTCAGGCGACCCGGTGATCGTTTGGAGGGACTGTCGGAGCTTGCCGCCCTCACCGAGGCGCTCGGCGATCCCCACCTGGACCTCGATGTCACGCTCCGTCGAGCGGCCGCGCTCCGGCTCTCCCAACAGGAGGACGGCGCGGCGGAGCTCGCGACCCGCGTGCGAGCACTCGCTATCGAACGGGGCGACCTGACCGCGGAGCTCGCGGCGTGCCTCGAGCTCGGCCAGGCGCTGCTCCACGCCGGGCTCGGCGAGGGGTTCACGCCCTCGGCCGCCGAGAACGACCTCGACGCCGCCGAGGAGACCTATCTCCGGGCGGCAGCGCTCGCGGAGGAGCTCGGTGACACGTCGATGCTGGCCGCCTCGACCCGTGAGCTGGGTGTGATCGATCTCGGTCGGATCCGCGAGTGGTTCGTGGAACGGCTTGCGGTGGGGGAGCACATCCCCGTGATGGCCCGGGTCGCCGCCGGCGAATCCCTCGAGGACCTCGTGGAAGAGCTGCCGATCGCACCGTGGGTGCGATCGTCGGGCGAGCGCTTGCATCGGGCGCTCGAGCTCTACGAAGAGATCGGCGATCGGCAGGGGACGATGGCATCGATCATCGCGATGGCGTACCTGAGTTGGGCGCCGGACATCCACATCGGCTCCGACTCGGCCCGCCACATCGAGGAGATCCGGCGGCTCGCGTCACAGCTTTCCTCGTTCACCAGCGAGAGCCAGCGCGCCTTCGCGGAGGTCCAGATGCTCTACGGGGTGCACGTGTTCGCCCGCGCGAAGGTCATCCCCGATCTGGCTCTCTCGCGCGGCGCAGAGGCCTACGAGCGAGCTCGCGCGATCGGCGACCGGCAGCTCGAGTTCCTCTCCGCCGGGGGGACCGCGCTCTCGTATCTGCAGCTCGGTGATCCGGACGAGGCGACGACCTGGCTCGATCGAGCGGGCGCCGTCGCCGCGGAGAGCCCGACCCCCGCTCGTGCCCGGGAGTTGGAGCGATGGCGCGGACAGCTGCACGCCGCCAGAGGAGACGCGGACGGGATGCGTGCACATCTCGAGCGCGCGGTGCAGATGGCCGCCGAGCAAGCGCTGCCCGCGGTCCACTGTGAGGTGCTCGCCGCGCTCGCGCTGGCATCGGCGACGCTCGGCAGTGAGCAGAAGGACGAGGAGTTGCTGGCGCTTGGCGAGCGGGCGGCAACGGAGGCGAAAGGACTGCTCGGGCTCCTGCCCGGGCACGCTCCATGGGGCGCGAGGGCCGACGCAGCGCTCGCGACCGTTGCCCTCGCGCGGGATGAACCCGAACGCGCCGTCGAAGCCGCTCGATCGGCGGTGGAGGCGCTCACCGCCGCACGGCATGAAGACCTGGATCTGGAGGTGCTCCTCCCGGTCACCGCAGCCATCACGGCGGCCGGTACCGACGAAGAGCGGACGAGCACGCTGTCCTATCTGCAGCTCCAGACGGCCGTGATCGCGAACCGGATCGTCGACGAAGACATACGGACCCGATGGTTCCGAGGCCCTGTCGGCAGCGCGCTCGCGAGCCTCGCATCGGATCCCGACCTGCCGCTGACGCGCCACACGCAGGAAGGGTCGGTCGAAGGGCTCGACGACATGGACGCGCAGATGCTCAAGCTCGTCGTCGAAGGGCTTTCGAACGAAGAGATCGCCGATCGCCTCGCCGTCGACTCCGGCGAGGTGGCCCGGCTCCTCACGTCGACGTACGCGAAGATCGGTGCCTCCTCACGCGCCGACGCCACCGCCTTCGCTTTCCAGTCGAGGATGCTGTGACGGAGGGCACCTAGATGCTTCGAGCGAGGGTCGATCGGCCGCGGTGCATCGGTGCCGGCAACTGCATCACGATCGCCCCGACGGCGTTCGACTGGCATCGGGGAGACTTCGGCAAGGCCGACGTCGTGGACGCGGCGAGCGTCGACGAGGAGAAGCTCCGGGAGGCCGCGCTCGCCTGCCCGACGCAAGCGATCGTCCTCGAGGAGGTCGCGGAGCTGCTCCCGTGGCAGCTCCGCGGCCGCTCACCCACGCAACGTGTCCAGCGAACATTCATGTTCACCGACATCGTGGGTTCGACGAACCTCCTCGAGGCGATGGGGGACGAGGCGTGGCAATCCCTCCTCTCGTGGCACGACAAGACCCTGCGCGCGCTCTTCGGCGCGAACCGAGGCGAGGAGGTGGTGGCCACGGGCGACGGCTTCTTCGTGGCCTTCGAGTCGCCCGACGACGCGCTCGCGTGCGCGGCCGCGATCCAGCGAGACCTCGCCGCGCATCGGGCGGCTGCAGGCTTCGCGCCGCAGGTGCGGATCGGCGTGCACGCATCCAACGCGACGATGGTCGGCCGGAACTTCACGGGCAAAGGTGTCCACGAAGCCTCACGCATCGGGGGTCTCGCGGAGGGCGGTCAGATCGTGGCCAGCACCGAAACGGTGGCCGGTGGGCAGTTCCCCACGCGGGATCCACGGACGGTGACGGTCAAGGGCATCTCCGATCCGATCGAGGTCGTCACCGTCGACTGGCGGTAGCGTCGGCGTCGGCGCTCGGTCCTATCCTGGGTCCGATGTCGGAGCCGGAGCCCACGCTTTTCCGAGACCGGATCGCCATCCTCAGGCCGCTCGCGGTCCGCGACTTCGCGTTCCTGTGGACCGGGATGACGATCTCGATGATCGGCGACGGGATCTACCTGGTCTCGATCGCGTGGCAGGTGCTCTCGATCGAGAACCGGCCCGGCGCGCTCGCGCTCGTCGGTATCGCGTGGTCGCTGCCGCAGGTGCTCCTCGTGATCGCGAGTGGAGCGCTCTCCGACCGACTCGAGCGGCGTCACCTCATGATCGCCGGGGACGTGATCCGTTTCGTGGCGATCGGGACGCTCGGCATCTTGTCGATCCAGGATCAGCTCACGATCCCGATCATCTTGGCGTTTGTCACCGTGTACGGAGCGGGACAGGCGGTGTTCCAGCCGGCGTTCTCGTCGATCACTCCCGCCATCGTGCCCGCGGACCTGCTCGTGCAGGCGAACTCGCTGGCACAGCTGGTCCGGCCGTTCGCGATGACGCTGGTCGGCCCATTGGTGGGCGGGGTGTTGATCACATGGGTCGGTGTCGGATACGCCTTCCTCGCCGACGCCACGACCTTCGCGTTCTCGGCCGTGATGATCCTGTCGATGCGGACTCGGCGGACGCGGAGGGCCGGCCAGGAGGAACAAGCGTCGTTCTTCGCCGACGTTGTCGAGGGCTTCCGATACGTGCGGCAACAGCGCTGGCTCCTGATCGCGATGGTCGGGGCGACGGTGAGCCTGCTCGCCGTCTGGGGACCGTGGGAGACGCTCGTGCCGGTGGTGGTGAAGAACGATCTTGGGGGCGAGGCCTCGGCTCTCGGCCTCGTCTTCGGCGCCGGGGGCGTGGGCGCGGTCATCTCGGCGGCCGTGTTCGGCCAGCGAGGGACCCTGCCCCGCAAGCCCCTGACCGCGATGTACCTGGCGTGGGCGTTGGGGATGTTCGGGACCGCCGGGTTCGGGATCGTCACCTCGGTGTGGCAGGCGATGGCCGTCGCGTTCGTCACGGAGGGTTCGATCACGTACCTCGTCGTCGTCTGGGTGACGCTGGTCCAGCGGCTCGTCCCCGACCGGCTCCTCGGGCGGGTGTTCGCGCTCGACTGGATGATCTCGACGATGGGAGTGCCTCTTTCGTTCGCCATCACGGGCCCGGCGGCGGACGCGATCGGCCACGACGCAACGCTCATCTGGGCGGGTGCGATCGGGGGCACGATCACCCTGGCGTTCATGTTCGTCCAGGGGGCACGGGGGCCAGAGCAGGACGGCTCCCTCGCGACCCCGGAGCCTTCGGCCACAGCTGCGTAGACTCGCCCTGTGGAGTACACGCACGTCGGTCGGTTGGGGCTCGTCGTCTCCCGGCTCTGCTTGGGCACCATGAACTTCGGCCCCCATACACCCGAGGACGAATCGCATCGGATCATGGATGCGGCGATCGCCGAGGGCATCAACTTCTTCGACACGGCCAACGTCTACGGGCGCCACCTCGGCGTGGGCTCGACCGAACGGATCATCGGCGACTGGTTCGCGAAAGGCGGTGGGCGCCGGGAGAAGATCGTGCTGGCCACCAAGGTCTATGGGCAGATGGCCGAGTGGCCCAACGAGTCACGTCTCTCCAAGCTCGCCATCATCCGCGCGTGCGAGGGATCGCTGAAGCGGCTACAGACCGACCACATCGACGTCTATCAGATGCATCACATCGACCGGGACGCGTGGTGGAACGAGATCTGGGAGGCGATGGACCAGCTGAAGAGCGAGGGCAAGATCCTCTACGTCGGATCGTCGAACTTCGCAGGCTGGCACATCGCGAGGGCGAACGAGATCGCGAGCAAGTGGCACACGGTCGGCCTGGCCACCGAGCAGTCCCTCTACAACCTCACCGAGCGAACGGTCGAGCTCGAGGTGATCCCGGCGCTCCGGGAGTACGGGATGGGGTTGATCTGCTACAGCCCCCTCGCCGGCGGCCTGTTGGCCGGCGCGCTCAAGAAGGTCGACGAGGGTCGCCGGTCCTCGGAGTACATGCTGGACGAGATCGACAAGGACCGGGACCGCCTGGACCGTTGGGAGAAAGTCTGTGCAGACCTCGGCGAGCGGCCGTCCGACGTCGCCCTGGCGTGGCTGCTGCACCAGCCGGGAGTGACGGCCCCGATCATCGGACCCAGAACCGAGGAGCAGCTCGAAGGATCGTTCCGCGCGCTCGAGGTCCAACTGGATGAAGACGTCTTGCGGAGGCTGGACCAGATCTTCCCGGGGCCGGGGGGCCCCGCACCCGAGGCCTACGCCTGGTAGGAGCGTTCCGCGTCCGGCTACGCGCCGAGCGCGGCTTCGATCTCTTTCGCCGCTTCGATCACGGCGGGGGCATAGCGCTTCGCCGAGATCCGGCCGAGCCGTTGCTCCGGCCCTGAGAGGGACACGACGGCAAGGAGCGCCCCGTACGGCTCATGGATGGGTGCGCTGACCGATCCGACACCGGGTTCGCGCTCTCCTGCGCTCGATGCCCACCCGCGGCGGCGAGCGGTCGCCAGCTGTCGCTCCAGTCGCTCGCCGATCGGCGTGACCGGCGTGAACCGGTCGGCGGTGGCGAGGAGCTCGGCGGTGAGCGCGGGAGGTCCGAACGCGAGGAACACCTTGCCCGCCGAGCCGGCGGTGAGCGGTAGCCCGGCGCCGATCTCGACGATCGTGCGCAGCTCGCTTCGCGACTCCGTCGCCGCGATGCAGACCCGGCGGTGATGGTCCCGAACGAACAGCTGCACGCTTTCGCCGGTCGATCTCGCCAGCCGGTCGAGGACGGGTTGTGCAAGGTCGCGGAGCGGCAGCTCGCGCATCGCGGTCGCGGCCAGACCGAGGAGTCGGGGCCCCAGCCGGAAGCCTTGTCCGCCGACGTACGTCACGAGCCCGTGGGACTCCATCGACTTGAGGAGCCGGTGAGCGGTTGGACGGGCGAGTCCGGTGAGACGGGCCACCTCCGTGTGCGTTCGTGTGCCTCCTTCGATCACCGCAAGGATGGCCATCGCTCGATCGAGCACGCCCACTGGCGTCCTCGGGGTCTCTGGTAGGGTCATGTCCAGATAATGGTACAGACGTCCACATAGTGGAACAACATCGTTGACCGCATAGTCGAACAACGACCGGGACAGGATCCCGCAAGCCACCGAGGAGCACGGCGCCGGAGATGCCCACCGCACGCACGCTCGCCGAGAAGGTCTGGGAACGCCATGTCGTGCATCGAGCTGCCGGCGAGCCGGATCTCCTCTACGTCGATCTCCATCTCGTCCATGAGGTGACCAGCCCGCAAGCGTTCGAAGCCCTCCGGCTCGCCGGCCGCGGCGTGCGTCGCCCGGACCTCACGGTCGCCACGATGGATCACAACGTCCCGACGACCGAGGGCCCCGTGACGGATACGACGAGCGCTCGTCAGATGGAGGCCCTCGCGAAGAATGCGAAGGAGTTCGACATCACGATCTACCCCTGGGGCTCGGCGGGCCAGGGCATCGTCCACGTGATCGGTCCCGAGATGGGCTACACCCAGCCCGGCCTCACGATCGTCTGCGGCGACTCGCACACCTCAACGCACGGCGCCTTCGGCGCGCTCGCGTTCGGGATCGGCACCAGCGAGGTGGAACACGTCCTCGCCACGCAGACGCTCCCGCAGACGCAGGCCAAGACGATGGCGATCACCGTCGAAGGCGACCTCCCGGCGGGGTGCAGCGCCAAGGATGTGATCCTCGGAATCATCAACCGCATCGGGACCGGGGGCGGCGTCGGCCATGTCCTCGAGTACCGCGGCTCGGCGATCCGCGCCCTCTCGATGGAGGGCCGGATGACCATCTGCAACATGTCGATCGAAGCCGGGGCGCGCGCGGGGATGGTCGCGCCGGACGACACCACGTTCGCCTACCTCGAAGGCCGGCCGCACGCACCCGCCGGCCCGGACTGGGAACGGGCCCTCGACGACTGGCGCTCACTGCCATCCGATGCGGACGCGACGTTCGATGCGGACATCACCATCGATGCGGCCGCCCTCAGGCCGTACGTTTCGTGGGGCACGAACCCCGCGCAGTCGGTCACGATCGACGACGCCGTGCCCGAGCCGGACTCGTTCGCCGACGACGCGAAACGTGACGCCGCACGCCGCGCGCTCACCTACATGGCGCTCGACCCCGGCACCCGGATCCGTGACATCCGGCCCGACACGGTGTTCATCGGTTCGTGCACGAACTCGAGGATCGAGGACCTGCGGGTCGCCGCGGCGATCGTGGAAGGCCGCTCGGTCGCCGACGGCATGCGGGCGCTCGTCGTCCCGGGCTCGGTCGCGGTGAAGATGCAGGCGGAGCAGGAGGGCCTCGATCGGGTCTTCGTCGATGCCGGGTTCGACTGGCGCGGCGCGGGCTGCTCGATGTGCCTGGGGATGAACCCCGACATCCTGGCGCCGGGAGAACGGAGCGCCTCCACCTCGAACCGGAACTTCGAGGGCCGCCAGGGAAAGGGTGGCCGAACCCACCTGGTGTCGCCGGCCGTTGCCGCCGCCACCGCGATCGCCGGTCATTTCACGACGCCGGAGGACCTCTAGATGGAACCGGTCAGCCGCGTCGAAGGCACCGCCGTTCCGCTCGACCGCTCCGACGTGGACACCGACCAGATCGTGCCCGCGCAGTTCCTGAAGCGGATCGAACGGACCGGGTTCGGACCCTTCCTCTTCCATGAGTGGCGGAAGGACCCGGGCTTCGTCCTGAACGACGCGCGGTACGCGGGCGCCACGATCCTGCTCGCGGGCGCCAACTTCGGCGGCGGATCCAGTCGCGAGCACGCGCCCTGGGCGCTGGAGGACCACGGATTCCGAGCGGTGATCGCCCCCAGCTTCGCCGACATCTTCCGGAATAACTGCTGCAAGATCGGACTGCTTCCGGTCGAGCTACCCCAGGAGTCGGTTCGGGCATTGATGGACGCCGTGCTCGACGATCCCACGACGCGGATCGTCGTCGACCTGGATGCCTTGTCGGTGACGGCCCCCTCGGTGCAGGAGCGCTTCGCGTTCGACGACTTCCGTCGCTGGTGCCTGCTCGAGGGCTACGACGACATCGACCTGACGCTTCGGCACACCGAAGAGATCGCCTCTTACGAGGCCGGCCGGCCGGACTGGTTGCCGACGGCCTAGCGGCCGCCGTTGGCACGGCCCCGGCGCCGCGCCTCCTCGGTCGTCTCCGTGGTGAGCTCGGCGAGCGCCGTCGTCCTGTGCGCGACCACGTGCTCGGGGTGGTTGAGGCGCGCGGCCTTGATCGGCAGGGCCTTCAGGTCTCGTTCGAAGCGCCCGCGCATCTCCTCGATGGGCGGCGCCGCCGCGAGGCGGCGCCCGGCCCGCATCACGGGCTCGAGGAGCGGCTCGTGGTTCGGGCCGGGCGCCGCCTCGTCCCGCAGTGCGAGCACGTCTTCCGACGGTCCCCGCCACACCTGCTTCCGTCCCGGCGCGCTCGCCTTGGCGGGCGAGAGCTTCAGCACCGGCCGGCCGTCGAACTCGACGAGCTTGTAGACCGCGTCGATGTACGGGGCGTCGGCCGACACACCGAGCTGGGTCCCGACACCGAACGCGTCGACCGGCGCGCCCGCGCGAACCAGCTCCGCCACCTCGTGCTCGTCGAGGCCCCCGCTCGCGAAGATCTTCGCTCGACCGAGTCCGGCATGATCGAGCATCCTCCTCGCTTCCCGCGAGAGCCGATCCAGGTCGCCGGAATCAAGCCTGACCCCGACCTCTCCCGGAGGATCCAGCTCCTGGATCACGTCGATCGCGTTCCGCACGCCGGTCAGCGTGTCGTAGGTATCGACGAGGAACGTCGTGCGGTTGGGATGGTCTTCCGCGAAGGCGCGGAACGCCTCGCGTTCGTCCTCGAACGCCGTGATGAAGGAGTGGGCCATCGTGCCGGAGACGGCCAGCCGGAACTCGCGAGCGGCCTCGACGTTGGACGTGGCGCGGAAGCCGACGAGCGCACTCCCGCGAGCCGCGGCCCGCGCCGCCTCGACGCCGTGGGCTCGGCGGAACGCGAAGTCGACAAGCCCGCGCCCCTCCGACGCGATGATGTACCGCGCCGCCTTCGAGGTGAGCGTCGTGTGGAGCGTCACCTGGTTCAGCAGGACCGTCTCGACCAGCTGCGCTTCGGCGATGGGAGCCGTCACCTCGAGGATCGGTTCCTTCGCGTGGACGATGCGGCCCTCCGGGACGGCCCAGACCTCGCCGGTGAACCGCACCTTCGCGAAGTCCTCGATCGCGCGCTGCTCGAACCCGATCCGCCGGAGGTGGGCGAGGTCGTCCTCCTCGAACGAGAACGTCTCGAGGAACCGAAGGCAGTCGTCCAGGCCCGCCGCGACGAGGAAGCCTCGTTGCTTGGGCATGTCGCGCACGTAGAGGCTGAACGTCGCCGAACCGTCCATGCCACGACGCAGGTAGCTCGCCGACATGTTGAGCTCGTAGAGGTCCGTGCGCAGCCCGCCGGGCATGCGACGTAGGCTACAGGCGATGTCGCGCCGCTCCCGACGCCGGTTCGAATCCCTCGTGGCCGACGCGTTGGACGAGCTTCCCGGGTGGGTGCAGGAGTCGATGGACAACGTCGCGGTCCTGGTCGAGGATCACCCGCCCTCGGACGAACCCGACCTCCTCGGTCTGTATGAAGGCATCGCCCAGACGGAGCGCGAGGACTATTCCGGGGCTCTCCCCGATCGGATCACGCTCTACCGCGCCACGATCGAGAGCGAGGCGGGCGATGACGACGAGGAGCTCCGCGCCGTCATCGCGGAAACGGTGGTGCACGAGGTCGCTCATCACTTCGGGATCTCCGACGAACGTCTCGAAGGGCTCGGATGGGACTGACGCCCGGCGAGCACGATGACGACGAACGCACCATGCGGCTCGCGTTGGAGCAAGCCGAGCGATGTCTCGATCACGGCGACGTTCCCATCGGTGCCGTGGTCACACGGGAGGGCGAGGTCCTTTCCGCGGCGGGCAACGAGCGGGAGCTCGCATCGGACCCGACGGCGCACGCGGAGATCCTGGCCCTGCGAGCAGCCGCAGCCGCCGTCGGTTCGTGGCGTCTCGAGGGTTGCACGCTCACGGTCACCCTGGAGCCGTGCGCGATGTGTGCCGGGGCCGCCGTGCTGTCGAGGCTGGACCGCGTCGTTTACGGCGCCGCGGATCCGAAGGCCGGCTTCGCCGGATCGCTCGGGAACCTCGTGCAGGATCCGCGGCTGAATCACACGGTGTCCCTGACGGACGGCGTGCTCGCGGAGGAATGCGGGGACCTGCTGCGTACCTTCTTCCGCGAGCGGCGCTAGCGCGCCAGCCGCTCGCGGATAGCGTCGTCGATCCTGAGGGCGACCTCCGCCATCTCCCGGCGCATCGCCGCGAAGGACGCGGGGCTCATGACGGCCAAGGTCGTCGGCGTCGTCGTCACGACCGACGCGGTCCGGCGTCCGTGCTCGATCAGGGCGATCTCACCGAAGAAGTCACCGGGGCCCAACGTGGCGAGGCGCTTCTCGTCGTGCAGCACCTCGACCTCACCGTCGAGGATCACGAAGAACTCGTGGGGCAGCCGGCCCTCGTCGAGGAGGTGTTTGCCCGCGGGCAGGTCGACGGCGTCGGCCCAGCGCGCGATCTTCTCGCGGTCCTTGTGCGACAGGCCGGCGAACAGCGGCACGCGTTCCAGACTCTTGGCGTCCACGTCGCTGGATCCTCGCACGATCGATCCGCGAAGCCAATCCGGGCCCGCTAGACTCGTCGGCGGAGGCGTGCCGGAGCGGACGAACGGGACCGCCTCGAAAGCGGTTAGGGGCCTAATCCGCCCCTCGCGTGTTCGAATCACGCCGCCTCCGCCGGTTCTATCTGAAGATGGAGGACCAGCCGGGGGTGGGTTCGTGCCCACCCCCAAGGTTCCCAGAGGCCCGTCAGCGCGGGTTCGGGCGATCCAGATTCCAGTGCTGGACGACGGAGCAGATCCAGTGGTGGTCCTTGCCCGGCGCCAACATGAAGAGCCCGGTCGCTCGTTGCCCGCCCTCGTGGTCGCTGTAGAGGAGTTCCACCATGAAGAGGTGCGTCCCTCGATGTGTTCCTCGAGGTCAGGCGCGGCAGTCTGCGGCGGTCGATCTCCAAGGATGCCATCCGTACTGCGCGACGGTCCAAGCCGCGACGGCGACGTTCGCCCGGGCTTCGAACACGGAGGCGCCGCCCCAGCCGGCCAGGTCGGAAAGGCTCGACCAGGTGGAAGGGAGGAACTGGAACAGACCGGACGCTCCCGTGGTGGGGTTCACGGCCAATGGATCGAGGTTCGATTCTCTTTGGGCGACGCAGAGGGCGACGTCCCCGGTTCGGGCCCCGAGGGGAGCGAAGTGCTTGCTGATGAGCTCCTTCACGGCTCGCGGCCCCGGGATCCGGTTCGGAAGGGGAGGAGTCGGAGGAGCTGGGGGGGTCGGAGAGTCGACAGAGCCGTTGTCCTGTGCCGCCTCCTCGGCCTGGTCTCGGAGGAGGGCACGTTGCCGCTGCAGCTTCTCGACCAGGTCCGCAACGGTCGCCTCGAGTCGCTCCCGCTGTCCGCGGAGTTCGGCCTCGAGTCCTTCGAGAAGGTCCCGCTGCTGCTCCATCTCCGTCTTCCGGCGCAGGAGCGAGCGGAGGACGTCCTGATCCCTCCGAGACACGGCATCGAGGAACTCGAGGACGTCCTGGACCTCGATGAATGAGTTCGCACCGAGCACCGTGTCGACCCCGACGGTCGGCAGACTCATGTATGCCTCCGCGGCTCGTTGGTTGAGCAGGCGTTGTCGCGAGGCGATCTGTCGGAGCAGCTCCGTCATCCGACGACGGGCGGACGCGATGTCCGCTTGCACCTGTTCGATCGTCCGGCTGAACTGATCGAGCTGGTCGAAAAGCTCCACCACCTGCTGGTGGAGGACCTCAGGCTCTCGAGAGCCGGGGTCCATGTGAGGCGTCGCCAGAGCCTGCACCGCGGTCACGGACGCGAGCAGGATCCCCACGACGGCGGGCGCGACTCCGCGTACGCGGGGTCGCCGGCTATCGCTGATCACGATGGCAGCACCCACGCATCCTACGTACCTGTGGATAACTCTGCCGGCCCGCATATCGCGAACAGGTTGGTGGGTCGATCGGCGGCGACGCCGGGGGGGCCGTTCGAGAGCTCCCCCATCGGTACCCTCAGGCCATGCCCCCGGCGCGTCGCTTCTTCGCGATCCTCCTCCTCGGCACCCTGGCGCTTGCGCCCCTGGGTCCTGCCTCGGCCGCGATCCCGCCGGGCCGGTACGCCATCGGCGACTCGGTGATGCTCGCCGCGAGGGAGGAGCTCACCGCGCGGGGGATCAAGGTGAACGCGACGGTCTCACGCCAGTTCCGAGATGCCGTACCGCTCGTCCGGCGGCTGAAGGCGGCGGGCAGGCTTCGGAGCAAGGTCATCATCCACCTGGGGAACAACGGGATCCTCATTCAGGCCGCCGACTGCGACCGGATCTCCCAGATCGCCGGTTCGAGCCGGACGGTCTACCTCGTGAACCTGCGGATCCCGCGCTCGTACCGGCGGATCCAGAACGAGCGACTGGCTGCATGCGCACAACGTCGGGCCAACACCGAGCTCATCGACTGGTTCCACTTCAGCCGCGATCACCCTTCGTGGTTCGCGGCCGACGGCTATCACCTCACGTCGATCGGTCAGACGAAATACGCGTCCCTCATCGCGACGAGAACGGCCTGATCGGCTCGCCAGGTCGCCTCGGTAGACTCGTCCCGGTGGCCTGCCCGAGCGGCCGAAGGGACACGCCTGGAAAGCGTGTAGGGGGGTTGACTCCCTCGAGGGTTCGAATCCCTCGGCCACCGCGTCGGACGCGTCACCGCAGGTCGAGCGAGAGATGTGTGAACGAGCGGTGGATCCCCATGCCCACCCGCTCATAGAGGGACAGCGCCCCCGTGTCAGAGTCGGTGGACACGCTCGTCCAGCGATAGCCGCGGTCGAACGAGCGGGCGAAGGCCGCTTGCAGCAGCGTGCGCGCGATCCCACGATGCCGGAACTCCCGCTCGACCGCGAGCTTGTCGACCCAGATCTCGTCCGCGTCGATCAGGAACGCACCGCCCACGATCCGGTCGCCGGCGGTGGCCAAGAGGAGATCGTCGGGTCGGAACCCCTCGCGTTCCGTCACCATCGCCCGCCACGTGCCGGGCGCGTTCGCGACGCGATCCTCCCACTCGCTGAAGGCTCGTTCGAACATCGCGAAGGCCTCGTCCTCGTCGCCGGGCTCGAAGGGGCGGAGCCGGATGCCATCCGGAGGCGTGAGGGCCGGAGGAGGCTCCGGATGGTCCATCCGCAGGATCCACGACGTCCTCCGGGGTGTGTAGCCGGCGTGCTCGAGCAGTGAGGTCGCGTCGATCCGTCGATCCTCGATCGTCTGGCCGATCCGGTCGGCGCCGACCTCACGTGCCCGATCCTCGCTCCACCGTCGCAGCCAGCTCCCGATGCCGCGGCCGCGGGCGCTCGGTTGCACGTCGATCCAGGCGCTGCGGCGATGGACGAATAATCCTCGACCGACGATCCGATCCCCTTCGAACACGCCGATCCAATCACGGGTGAGGTCGAAGCCGACGGTCCTCGAGTCCGCGAGCAGGTCGGCACGTTCGAGCATGAGCTCGCCGGAGTCGTGGAGCTCGCAGGCATTCACCATGGCCACGGTGTCGTCGAGGTCCTCGGTCGTGAGCGGGCGCGCGTGAAGACCGTCGGGGACGCTCACATGCGATTCCGCCAGCCGGGACAGGGTTCGCCGCCGATCGGTCCGAGGGGAGCCTCGAGCCGCGTGAGTCCGTCCCGCACCTCGTCGAAGTCCCGGTAGGCGAGGAAGGGGATCGCTTCCCGGCGGCAGTGATCGGCGAGGCCGTCCTTCGCGAACGTGATGTCCGCATACCGAGCGCCGAAACGGTCGCTGACACCGTCGCCCACGAACGCCACGGGCCCGTGGGCGTCGCGCGCCCGCTCGACGGCCTGCTTCTTGCAGGTGCCGCAGCCCACGCAGGTCGGGTGCGCGGCGCCGAAGGCGAGGGCGCCCCCGTCCCAGTCGTTGGTGATCACGGGCAGATGGCCGAGTCCGGCCGCTGCGAGCATCGGCCGGACGTGCAACCCGAAGCCGTCGGAGACCACGATGAGCGGCAGGTCCTCGGCCGCCAGCCAGGCCGCGAACGGCGCGAAGGTGGGATCGAGCGGACAGTGCTCCAGAGCGAACGCGATCAGGTCTCGGTCCTTGCCGTGCAGGGTGGCGGCCTCCGCGGCGAGAACGTCGCGGAGGCCGACCTCCCCGGCGTCGAAGGCACGATCGACCTCGGCGAGCGCGTCGCTCCGAGTGCCGAACCTCTCCAGCAGGTCCACGCCCACGTCGTGCATGCATGCGGTCCCGTCGAAGTCCACGATCACGGCGCCGATCGGCAGCATCGCGGCAGGGTAGCCGCGTGGGAGCATCCGGGGATGGACCTCGCCGAGCGGATCGTGGCAGCTGGCCTGGAGGGCGAACGCGTTCGCGCAGAGGTCGTCGAGGGTGGTGAGGTCGTCGAGGTGGCGGACCTCCTCGTGTCGCTCTCGAATCTCGCTGCGCCGGAGCTGAACGGGACGAGGGTGATCCGCGAGCCCGACGACCCCGCGGCCTCCCTCGATGCCGCTCGCGAGATCTTCCGATCCCGCGGCCATCCGTTCTTCGGCATCGAGATCGAGATCGGCCGGCACCCGTCGGTCGAGGCGGCCGTCCGGGTGGCGGGGCTGCGGCAGGTCGACGGGTGGCAGACGCTCGCCGCCCCGATCGCCGGTCTCCCTGCCGAGGTCCAGCCCGTCGACGTCGAGATCCGCGAGGTGCGGGAGGAGCGGGATCTCGAGGCGGTCCGGGTGGTGGAGGTCGCGGCGTTCGAGACGCCGGCGGAGATCGCGGAAGGGTTCGTGGGACGGCAGATGCTGGAGGACGAGCGCGTCCGGATGTTCACCGCCTGGATAGACGGCGAGCCGGTCGGCGAGGCGTCCGCATATCTGCTCCACGACACCGTCGGGATCTTCGGCGTCGGTGTCGTCGAGACTGCTCGTCGACGCGGGATCGGCGCGGCGCTCACGCTCCGCGCCGCGCGCGCGTTCGACGATCGGACGGATCTCGCGTGGCTGCAGCCGTCCGACCTCGCTCGCCGGATGTACGGGCGTCTGGGGTTCCGGCCGGTGTCGGACTGGGAGGTCTGGGCGGCCAGACGTTGAAGGGGCGGGCGGCCCTTCGGGCCGCCCGCCCCGCGCGCCGCCGTCGGCTAGGCGCCGCCGTCGACGATGCGTCGATCTCCGACCGGTTCGTCGAGCTTCACGACGACCTTCTTGAGGAGCGCGATGTCGATGCAGGCGACGTTGTCGACGCTCGCGTCGTGGCCTTGGAACAGGGTGACCGTGATGGCGTCTCGACTCGCGTCGACATCGACGTGATCGAGGACGTAGCAGGGCTCGACACCGCTCCAGAAGAAGATCGTGAGGGTCTTCCCGTCCTTGCCGACGATGACCTTGTCGAACGCTGTCGGGTTGACGCCCGACATCCCGGGCGTCGGCTCCACCCTCTGTGCCCCGTCGTACGGATCGGTGACCACGGGCTCGTCGTCACCGGGACAAGGCGTGTAGCTGACGATCGCGTCGGGCCCGGTGCCGCTGACCTTCTCACCGCACTCGCCGGGGTCGACCACGACCGGATCCTCGATGGTGTCGTTGCACTCTTCCGCGGGCGTGGTCTCGCTCGCACCGTCTGCGGGCACGTCCGGTTCGACACAGATCCCTGCGACCCCGTCTCCTCCCCCGCCGGACCCGGGTTCGGATCCGGCCACCGGTGGTGAGCCGGCGGCGACGTACTGCGCGCCCGCGATCCCGGCGATCAGCAGCGCAGCGATCGAAAGGAACAATGCCATCCGTGCCCGTGTCGTGATCGCCATCGTGTCCTCCGTGAGGGAAGGGAGCGGGCGGGTGTGCCGCACTCGTCCGGCTGAACGGGGGTTGGACGACCCCTGGCCGAGTGTGGTTCCCGCTCACGCGGCATCATGTGCGAAACGACGAGGTGCCGGCATGGCACGTCGGAGGGCCCACGTATACTCGGCTCCGTGACCGTGCTAGGCGGGGAGCTAGCGGTGCCCTGTACCCGCGATCCGCTTCAGCGGGGCTGAATCCCCGCCCGAGGCCCGCGAGGTCCGGAGCGCCCCGGCACGGAGCGTTGAAGGTCGGGTCCCACGCGACGCCAGAACGCGAACCGGGTCAGGTCCGGAAGGAAGCAGCCCTAAGCGTGAACCGGCGGGTGCCGTGGGCAAGCCCGGCCGGAGCTCCGCTGTTGGGTAGCGGCCGAGTCTCGCGGCGTCGACGGCGGGTGCACGGTCACACCTTTGTAGGGGATGTGTGGGAGGGCCAGGCGAGGTAGATGGCGGAGGACAGGCAGCACCAAGCGCTGTACCGGAGGTATCGTCCGCAGACGCCGGCCGAGGTCCTCGGCCAGGATCACGTCGTGCGTGCGCTCACGGGCGCCATCCGCGACGGCCGTCTGCACCATGCCTTCCTCTTCTGTGGGCCTCGAGGGACCGGCAAGACCTCCACCGCGCGGATCCTGGCCAAGATGGTCAACTGCGCGACCGGGCCGACGGCGGAACCGTGTGGCGGCTGCGACCAGTGCATCGCCATCCGTGACGGCACGCACCTCGACGTGGTGGAGATCGACGCGGCGTCCCACGGCGGGGTAGAGGATGCTCGGGAGCTCCGCGAGAAGGCGCCGACGGCGCCGGTGCAGGGCCGCGAGAAGGTCTACATCATCGACGAGGCCCAGCGATTGTCCCGCGAGGCATTCGATGCGCTGTTGAAGGTCTTCGAGGAGCCGCCGCCCGGTGTCCGCTTCGTGCTCGCGACCACCGAGCCCCACAAGATGCCCGCCACGATCGTCGGCCGCTGCCAGCGCTTCGATTTCCGCAGGCACACCATGGAGGGCCTCTCGGAGCTGTTGCAGAAGGTCGCCGCGTCCGAGGGGGTCACGCTGGACGACTCGGCTGCCCACGCGATCGCCCGGCATGCCGAGGGATCTGCCCGTGACGCCTTGTCCCTCCTCGACCAGGCCGGGGTGCTCGGCGGACAGAAGGTGGACGACGCCGCGATCCAGGCGCTACTGGGAGCTCCACGCAGTGAGGTGCAGGTCGAACTCGCGGATGGCGTGGCCGTCGGCGATGCGCGGAGCTCGTTCGAGATCATCAACCGTCTCGTCCAGGACGGACAGGACCTTCGCAACGTGACCAACGAAACGCTCGCCCACTTCCGTGACCTGCTGCTCGTGAAGACGGCGCCGGGTCAGGAGGACCTTCTCGACATCCCCGCGGACGGATACGAGGCCCTGCGGATCCAGGCCGAGAAGTTCTCCTCGGCCGAGCTCGCTCGGGTGATCGAGCTGCTGCTGGCCGCGCAGAACGACATGCGGTGGACCACGTCGCCGCGCCTGTCCCTGGAGCTCGCCCTCGTGCGGGCCACGATCCCCGAGACCGATCCGTCGCCCGCAGGGACGCTGGCACGGCTGGAGCGCCTCGAGCGACTGGCCAACGTCGACCCGGCGTCCGTCGTGCCCGCCGCCACAGCCCCCGCCGCCGCCGGGGCCGCCGTCGGAGCCGCCCACGTCGGGGACCCAACGCCGGCCGCCGAGGCCGCCCCGGTCGGGGACCCAACGCCGGCCGACGTCCCCTCAGAGACAGCTTCACCCTCGAGCCAAGTGCCCTCCGGCGTCGAGGTCCCCGCCGAGGCGGCCCCGGCAGCCTCCGAGGTGGCAGCGCCGCCCGCCGAGTCCCCGGCGGCCCAGGTGCCCGTCGAGCTGGCCCCGGCGGCTGCCGATGTGCCGCATGCGGCGTCGGCGGACAGCGTCGATGTCACGATGTTGCGCCGTCAGTGGCCCTCGCTGCTCGATCACCTCAGCCAGATCGGGCAGCCGGTGCTCCGGGCGCTGCTGGAGAGCGCGACGCCGGCGACGTTCGACGGCGAGACCCTCGAGCTCGCGTTCCCTCCCTCGTTCCGCAACAACCTGCGGCAGGTTGCCAGCCGCGCCGACAAGTTGCAGGCGGCGCTGAGCGATCTCTTCGGGATCCGTCCGCGGATCGAGAGCGTGACGCGCGAGGCGCATGCCGGTGGCACGGAGCCCGCCGCTGCCGCCTACGTCGAGGAGGCCGAGGAACCGAGCGAGGAGGAAGCCTCTGAAGCGTCTCAAGGACGTCCTCGGTGCCACGCCGGCCGACGAACCCGACGCTCCCGAGGACTGACCCGATGTACGAGGGTCCGATCCAGGAGCTGATCGACGAGCTGGCGCGCTTACCGGGCGTCGGTCCGAAATCGGCGCAGCGCCTTGCGTTCTGGCTCGTGAAGGCGACCCCTGAGGACGCGAAGCGCCTGGCCGCGACGATCGTGCAGGTGAAGGATCGGATCGCGTTCTGCCGCGAGTGTGGAAACGTCGCAGATGGAGACCTCTGCCGGATCTGTGGAGACGAGTCGCGGGACCGCACCCTGATCTGCGTGGTCGAGGAACCGAAGGATGCCGCCACGATCGAGAAGGCGGCGCTGCACAAGGGGCGGTATCACATCCTCGGTGGGGCGATCAGCCCACTGGACGGCATCGGCCCAGACGATCTCCGCGTCCAGGAGCTCCTCGACCGGGTCGAGCGCGATCACGTGACCGAGGTGATCCTCGCGACCAACCCCAACCTCGAGGGGAACGCCACCGCGATGTATGTGGCGGCTCTGTTGAAGCCGGCCGGGATCCGCGTGACGAGGCTCGCGAGCGGTCTCCCCGTAGGCGGTGACCTCGAGTACGCGGACGAGGTCACGCTCTCGCAGGCGATCGAGGGCCGCCGCGAGGTCTGATCAGGCCGTGGCGCGCCGCCGCCGGAAGAGCCAAACCGCTGCCCACACGAGGCCGCCGAGCACGGTGAGCGGGATCAGGTAGCCGAGCCCGACGATCACGGCGCCGACGATCCGAAGGAACCCCTGGACCGCGAGGTCGAAGGACGAGCCGAGGTCCGGGTTGTCCACCTCGGTCTCCCCGACGACCTCCTTGGGGGCGTTCCGCTCCTGCATGGAGACGCGGAGGGTCGACTCGGACACCTGGTCGTTGATGAATCGCAGACGGCCCTGGAGCTGCTCGATGCGGAGCTGGACGTCGTCCAGCTGCCCCGACATCCGCAGGATCTCGTCGGTCGTGTCGGCCTGCTGGAAGAGATCGAACAGGAGCGCTCGCCGTGCCTGGAGGATGCGGAGGCGCGCCTGCGAGTCGATGAACTCGGCCGTCACGTCGTCGCCGCGGATCTGCTGGAACCGAACTCGGAAGGCGAGCCCGCGCACGTCGGCGAGTGCGCGATCGAACCGCTGGGCCGGTATCCGGAGGACGAACGTCCCGGACCGGTCGTTCTGCGTGTCCGAGGAGAGGATGAACCCGCCGTGCTGCTCGGCGATGAAGGTCAGGTCGCCGACGGCGTCGCCGAACCCGTCGTCGGGAACGACGATGCCGATGCGCCCGTCGCGCACGATCTTCGAGAGGTCCTGCTGCTGGCCGCCGGCGCGGAAACGGTCAACAGCGACGTCATCGTCAAGGTCGTACTCGGCCCCGCCCAGCGTTGCTCCTTCATCAACAGACGGCATCGCCGGCGCCTCACCACCTGTGCCGCTACCGCGCACCTCTTGCTCGTCTGCGCCGCCGTCCGATGCGACCGCGTCGCCGACCTGCTGGAACTTGTCGGCCGAGCCGTCGCTGCCGCCACCCGCGACGAAACCGATGGCCCCGGCGACGACGATGAACGCGGCGGCGACCCCGGCCACCTTCATCCAGATCTGGCCGCCGCGACGTCGCCTCACCGCCAGATCCGACCCCGCCGCTTCGCGGGCGGCCGCGTCCTTGAGATCGGTCTCCAGCTGCTGGAGGTACTTGATGTTCGTGTTCATGACTCCTTCTCCACGGCCGGGTGCAACCCTTGCTCCTGGAGCACCAGGGCCAGACGCCGGAGTCCTCGGCTCACGCGCTGTCGCGCGTTCGCCTCGCTGCACGAAAGACGTCGTGCGACCTCCGGATAGGGGAGCTCTTCGATCACACGGAATCGGAGGGCTTCGCGATGATCCTCGCGGAGCGTCTCCATCGCCTCCGCGATCGCCCCTCGGATCGGTCCGAAGTCCACGAGGTCTTCGATCCGCTCGTAGTCCTCGGGTGGGAGATCGCGCTCAGGCATCCCGAGGCGCCGGCGTGCCGCTCGGTCGACCCGTCCCGACCGGAAGAACCGGCCGAGCTGGTGCCTCGCCACTCCGTAGATCCAGGCCACGCCGTTCGCTCCCGTGTCTCGATAGGTCGTTCTCGATGCGAAGGCCTGCGCGAACGTCTCCGCGGTCAGCTCGGCCGCCGCTTCGGGGTCGAGCGTGCGCCGGGCGAAGTAGCGGAGGAGATCCTCGGCGTGGCGGCGGTACAGCTCGGTGAACACGCCGGGCTCTGCTGCCGACGCCGTGAGGAGCTCGCTGTCGCTGCGCTGGTCCTCCACTCGTCTCCGATTTCTGGCTCCGATGTGGTGTTCCACCCGTACCATGCCCCGAACACAGCAGCTGTGACAGGGGGTAGACGCGGTTGACGAAGGACTCGTTCCCACGACAGAAGGCGCGGACCCGAGGGTTCACCCTCGGCACGCCTCGCACCTTCCGCATCGCCGACGACGGATCGCGTGTCGCGTTCATCCGTTCGCGATCCGGGAACGACCCCGAGGGTTGCCTGTGGGTCCTCGATCTTGCCTCCGGGGAGGAGCGTTCGATCTTCGACCCGGCGGCCGGCGGCGAGGCACACCTCACGCAGGAGGAGCGAGATCGGCGCGAGCGCATGCGCGAGCAGCTCACCGGGGTCACGACCTATGACACGACCCCGGGGCTGACGCTCGCGACGTTCGTCGTCGGTGGACGCGTCCATGTGGCGGACCTGGTCGAGGGGAGCGCCCGAACGCTGGTCGGCGCGGACGAGGGTGCCTTCGATGCGCGACCCGACCCGACCGGCCGCCATCTCGCCTACGTCGTCGACGGATCGCTCCATGTCCAGGACGTGGATGGCGGCCGGGGCCACGTGCTCGCGCACGACGACGATCCCGACATCCACTGGGGGGTCGCGGAGTTCGTCGCCTCCGAGGAGCTCGACCGGTATCGCGGGTACTGGTGGTCGCCGGACGGCGAGCGGATCGTCGCGGCTCGCGTCGATGAGCGTCCCGTCCTCACCTGGTACATCTCGTCGCCGGTCGATCCGGACGCGCCGCCGCGTGCCGTCCGCTATCCGCAGGCGGGAACGGACAACGCGGACGTTTCTCTCGCGGTGCTCGGGTTGGACGGATCCCGCGTCGACATCGATTGGGACCGCGAGGCATTCCCGTACCTCATCAACGTGACGTGGAACGATCGGTGTCCGCTCACCTTGCTCGTGCTCTCGCGCGACCAGAAGCGGTGGCTCGTCCTCGAGGCCGACCCCGGGTCGGGCAAGACGCAGACCATCCTCGAGGACACCGCCGAACACTGGCAGACGGTCGTGACGGGGGTGCCGGACCGGCTGCGTGACGGCCGGCTCGTGTTCGTCGAGGAATCGGAGGACACCCGCCGGATCACGCTGGACGGCGAGCCCGTGACCCCGCCGGGGCTGCAGGTCGCCACCGTGCTCGACGTCGGTGACGACGTCCTGTTCGCCGCGAACGAGGATCCCACGGAGCTGCACGTGTGGCGCGGCGCGGGCGGCGAGGTGGGCGCCGTGCCCGAGCGACTGACGGCTGAGCCGGGCATCCACCTCGCCGCCCGCGCCGCCGACGTCACCGTGATCGTCTCGGAGCTGTTGGAGCCGCCGCTTCGGCGGGTCCGCGTCCTTCGCGCCGGCCAGCCGGTCACGGAGATCCGTTCGCTCGCCGAAACCCCGCTCATCGAAGCGCGGCCGACGTTCGGCATCGTCGGTGACCGAGACATCCGTATCGCGCTGTTCACGCCCCAGGGCGCCGAGCCCGACGCCCCGCTCCCGGTGATCGTCGATCCGTACGGAGGCCCCCATTTCTCCCGCGTGGTCAAGGTGCATCGGGCGATGCTCGAGCCGCAGTGGCTCGCCGATCAGGGGTTCGCCGTCCTCGTCGCGGACGGGCGCGGGACCCCGGGACGCGGCATCGCGTGGGAGCACGCGGTCTACCGGAACCTCGCCGGTCCCGTGCTGGAGGATCAGGTCGACGCGCTTCACGCGGCTGCCGATCGCTTCGGGTTCCTCGACCTGGACAAGGTCGGTATCCGTGGGTGGTCCTTCGGTGGGTACCTCGCGGCGATGGCGGTCCTTCGCCGGCCGGACGTCTTCCACGCCGCCGTGGCCGGCGCGCCGGACGCGGAGCAGGTGCTCTACGACACGGCCTACACGGAGCGGTACCTCGGGCTTCCGCAGGAGGAACCGGAGGTGTATCGAACGAACTCGCTGATCGGCGACGCGCCGAACCTCGTGAGGCCGCTCCTCCTCATCCACGGCCTCGCCGATGACAACGTCTTCGTGGCGAACACCCTCCGGCTCTCGCGTGCGCTCATCGAGGCGGGCCGTTTCCACTCGGTGTTGCCGCTGTCGGGCATCACGCACATGACGACGGAGGAGTCGGTGGCGGAGAACCTCCTGCTGCACCAGGTGCGGTTCCTGCGGCAGGCACTCGGTCTCGGTGACCCGTTCGACGGCTGACCTGACCGCTTCCAGCACGCTGCTACGCTCGGCTCGACATGCCCATCATCGTGCAGAAATACGGTGGAACCTCTGTCGATGGGGTCGATCGGCTCCGCGTCGTCGCCGACCGCGTGGTCCGCGCGCGTGAGGCAGGCAACGACGTCATCGTCGTGGTGTCGGCGATGGGGCAAACGACCGATGACCTCGCCAAGATGGCCAAGGACATCGCGCCCGAGCCCGACCCGCGCGAGATGGACATGCTGCTCACCGCGGGAGAGCGGATCGCGATGGCGCTGCTGGGGATCGCGATCAACGAGCGAGGGTGCCGCGCGGCCAGCTACACGGGCTCGCAGGCCGGCATCATCACCGACACCGCGCACGGCCAGGCCAAGATCATCGAGATCAGGCCGAAGCGGATCCTCGAGGCGTTGGAGGCCGGCAACGTCGTGATCATCGCGGGGTTCCAGGGACTCTCCTCCGCGTACGAGATCACGACGCTCGGGCGCGGCGGATCCGACCTGACGGCCGTCGCGATGGCGGCGGCGGTCGGTGCCGGGATCTGCGAGATCTACACGGATGTGGGTGGCGTGATGACCGCGGATCCGCGGCTCGTCCCGCAGGCACGGCTGATCGAGCGGATCGGCTACGACGACATGCTGGAGCTCGCCGCCACGGGGGCCAAGGTGCTCCAATCGCGCTCCGTCGAGCTCGCGCGCCGGAGTGGCCTCCGGCTCCATGTGCGGTCCTCATTCGACGACGAGGCACCCGGCACCTGGGTGCAGGAGGTTGACGATCAGATGGAAGACGTCCTGATCTCGGGGGTCGCGTTGGAGGTCGACGAGGCGAAGGTGACCTTCGACGGCGTGCCCGACAAGCCCGGCGTGGCGGCCATGCTGTTCCAGGCGGTCGCCGGCGCCGGGGTGAGCGTCGACATGATCGTGCAGAACGTGTCGCACGAAGGCGCCACCGACCTGTCGTTCACCGCTCCGATCGCCGACGTCGCGAGCCTCGAAGCCACGATCGGACGGATCGCGAACGAGGTGGGCGCTCGGAACTGGTCGGTCGATGACGGGGTCGCCAAGGTGTCGCTCGTGGGGGCCGGGATGAAGAGCCAGCCGGGAGTGGCGGCGGACATGTTCGATGCCCTCGCGGCCGAAGGGATCAACATCGAGATGATCTCGACGTCGCCGATCCGGATCTCTTGCGTCGTAAGGAAAGCGGACGCTGCGAGGGCGCTCGGGGCTGTGCACGCGCGATTCGGGCTGGACGTTCCGGTCGAGATGTCCGATAACTAGAGGGTATGGATCCGTACCCTTCCCTACCGCCGCCGCCTCCGGGTCGCGACGCTGACGTCGAGGAACCCGCGCCAAGGGCCGCCCCGACCCGTTCCGCCGCCAAGGCCGTCCTCGTCGTCGTGGGGCTCCTCGCCGTCCTCGTGGGGGTCGTCGTGGCGGGGTACTGGTGGCTCGGCGGCCCTGGGGTCTGCGATCGAAGCACGGTCGAGTCGGCTCGATTCGGCTACTGCGTGGCGGCGCCCGGCTGGGAGCTCACGAACGAAGCGGCCCCGGCGGAGCTCCCCTACGACGAACTCATCAAGCCGGCAGACGCGTCCACGGTGCGGATCATGGCGATCCAGCTCCAGACCGGGCAGGGCCTGGAGGAGATCGTGCAGGCGGCACGTGATGTCGCCACGGAGAACGGGATGGAGGTCGGGGAGGTTGTCGAGCGGCGAGTCGCGGGCGTCGCCGCGGCCCAATGGGACTTCGTTCTCGAAGCCGGACAGGTGGAGCAGCAAGTGCGGGAGATCGTGTTCGTGCGGGGCGACGCCGCATGGCGCGTACAGCTCCAGGCCGACACCGAGGGCTTCGACAGCCGCGCCGAGGAGTTCGAAGGCATCCTCGGCACGTGGACGTTCCGCTAGTCCTTCGCCGTCCGCTGCGCACCTCCCGGTAGGGTGAGGCCATGGGATTGAAGGTCGCTGTCGTGGGCGCGACGGGCGCGGTCGGCACCGAGATGCTGCGGATCCTCGCATCCCGCGCGTTCCCGATCGATGAGCTCGTGCCCATGGCGTCGGCTCGATCCGCAGGACGGACGATCTCGTTCCGCGATCGCGACGTCACGGTGCAGGAGCTGTCTCTCGACGCGCTGCAGGGGATCGATCTGTCGCTCTCCGCTGCCGGGGCGTCGATCGCCCGCGGGTTCGTGCGGGAGGCCGCCGCCGCGGGGACCGTCTGCATCGACAAGTCCTCGGCGTTCCGGATGGAGCCGGACGTGCCGCTCGTCGTCCCGGAGGTGAACCCGGAGGCGCTCGAGGGTTCCCCCCGGATCATCGCGGTGCCCAACTGCACGACGATCGTCGCGATGATGGCCCTCGCTCCGCTGCACCGCGCGGCCGGTCTTCGCTCGCTGGTGCTCTCGTCGTACCAGGCCGTATCGGGTGCGGGGCGTGACGGGACGCGCGAGCTCGCCGAACAGATCGAGAAGCTCCACGATCAGGTCGAGGAGCTCGGTCGCCCCGACCTCGACGCGCTCCCGACGGGCGACGTCTTCGGCAAGACGATGGCGTTCAACGTCCTCCCGAAGATCGACGCGTTCGCGAACGACGGATCCACCGGCGAAGAAGTCAAAACCGTCCAGGAGTCGAGGAAGATCCTCGGCATCGCCGATCTCGACGTCGCGGCGACCTGCGTCCGCGTCCCCGTGCCGGTGGGTCATTCCGTGTCGTTGCTCGCTCGCTTCTCGCGTCCGATCACTCCCGACGAGGCACGTGGGCTGCTGGCGGAGGCGCCGGGCGTCGAGGTCCGCGACGACCCTGCGAACGGCGTGTACCCCTCGCCGCTGGAGGCGGCGGGCAGAGATGAGGTCCTGGTCGGGCGGATCCGGCCGGCGCCGGGTCACGACGATTCGCTTCTTCTCTTCGCGTGCGGCGACAACCTCCGGAAGGGCGCGGCGCTCAACGGGATCCAGATCGCGGAGCGCCTGTTCTCCACCGCGTGAGTCGTCATCTGAGGCTCCTGCGTCCGCAGTAGGCCGTCCGCCGGGGAGTCAAGCCCTGGCGTTGCCTCCCTCGTCATGTTGAAAAGCGCTCCTTGGCGCTCGGACGACCTGCTACCCAACATCAGGGGTTTCTCTTCCGTGTCCCCCAAACGGCCCACTTCCCACCTGAACACTTCCTGCTATCGTCCGCGTTCGCTACGGCATTCGCCGTCGGCCGCTTGGGGGCTGTGGGAATCCCCCAATCGGGGGTGGAGGGACCCTTCGATCACGATCTGTGATCAGACGGGTTCCCTTTTTATTCCCGCGAAGTGGGGTGGAAGGACCTTGGGACGAACCGTGCGCGCATGCGTGCTCCTTCGTCGTCCGACGGGTTTCTCCATCTCCACGCGACCCGATGCACGACGGGGCGGCCGCCGCCCGCCCACGATCCGAAAGGAGGGCTCCCCGACTCTAAGAGATCCGAGCCAGTCCGCCGGAGGTGCGCCGATCGGCGACTCGGACGGCAGCGGTGATGCACATCTGAGAACCATCAACGAGGAGGAATCTCGAATGGTACGAATCTTTGGTAGATCAGAACGAACTAGGAGATCACGATCCGTATTCGCGGTCGTGATCTCGAGTGTGCTGTTGCTCGGCGCATTCATGCTCCCGGCGCAAGCCGACCTCAACCGTTCGCTCTTCGAGCTGGACAAGAACACAGCAAGCGACCCCGACGTCTCGGGGCAGGACTGGAACGATGTGTTCACCGACGCGGAGGACGACTGTCAGGACCTCGTCCCCATCGCCAACGCCGAGATCGTCGACTGCGTGTTCCTGGCCGATCCTCAGGAGCCTACTGACACCAGCATCTTCACGACTGGTGGTTCGAAGGACGACCTGAAGATCCAGGGCGACCCGGGGACTGGGTGGAAGTGGACGTCGGGATCGGTCCCGGACGCGGACGAGATCCTGGATGCGTACGCCATCATGTACACCGATGTGAACGGCCACCAGAACCTGTTCTTCGGGGCCGACCGCTATGCCGTGAACGGATCCAAGGACTTCGGCTTCTGGTTCTTCCGGAGTCCCGTTGCGCAGGACCCGGACGGCACGTTCAGCGGTGAGCACACCGGTGACATCACCGTTGGCGACGACGACATCCTGATCCTCGGCACGTTCACCCAAGGTGGTGCGGCGACCAACGTCCGCATCTTCCGGTGGGTCGGCGAGGGTGGGAACGCCACCGCCAACGGCACGGTTCAAGGGCCCGTTGGTTCCTTCGGGGACTGCGTCCCCGGAGCCGCGACTCAGGATGGCTGTGCAACAGTCAACAGCGCACCGATCCAGGTGCCGTGGGAGTACGACCCCAAGCCGAATGGAGTTCCGAACGGCACCATCCCGGCGGGCGGGTTCGTCGAAGGTGGAATCGACCTCACCGACATCGGCCTCCAGGGCTGCTTCTCGAGCGTCCTTGCCGAGACCCGCTCGTCCCCTTCGGTTGACGCACAGCTGAAGGACTTCGCGCTGGGTCAGTTCGAGTCCTGCGGTGTCGGCATCGTGACCACGCCGACGGATGCGGAAGGTGATCCCACCACGCAGATCACGCTCGGTGAGGAGATTTCGGACCACGCGGTCGTCACGGGTACCGGGCCGGGAGCACCGGCTCCGACCGGGACCGTGTCCTTCGCGATCTGCGCTCCGGACGAGCTGGATGACGCCTCACTGACCGACGATCCGAACACGTGCGACGTGGGTGGAACGGCAGTCAACGGCGCGGGCGGGGCGGCTACGGAACCGCTCACTCCTGATCTCGCAACCCCGGCACCTGACGCGACAGCAGATTCGGCGCTCTTCGAGCCGGACGCGGTCGGGACGTGGTGCTGGAGAGGTCACTACTCGGGTGACGACACGTACGATCCGGCCGATGACTTCAGCACCGGGGAATGCTTCACGGTGATCGACACCTCGTCGATCCTGTCGGATCAGACCTGGGTGCCGAACGACTCGGCGACTGTCACCTCCGGCGGGGGTTCGACCCTCACAGGGACACTGACGTTGTCGCTCTACGACAACGCCACGTGTGACGCAGGTACTGCGGACGCCAACGTGCTCTACCGAGAGGCATTCACGTTGACCGGTGCCACGTCTCCTGCGACCCGAACCACGACGAACGGTGACGGCAACGGAGCGGGGCTCGCTGCAGACGAGGTGTTCAACGAGGCGAGGTCGCCCGTGAACGTCTCGTGGCGGGCCGTGTTCGACAGCCCGACGAACTCCACGGACGCAACCGGTCCATGCGAGACCTCGACCGGGCTCGTGATCGACGACAACGATCCGACCCCGTAGCCAGCGCGCAAAAGGGAGTGCGGGAGCCCCGGCCGTGAGGCCGGGGCTCTCACACGAGTGGGCGCCTCAAGTGGAAGCCAGCGCGCTACCCCTTCTCGGGTATCCGTTGCGTTATAGGCCGAATGGCCTAATGCATCGAGGAGCGCCCTGGTGTATCTTCCGCGAGCTACGGCTTTTGCCGTCGCCCATCTGGGGGGCCCGGGAATCCCCCAAGTGGAGGGGTTTGGGGGGACCCTGAGCGCCTCTCGCGTTCGAGGTCCCTTCTTCTATTTCCCGAGTGTTGGGGGTGGAACCGGGGTTGGCCGCTCTCGCCGACCGCAGCGTCGTCGATCGATGGCGCGTGCCGCGTGACACGGCAGCCGCGGATCCATCCACTGCAAGAGATGTGGCGGTTGCCGCCCGCCCGCGATCGAAAGGAGGCACAGGAACTTGACGATCCGGGTCAGCTCACGGAGGTGCGCCGGAAGGCGAACTCGGACCACCGCGGCACCGCAGAACCATCCACCGACAAGGAGGCATACCTGATGAAAGTATGGACGAGCTCGCCCGGGAGGAGTCACAAGCTCCGTGCCGGGCTCGGCTTGCTCTTCTCCGTCCTCATGCTCGCGATGATCGCGGTACCCAGCGCTCTCGCGGTGCACGACGACGGGTTGTTCGAACTCGACAAGAACGCGTCCGACGACCTCAACGTGACCGTCTTCGGCACGCTGGCGGCGAATGTCTCCAGCACGGCGACTCAGCTCAAGGTCTGTCGGACGGCAGCGACGAACCCGGCTGCGGGCGAGAAGCTGATCATCGACGCCGAGCAGTTCTCGGTGACTCCTGTGGCCGGAAGCTTCGGCGGCAGCTGTTCCGGAACCAAGGTCCTGTACAACGTGACGAGAGGTGCAGGGGCGACCGCTCACTCGGGCGGTGCGTCGATCTCGCTGCTGTCAACCGTGGCTGCAGATGACACCGATGACTGGGATTCCATCTACTCTGCGATCCAAGGCGGGGACGATGACTGCTCCGATCTCGGCGCGGTCGCGTGCTCGTTCGTGGCGGACCCGCAGTTCCCGACGGACACCAGCATCTTCACGACCGGTGGGTCGAAGGATGACTTGGAGATCCAAGGGAATCCGGGCACCGGGTGGAAGTGGACAACGGGATCTGTGCCAGACGCAGATGAGATCCTGAACGCCTACGCGGCGAAGTACGTGAAGGCGGCTGACAGTCACCAGATCCTTTACTTCGGTGCCGATCGCTACGCGACGAACGGCTCGAAAGACTTTGGGTTCTGGTTCTTCCACAAGCCTGTCGGCACGAACGCGGATGGGACCTTCTCGGGCTCTCACACATTGCCTGATCCCGATACCGGCGCGCGTGGCGACATCTTGATCCTGGGGACGTTCACCCAGGGCGGTGCCGCTTCGAACGTGCGGGTCTTCGAGTGGGTCGGTACCGGTGGCAATGCCACGCAGACCGGCACGGTCAGCGGGCCCGATCGCGACGTTCGGAGACTGTGTGCCCGGAAGCGGCAGCGACAACGGGTGCGGCACGGTGAACAGCGCCAGCATCCCGGTGCCGTGGGGATACCAGGCGAAGGGAACCGTTGCCGGTGGCTTCATCCCGAGCGGCGGCTTCGTCGAAGGTGGCATCGACCTCACGGCGCTCGGGCTCGAGGGCTGCTTCTCGACGTTCGTCGCCGAGACGCGGTCCTCCCCGTCGGTGGACGCACAGCTGAAGGACTTCGCGCTCGGTGACTTCGAGGCGTGCGGTTCCGAGCTGACCACAACCCCGTCCGACAACGCAGGGGACCCACTCACCGACGGTCCGGATGACGGTGACGTTCCAGACGTGTCGATCGGAACAGGTTCGGTGCTGGTCAAGGACGCTGCCGATCTCGTCGTCACCGGGACGAGCACGTGGGAAGGCACGCTGGACTTCTACCTTTGTGGTCCAAGCGCGACCACCTGCGACGCCAACGGTACGTTCATCTCGACACACGAGGTCGACGGGACCACCGAGCAGCCGATCCTTTCGGATGCAGCGACGGTCACGTCGGTGGGAACGTACTGCTGGGCAGGCATCTTCACTTCTGGGACAGAAGGTGTTGATGACGACTCGGACACGAGCCCTGGCGAGTGCTTCGAGGTTCTGCCCGTGACGCCAACGATCTCGACCAACGCTACGGCGACCGTCGAGGTTGGGAGTCCGATCAGTGACTCGGCGACGCTCGGTGGCACGGCGGACCAGCCGGGTGATCCCGTCATCAACCCGACCACGGCCGGAGACCCGGCCGGCGGCGACATCACGTTCACCCTGTACGGTCCGAACGACGCCGACTGCACTGGGACCGGCGTCTTGGTCGCGACGGTGCCGGTCAGTGGTGACGACACCTACCTCTCGGGTGACTACACACCCGCGTCGGCAGGTACGTACCACTGGGTCGCCGCCTACAGCGGCGACACCCCGAACACGAACTCCGTGACCGGGGCGTGCACCGACGAGAACGAGACGACCGTCGTGACGCCGAAGCAGCCAGCGATCACCACGGAGGCCACCAATGGATCCGTTGGTGCGCCGCTCGGCTCTGCGATCGACGACACCGCGCACCTGACCGGCACGTCAGCCGATCCAGATGCAAGCGATGCTGACGGAACGATCACGTTCACCGCGTACGGTCCGTTCGCTGGCCCGAACATCTGCACCGGAACCGCTGTGTACACGAGTGTCATCGCCGTTGATGGCGATGGTTTCTACACGGCGAGCGATGGTGACGGGCCGGACGCCGACACGGTGCCGGGCGAACTCGATGATGCGTTCGTCCCAACCGCGGCGGGCACGTACAACTGGATCGCCGTATACAGCGGCGACCTGCCGAACACCCTCGGTGTGAGCGGGGCATGCTCCGACCTCAACGAGAGTAGTCTGGTGATCTCGTTGCAGCCCACGATCAGCACCGCTCAGTACGTGTACCCCAACGACGACGCGACGATCACCGTCGCGGACGGCGGAGGGAATCTGAGCGGGGACGTGACGTTCAGCTTGTTCGACAACGACACGTGCGAGGGCACGGCATTGTTCGTCGAGAACGTCGACCTCGTGGGTGGAGCGCTCAGCGAAACCGTTGGCACGACGAACGGTGACGGTGACGCGACAGGTGATGATGCGGACGAGAAGGTGAGCACCGATGGCACCTACTCGTGGCTCGTGGAGTTCGACTCGGGCAACACCGCTCACAACGATGTGAGTAGTGTCTGCCACGACGAGCACTTCGACATCACGTTCGAGAACGACGATCCGCTCCTTCCTAATCCTCAGCAGATCTAATCTAGAGAGAGGGAAGGCGGCAGTAGGGATGGGAGAGGGCCCCGGCGTAAGCCGGGGCCCTCTTCACATCCCGAGTGTCGTGAACGCTCTTACGCGGCCACCGGGAAGTCGAGCGTCGTCAGGACGTTCTGGTTCCCTCGGCGGTCGTACCAGAAGAGTCGAGCTGTGCAGCTCGCACTCTCGCCGGCCCTCCAGTAGGGGCTATCGAGGGTGAAGAACGAGTCGAACATCGCTCCGTCGAAGTAGCCGACGTAGCCGTCGTAGACCCAGTCGGATCCCTGCCAGCAACGCAGACCAACGAAAGGTCGATCGGTCGCGGTCGTCGACACGTTGAAGGTCACGCGTCCGCGGTGCTGTGCTTGGGCGGCGCCGTCCATCAGCACGAGACTCAGGCTGGAGGTGCCCCCACCGCTGGGCTTGCCCTTGCCCCCACCTCTGCCGCCGGCGGTTGCCGGTCCGGCCACGATCGCGACAACCGTCACGAGTGCGATTGCGATGAATGTCTTCCTCATGAAGCCCTCATCCCCCTCCGCGCCCGAAGGATCCGGAGCGCCGAATATCGAGTCCTCTACCTGCTTTCGGGTATCGGCTTGCAGGGCACAGGACTTGAGCGTGAAATAGCCCGGACATCCGCGCTCCGGTACCCGCGGTCGAGCGATCTCAAACCCACCGGAGGGGAATCTTTGAGTCTCTTGGCGGTCTTCCTGCCGTCCGGACCCCGCTCTAGATGGACCAGACGGCCTCGGACTCGCGCTTCCCGCGCTTGTCCTCGTACATCCCCTCGTCCGCGGCGTCGATCAGTTCCTCGAGCGTGACGGACCGCCCTGGCGGTAGTGCGGAGAGACCGATCGAGAGCGACACGCGGAACAGCCGGCCGGGGCGCGCGTTGTGTTCGTCGATCGTGTGGCGGAGTCGATCGACCGCGCGCGCCGGATCGAGGTCCGGGTCTCCCATGAGGAGCACGCAGAACTCGTCGCCGCCGATGCGGCCCGCGAGATCCGATACGCGGATGGTTTCGCGGATCACGTCGGCCGCCTCCTTCAAGAGCAGGTCGCCCGTTGCATGACCGAGCAGGTCGTTCACGTTCTTGAGACCGTCGACGTCCACGAACAACAGGGCGACGGCCGACCTGGTGCGCGCCGCAACCAGGAGTTGGTGCTCTCCGAGCGCGAAGAAACCTCGGCGGTTGGCGAGCTTCGTGAGCTCGTCAACCGTCGCGAGCCGGCGGAGCTCCTCCTGGAGCTCGGAGAGGTGCGATCCCGTACGGACGAGCGCTCGCGAGAGCGACCCGAGCTCGTCCTGCGATGAGTCCGGGTCATCCAGCGGTCTCCCCTCGTCGAGTCGCTTCGCGTTGTGGCGGATCCTGCCGACCCGTCTCACGATGCTCGCGATGAAGGTGACCATGAGGACCATCGCGACGAACACAGCCGCGGGCATCGCGACGACCTGGACGAGGTAGGACCGACGGAAGGATGCGTCTCGGGTGGAGATCTGCTGGGCGACGAGCTCGTCGGCGGTCAATCGCATCTGCTCCGTGACCCCTCGCAACGTGTCCGTGATCGTCTGTCCATGCAGGAGCAACGTCACGAGCCGTTCGTCGCTGTGTGGCGTTCCCTCCGCTCCCCACACCCAAGGCTGCGCGGAAGGTCTCGAGCCGTTCATCCACGAGTTCCCGGAGACGATCGAGTCGCGTGCGCTGCAGTTCGGCGAGGAGAGGGATGTCGAGGTCCGTGAGGTCTGATCGAAGGGCCGCAACCGCCTCCTCGTAGTCCGTCCGCATCCCCGGGCGTCCGGTGAGCAGGTATCCACGCACACTCGCCTCGGCGACGGCGAGGTCGTCCTGGATCTCGGAAAGGAGCTGCCTCACCGTGTTCGTGCGGTCCACCTCCGCGTTGGTTCGCGAGGCAGTCGTCTGCGCGGCCACCGCGTACACGACGGTGACGATCAGGACGACCAAGGGGATCGTCGCCATGGCAAGCATCTTGGAGCGAAGGGACACTGCAGGTTCTCCTGTGAGAAGTCCGACATCTTGCCTTCGACCAGCACGGGTGCTCTCTTGAATCGAGGGTTGTCTACCGTCCGGTAGAGGCCGATAATCTCCCGGATGGTAGAGAACACCAGGCCGAAGGCGAAGGCCCGGCGCGCGAAGGCTGAGTCGATCGTGGACCGGCTGGCCGGCAAGCGCATCTTCCTCACAGGCGTGACCGGATTCCTCGGTCAGGTGATCCTCGAACGCCTCCTCGCGGACTTCCCGGAAACGAGGATCGTGCTCCTCGTCCGGTCGCAGACAGGTGCCTCTTCGGTCGAGCGGGTCCACTACCTGACGCGGAAGCCGTCGTTCGATGCGCTTCGCGCGTCCCTCGGCTCCGACGATGCGCTCCTGCGACTCCTTGACGAGAGGGTCGAGGTCGTCGACGGCGATTTCTCGCGCGGGCAGCCCGCGCTCCCGGGTGACATCGACGTCGTGATCCACTCCGCAGCCACGGTCGCGTTCGATCCGCCGATCGACGAGGGCTTCCAGACGAACCTGCTCGGTGCGATGAACCTCTACCGTGGCGTGCTCGCCGGGGGATCGCGACCGGCTCTCGTCCACGTGTCGACCGCCTACGTCGCCGGGGTGCAGAAGGGCGTGATCCCCGAACGCACCCTTGACCACCGTGTCGACTGGCGACTCGAAGCCGACATGGCCCTCCAGTCACGACGCGAGGTCGAGGCGGCGTCCAGGAAGCCCGAGCTCCTCGAGCGTTTCCTCGACGACGCATCCAAGGAGCACTCGCGCGCCGGTCCCACCACCGTCGCCGACGACGCCGAGCAACGCCGGAAGGAATGGATGACCAAGCGGCTCGTCGAGTACGGGCGTCAACGCGCCCGGTCCCTCGGCTGGCCGGACGTCTACACGTTCACCAAGGCGATGGGGGAGCGCGCCGTCGAGGAGCTCGCCGCGGGGGAGCGTTTGTCGCTGTCGATCGTGCGACCTTCGATCATCGAGTCCGCGCTGCTCCACCCCGCGCCGGGATGGATCGACGGCTTCAAGATGGCCGACCCGATCATCCGGTCCTACGGGCTCGGGCAGATCCCCGAGTTCCCCGGCATCCCGGAGGGGATCGTGGACATCATCCCGGTGGACTTCGTGGTGAACGCGATCCTCGCCGTCGCCGCGACCCCGCCGCCGCCGGGCGAGCCTGCCCACTACCACGTGTCCTCGGGCGACAGGAACCCGCTGCAGTTCCACCAGCTGTACACGCTCGTTCGGGAGTACTTCGAGGCTCATCCGCTGCCGGAACGAGGCCGAGGCCAGCACAAGGTCCCCGAATGGACCTTCCCAGGAAACGTCACCGTCGAGAAGATGCTCCGTCGAGCCGAGCGACTCACCGATGTCGCAGAGAACGTCGTCACGCACCTCCCCAAGTCCAAGAGCATGCGCGACGCCGTGGGCCGGGTGGATCGCGACAAGGCACGGGTGGACTTCGTGAAGCGCTACTCCGACCTCTACGGCGCCTACACCGAGGCCGAGGTGATCTACACCGACGACGTGGCGATGGCGCTCTCCGCGAGCCTGTCCGCGGAGGATCGCGCCCGCTTCCCTTTCGATGCCGCAGCGATCGATTGGAAGCACTACCTGCAGGACGTCCATTCACCGGCGGTGACGCAGTCGCTGCGGGAGCTGGCTCGCAAGGATCGAGTGCGCCCGACCGTGAAGATCCGCGAGCGCGAAGACCCGGTGTTGGCCGTCTTCGACATGGAGGGGACGATCATCTCCTCGAACGTCGTCGAGTCCTACGTGTGGGCCAGGATGGCGGACCTCGAGCCCGATGAGTGGCCGGGGGAACTGGTCGGTGTGTTCGGGCGGATCCCCCGCTACCTGGCCATCGACCGGCGGGATCGAGGCGACTTCCTCCGCACGTTCTTCCGGCGGTACGAGGGCGCGTCCGTGGAGGGCCTGGATCGGCTGATCGATCGGCACGTCGGGGAGTTCATGCTCGAGAAGGCGAGCCCGGGAGCGATCCGCCGGATCCGGGAGCATCGCGCGGCCGGGCACCGGACGTTGCTGCTCACTGCGGCGGCCAACGCGTTCCTCCGGCCGCTCCACCCGCTGTTCGACGTGGTGATCGGCGCGGACCTCCAGGTCGACGAGGAAGGCCGGTACACCGGGTTCATGTCGAGCCCGCCGCTCGTCGGCGAAGCGCGGGCCGCGTGGCTCCGCCGGTACGCCTCGACCGAGGGTGTCGATCTCAAGCTGTCCTATGCCTACGCGGACTCCTACTCCGACCTGCCGTTGCTCCGCGCGGTCGGCAATCCCGTCGCGGTCTCGCCCGACTCCCACCTCTACCGATTCGCGCGCCGCCGCCGCTGGCCGATCGAGGAGTGGGGGATGTCGAAGGGCATGCCGCGCGTCCGTTTCCCGAAGCCGGCGAGGAGGTAGGGCCGTGGCGCTGGCGCTCGAGTTCTACCGCTCCGCACCGAAATACATCGGCGCGCGCACGCTCGGCTCGAAGGTACCCGGACTCGTGACGGGCGGGCTCGCGCCGCTCCGGCTCGTGACCCAGACGGATCCGGAGCCGAAGCGCGAAGGGTGGGGCCGCGTGAAGCCGCGGCTCTCCGGGATCTGCGGGAGCGACCTCTCCACGATCTCGGGACGGTCCTCGTTCTACTTCTCGCCGCTCGTCTCTCTGCCGTTCGTCCCCGGCCACGAAGTCGTCGGAGAGCTCCTCGATGACGTCGGCGACCTCGCAGCCGGGCAACGGGTCGTGATCTCCAGCGTGCTCGGATGCGCTGCCCGAGGTGAGGAGCCGCCCTGTGAGCATTGCGCGGCAGGGCATGTCGGCCGCTGCGACCGGGTCACGGTCGGGCATCTGAAGCCCGGGCTCCAGACCGGCTACTGCACGGAGACGGGAGGCGGGTGGAGCCGTCTGATGCTCGCGCATCGCTCGCAGCTTTGGCCGGTACCGGACGCCATGAGTGACGAGACGGCCGTGCTGATCGAACCCTTCGCCTGCGCGATCCACGCGGCGTTCCGTGCCGAGATCCCGGCCGGAGGAACGGTGCACGTCGTCGGCGCCGGCACCGTGGGCATCCTCACGTTGATCGCGATCAAGGCGTTCGCGAAGGCCGATCACGTCGTCGTGGCCGCGAAGCATCAGAGTCAGCGCGCCGCGGCGACGATGGCCGGCGCCGACGACGTGGTGCGCCCCGAGCACGCGGTGAAGGCCGTCCGCCGGACCGACCATGCCGTGAAGCTCACCCCGGAGCGCGGGATGGACTTCCTGCTCGGGGGGGTCGACGTGGCGATCGAGTGCACGGGATCGAGCAGCGCGCTCGACCTCGCTCTCAGGACGACGAAGGCGGGCGGACGCGTCGTCGTCTCCGGCATCCCCGGCGGCGGCGCCGATCTCACCCCTTTGTGGTTCCGCGAGCTCGAGTTGGCAGGTGCTTACACGTCGGGCATCGAGGATCTCGGGAACGGCGTGACGCGGCCCACGTTCGAGATGGCGATGGAGCTCGCGACGAACCTGCCCATGCTCGACCAGCTCGTCGGCGCGACCTACCCGCTCGACCGGTGGCGCGAGGCGCTCGACCACGCGATGGCCGCCGGCAAGCTCGGCACGTTCAAGGTGGCGTTCGCGCCGCAGGCCTAGGGAACGACGAACGAGGACAGGAGAGACGACCACATGCCAAGACCCGGATTCGTGTTGGAGGTGGATGAGCGAACGCCCCCGCTGCTGATCCACGAGGGCGAGGGCTTCCGGATGCAGAAGTTCCCGCTGGGCACCAGGGTCGTCTACCCGCCGGACGCTCTGCCCGGGATCCGAGACGTCAACGCCGCGATCCGACAAGCCCTGCTCCATCCGACGGGCGACTCCCGGCCGCTTCCCGACCTGCTCAAGGCCGGGATGAAGCTCACCATCGCGGTCGACGACATCTCGATCCCGTTGCCGCCGATGACCCTCCCCGACATCCGGCAGCGGATCCTCGAGCAGGTGATCGAGCTGGCGGCTCGCAACGGGGTCGAGGACGTGCAGATCGTCGTCGCGACGGCGCTGCACCGTCGGATGACCGCCGACGAGATCCGCCGCATGGTCGGAGAGCGGGTGTTCCGCTCCTTCTGGCCGAAGGACCTGTACAACTTCGACGGCGAGGACAAGGACGCGCTGACGTTCATCGGCACCACCGACAAGCACGAGGACGTCGAGATCTCGAAGCGCGCGGCGGAATCGGATCTCCTCGTGTACATCAACGTGAACCTGGTGGCGATGGACGGCGGGCACAAGTCGGTGGCGATCGGCCTCGCCGGCTACCGGTCGCTCAAGCATCACCACAACGTCGACACGATGATGCACTCACGCTCGTACATGGACCCGAGGCCCGGGCATAGCGCGATCGCCGACTCCGCGACTCGGATGGGCCGGCTGATCGCCGCGAACGGCCTGACGGTCTTCCAGATCGAGACCACGCTGAACGCGGAGACGTTCCCGAAGAACCTCGGCTTCCTCAACAAGCGGGAGTGGGAATGGTCCGCCTACGACCAGGGGCTCATGATGGCGGCCCGGAAGGCGAACCAGATCGCGCCACCACGAGCGCGTCGAGAGTTCTACCGGCGGGTCGAAGCCCCCTACAAGCTCACCGGGATCAACGCCGGCGAGGTCGAGGCCGTCCACGAGCGCACCCTCGAGAACCTGCACCGGCAGCAACTGGTCGAGGTCCGGGGACAGACCGACGTGCTCGTGCTCGGACTGCCCTACATCAGCCCGTACAACGTGAACTCGATCATGAATCCCATCCTGGTGCACTGCCTGGGGCTCGGTTACCTCTTCAACATGTACCGGAACATGCCGATCGTGAAGCCGGGCGGCGTCGTCATCATGTATCACCCGGTTCCCTGGGAGTTCCATCAGATCCATCACCCCTCCTACATCGACTTCTTCGAGGAGGTGCTGGCGGAGACCACGGATCCCTCCACGATCGAATCGAAGTACGAGGAGCGCTACGCGACCGATCCCTGGTACACGCACCTGTACCGGACGTCGCACGCGTATCACGGCGTCCATCCCTTCTACATGTGGTACTGGGGTGCGCACGGACGCGACCACGCGGGCGACGTGATCTTCGTCGGAGGCGAGCCCAAGTCCGTCGCGCGCCTCGGCTATCGCGCCGCCGGCTCGTTCCGCGATGCACTCGAGATGGCCAAGGACACGGTGGGGTCCTCGCCGTCGATCACCTACTTCCACGCCCCGCCGATCATGATCGCGGACGTGGTGTGAGGAGCGGGCGATGGGCATGAAGAGCGAGCTGAAGTCGATGGCCGAAGGGTTCCGGTGGGGCCGTCGTCCGCTGGTGCCTCGTTCGGCGGAAGAGCATGCGCAGCCGAAGGAGGACCGGGTCTTCCCCTCCGACTGGGCTCGGACGGACGCAGGAGTCGCTGCGAGGCAGGTGCTCCTGAAGGGCGCGATGCACCCGCTCGTGCGGAACGAGCTCACCCTCCGCGTGTTCGGCCGAGACAACCTCGAAGGCGTCGACCCTCCGGTGATCTTCTATTCGAACCACTCGAGCCATCTGGACGCCACGCTGATCATGTGCACCCTGCCGGACTCGTGGCAGGCCAAGACCGCGGTGGGAGCGGCGCGCGACTACTTCTTCGACGTGTGGTGGCGGCAGGCGTTCACGGCGCTCGTGTACGGCGCGTTCCCGATCGATCGCGCTCGCGGTGCCAAGGGTGCCGTCGACAAGGCGCGCGAGCTCCTCGCCGAAGGATGGAGCATCGTCGTGTTCCCCGAGGGAACGCGCTCGCCCGACGGTCATCTCCAGCGGTTCCGTCACGGGGCCGCCCGGCTCGCGTTGGAGACCGGTGCCGGCCTCGCGCCCATCGCGATCGTCGGAGCGTTCCAGGCGATGCCGAAGGGACGGTTCTGGCCCCGTGCCGGAAGACCTCCCGTCACCGTCAGGTACGGCGAACCCTTCTGGCCGTCCGAGGGAAAGACGCATCAGGAGCTGTCGCTTCAGATGACGCAGGCGGTGACGCAGCTGTTCCACGAGGAACGCACGACCTGGTGGGAAGCACTGCATCGAGCGCAGCGCGGCGAGACCCCTTCGCTCATCGGCCCTCAGGGCCCCGACTGGCTCAGGCGGTGGGAGGGGTCGCGTCCCGTCGGTCGCAAGGGTCCCGCCAAGGTCTGGGAGTAGCCCGATGCCGAGAACCGGGGGTGCGGAACGGCGCACGACCCTCGTCGAGGAGGCGATCCGGCAGTTCGGTCGCGAGGGCTATGGGGGCGCGAGCCTCGACGACATCGCTCGCGCCGTCGGCGTCCGGAAGCAGACGCTCCTCTATTACTTCTCGAGCAAGGACGCGCTGCTCGAGGCGTGCCTCAACGCGGCGGGGATCCGGCTCGCCGAGGTGATCGCGCAGGCGCTCGAGGGCAAGGAGGGGTACTGGGAGCGAGCGGAGGCGGTGATTCACGCCGTCTTCGGTCTCGCGTCCGAGTGGCCGGAGTTCCCGATGTTCGTTCGGGAGGCGGGCCGGCTCGGGCCGCTCGCCTTCGAGCGCTTCGCCGACGTCCTGGATCCGCTCCGGCGCCGCGCGGTGGAGTTCCTGCAATCCGGCATGGACGACGGCCAGGTGCGCAAGCAGGATCCCGCGATGCTCCTGTTCACCCTCTACACGGCCGTGGTCGGCTCGCTCACCGAGGCGAGTGTCCTCAATGCCGTGGTCGGAGCCGACAAGAGCCGTGCGTCGCTCCGGCGCCGCGAGAAGGAAGTCGTCGCGTTCGTCCGCGCGGCCCTCGAGCCGGTGGGCGAGCGCTAGGCCAGCTGCCAGAACGGCCCGGTCAGGCCGATCGATGTGAAGAGCGCCTGCGCCTCCTCGGTCGTCCGTCGTCTCCAGTCGAGGTCCAGCCGATCGTCGAACCACGCATCCGCGAGACGCCATCCCTGTTCCGGCGTGAGTGTGCCGCCGAGCGGGATCTGCCGTCCTTCCGCCCACCGCTTCACGTGCTCTTCCGACCGGAAGAGGAGCATCGTCGATCAGGTGGCGCCGATGTCCTCCCACCACTTGGCAGCCGGGATCGCGAAGTGGAGCACGCCGTCGGCCGGTTCCTGGAGCGCACCGTCCCGGACATCGAGTCGCATCGGCTCCGCGCAGTCGGGACACGAGCTGTCGATCCGCGCATCCGCGTGCAGGCACGCCGGGACCCCGAGGGCGTCCCAGATGCAGTTGGCGAAGTATTGCCGGCCGCCGACCGTGACGTCGAACCGCGTGGGGACCGCCGAGAACGGCGCCGCCATCCAGATCTCCGACGTCCCAGGCTGAAGGACGATCGCGTGGCCGTCCGCGAGCCGGTGGAGCGAGGTTTCGATCTCCGAGGTCGTGATGCCCAGTCCGTCGGCGATCTCCGAAACGGTCGGAGGGCTCCCCTCGTCGACGATCTTCCGATAGATGGCGAGCCTGACGACGCTGTCGCGCCTGGCTGCGTCGCCGGGAGGGGCGACCATCGGTCCCCTAGGAGTAGAACTCGACGACGAGTCGCTCTTCGAGGGTCACGGGGAGTGGGATCTCGTCCCTCTCCGGACTCCTCGTGAAGGACCCCTTGATCTCGTCCTTGTTGCGATAGAGGTACGCCGGGGGCTCGGGCGTGATCTGGATCGCTTCGCGCACGAGGATGAAGTTCCGCGCCTTCTCGGAGAGGCTGATCTCCTGGCCGGGCTTCACCTGGGCGCTCGGGACGTCGATCCGCCTCCCGTCGATGAGGACATGGCCGTGGGACACGAGCTGCCTGGCCTGATGGATCGTGAGCGCGAACCCCAGTCGGAAGATCACCGCATCGATCCGGCTCTCCAGCTGACGGAGCATCTCCTCGCCCGTCACGCCCATCGAGCGGTGCGCTTTCTCGTAGTAGGTGCGCATCTGGCGCTCGCCGACCGCATACATCGCCCGCATCTTCTGCTTCTCCACGAGGCGGGTCTGGTACTCGGAGATCCGCTTCCGCCCGCGTCCGTGCATGCCCGGCGGATACGGCCGCTTGTTGGCAGGACAATTGGGGCGCCCGCACAAAGGGGCGCCCACACGTCTGCACATGCGGTGCTTGGGTCCGATCTTGTCCATCGAGGCCAGTCAGGCTACCAGAGGCCCCTGTCGTGGGCCGTGTCAGTAGGCTCCGAACCGGTGGATGACCTGCGGGAACGGGTGGTGGGCTGCGTTCTTGGGCTCGCGCTCGGCGACGCGCTCGGCGCTCCCTTCGAGTTCCGTAGGCGCGAGGATGTCCCCGATCCTCTGCCCGCGTTCGAGTTGCCATGGCATGACTACCCGCCCGGCACGACCACGGATGACACGGGGATGGCTCGGAATCTGATCCGATCGTTGGTGCACGCAGGTGACGTTGACACCGTCGATCTCGCGGACCGACATGTCGAGTGGTACCGCTCGCAACCAGCCGGGATCGGCAACCTCACTCGGAGGGTCCTTGAACGAGCGGATCGGACGGGTGTTCTCGTGGAGCTGGCGGCCCGTCAGCTATGGGAGCAGCGAGGGCCAGAAGTGTCGGCGGGGAACGGCTCGGTGATGTACTGCGCGCCGCTCGGGGCCTTCCGAGCGACGCGCCCCGACCTCCTCTTCGAGGAGGCACCTGCGCTCTCGGCGATCACCCACTGGGACGAGCGATGCCGGACGGCGTGCCTGGCGGTGACGCTCGCCGTTGCGGCACTCGTCCGAGGCGAGGGTCACCGCGAGGCGGTCGAGCGAGCGGTGGAGGCGGTGATCCAGAAGGAGGGAGGAGAGGAGCTCGAGTACCTGGTTGCCGAGGCAGGTCACGCCCGGCCGATCGACGGGCCGGATATGGGCTTCACGCTGTTCACCGCAGGGATCGGGCTCCAGATCGCCGCCGATGGGCCCTCCTTCGAGGAGGGCCTTCGGTACGTCGTATCCCTCGGCGGCGACACCGACACGAACGCGGCGGTGACGGGGGCGCTCCTCGGATCGCTCCACGGTCATGACGCTCTTCCGAGCGCCTGGCTGGAGAAGTTGGAGGATCGCCAGGCGATCGAAGCGGAAGCCGAGGCCCTCGCGGACGCGTCGACCGCCTAGGAAGCGGTCGCGGTCCCGACCCCCGGCACGTACTCATCGCCGATCCGGCGAACGACGTCTATCGCCTCGAGATCCGACATCACCCTGATGGCATCGCCGAGCGACATGCCGAATCGACCGGCCACTTCATCGAGGGTCCACACGGCTGAGGGATCCGAGAAGACCTTCGCGATCGCATCCACGCTGCTGACGTCGTTCGAGTCCATCGGCGTCCTCCTCGGTCGTAGTGTCCTTCGGACTCCGAAACGTCGTCAGGGGTTCCCGGCAACCTTCCCGACTCCTTCACCCTTCGTTCATCGATGCCGCTCGTCCCCGTTCTTGTGACCGCGAGGATCAAGGGGAGCGTCGTGCCGCGCGACCTCCTCGACCTGCTCGAGCAGGCCCGGACCCGCTGAGAGAAGATGCACGCATGACCGAACGTGAAAGCCTCCCGACACAGCCGAACGAGATCTTCGAGCTGATCGTGAAAGCCGACGAGAAGCTGAAGTACGCGACCGCCGAGAAGAGCGACGCTCGTCGAAAGCAGGCGAAGGATCTCCTGACACAGGCCCTCGAGGCGGCTCGCGCGATCGACAACGAGGCGCTGGTACAGCAGGCCGAGCTACGGCTGTCGGATCTGGGCTAGCCTGGGCGGGCCGCGCCGACCGGGTTGTCGTAGCCGTACATCGACTGGACCTGCACCTGACCGCCGGGGCCGGGGTGGCGAGCGTGAACGATCTGGCCGCCGCCGATGTAGAGCGCCACGTGGCTGATGGGGCTGTAGTAGAAGATCAGGTCCCCTGCCTGGACGCTCCCGAGCGGCACGTGGGGCAACGCCGAGTACTGCGCGGCCGACGAGTGGGGGATGGAGACGCCCGCCTGAGCCCACGCCCACGAGGTGAGACCCGAGCAGTCGAAGCCCACGCTCGGGTCGGCGGAGCCCCAGACGTACTGCGTGCCCTGCACCGACAGCGCGGCGGACACGGCGATCTGAGCCGCCGACGCATTGACCGGCGGGGTATAGCCGCCGTAGGACCCACCCGTGTCGCCGGTCGTGTCGGGCGGTGTGTCCTGAGAAGCCTGTTGGCGGGCCTGTTCGAGGGCCGCGCGCTGCGCCTCCACGAATGCCAGATACTCCTGCCGATCCTGGTTCAACTCCTCGTAGAGGGATGCCTGCTCGTCGATCATCGAGTCGAGTCGATCCAGCTGGTTCTCGATCGAGGTGACCTGCCGCTGACGCTCGGCCGCAGTCTCCGCGAAGCGATCGGCAGCCCAGTCCGCCTGCTGCCGCGCGTTCAGCGCCTGGCGAGCGATCTGGGCGTCGCCTTCTGCGACGGCCCCCATGAACTCGAGCCGGTCCGAGAACTCGCCGACGCTCTCTGCGCCCAACAGGCCGTCGACCTGCGATCCGGTCCCGAGGTAGGCCTGCACGGCCCGGTCCGCGAGGCGCTCCTCGGCGACGCGAGCCTGTCGTTCCGCGGACTCTCGCTGGTTCCGCGATTCCGCGAGCTTCCGCTCGGTGAGGGAGAGTCGGTACTTCGCGTCGTTGTATTGCTCGGCGAGTACTTCGAAGTCGTGCTGAAGGCCGCCGAGCCTCTGTTTGGCCGCTTCGACCTCGCGTGCGGACGGTGCCGCGAGGGAGGAGAGGCTGAGTACGGAGAGGAGGACGGGGAGCGCAAAGAGCACGGCTACGACGAGCCGTGTGATCCGCGTTCGCGTCCCGGTCATGAGCTCCTATGTCCGAACAATGGAATTGGCTCCGTCTCCGGAGCCGTCGCCCGAGGCTACCGGGGCTACCGTAGGTCGTCAAACCTCCGGTGTTGCTCCTCAACGAAATGAGAGGCGAGCCGTTTTCGGCTCGCCTCTCGAGTATCGGTGTCGGGACGGCGGGACTTGAACCCGCGACCTCAGCGTCCCGAACGCTGCGCGCTACCAAACTGCGCCACGTCCCGTCCGCGTCAGTCTAGCGCGTCGTGCGAGGAGGAGCCGCAGGACGAAGTTCGAGATACGTCGCTTCCGGCAGGCACAAGAACCGGAACGGCGCGTATTTGCTGGTGCCCAAACCTTGCGAAGTGTGGAGCACGGCGGTTCCCATCCGTATGAGGCCGGAGACGAGTCTGCGCGGCATCGTGGAGTTGGTGACGAGCGCACCGACGAAGGGGAGCTGCACTTGCCCACCATGGGTGTGCCCGGCGACGATCAATCGGTAGCCGAGCGCTGCCGCTTCCGGCGCGGAGTCGGGTGAGTGCATCACGGCGAAGCCGAACCGATCCTCGGATCGCCGCGGAGCCACACGAAGGTCGTGGCGGCGGATATGAGCATCGTCCAAGCCCAGCAGCTCGACCTCGAGCCAGCCGAGCGACACGTCACGGCGGACGTTGCTGAGGTCTGCCCACCCGTCGGCGACGAGCTCGCGCACGAGCTCGGGGGCGCGACCAGGACGGGTATGCCGGCGCCGGCGCCGGCGCCTCAAGAAGTAGGTGATGTAGTTCAGGGGCCGCGGGACGAAATAGTCGTTCGAGCCGAGGACGAACCAGGACGCGAGCCGGCCGCGGACCGGCCGCACCGCCTCGACCGCGGTCGCGACCGCCTCGGGTTCGGCGAGGAAGTCGCCCGTCACGACCGTGACGTCCGGCGTCGGCAGCGAACCGAGGAACCGGGTCTTCCTCGGATCGCGACGTACGAAATGCAGGTCGGACAGGTGCAGGACGACGAGGGGCTCGGCGGCCGCCGGTAGGATGTCGAGTCGATGCCGGACCACCCGGTACCGGAACCGTTCGATGAAGATCCCGTACGCCACGCAGGCGACGCCCAGGGCGGCGATCGTCAGGACCACGGGAAGCACGGGGGGAGTGTAATGAGCGACCCGACGCTGAAGGAACGACTCGCCGGCGAGATGAAGGATGCGTTGCGCGCCGGCGAGAAGGTCCGGCTCGGCGCCCTCCGGATGCTTTCCGCCGCCGTGACGAACAAGGAGAAGGAGCTCCGTCACGAGCTCTCCGACGATGAGGTACGCGACGTGGCGTCGAAAGAGATGAAGAAGCGCGCCGAGTCGATCGAGGCATTCGAGGGTGCCGGTCGCCACGAATTGGTCGAGAAGGAGCGAGCCGAACGGGATGCCATCTCCAGCTACGCGCCGACGCAGCTGAGCGAGGACGAGGTCGACGCGCTGGTGGAAGAGGCCTTCACGTCGACCGGCGCGATCTCCGAGAAAGAGATGGGCGCCGTCATGAGCGTGGTCATGGGCAAGGCGAAAGGTCGCGTCGACGGCAGGGTGGTGCAGGAGAAAGTGCGAGGACGTCTACGGGAGTCCGCGGGCTAGATCAGCCTCCGCCTCCGCCTCCGCCTCCACCACCGTCGCCTCCGCCTCCGTCGTTCCCACCGCCACCACCACCGTTGCCCTTGGGCTCCGCGCCGACAAAGATCGTGACGGCGGATCCCTCGAGCACCGTGGTCCCCTTGTGGGGATCCTGGGCGATGACGTATCCGACCTTGGCGGGATCCTCCGTTTCGACCAGCACCGTGTTGACCTCGAGCCCCAAGGCCTGGAGGGCGAGCTTGCCGTTGAAGCCGCGCAGGCCGACGACGCGGGGCATCGCGACGTGGGGCGGCACCCCCGTCGAGACCTGGATCGTCACCATCGTGCCGAGCTCCGTCACGGTCCCGCCACCCGGCGATTGACTGAAGACCTGCCCCTTGGGCGCCGTGGAGTCCGCGATCGAGACGGACACGCGGAATCCCGCCTCGGAGAGGATCTCCTTCGCCGGGTTCTTCTTCAACCCGATGACGCTCGGCACGGGGCCCTCCGGGGGCTTGGGGGGATCGGGGAACCCGACGGCGGGCAGACCCCGCATGATCCGCGACATGTAGTCCACCCAGATCGGCGCGGCGACCGTGCCGCCGAAGACGTGTCCCATCGGATAGGGGTTCCCGGGCGAGCCCACCCAGACGACGGTCGTGTACTGCCTCGTGTAGCCGCCGAACCACACGTTCGTGTTCTCCTGGGCCGTCCCCGTCTTGCCTGCGACGGGGTGGCTGCCCCAGCCGCCGAAGGCGCTCGCCGCCGTCCCCGAGACGGGAACGGCCTCGAGCATCGCCGTGATCAGGTGTGCGTCGCCCGCCTTCAAGATGGGGTCGCACGTGCGTTCGTGGGAGAGCAGCACCTTCCCGTCGCGCTCGATCGATCGGACGGTGTACGGCTCGCAATGATTCCCGTCGTTCGCGATCGTCTGATAGCCGCTCGCCATGTCGAGGGGCGAGATGGCCACGGAGCCGGTCGCGAGTGCCGGAACGGGGTCCAGCCCTTCCGTGCGGGGATCCATGCCGACCATCCGCTCCGCGATATCCGCGACGACGCTCGCCCCGACGTCGAAGATGAGCTGCGCGAACACGACGTTGATCGAGTTTGCGGTCGCGGTCCAGAGGTCGACGGTGCCTCGACCGCTGCCCTCGGCGTTCTCCACGCAATGATCGTCGTCGTCCCAGAGCGGTGAGCACCACGGCGAGGAGCTCGAGTACGTCTGCGTCGGTGGGATCCCCCGCTGGAACGCGCCCGCGAGGACGAATGGCTTGAACGCCGATCCGGGCTGGTGGCCCGTCGTCGCCAGGTCGAGCTCGTCCTCCCGGTAGTTCCTCCCGGACAGGATCACCTTCACCGCACCGGAGCTGTTGTCGATCGTGACGATCGAGACATCGGGAGCGGGCGCTCCGGAGGGAGGGTAGATGGGCACACGGAGCGGCTGACGCGCCGCGTCCTGGGCCCAGCGCTGCCACCCGGGCTCGAGCGTCGTGTGGATGTCGAGGCCACCCTCATACAGCTCGCGCCGGCGCGCCTTCTCGGTGCGGCCGAGAGCCTCGAACTCTCCCGAGCTGTTCTCGATGATCTGTTCGGTCAGGAACTTGACGAAGAACGGAGGATGCCGTCGGAGCACCTTCCCGGCGCTTTCGGGGAGCTTGAGCTTCTTCGCCTTGAGTCGTTCGTTCCGTTCCTCCGTGATCCAACCGAGCGCTTGCATCCGGTTGAGGACGTCGTTGCGGCGGAGCAACATCTTCTTCGGCCGGTCGAGCGGGTCGTAGTACTCGGGCGCCCGGATCATCCCCGCGAGCGTGGCTCCCTCGAGCTGGGTGAGTTGGCGAGGCGGCTTGCGGAAGTAGAACTCGGAGGCCGTCCCGAACCCGTAGACGCCGTTCCCCATGTAGACCTGGTTGAGGTACAGCTCGAAGATCCGCGCCTTCGAGTACTTCTGCTCCACGCGGATCGCGAGCGCCAGCTCCTGCAGCTTCCCCTCGATGCTCTGGTCGAATCGGTTCAGCCCGAGGGTGCTGCCGACGAGCTGCTGCGTGATGGTCGAGCCTCCTTGGACGACCTCTCCCGCTCGCGCGTTCTCGATCAACGCCCGGAACAGCGACGACCAATCCAAGGCGCCGTGCGCGAAGAAGTCGGAGTCCTCGATCGCGAGCACCGCCTGCCGAGCGACCGGAGAGATCGCGTTGAGGGGCACGATCTCGCGATTGTCGAGGTAGACCCGGGTGAGGACGGAGCCGTCCGCCGCATAGATCGTGGAGCGCTCGGGGAACCTCGGGATCCGGGTGAAGTCCGACCCGAGGGCGTCGAGCCGCGAGCGGATCTCGTTCAGCCCGAACCCGGCGACCGCGAACGGAGGCGCGAGGACCGCCGCCGTGAGGACCGCGGTCGCCAGGATGACCGGGACGAGCAGCAGCGCCGCGATCGGCTTGAAGGAGATCCGGTCCCGCACGGATCTGGGGTCGCGGCGCGGCGGGGGGCTCGGACGGCCCCCCGGTGGCGGGGGTCCCGCCGGACGGCGACCAGTATCCACGCTCATGGGGTACCGACCAGGATACGCCGGATCGCGCGGCTCCTTGCTCGATACGATGCGCCCTCCATGCGTCCCCTCCCTCGACCCGCGCTCGTCGTCCTCATGGTCCTCGCGATCGTGGCGACCGGCTCGCAGGCAGGAGGGGCGTCTCCCGAGACGACGAAGGTGCACGTGATCGAGGTCGACGGGCCGATCGATCGCCCGCTCCGCGGCTACGTGGAGGACCGACTCTCCGAGGCGGAACGAGCGGGTGCCGTCGTGGTCCTGGAGATCGATACGCCCGGCGCGCTCGGCCAGGACGGGATCGTCCTGGCCGAGCGCGTCGCACGTCTCGAGGTGCCGGTGTTGACGTGGGTGGGTCCCGTGCCGGCGAAAGCGAGCGGCGCGGGACTCCTGTTGATGCTCGCCTCGTCTCTCGCCGGCGTCTCGCCCGGTTCGCAGACCGGCCCGCTCCTGCCGGTGGACGTCTTGCATCCCGACCGAGATCCCGAGGGGCTCACCGCGAGGATCGAGGGTTGGCTGGAGCTGCGCGGGCGCGAGGCGGACCTGAGCGACGTGGGGAGGGCGCTCACCGCCCAGGACGCGCTGGACGCCGGGATCGCCGACGTGTTCGCCTACACGATCCCCGAGCTGCTGGCTGCGGTGGACGGGAAGACCGTCCACACGCCGGGTGGAGAGGTCGAGCTGGCCACCCGGGTCGCCACGACGGAGGCGGAGGCGAGCGAGCGAACCGTCGAGATCCGCTTCGAGGAGCCCGGACTGGTCACCCGCGTGCTGCACGCGGTCGCCACTCCCTCGATGGTCTACTTCCTGCTCGTGCTCGGGCTGGCGGCACTCGCCTTCGAGCTCACGCAACCGGGTTTCGGGTTCGCGGGGTTCAGCGGCCTCGCGCTCGTCGCGCTCGCCGCCTACGGGCTCACGGTGGCGGTCCCGTTCTGGCCCGGGTTCGGCCTGCTCCTGCTCGGGATCGGGCTCTTGATGCTCGACGTTCGGCTCCGGAGCCTGTCGTGGCCGACGTGGGTGGGGTTGGCCGCGTTCGGTGCGGGATCGATCCTGGCGTGGACCGGTGTGGACGCCTCGATCCGGATCAGTCCATGGCTCATCGGTGGCGCGATCGTCGCCAGTCTCCTGTTCTACGGGTTCGCGCTCACCGTGGCGATCCAATCTCGCGACAGGATCGTGGGCACCCAGCGCGGACTGATCGGGTTGGTAGGAGAGGCCAGAGGGCGGCTCGCACCGGACGGGCCTGTGTTCGTCAAGGGCGCGCTCTGGCGCGGGCGGACGAGCGGGGACCCGATAGACGCCGGCACGTCGATCCGCGTCCGAGGCGTGGACGGGCTGATCCTGCAGGTCGAGGCGGAGCCCTTCGGTCCTTCGGAACACGCTGGCGCGTAACGGTCCCGGGGAGTTCTGGAGAACCTGTTGCGGACGGATCCTCGGGGCGAAGGAGGAATCCCAAGTCCGTTTTCCTGCGAACAACCGGGTAGATGCCGTTCGACGAAGGGTTGCCCGGTTGGCAGCGACTCGCCGCGTGCCGCGGTGAGGACTCGGCGTACTACTTCGCCCCGAGCTACTTCGAGAAGCGCCAGGAGAAGCTTGCTCGAGAGGCCGTCGCGAAGCGCATCTGCGCCGTCTGCCCCGTTCGGCAGCTCTGTCTCGAGTTCGCGTTGGTCACGCGGGAGACCCACGGGGTGTGGGGAGGCCTGAACGAGACGGAGCGACGGGCGGTCTTGAAACGGCAGGCGCTCGAAGCCAGCTGAGCACGATTCATCTCATCGGGATGCCCGATGGGCGTCTCTCGCTTCGTCTCGGCGGTCTCGTCTGAGAGGATGCGGCCCGTGGACGACGCGGCTGTGCTTCACCGCCTCGAGGAGCTCGGTCTCGAGCTCCCCCCGTCCCCCGAGCCCGTTGCCAGCTACGTTCCTGTGACGCAGACCGGGTCGCTGGTGTTCGTCGCGGGGCAGGTCGCGATGGTCGACGGTCAACTGCTGCACCCGGGCAAGCTCGGCGTACACGTCTCCGTCGAGAAGGGACAGGAGGCGGCCGCTCGAGCGGCGCTCCAATCGTTGTCGGCGATCCGGAGCCACCTGGGGGGAAGCCTCGATCGGCTGACGCGGATCCTCCAGCTGACCGTGTACGTCGCGGCGGACGCGGAGTTCGTCGAACACCCGAGGGTGGCGAACGGGGCCAGCGATGCTTTGATCGCGGCGTTGGGGCCGAACGGACGGCACGCCAGGGCGGCGGTCGGGGTGGCGTCGTTGCCGTTCGGGGCGAGCATCGAGGTCACGGTGACGGCTGAGGTCTCGGAGTAGAACGAACCGGTCGTCACGAACCGGACGAGGGACCGGACCTCGGAAACCGAAGGTCGCCCTCGCGGCGGGTGACCCCTTTCAGGTCGAACCACTCCAGGATCGGCAAGGCGTACTTCCGGCTGGTCCCGAGGGCTTCGCGGAATGCACTCACCGTGATGCCGGCGTCGCCGGCCGCCGCGACGACCTCCTCCGCTCGTTCGATGAGCGCCGGCGTGAAGACGAGATCGGGGGCGACGCGAACGACGAGGCCGGCTCTGCCGGCCGCGTCGATCGCGTCGCGACCGATCCCTCGGGACACGAGGTCCTTCACGGTGGGAGGCTGCGCCGGTTCGGATGAGATCGCCGCTACCACCTCTTGGACGAGCGGGTCTTGCTGGCGGTCGGCGGGCCGGTGCGTGGGCAGCGCGACCGACGAGCTCGTGCGGGTGACGACTCCATCCGCGGCGAGCCGGTCGAGGACCGCCTCCGGCAGTCCGGTGTCCGGCAGACGAGCATCCGGCGGGCTCGTCACGGGCCTCAGCGAGTCCGCGATCGCGCGGCGAGCCGACGCGAGCGGTTCGCCCTCCTCCAACGGGTGTGCCCGGAGGAAAGCATCGACGTGCGCGACGAGAGCGGTGCCGGCCGCCTCCAGGAGCCCGTCGCGCAGCAACCATTCGCCGGCGTGTGGGACGCCCGCGCTCGAGCCGGTGAGCGCGAGCGCGTCCGAGACGCGGACCGCGCCCCGCTCGTCGGCGAGGATCGCCGGGAGGTCGTCGCGCGCCGCCGCGGCGCGCCGGGCGAGGCGAACGTCGGGGGATGGCCCGGCGCGCCGCGGTGGCGCCGGATCCAACACGGAGCCGCCGCCGACGGTTTCCTGCCGGCCGGATTCGCGCAGGACGAAGCGGTCGAAGACGTCGAGCACCAGCGGGCGCGTCGTCGTCATCCGCACGAAGGCCTCCTGTCCGGCCTCGATCCGGGTGCTCCCGAAGATCCGGAGTCGGGCATCCGCCTCCGCCGCGCCGGCGTAGACCTTGTACGCGCCTCGACCGGTGATCGGATGCGGGAGGCCCCGGACCGGGCGCAGGACCCCTTCGAAGACGGTCGTGGGCCTCCAGGCGCCGGGCTTTCCCAGCACGTCGCCCCGCACGAGATCGGCGCGTGAGGTCCCCGCCAGGTTCGCGGCGACCCGGCTCACCGGATCGGCTCGGTCCTCGGTCCGCTTGTGCGTCTGGAGCGAACGGATCCGCGCCGTCCGTCCGTGCGGATAGAGCTCCACCTCGTCGCCCACGGCGAGGCCATCACCCCCCAAGGTGCCGGTGACGACCGTGCCGGCACCCGAGATGGTGAACACGCGGTCCACGAACAAGCGGGCCCGCTCCTCCTGCGGAGCCGGCGCGCCGGCCAGCAGCTCGTCGAGGGCCGTCCGGAGATCCTCGAGACCCTCGTCGGTCGCGGCCGAGACGCGGACGATCCGGGCACCGGACAGGGCCGTGCCGTCGAGCCGTTCTCGGATCTCTTCCTCCGCGAGGTCGAGTCCGTCCTCATCGACGAGATCGCGCTTCGTCAGCGCGACCACACCTCCGGCGACGCCGAGGACGTCCAGGATCGCGAGATGCTCCTCCGACTGTTGACGCCACCCCTCGTTGGCGGCGACGACGAACAGGACCAGTCGAACGGGCCCGACGCCCGCGAGCATGTTGGCGATGAACCGTTCGTGTCCGGGCACGTCCACGAAACCGACCTCGCGCCCGGACGGGAGCTCGCCCCACGCGTAGCCGAGGTCGATCGTGAGCCCTCGCCGCTTCTCCTCCTCCCACCGGTCCGGATCCATGCCGGTGAGTCGCACGATCAGCGAAGACTTGCCGTGGTCGACGTGACCGGCCGTGGCCACGACGCGGAGCTCCGTCATCTAGCTGTTGAGGTCGTGGTCCGCGGAGTCCGTGTCGCTCGGACCCTGGTCCCGGTCGTCGCCATGGACGTCGTGGCCGTGCTCCTCGTCGCCTTCGAGCGCGTAGTGCACCGCTCGTGCGAGGTGAGGGAGCTGCTCGTCGGTCACCGTTCTGCAGTCCAGCAGGATGAACCGATCCTCGACGCGTGAGAACGCGGCCGGGGTCCCCGTGCGCAGGCGGGCAGCGAATGCGGGTGCGTCGGGCACCTGGATCCGAACACCCCACGACGGCAATGCCGTCCCCGGCATCGAACCCCCTCCGACCGCCGACTCGCAACGCACCACCCGCGCACCCTCGAGCTCGCCGCCGATCGTCTGGGACAGGGTCTGGGCTCTGCTCCGGACCGTCTCGGGGGAGTCGCGGAGCATGCGGAAGACGGGGATCTCCGCGTCCCGTCCGGTGGCGATGATCGCGAGGACCTGCTCGAGTGCCGCCATCTGCATCCTCCCGATCCGGACGGCTCGGGCGATCGGGTGGCGGCGCAATCGGTCCACGAGATCGGCCCGTCCGACGACGATGCCGGCTTGGGGTCCGCCGAGCAGCTTGTCCGCCGAGAACGTGACGAGATCCGCTCCCTGGTCCAGGGCGTCCGAGACGCTCGGCTCGTCGCCAGGATGACCGTGTCCGTGATGCAGCAGCCCCGATCCGACGTCGTACAGGAACGGGACCCCGAGCTTGCGGGCGAGCCCCGAGAGATCCGTGGCCGACGTCACCGCCGTGAAGCCCACCATGCGGTAGTTGGAAGGATGCACCTTGAGGATCAGGCCGGTCTTCTCCGTGGCCGCCGCGCGGTAGTCGCCGATCCTCGTCCGGTTGGTCGTGCCCACCTCGGCGAGGCGAGCCCCCGAGGCCGCGAGGATGTCGGGGATCCTGAACTCTCCTCCGATCTCGATCAGCTCGCCACGAGAGACGAGGACCTGCTTCCCTTTGGAGAGCGTGGCCATAGCGAGGAGGAGCGCAGCGGCGCAGTTGTTCACGACCATCGCCGCCTCCGCCCCGGTGAGCGCCGTGAGCAGGATCTCGGCGTGGCGACCGCGCTTGCCGCGGCGGCCGGTCTCCCGATCGACCTCGATATCGGTGTAGTTGCGGGCGGCGCGCGCGGCTGCCCTCGCGGCCCGCTCGGGGAGCGGCGCCCGCCCCAGATTCGTGTGCAGGATGACACCGGTGGCGTTGATGACGGGCACCATCCCCTGCGCCGCAAGCGAGGCACGGCCGAGCGCTCTGGCCAACAGGATCTCTTCGGACGGGGGATCCTCGCCGAGTGCCGCCGCGGCCCGCACTTCGTCGAGCACCTCCTCGAGCGTTCGCTTCAAGAGAGGACGCCCGAGCGAGGAGGCGGCCCTCCGCGCTGGGTCGGAGCGCAGGAGCGCGTCCACCGAGGGAACCTTCCGGCGGATGTCGACGGCCATCGTCCGGGAGCCTATCGCCTCGACCGCGGCGCCTCCGATCGAGGCGCGAGGGGTGCGGGGAATGGTTCGGATGCGCCTCCGCTAGGATGACGCGCGGATGGACATCCGCGAGCAGGCCGCGTTCGAGAGCTCCCAGGTCGCCTCGATGATCCGGGGGGGCGGGCTCGACGTCGAGGTGCTTCCCAGCGGGGAGTTCTCCACCGAGGAGATGATCCTCAACATCGGCCCCCAGCATCCCTCGACGCATGGGGTTCTTCGAGTGATCCTCGAGCTCGACGGCGAGGTGATCACCAGGGCGGAACCGGTCATCGGGTACATGCACCGCGCCGCCGAGAAGCTGGCGGAGTATCGCGACGTGCGTCAGGTCCTCGTCCTGATGAACCGGCACGACTGGATCAGCGCCTTCAACAACGAGCTGGGTTGGACGATCGCGGTCGAGCGGCTCGCGGGGATCGAGGTGCCCGAGCGGGCACAGTGGATCCGGACGATGTTCGCCGAGTGGAACAGGATCCTGAGCCACCTGATGTTCAGCGGCTCGTACCCGCTCGAGCTCGGTGCGATGACCCCGATCTTCTACGCGTTCCGCGAGCGCGAGATGATCCAGGATCTGATGGAGTCCGCCACCGGGGCGAGGATGCATCATTCCTACTGCCGGGTCGGTGGGTTGAAGGACGACCTCCCCCGCGGCTTCCTGAAGCGCTCGGCAGAAGTGCTCGCCGAAACGCGGAAGCGGATCGGCGAGTTCGAGACCCTGATCATGGGCAACGAGATCATCTACGCCCGCACCCGAGACGTCGGACTCCTCCCGGCCGAGATGGCCATCGCCTACGGAACGTCCGGCCCGGTGCTCCAGGCGAGCGGCGTGGCGATGGATCCTCGGAAGGACGAGCCCTACGAGAAGTACGGCGAGGTCGAGTTCGAGGTACCGGTGGGGCTGAAGGGGGACTGCTACGACCGACTGTGGGTCCTGATCGAGCGCATGAAGCAGTCCTGCAACATCATCGAGCAGTGCATGGACCGACTTCCACCGGGTGAGTTCCGGGCGCCGAAGCTTCCGAAGACCCTGAAGATGGAGGGTGAGATCTACGTCCGGACCGAGAATCCCCTCGGCCTGATGGGCTATTACGTCGTCGGCGACGGCAAGAAGCAGCCCTATCGGCTCAAGATGCGGACGGCTTCGTTCTCCAACGTGAGCGTGATCCCCGCCATGCTTCCCGGAACGCTGGTCCCGGATCTCATCGCGATCCTCGGCTCGATCTTCTTCGTGGTCGGCGACGTCGACAGATAGCCTCCGCCGCGCTCAACCCGGGTCGCCTTCCGGCCGATACCTAGCCGGGGATGAATACCGAGACCGAACAGGTTGGCTCGTTCCGCACCCGCATCGCGGATGACGGATCGCTCGAAGTCTGGGCCCGTGGCTGGCGCCTGGAATCGCAGCTCTACGCACTGGTCCCGATGGGTCTCGCCCTGATGTTCCTCCTCGCCCCGATGTCGACTCCGATGCGCGCCGCCGGCGCCCTCGTCATGCTCGGGGCCACCCTGTTCGTGTTCCGCATGACGAAACCGGGCCTCCTGTTCACCCGTGAGGCCGTCTCCATCGTCAGCGTGGTTCGGACGAAGAAGTTCGGTTGGGATCTGGTCAGCGGCTTCATGGGCGAGCGGAGCCACAACGAGGCACGGATCCTCCTCGTCCTTCAGGACGAACAGCGCATCACCCTTCCCGGAACCCTCGATCCCGCGGAGCTCGATCCGTACGGCGACGAGGGGCAGGAGCTCTCCGCCGCCGATCAGCTGAATCGACTCCAGGAGCGCGCCGTGGGAGGAGAACTCCCGAAGCCCGCGGTGCCGGTGCTCCCGGCTGCCGATCGACGATCGAGCCAGCCCACGAGGAAAGAGCAGCGGAGCGAGCGGAAGGAACTGCGTCAAGCGTTGAAGGCCGTTCGGCTCACGCCGGAGGGAAGGCCTGAACCCGAACAGATCTCGGCCCCGCCCGAACAGGTCTCGGCATCCGATCCCGAAAAGGTCTCGGCACCCCATCCCGAAAAGGTCTCGGCACCCCGCGCGCCCGATCCGCTGCCCGAGGATGCGACACGGAAAGAGCAGCGTGGTGAGCGGAAGGCGTTGCGCGCCGCCCTGAAGGCGGTTCGCCTCACGCCGGAAGGCACCGTCGTACAGGAGCACGCACCCGAGATCGAACCCACGGAGTCACGCCGATCGGGTCGGCGCTCCCGGCGCGATCGAACCTCCGAGCTCGTCGAGGTGCCGATCGGCGCTCCCGAAGCCTCCAACGGACCTCCCAAGAGGACCAGACCCGAACCGCCGCCGCTCAACTCGAACTACCCCACGCCCGTGTACATCCCGCAGGCCGAATACGCGCAGATGCTCCGCGACCAGGCGGCCGCCGAGAAAGCAGCGGTCGCCGCCGCCGCCGAGCTCCGTCGGCTCGCAGAGGTCGAGGAGCCCGACGAGATCGCCGTGAACGAGGAGTTCTCGGACTGGGCTTCGGAGCGCTCTAGGTCTGCCGGTTGAACCAGGTCCCTCCCGGACCTGTGTAGCTGAAGGCCTCGCCCCAGACACCGATCGTCTTCCCGGCATTCGTGATGGCGATCTCGCCGTAGTCGCCGTAGAACTCCTGGAACCCGGCGGCCGTCTTGTAGCCGGCACCCGAGGTCGCGTCGGAGATGTTGACCGGCGCCGCCCAGGTCACCCCTCCGTCCGTGGAGCTCCGGTACCAGATGTTCCAGGCATCGTGGTTCCCACCGTTCGTCTGCGCGTACCACACGCGCACGTCCCCGGCGCCTCGTGACTCAACCACGGGCCCGGTGGACTGCTCGCCGATCGTCGAGAGCGTCGTCCGAGCCGACCACGTGACCCCACCGTTCGTGGAGGTCCGCGAGAAGCTCAGCTGCCTGCCTCCCGGCGTCGTGGCACCGTCGTAGACCATCACGAGGTTGCCCGATGCGTCGGCCGACACGCCGCTGTGTCCCATGTAGAAGTCGGAGTAGCAGCCCGCCGCGACGCACGATTCGCCGAGCTCCACGGAGTCGACGAGGACGTTCTGCCAGGAGGCTCCCTGGTTCGTGGAGACGAACGCGTGGAACTGCACCTGGCCCTCCGGCGACGAGCCCTGACCGCCGTAGAGGATGCTGCTCTCCGAGAACACGACCGTGCCGCTGGGTAGCACGTCCGCGTCGTAGGCGTAGAAGTACCTCGGCCCGTCGACCAGCTTCGTCTGGGTCCATGTCGCTCCCGCGTTGTGGGACTGAGCCACGAACGGGTCACCGGCGTTCGGGCCGTTCCACGACACGTAGACGTGCTGGCCGTCATCGCTCATCGCGAGCACGGGCTTGTCGTTCCACGAGACCTTGCCGTACGTGGGAACCGGTGTGGACCACGTCTGCCCGTGGTTCGTGGACTTCGTGAACACGACGTTGTAGCCGTTCATGTAGAGGGCGTAGACGTGTCCTGTGCTGGGGACGACCTCGATGATCGGGTCGAACTGTCCCGAGCCCTTGCATGCGCAGAGGGGGACACCGTTGCTCCACGTGGCCCCACCGTCCGATGAGATCTCGAGCGCCATCCACGGCGACGGGCAGTTGCCCGGGCACGGCTTCGGCGCGTACCGGGTCGTGAGCATGTAGACGAACGGGGCGTTCGGGTCGGCCGCGATCGCCGGCTCCCAGTCGTCGGTTGCGACGTTCATGAGCTGCTCGCCCGCCCATCCAGGTGCAGCCGCCAGGACAACTCGCTCGCGTCGGCCGAACGAGCCGTTGGCCTTCGCCGCGCGCAGGGCGTCCAGCCGGAGCTGCGTGGTGACCTGTTGCTCCAACCGCTCCTCGGCGCCGCCGGGAGCGCGAGCCGGACCTCGCAGGACGGTCGGCGCCGTCACGGCCAGGGTCACGGCGGATGCCACGACGATCATCGCGAACACGGTGATGAGACCCGACACGGTCCTTGCGTGCATCGTTCCCTCCCAACGGCCGGGCGACCCGGCCAGCGCCAGCGGTTTGAAGGATGGTGAATCGTAGCCTCGTCACCGGACGTCGCGCCACCCCGGAACTGGGTGGGCGCGAAGGTACGCTGCCGTTGATGGGGGGGCCGACCGTCCGAGATCGACGTCGATCGGGGATCTCGACCGTTGGGGTGGTGCTGGTCATGGCCGCCTTCCTCGCGCCGTTGGTGCTCGCGTTCCTCGGGTCGCTCAGGCCGATGGGGACGCCGCCACCGACCACGATCGAGCTGTATCCCGATGGAGCAGATCTCTCGAACTACGGGGAGCTCGCCGGAGGGTCCTTCGTCCGCCGGCAGACCCTCAACTCGCTCCTCGTGGCGGCGATCGCCGTCCCCGCCGGAACGCTCGTCGCATCGTGGGCCGGGTTCGCGATCGCCCGCCTGCCGAGAAGGGCGGCGGTGTTCCTCGTCGGCCTCACCCTGGTCGCCGCGATGATCCCGGTGACCGCCTTACTCGTGGGCCGACTCGTGCTGTTCCGGTTGTCCGGGCTCACGGACACGCCGGTGCCGCTGATGGCGCCGGCACTGATCGGCGTCTCGCCTCTGCTCGTGCTCCTGTTCGCATGGAGCTACTTCTCGATCCCTCGCGAGATCTTCGATCTCGCGAGGGAGGCAGGGCTCGGTCCCCTCCGCACCTGGTGGTACGTGGCCGTGCCCATGAGGATCGACGTCGCCGTGGTGGCCGCGGCCGTCGCCTTCATGATCTCGTGGGGGAACTTCCTGGATCCGCTCCTGTACATCTACGACGAGCGCTGGCTCACGCTTCCGCTGGGTCTCGCTTCGCTCGCGGAGGTACCGCCGACCGATCAGGGACTGATGCTGGCGGCGGCGATATTCGCGATCGCGCCCGTGCTGGTCGTCGCATTCGTCACGCAACGTTTCGTCTACTCGAGGAGGTGGTGATGCGAAGAAGGCTGCGACTTCGATCGGCCCTGGTCGTCGTTCTCGTCGTGGTTGCGATGGGTTGCGGAGCCGAGTCGGGTGATCAGCACACGAGGATCACCGTGATGGTCGCCGGCGATCCGGAGGAGATCGAGGCATATCGCGCCGTCGTCGGTGCGTTCGACGCGTCACAGGACGAGATCGACGCGGAGCTTCTCCCCTTCGCAGAACGGGATGAGTTGATCGCTCGCCTCTCCACGTCGATCGCCGGGGGCGAACCCCCCGACCTGTTCCTCATGAACTACCGGTACTACGGTCAGTTCGCGGCCCGGGGCGCGCTGGAACCCGTCGGGCCGTATCTCCGGGATTCGGATGCGTTCTCATCGGAGGACTTCTTCGACACCGCGATGACGCCCTTCGGATGGGACGGCGAGCAGATGTGCCTCCCGCAGAACGTCTCGAGCCTGGTCGTCTACTACAACGCCGATCTCTTCGAGGCCGACGACGTCGCCCTGCCGAGGGACGGCTGGAGCTGGGACGACATGGTGAGTGCCGCGGAGCAGCTCACGCGCGACGGCGATGGGGACGGGGCGATCGACGTCTACGGCCTCGGCGTGGATCCGGAGATCATCCGGATCGCGCCGTTCATCTGGTCCAACGGGGGAACGCTTGTCGATGACGAGGCCTCGCCGACCAGCTTCGCTCTGGACGCCTCCGCCGTGGTGGCGATGCAACGATTCTTCGATCTTCGAAGCGTGCAGGGCATCACGCCGACGGATGAAGAAGCCGAGTCGGAGGACCTCGAGAGCCGGTTCATCAACGGCAGCCTGGGGATGCTCATGGAGTCCCGACGGGTCGTTCCCACGTTCCGGACGATCGATAGCTTCGCCTGGGACGTGGCCGGCCTCCCGTCGCTCGGCTCGCCGGCGTCCGTCCTGCACTCGGATGCCTACTGCATGACCGCCGGCTCGGACCACAAGGAAGCCGCCTGGAGCTTCATGGAGTTCGCCCTGGGACCGGAGGGTCAGCGCATCGCCTCGGAGGCTGGGCGCACGGTCCCGTCGCTGCGATCGGTCGCGACGAGCGACGCCTTCCTCGACCCGGATGCCCTTCCCTCCCATGCCCAGGTGTTCCTCGATCAGATCCCGTCCCTGCGGGCGGTCCCCGTCATCTCCACGTGGCCGGAGATCGAGGACACCGCCAACGGGTTGATCGAAGAGGCCTATTACGGCGGGGGGCAGGCGGTGGAGGTCGCGGCGGAGCTGACGACGCAGACTCGAGATCAATTCGCTCGCGCGGAAGGCTGATGGAGTCCGGGGAACGCCGTGTCCTCTGGCTCATGGCGGCGCCGTTCGTCGTCGGGGTCTTCGGGCTGGTCCTCCTTCCGGCGGTCGGGTCGCTGTCGATGGCGCTCGCCGAGTGGGACCTGGTGCGATCACCTCGCTTCGTCGGCCTCGCCAACTTCCGGGAGTTGATCGAGGATCCCGCGTTCCGGATCTCCCTCCGGAACTCCCTGTGGTACGTGTTGACCGCAGTGCCGTTGCGTCTCGTGGGAGCGCTCGGACTGGCGCTACTCCTGCATCGCCCTGGCCGCCTCCGCGCAGCCGGCCGCGTCACCGTGCTCATCCCGACGGTGATCCCGGACGCGGCGTACGCTCTGCTCTGGCTCTGGATCCTGAATCCGCTGTACGGGCCGCTCAACCTCGCGTTGGTCGCGGTCGGGCTCCCTACACCGGCGTGGTTCTCCCAGCCGGCGCCGACCCGCTGGGCCGTGGTGCTCATGGGGTTGTTCCAGTTGGGCGAGGGGTTCCTGATCGCGCTCGTCGCCCGGAGGCAGGTGTCTGAGGAGCTCCTCGAGATCGCCGCGATCAGTGGAGCGGGCCCGTGGGGGAGGTTCATCCGGGTCACCCTTCCCCTCATGGCTCCCGCCCTGCTGCTCATCGTGGCTCGGGACACGATCCTCAGCCTCCAGGTGACGTTCGCGCCGGCCCTGATCGTGACCGAAGGCGGGCCGCCTCCGTACGCGACGACGTACCTGCCGTTGTTCGCCTACCGCAACGCGTTCGAGTACCTGCGCTACGGATACGCCTCGGCGACCACGGTCGTGATGCTCGCGCTCACCGCTTCGATCCTCTGGCTGCAGTACCGGCTCTTCGTGCGGTGGAGCGGACGTGTTCGTCAACCAAGTTGACGACTTCCGAGTCAGACCCAGGATGGAGCGGTGAGCCCCGGGGTCGCGAGGAGGAGCCATCGGAGGCGGCCGAGCGCGGACGGGTCGACGAGCAAGGAGGCGCGGCTCCGCCCGCTCCAGGCCCTCACGGCTTCGAGTCCCTCCCGGCGGTCGAGGAGCTCCGCTTGCTCGCGGAGCTGTTCGTGGACCCACCGGTCGAAGCCCAGCGTGGTGAGGGCGTGGCGCTGGGTGACGCTGGGGAAGGCGATCAGCCCCTGCGACTCGGCATGCCTGGACATGAGACCGAAGTCGATCCCGGAGGTGATGTCGGTCGAGCCGGGCCGGTCGAGGAGATCCTCGACGGGCCGGTGAGCCCGGTAGCCGTGGGGCGGGCCGCCCGGCTCGCCCACGCCGCCGTAGTCGATCAGGAGCGCGTAGCCGGGGTGGGCGAGCCGGGCGGCCACCTCCTCGATGAACGCGATCGCCCCTTCGGGGAGCACGGCCTCCTCTCCGTCGGCGAGGGCGACGTGCTGACCGGGCGGTGGATCGCCCAAGTGTTCGACGAGCCGTTCCCCATCAAGGTCCACCAACACCTCCTTCGTCCCCGATGCCGTGCCACGGAGGCGGCGGAACGGCAGGTTGTCCATGAGCTCGTTCGCCAGGATCAGCTGCGGCGCGGTGTCCAGCCGCTCGGTGACCCGGACGCTCTCGATCGTCTCGAGCGCACGTCGAGCCCCGAGGCTCGTCTCGACGGTCGTGTACTCGGCGTCCAGATCGCGCAGGTGCTCGACGAGCTGCCGGGCGAGCGTCCCGTCGCCGGCTCCCACCTCCGTCATCAGGAAGGGGCGGGGTTCTGCCAGACGGCCGTGCAGATCGACGATCGCGCCGGCGAGCAGCTCGGCGAACACCGGATGGACGTGGGGGCTGGTGACGAAGTGGCCGTCGGGTCCGATGGGTGGTTGTTCGAAGAAGCCTCCGCGACCGAACAGCGCGAGCTCCATGTACTCAGCGAACGTGATCGGGCCGTGGTCCCGGATCGCGCCCGCGACGGCGTCGCGCGCATCCACGAACTTCAGGGTACGGGCTCCTGAGTAGCATCGGGTTCCGTGAGCGAGGAGATCCGCCAGGCGGCATCCCTGATCGGGGTGCGTGACAGCTCGGATGGACCGGAGGTGCTCGTCATCGAACGAACCCTTGACCATCGGTTCCTCCCCGGGTACGTGGCCTTCCCCGGGGGGGCCGTCGATCCGGCCGACACATCCCTCGCCGAGCGGTGGTTCGGCGACGGGACGGAGGCGTCACGGGCGGCCGCGATCCGGGAGCTGGCCGAGGAGGTGGGGCTCGCCGTGCTCCGGGAGGCCGTCGTCGCAGACGATCGCGATCGCCCCCTCGCTGCGATCAACGATGCGCCGCCTCCGGCCGAGCGCCTGCGGGAGGTCGCCCGATGGATCGCGCCCGTGGAGGTGCCGGTACGTTTCGACGCGCGCTACTACGCCGTCCGGATGGACGGTGCGGCGGATCCCACCCCGGACGGCGTCGAGGCGGCGAGAGCATGGTGGGCGTCCCCCCGATCCTTGCTGCGGGCATGGGAATCCGAGGAGGTCCTGTTCTATTGGCCGACTCACTTCACGATGCATGCGCTCGCCGATTGCCGTTCCGCGGAGGAGTTGCTCGGTCTGCAGATCGTCACCCGTGAACCAGATGAAGACGAAGTCGACCGGTTGCCGCGCTCGGTCTTCTTCCAGGACTGATGCTCGCGGTCACGAGGGTGCTGGCTCCGAACCCCGGCGTCTACACGCTGGAGGGAACGAACACGTGGGTCGTCGGAAGCGAACCGTCGATCGTGATCGATCCCGGACCCGACCTGCCCGCGCATCTCGCCGACGTGGCGCGCGAGGCCGGTCGTGTCGGCGCCGTCCTGGTCACCCACGACCATCCCGATCACGCCCCCGGCGCCCTTCCGTTCGCCGAGATGGTGGGGGCACCCGTGTACGCGTACCGCCTGGCCGGCGCGCAGGAGCTCCGCGCCGGCCAACGCGTGCGGGCTGGAACGCTCGACCTCACGGCGATCCACACGCCGGGACACACCTCGGATCACGTAGCGTTCTTCGAACCCGGCAGCGGCGCCCTGTTCACCGGGGACGCGGTGGTGGGCCGGGGCACCAGCTTCATCGATCCGCCGGACGGCAATCTCGTCCAGTACCTGCGATCGCTCGCGCGGATGGAGGAGCTCGGCCCGCGGACCATCTATCCGGGCCACGGACCGGTCGTGGTTCGGGCGGAAGAGAAGATCCGCGAGTACCTCGCGCATCGCGAGGAACGGGAGTCGCAGGTGTTGACGGCGCTTGCCGACGGACCGCGGACGATCGCGGAGATGGTCGAGGTGATCTATGTCGACCACCCGAAGGACGTGCATCCGCTGGCGGCGCGCTCCGTGCTGGCACATCTGCTGAAGCTCGCCGACGAAGGGCGGGCCGAGCGCGTCGGGAAGACGGAGGACGGTCCGTGGATCTCATCGACCCCTCGGACATGCCAACGCTGCGGTCGCGTCGTCAAAGGGAAGGCGCGCTATTGCAGCTCATGCTCCCTGGCCATGCTGCAGGCCGAGGGATGAGAGGGATGCCTCGATCGTGAAGACCGCGGGACGGATCACGTAGCGTCCGCGCATCCTCTCCACGCGACCGGTGGCCGCGAGCTCGGCGAGCGCCCGGTTCACGCTCTCGCGGGTCGCCCCCGTGAGCCCGGCGAGATGCTCCTGCGTGAGGGGCAGCTCGAGGCATCGTCCTCCCGGGACCTGACGTCCGAAGCGAACGGCGAGATCCTCGAGCCTGGCGGCCAGGCGGTCCGCGATGCGGTCCCAGGCGACGGAGCAGGCGAGCCACGCTGCTCGGCGGGCTCGCCGCGCCAAGCCGTCGCGAAGGGCGATCGGCCCGGCCGCGAACAGCCCGCTCGTGACGAGCGCACGGACCGAGGCGTCCGACGTCCACGAGGACGGACCGCCGACGAGATCTCCCGGCCCCAGCACGTCGAGCGCGAGCCGGTGACCCTCGGGGTCGACCAGCTCCATCAGGAGCGCCCCGTATCGAACCACCCACGCATCCGGATAGGGCTCGCCCTGACGGATGACCTCCCGTCCCGGGAGGACATCGAACATGAGGGGGAGTGGGTCGTCCGCATAGCGCTTCACGCCACCACTCCTTCGTGTCGGCGACCCTAACCCCGGTCGCCGACACGCGCGGATGCCGAACCCGTTAGGCTTGCTCTGCTGCGTTCCGGAGGAGGTCAGGTTGGCGAAGGCGAAGCTCGATGCCGTCATCGCGGCGGTGCCGCTGTTCGAGTCCCTCACGAAGCGGCATCTCAAGAAGATCGCGGGACTGACGTCGACCGTCGAATACGACGCCGGTGACACCGTCATCCAGGAAGGTGAGCCGGGAGACTCCTTCTTCGTGACCGTCTCCGGGCAGGCCAAGGTCGTGTCCGGCGGGAAGACGCTGCACCGGCTGATCCCCGGGGATCACTTCGGGGAGATCTCGCTGCTCGACGGTCGCCCTCGTTCCGCCTCGGTGGTGGCCGAGACGCCGTTGTCGCTCCTTCGGCTCACCCGTGCCTCGTTCCTGAAACTGGTGAAGGATGACGCCGATCTCGCGCGGGCGCTCCTCGCGTCGCTGGCGAGGATGGTCCGGCGGGTCGACCGTTCGCTCGCACGGTGAGCCCGCTCCGCGTCGAGTTCCACCACCCTCCCGAACCGGTTGAGGCGCCCCCGCAGCCACCTCCGCCGGGGCCGCCGCCTCCGCCTCCGCCACCGCTCCCCGCGGTGGCCTCGGCGACGTGGCTCGACGGCCGGGTGGTTGTCGAGTCCGACGATGCCGATCTCAAGGCCTCGATCGAACGGGCGTTCCGCTCCGTTCCCGTCGTGGTGGACGATCCCTCGCTCCGCTACCCCGGCACGCGAGGAGAATCGGTCTTGCAGCCCGGCGATCTCACGTGGTTCCGAGCGGTCGCGCAGGTCCGCGTGCCTGCCGAGACGGGCCTGGTCGCGCGATCCGTTCCCGGGGTGAGGGTCGGGGGCTACGACCCGGCCGCGAACTACCGCCGGTTCTCCGAGCAGATCGAACGCCTCGAGTCTCGTTCTCCCGAGTAGAGCTCACTCCTCCTTCGCTACCCAGGCGCGGCCGGCCCCGCAGAACGACAGGAAATCGCAGTGGTGACACCACGCGCCCGGGATGGGATCGAACGCTCCGGCACCGATCGATCGCAGCGACTCCGAGACGCGAGCCCGCACCTCCTCCGGATCGCCCATCGGATGCGAGACCTCCTCGCCGCCCGCGAGGTACAGATAGGTGAGCGTGAGGTCCTCGGCGCGCTTGCCCCAGACCTCGATGCATGCCAGGCCGTACAGCTCGAGCTGGAGCCCTGCGAGTGGGTCGTCCGCTGACGGGCGCTTCCCCGTCTTCCAATCGACGATCTCCCATGGTGCCTCGACCGACTCGCCGAACACCGCGTCGATCCGTCCCGACACCGCGAACCCCTCCATCCGCAGGAGGAACGCTCGCTCGGCGAACAGCGGCACCTTCCCCGCGAACCGGCTGGCGAGGAAGGACTGCCGCAGCCGATCGACCTTGCTGGGCTGCGCCGCGAGCTCTTCGGAGGTGAGGTCGGGGGCGTCGTCCAGCTCGAGGAGCTGACCCTGGCCCGATGAGCGGCGCTCGATCCAGCTGTGGATCTCCGTGCCGATCCGCGCGGCCGGGCCCGAGAAACGTGGGAGCGGCCGCACCGACGTCCAGTAGAAGCGTTTCGGACACCGCGAGTAGTCGATCACTCCCCCCACCGACACGGACTGTGGGGGGGCCAACTCCTGGCCGGCCCCTTCGGCCCCTTCGCGTTCCTTCAGATGGAGCGCGAGGCCACGCCGGTCGCTCGTCAGCCGAACCAACGCCTCCCGCTCCTCCTCGTCGAGTGACTCGAGGAGCGACGCCTGCACGCCGCCGTCGTCGCTCGCGACGACGGCGGCGTGCCGCCACCCTTCGGGGAACAGGGCATCCGTTCCGGCCGGCAGCGCGGGACCGGGCCAGTTCCGCACGAACCGCTCCCGGTATCCGAGGATCGGGTTGTTCTCCTCGTCGATGTCGGCGCCGGGGTCCCAGGTGGCGTGCTTGGTTTCCATGACCCAGTCCTTGAGCTCGCGGAGGAACGGTCCGGCTTCCTTGGCGCGGAGGTTCTCCGCGTACCAGTGGGCGCCGGTGACGTGCAGGGTCCGGCGGGCGCGGGTCATCGCCACGTAGGCCGTCCGCCGTTCCTCGTACTCCTCCTGCTTCTTCAGGTCCTTCTTGAACGCCGACAGGTTGCCGTCGTAGCGGGGGAGGTACGAGGCGTCGCCACGGAGCTCGAAGTCCATCGACTTGCCGCGCTCGGCGGGATTGTGCTGGATCGTCGTGTTGGGAAGCAGGCCGTTCGCGAGGCCCGGAACGAAGACGTGGTCGAACTCGAGGCCCTTCGCGACATGGATCGTCATCACCTTGACGGAGTCCTCTTCCGAGGGCTGCACCGGCGACCACTCCTGTTTGTCGAGGTTCTCGACCGCGTCCACGTACTCGAGGAACGCCCGGAGCGTCAGCTCGCCCTGGACGGGTGAGAAAGCGTGCACCTCGTCGAGGAACGCAGCGAGGTTCCGTCGGGCGGTCGCCGCGGACGCGACGTCCAGGTGGGCGTCGAGCTCGGTGAGGATCCCCGTCCGCCGGATGATCTCGCCGAGGAACTCACCCACCGGGCGGCGAGCCTCCACCCGGAGTGCCGCCAGCTCCTGGCGGCACTCCTCGAGGCGCGCCCGGCCCTCCTCCGAGATCCCCTCGACCTCGTCCAGGTGCTCGAGCGCCTCCGTGAAGAGGAAGGGGGTGGATTCACCCTCTGCCTCGTCCTCCTCGCGGAGGGCGTAGCTCTTGTTCTTGGCCAGCGAGGCGACGAGCGCCAGGTCTTTGAATCCGACCCGGTACCGCGGGCCCAGGAGGATCCGGCCGAGCGCGACGCTGGCCAGAGGATCCAGCGTCGCGCGCGCGTAGGCGAGCACCTCGACGACCTCCGGCATCTTGAGCAATCCCGCGAGCCCGAGGATCTCCGCGGGCACCCCTCGCTCGTTGAACGCTTGCTGCAGGGAAAGGAAGAGCCTGGAGGTGCGGCACAACACGGCGCAGTCCGACCACGCCGCGCCGTGCTCGTGCAACGCGACGATGCGATCCGCGACCCATGCGGCCTCCTTCACCTCGTCCGAGATGCGTGCGACGTGGACCTCGCCCGGGCCGTTCTCCTCCCAGGGGACGAGCCGCTTGTCCGGGTCGGGACGCTGCTGCGCCGGGAGCTGTCCGATGAGGACGTCGGCCGCCTCCAGGATCCGGGCGCCCGAGCGGAAGTTGGTGTACAGGGGGAGCTTGGTCGCGTGGCCACCATCGGCCTTCCGGAATTGGTTCGGGAACTCCAGCAGGTTGAACAACGACGCCCCTCGCCACGCGTAGATGTTCTGATCGGGGTCGCCGACCGCCGTCACCGGATGACCGTCGCCGAAGACACCTGCCATGAGCCGAGCCTGCGCCACGTTGGTGTCCTGATACTCGTCGAGCAGCACCGCCGCGAAGCGCTCCCGATACTGACGGGCGACCTCCGGATGCTGCTCGACGATGTTGAGTGCCAGCTCGATCTGATCGCCGAAGTCGATGACGCCCAACTCTCGCTTCAGCTCCCGGAAGACCGCGCACGCCTTGGCGAGCTCGATGCGCTCCCTCGCCGATCCGAACGCCCGATCGGACCGATGATCCTTGAGCTCCTCGAGCCGTTGCTCGTTGAACGCGACGATCTCGTCGGGTGAGCGGAAGTGATTCGCCGCCTGGTCGTCGAGGGTCAGGATCCGATCGACGACGCCGGGCAACCGCTGAGCCTCGACGACCTCGAACGTCATCCGGTCCAGGACCCTCGCGCAGAGCTCGACCCGCTGGGCCGGCGTCAGAACCCGCTGGTTCGGCTCGATCCCGATGAGCACACCGTGGCGTTCGAGGAGCTGGGCCGCGAACCCGTGGTAGTTGGTGATCTCCGGCTCTTCCCCGTCCGGAAGATCGAGACCGGCCAGCGCGCGCCGAACCCGTCGTTGCAGGTTCTCGGTCGCCTTGTTCGTGAAGGTGAGGCACAGGACGTTGCCGGGGAGGACGCCCGGGTGGTCGGAAGGAAGACGGCCCAGAGCGACGAGCGCGAGATAGACGACGCGCGCCGCCATCACCGATGTCTTCCCCGAACCGGCGCCGGCCACCAGGACGTAGGGCTCGAGGGGCCACGTGATCGCGCGCCACTGCTCCTCGGTGGGAGGTCGCCCACCGAGCACGTCGAGGATCTCCTGCGGATACGTCGTGGTCGCGCTCATCGTGGCGTCTTCACCGCGATCGCCGGATCGCCCACGTCGAACAGGGGCCGTCCCTCGGGGAAGAGCGGGCAGAGGGACTGGAACTCGCAGAAGAAGCAGTTGGCCTGGTAGTTGGGTCGATACGATTCGCTCTCGTTGAGCCTTCCCAACTCGCCGACGAGGCCGGAGAGCTTCTCGCGCATGACGTTCTGGTACGCCTCCTCGCGGTCGGGCGTACCCACGGTCCACTCCCTGGTCTCGAGGTCACCGGTGCGCCAGTGGCCCTTCAGGTATGAGAGCTCGACGCCGGACACCGGTTGGAACTCCTTCATCTCCTCGGACTCGAGGACGGCCAGGTAGTAGATGCCGAGCTGCAGACTCTCGTTCGCCTTGGGAGCGCGATCCGCGCTGCCCGTCTTGTAGTCGGTGATGCGGACGCCGGGGAATCCCGCCGGGTCGGGCCCGATCCGGTCGATGTAGCCGACGATCGTGGCACCGTCGTAGTCGAACTCGAAACCGCGCTCGGTCGCCGACGCCGGGTGGGCTCCGTAGCGCTCGAACCAGTTGGGGAGCATCCGACCCTTCGCGAGCGTGCGCCATGCCTCCGAGACGGCCTTCGCGGGGAACTCCTGGGGGCGCCACCGCCGGTCGACCTCTGCGTTGAGCGCTTCGAGCGTGCGCGTGACCTCGCCCTTCTCGCAGTCCTCGATGATCCGGTGGACGAGCGATCCCACCCAGGCCTGGTATCCGACGGGGCGTCCGAGCCCGAGCTCCGAGCCGAGGACGAACTGCAGCTCGCAGTTGTCCAGCACGTCGAGCTTGGAGTACGACGCGCGGAGATGCTCGTGGAGTGGGCGGCCGGTGTCCGTCCAGTCGCGCTGGAACCACCAGCGGCGCGGATCCACGCCGAGGGTGACGAGTCCCTCGAGCGCGGCCAGACGCTCGGCGCCGGAGACGGCGCCGTCCGCGAGCGTCCTGCGCCACAGGGCCGCGGCCTCGCGGACCGAGATCGGCTCCGCGAGTCCTGGATCCGGCACGGGTGACCACTTGATACCCAGCTCCTCGACGAACCGCGAGCCCGTCGACGCTTCGTCGGCGTGGGCGCGGCTGGCCATCAAGACGATGCGCTCCCGCGCGCGGCCCAGCACCATGCGGAACAGGCGGCGTTCGTCCTCCAGGCGGGCGCGATTGCGATCGGACTGGGAGACGAGCCGGTCGAGCGCGGCGAGGTCGAACATGGGCTCCGGCCGCGACAGGCTCGGGAAGTTGCCCTCCACGGTGCCGACGACGATCACGGTGTGGAACTCGCGGCCCGCGGCACCGTGGGCGGTCAGAACCTGCACGGCGTCGGCGTCCCGCCGTTCCCACGCCGAGAAGCCGGGACCTCGTTCGCCCGCGTCCACCGAAGCGAGGAACGCCTCGACCGAAGGATCGGCGGCCGACCCGGCTTCGGCGACCGCGCTCGAGAAGGCGACGACGGAGTCGAGCTCGCGCCGCGTCTCGACGGAAGCATCGCCTCCGTCGACGAGGCGGCGCGAGCACGGGAGCTCACGCCACAGGGTGGCGAACGTGTCGAGCACCGAGCGGTCCGCATCCTCCGCCGCGCGATCGAGAACCCCTCGTACCTCCTCCACCTGCGCGGCCTCCTGGGAGGTGAGGCCGTCGGTGAACTCGAGGGCCCTCGCCACCGACCCCGTCCGGGTGTGTGCGACCCGCAGGAGGCCGCGCGCCGCCGCCGGTGAAAGCCGCACCAGGTCCGAGGTCAAGACGGATTCGATCAGTCCGGTCCGTTCGTCTTCGGAGCCCACGAGCCACCGCAGCGCCAGCACGAACGGACGCGTGGCAGGCTCCTGAGCCAGGGAGACGCCGCTCTCGGGAGCCATCCGGGGCACGCGAGCGTCGTCGAGGGCACGGAGCAGCCCTCCCACGTGCGCGCCCTGTCGACGGACGACCACGGCCAGATCCCCCCATGCGACGCCCTCGTCCACATGGAGTCGTCGGAGCTCGCGTGCGATGGCCGCGTACTCCTCCGACGTGTGGGCCGCGCTCCACGCGTCGATGCGCACAGGATGGGGAGCGCGATGCGGGGTCTCCAGCTCGACATGCGTGGCCCCCTGGAACACCTCCGTGAAGCGAAGTGAGGGCACGGCCGTCGTGCCCTGGAACGAGAAGACATGTGCCTCGGGATCGGCCGCCACCATCAGGTCGTTCACGCGGAGCGAGGTCACGAGCGCCTCTTGCGCGAACGTCGCATCGTGGTAGTCGTCGACGAGCAGGTGATCGAGCAGGGGAGTGTCCGCCGCCGACACCGCCGCCTCCGCGCGGCCGATCAACGCGGCGAAGTCCACGACGCGATCGGCGTCGAGCACGTCCAGGTAGTCGCGATAGAAGCGCGCGAGCTCGCGCCAGCCCGTGAGTCCGCGCGCCTCGGCCCGCGTCTCGATCTCCTCCGGCGTGAGGCGAGCTTCCTGCGCTCGCAACAGGAACTGACGGATCTGGTCGGCGAACCCTCGCAGGGTGAGGAGGTGGCCGTACGCGGGCCACTCGGCCGGGTTCTGCCCCTGGAGCAGGTCCTGTACGAGCGCGAACTGATCCGCCGCCGAGAGCACGTCCGGAGGCTCGGCGTAGCCGAGCGCGGAGAACCGCTCGCGGAGGATCAGATGGCCGAGGCCGTGGAACGTCAGGACCTGGAGGCTGGAGAGCGACGAGGGGAGACGTGCGATGAGCGCGTCGCGCGCGACCTGGCGCGCGCGACGCGATCCCACCACGAGGACCACCCGCTCCGGGTCTGCGCCACCCTCCACCAGCCGAGCGAACCGCTCGCGGAGCACCGAGGACTTTCCGGTGCCCGCAACACCGGTCACCAAGAGTGCACCCGTGCCATGGGCAAGGACGGCCTCTTGCCGAGCATCGGGGGACAGAGGGGGGCTCACAAGGCGGATGCTACCGCCAGTCGCCGACACCCCCGAGGTCGGGCCGAGGCGGGACCGCGCCGGTCTCATCCGGCGCCGAGGCGCCGAGGATCCGCCGTTGATACCACCGGTCGACGTCCCTCGTCGTGAGCCGGCCGAGCAGCCGCTCGTCGTCGAGGACGAGCGCCTGCCCGCTACCGGCGATCCATTCGAGTGCGCGATCGAGATCGAGATCCGGTCGCACCCATCGCATGTGCTCGCGTGGGGTCATGGCCTCCCGTACCCCCCTGGTGGGATCCCGCCGTCCGATCTTGGCGGCCGTGGCGAAGGACAGGGACCCGATCACGCGCCCCTGTCCGTCCACGACCGGGAACTCCGTCGAGCGGTCCTCGCGGAGATGGCTCTCGAGGGCGTGCAGCAAGGTGCTCTCGGCGAGGATCGGCGGCGGCGGGGGGCTCATCGCCTCCGAGACCTGTCCTTCGGACAGGTCTCGCAGGATGGGAGCCTGCTTGCTCACCTGTAGCCCCTGGCTGATCATCATCCATCCGATGAACCCGAAGAAGATCCAGGAGCCGTTCCCGCTGCGAAAGAGCGACAGGCCGACGAGCCCGAGCGCCCCGCCGACAACGACTCCGCCCCAGCCGGCGACCTTCAGGGCGAGGAAACGGTCCTTCGTGATCCCCCAGATCACCGCCAGCAGCATCCGCCCGCCATCGAGCGGGAACCCGGGGAGCGCGTTCAGCCCCGCGAAGAGGATGCTGAGGAACGCCAGGCTGCGGAGGATCGCCGAGAGCACACCATCGGTCGCCGCGGCGCCGAGCCAGAACGCACCACCGAGGGCCAGCGTGGTGAACGGCCCCGCACCCGCGATGAGGAAGGACGCGAGCGGACCCCGTTCGCTCGAGTGGGTCTCGGTGTAGCCACCCCAGAACACGAGGGTGATCCCATGCACGGGCAAGCGGAAGGCTCGGGCGGTGGCCGCGTGTGCCAGCTCGTGCAGCATGATGCTCGCGTAGAAGAGCGCCGCGTTCGCAAGTGCCCACCCGAGCGCCTGCTGCTCGGTGAGCCCCGCACTCGTCAGCCGGCGATAGAAGTCCCAGACGATGAAGGCGGCGAAGAAGAGCCAGGGGATCGTGATGTAGATCGGGATGCTGCCGATGGATACGACCTTCCAGCGCCTCTCCACGTCGGCAGCCTACGGGCTACTCCGGAAGATCCAGGTCGAGCAACGAACCCAGGTCCCTCGCATTGCGCACCGCGAAGTCCCGATAGCAGTTGTTCATCAGCACGTGGGTCTCGCGCGACGCCTCCGACAGGCCCTCGATCTTCGGGACCCATTCCTGGAGCTCGTTCTTCTCGTAGTCGTAGCGGAAGCGTTCGCTCGCGCTCTCGCTCTTCGTCTCCCACGCTTTGGGATCCCGTCCATGGAAGCGCACCATCGCCAGGTCGTCGGCGGTCGCTGCGGCGATGGGTGGCACAGATGAGTCGAAGCCCTGTGGCATGTCCACGCAGACGAGAGGGAGGTTCCGTTCCTCGAGGAACGACACGGTCTCATCGAGGTTGCGCTCCTCGAGCCAGGACTTGTGCCGGAACTCCACCGCGATCCGGTAGTCGGGCAAGCGTGTGACCGCCTCCTCGATGTACGCCTTGTTCTTCCTCGAGATCGTGAAGTACTGGGGGAACTGGAACAGGACGGCGCCGAGCTTCCCGGCGGAGTGCAACGGGTAGAGCGCGAGACGGAACCGCTCCCACACCTCGTCGACCGCGTCCTCGGGGAGCTTGTCTCGGTAGAGGCGTCGCTTCTCGAGCAGCTCTTTCGGGAGCTCGTCCTTGATGTCGCCGTACAGCGACTCCGGCTTGGTCGGGTGGTTCGTGAGGAGGGAGTACGCCTTGATGTTGAACGTGAAGTCGGCGGGCGTGCGCTCGATCCAGAGCTCCGAGTTCCGCTCCGACGGAGGGAAGTAATAGGTGGAGTCGACCTCGACCAGCGGGAACTTCGAGGCGTAGAACTTCAGTCGTCCCTCCGCCGTGTTGGTACCCGGCGGGTAGAAGTTCCCCTCCTTGATCAGAGTGGGATCCGTCCACGACGACGTGCCGATCAGGATCGAGCCGCCAGTCACGGTGGCCCGCCGCCTCCTTCGGTCTTTCCCTCCTCCGGCTTCTTCTTGAAGACCGCGTCCTTCGCTTGGTTCGCCTTCTCCTTCGCGATCCTCAGCAGTCGCTGAGCCCACACGTACTCCGTGGCGAGGATCGCGAGGCCGGCGATGATCACGACGATGCCCGGACCGGGGAGGACCAGCATCGCCAGGCCGGCGAGGAGGACCACGAAGCCGGCGATCGTGATCGCGACGCGTTTGCCATTGCGAGCGATGAAGCCGGCCACGATCTTGAACGGGACGATGGTCGGGTGGTCGTGCCATCTCCGAGCGAGCTCGGGCCGGGACGTCTCGAGCTCCTCGACGACTTCAGAGGCTTCGACCTCCTGGGGTTCGTCCCCCCAGACCTCATCGCGGAAGGGCGATCGGCGCTTCTTGGGGTCTTCCTCGGGTTCCGCGGTCATCAGACACCGAGTCTCGCACGACAGGCGGTGAGTGGCTCGGGCGAGTTTGTCAGTCTTGTGCGGTGTACAGCGGATGGGCTACAACTCCGAGCGTTCGCTAGGCCCGCGGTAGCCGGGGAGACCGCCTCGTTCCGAAGGGGAGGAAAGATGTCGGTCTC
>CAVVSH010000009.1:0-167452 GCA_963750945.1 uncultured Actinomycetota bacterium | reverse complement strand
TGCAAAGCACGCCCTCGACGAAGCCTTGACCTGCACGTCTGTCGTACGTCAAGGTCAGAGAACTGACACCAGGGACGCCAAGGGTGTCCGAGAGAGCCTAGAGAACGCCGAGACGGTACACATCGGGTACACGCTCGGACCCCCTCAGGTCCACTGACAGAGCGTCGCACTGATCGAATCACGAGAGCACCAGAAGGCGTACAGGATGCCGCCGCTGCCCCACAGCCATCCCGGAGTGCCATCGATCTCCAGGGAGTCGAGCTGCATCGTGAACGGCATCCGCTCTCCGCAGTCGGGGCACGTCGGGAAGTACGGGTTCTGGATTCCAGGTCGGTTCACCGCCTAAGCGGTTCAGATTCTCTCCGCTGTTGCTAAGGCCCCAATCCTGGCAATTCCACCTCGGTGCGGACCGGACGACGGTCACCGGTACTTCCGGGAAGGTACTTGCTGGCCATTCGGGTTCGCGCGGGACGACTTCTGGACCCGCCGGGCTGATGCCGCCCCCGCCGTGCGCGAAGTAGAGGATCCCCTCGACCACACGAGACAGCTCAGACAGGTGACGAACTCGGTCGGTCCGGGGTTGATGACGGCCCCTCGTCGATCGTGAGGAGTCGGCAGAGCGGGCGACCGCAGACCTTGCACGGGCTATCGATCGACCCGCCGAAACGTCCGCGTCCAGCGACCTCGCCCGTGGTGGTCCAGGTCGGAGATGAGATGTGGCCGTCGATGCCGTGCCATCGGAACGGACGGAGGAAGCCATCCTGGAAGAGGACGTGGTGGGGTGGCTCGTTGATGAGTGACCGGACACCTTCCTGTCGTAGCTCTACGCCGACCGAGAAGAACCGTTCAACCGCCCAGGCGTCGTCGTGGGGGATGTTGCCGATCGCGTCGATCGCCGCTTCCCATCCGCCCGGCGTACGCGATTCCATCAGGGCACGTCCACGCCCGGAGCCGAGTCTCGGCGTCCTCCTCCGCGAGACGACTCCGAAGCCGGTCAATCTCGGGAGGTGATTCCCGCTCCACGCCACGGCCATTCCGCGTAATACGACCTTGCGTTCGGTGCGAGGTCCCACAGCGTTCCGAGATGCGCCTGGAGGGTCTGAGGAGCCTGGAGGCTCAGCAGCGCGATCGACGGGCGGCCTGACTCTCGCCAGGATCCACGCCGCTGAGAAGAGCGGCAACGCTCGCGTCCGCGATGTGTGCCAGCTCGTCAGCGGGAACGAGACACAAGACGGCGTTGATCGCGTTCGAGCTGCGTGGCAGACGCTGTGCGGCCAGTTTGACGAGATCTGAGAGCTGGCCGGGTTCATGGACGGCGAGGTCAGCTGTTTCCTGGAATCCGAACGAACCCGGCTCCGAGAGCGCGTCGATGATCTCGTCGATCGTTGGTGGCACAGGGGCTCCTTCGCTTGCCTCGGGAAGGCTCCTCCGCCGTCGCGAAGAGGGTATAGCTCACGGTGCGACTGCGTGCCCTTCCGGGCCTCCCCGGTCGATCGGAACCTTGTTCGAGAGGGTCAACGACGAGGCTCGGAAGGCGATGATCGCGCGCCGGGGATGCTGGGCCGCGTCGCCTCAATCTCCGCGATCACGCGCTCGGCGGCTGCGCGTGACATGGGGATCGATGGATCCCAAACGAGCGGATGGAGGGTCCGTCCATCGTCAGTGATGACCACCGATCTCGTGGTCAGCAGCCATCGCCCTCGCAGCTCGATCCGCTCGATGTCGGCCCAAGGCATCTCGATTCTCGTCGAACTGAGAACTCGGTCCCATGCGAGGCCCTCGCGATCGGCGACGAAGCGGATCCGGATCACTCGCCAGCCGCCGACGAAGATCAGCGAAAGAGTCAGGAGCAGAGGATCAGCGCCGCCACGAGGAGCCACCGATACGAGGTCATAGGGACTTCCGCAGTGCTTACCCCGTGTGCGACCACGCCGACGGATCAACTCCGACGAGCACCAGCCCGAGCATCCCAACGAGGAACGCTCGACGCACAGACATCGGGGCTTGCAAGCTGATGCTGCCGTCCTGTGCGCTCGGGAAGCGCGGATGGAACTGCCGCAGGAGAATGATGACGAGACTCCACGCAAGAGAGCCGAGCATGATGGTGAACCCCGGCAGGATCCACACCATCTCGCGGATGCCGCCCCTCCACATGTCCCAGCCATCCGCCACGGCGCGAACCGTGAGGACGATCACAGCGAGAAGGGCCAGCGCAAGAACCCCCACCAGGATTGGGCTGGTGCGCTCGACCGATTCCACGGTGCTCAATCGCCCCGCGACGCTTGCTCACGCTCGATCGCTCGGAGCCGCGGCCGAACCACCAGGGAGAGGTAGGCGATTCACAGCCACGTCGGGATGCCCGCAGCGAAGAACCACGCCGTGGGGATGGGCCACGGAACCACGAGGAAGATGACGGCCAGCGACAAACCTCCTAGGCCCAGCCACATGAGTACCTTCGCGGTCTTCTCCCATCCCCGACGGAAGCTCCTCCGCAGCCCTCAGCGCCTTCTCGTCCTGTGCCGGTGCTCGAACCCACGTTCCTCCTGCGGCCTCGGTCGCGAGACGGTCGCGCCTATCGGAAGCCATGGGCATGATCACCAGCAGCAGGAGCGTCACGAAGAACGATCCGTACAAGAGCGCAAGGCTCGTGCCTCCGGACCTGATCAAGCCCTCGCTCGTATCCAGGCCCCCGGTCACAACTCCTCCTCGCCTGAGCACGGCGTAGAGGAGCACTCCGGTGAACATAGGGGCTGCGATCCAGGCCAACGTCGGCAGTGCTCGTCGGCCGAGGCTCGCTCGAACCGGATCGAGGAACCGAGAGGCTCTCCTTCCTTCGTACCACGCGACGAGCTGGCGGATCGCGGCGATGAGCCAGACGAGCGGAAGGAATCCCCCGATCCACAGGGGCGAGTCGACGCCGAATCGCGGATCGAAGGCAGTCGAGAACGCGAAAACCATCGCGAACGCGAGCAATCCGACCCCGCACCACGCGATGATGCGCTCGAGGAGTGTTCCTCCCTTCATGCAGGCATTATCGGTCGGAGCAACCGGCTGGCTCCAGCTTCATGCCTCGAAAGCCCGCAGCCGAGCGGCCTCCGGTACGCACCTTGTCTAAGCGATCGTGGGACAGGAACATGGAGCGGTGCACGAGTCGTTCTTCGTCGTGGGGCCCGACGGCCGGGGTATCACCCTGGAGGACCCGAGCGGCGGAACGTTCTCCGGTGCGGCGGGCTTCCCGACCTCTCGGCCCGAAACACCTCTGCTGGCGGCACTCGACGTGTACAACGACACCATCCTCGACAGCGAGGATGCTCGCGCCCTCCTGCCGGAGATCCGATGGCTGCTGGACCACGTAGGGGATTCCAACCCAGGGCGTACGAGCAGGCACGGCCCGGTATCGCTCGACGGGGGCTACTTCGATTCCAACGGATGGCCGAGTACTGCGCCGAGCACCCCGAGAGTCACATCCTGTGCATCGGCGGAGAGGGCTGAACGGCGTAGCGCGGTGCGACGGTGAGCCCGACGACAACGGGATCATCTGGGGCCATGTCTGGGGAGCTGCTCCCGACGGATGGGTTCGCAAGGGCAAGCCATGCACCCGTTTGGCGAAGGTGCCCTGCCCTCGCGATGTCCGACCAACGCACGTCAGTGGATGGGTGAGCGAGCACGAACTGTCGCTGATGCCAGACGAAGGACCAGAGACCTAGAGATTTGCTCTGCCCCCTTCCGTGGTCCACGGCCTTGCCCGAACGGGTCGCTATTGGCAAGGTAACGCCGTGCACACGTTCGACATCACGATGGACGGCCGCCCGTTGGGGAACGGCGACCGCATCCGGTTGTTCGGAGGTCCCTCGCTCGCATGGCTCGGCGGTCCTTCGGAACTTGTCGGCTCGATCATCGGCGCTGTTTTCAGCGGTGCGGGTGATGGGGTCATGGAAATCGCCCTCGTCGTACAGCTCGATGAACCCTCTTCCCGTGACGGGAACGAACTCCCGTTCGCGGTGTTGCATCAGGAATCCGAAACGAGGTGGTTCCAGCGCACAGGAACGGTCCGTGTCGAACTTTGCGACTTCGAGGTCGCAGGCGATCATCGGCGCGATCGGCGTCGAGGTGAGTTCGTTGAGTCGGCTGTCTCATATGAGCGCCTGAACGAGCCCGAGCCTGACGAGGCCGTCCCCTATGCGGAACTCGAATCCCGGTGGCGCTCCGAGGGACGCCTCTCGCCTGTCGCGACGATCAGCGGTTGCGAAGCGAAGTGGCGGTGGTTCGTCGATCAAGTGAGGAGGGGCTACGACGACAACCGATACGACGACCGGTCCGAATGGACGAACGACCTGGCCTCTCGCGAGATTGTCCAACGAGCGATCGATGCGCTACCTCCGGATCTGGCGGTTCGGCTCGAAGCCCGCGTGCGGCCGTGGGATGACATGTACAGGAGCGTCACCCGGCCCGTGAAGAGCCGTACTGGAGCGGTGGGTGGTGGTTTGATCGCCTCCCGGCGGCTCTCGGTCCGAAGCTCGATGCAGCCCTGGGCGACTACGTCTAGCTGAGAGCAGGTCCGTGGAGACGGCGGGACTCGAACCCGCGACTTCCTGCTTGCAAAGCACGCCCGCCGCAGAGCTCTGACCTGCACGTTCGCTGGACGCCGAGGTCGCGAGCATGAGACCAGGGTGACCGAGAGAGCCGGGGGCAGCCCATGGAACGCTGGGACGGTACACATCCGGTACACCTGGCGCTCCGTCGCACCGGGGCGGTCATCCGAACACCGCGCGGTTCTCACTCCGTTTCCCTGCGATGAAGATCCGGGTTCCCCCCTCCCATCCCTTCATCCGATCGACGACGCGTACGCGATCGCCTCATCGAGGCTGGCGGCCGCGCCCTCAGCCCACGCGTGATCCCAAGCCTCACTCCCCTGCAGCCGTCGCGCCCGCTCGAGGTAGCGGGTGTGGATCCGCTGGTCGGCGAGCGACGGGGCGTGGCCAATCCGTTCATCGAGTTCGCGTTCGTGTCTCTGGGCGGCCGCCTCCAACCACGCGCCCCGGATCGCATCCCCTTGCGCGGCCGACACCCCGGCCAGTCCGTGAAGGATGATGACCGATTCCTGCGACATGCCGAGTTCCCTTGACAATCGCAGGGCCTGCACGAATCGAGGGATCGATTCACGCACGCGCCCATCGGCCAGCTCGATCCAACCGAGGTCCGCCAGCGCGAACGAGACGTGGCGTCGATCCGAAAGCTGCTCCGCGTAGTCGAGCGCCTGGGAAGACAGCGATCGAGCACGGTCCAGATCGCCGGCGGCTACTGCCATCTCACTTAGGTTGATGAGTGACAGAGCGATCAACGACTTATCGCCGATCTCGCGGCGGACCGTGTAGCTCTCCTCGTACGCACCGAGCGCCCGCCGATCGTCGCCGATCTCCCGGAACACCTCACCGAGGTTGTTGAGCGCGATGCCGAGGATCCATCGACTCCCTGAGGCGCGTGCGAGGGCCACCGCCTCCTCGCCGAGCGCCACCATCTCGTCTCGGCGATCGACGGGCAGGAAGACGGATAGGTGCGAGGTCGCCTGGGCAGCGATCTTGAGGGCGCCAGCGTCGAGAGCGCATCGGCGGCTCGCCTCCAGGAGCTCGACCGCGTCGTCTCCCTGTTCAGCCGCCAGGTATCCCGCCCAGTCGAGCGCGATCGCACGGTCCTCGGATGCGGACGCTGGTCCGCTGATGACGGCCAGATCGAGCCATCGGCGACCCTCGCTGATATCCCCGTGCAGGTACCAGAACTGCCCCGCACGAGCAGCCAACGTGAGCCCGAGAGCCGGATCCCCTTCGGCGAACGACCACTGCAAGGCGGCTCGGATGTTGTCGTGCTCGAGCTCGAGTCGTCGCAGCCACCGCCTCTGATCGGGCCTTCGGAGCTCGTCCTCGGCGTTCCCGACGAGGTCAACGAAGAACTCGACGTGGCGGCGGCGAACGTCATCCGCGTCGGGCGTACCTGCGAGCCGCTCGAGCGCGAACTCTCGGATCGTCTCGAGCATCACGAACCGCGGCTCTCCGTCCGGATCCGCGTCCGCGCGAACGAGGCTCTTGTCGATCAGCGACTCGAACGCGTCGAGATCTGCCGAGCAGACCCGTTCCACGGCATCGAGCGTGCCGCCACCGGTGAACACGGCCAGACGGGCGAAGAGGGCACGCTCGTCCTCGCTCAGGAGTTCACAGCTCCATTCGATCGTCGCCCGGAGCGTCCGCTGACGCTCCGGCGCATCCGCGGCACCTGTCGTGAGCAGCGACAACCGTCGATCGAGCCGAGCGAGGATCTGCTCCACCGACATTGCCCTGGTGCGCGCGGCCGCGAGCTCGATCGCGAGGGGGAGTTGGTCCACACGGCTGCAGATGGCCTCGACCGCGGGACGTGAGCCGTCGACCACGAACCCGGGACGGATCGCCCTCGCTCGCTCCGCGAACAGGGAGATCGCCTCGTCGAGCGTCAGCGGCGGCACGGGGAACTCGTGCTCGACGGACAGGTGGAGCCGCTCGCGGCTCGAAGTCACCACATCGACCATCGGCGCGGTCGCCACGAGCTCGCCGAGCGGGCGAGAGGCATCGGGCAGGAGCTGCTCGAGGTTGTCGAGCACGAGCAACATGCGCTTGGTGCGCAGGTGCTCCGCGAGGGCATCCGCGTACGTCGCACTTCCGCTCTCACGGACGCCGAGCGTCTGCGCGATCGTCGGGAGCACGAGAGCCGGATCGGTTAGCGCAGCGAGCCCAACGAACCAGACACCGTCGAGGTAGTCCTCGACGACCTCCGCGGCTGCCTGCAAGCCGAGACGTGTCTTGCCGCTCCCACCCGGTCCGGTGAGGGTGACGAACCGGACGTCCTCACGCCGGAGGAGTTCCACCACCTCGGTGAGCTCACGGTCGCGCCCGAGGAACGGCGTCGGCTGCACCGGAAGGTTCGTCTGATTGAGCGTCCGTAAAGGAGGGAACTCGGCGTCCCCGAGTTGGTAGATGTGTTCGGGCGCCTGGAGGTCCTTCAGGCGGTGGTATCCGAGGTCGCGCACCGCCGCATGGATGAGGTGCCTCGTGGTCTCGGACAGCAGCACCTGGTCTCCGTGTCCGGCCGCCGCGATGCGTGCTCCCCTGTGCACGTCGAGACCCACGTAGCCTTCGTCCGTGAGTATCGGCTGGCCGGTATGATCCCCATGCGAACCCGGATCGCGCTCACCGCGAGGGCGGCTTGAGCGATCCGCGCCGCCTCGACCGCGTCACGCGCTCGAGCGAAGGCGAAGAAGAACGCGTCACCTTGCGTGTCGACTTCGACGCCTCCGTGCGCCGTCGCAGACTCACGAAGGATCCGGCGGTGCTCGGCGAGCACGTCGACGTAGTCATCCCCCAGTTCGTGAAGGAGGCGGGTCGAGCCCTCGATGTCGGTGAACACGAACGTGACAGTTCCCGACGGGAGATCCAGACCTCACGGCTCGGATGATGCGTGAAGGTCGCGCAGCGCGCCAGCTCGAGCAGGACCGTCCGGGTGGAGACGAGCGGACTCGAACCGCCGACCCCCTGCTTGCAAAGCAGGTGCTCTACCAGCTGAGCTACGTCCCCTCTTTGACCTGCAGGAACAGCGTAACGGAGGATGCGACGCCCCTGCGCAACACCGCTTCGGAGAGACCCTCATTGTCGCCATCGCATCATCGGAAGAACGGGGTGATGGAGTCCATCGTTCGGGCGAGCCGCTCGGACCGCGTCCCGGTGACCTTGACCCATGGAAGATTCCGCGCCGTGAGCACTTCCTCGAACCGCGACGTCATCCGCGCTCGAGTTTGGTCGCCCAGCCGAAGTCCGTCGTCTTCCCACGGGATCCCGACGTGATCGGTGAGGACGTAGAGCGCGTAGGGGCTCCCGTGCGCGTCCACCGCCCGCCACACCGCGTCGGAGGTTGAGCCCAGGTAGACCTCCTCCCACAGCGCGGTGGCGAGTGAGTCGGTATCGCAGAACATGATCCCGACGGGCGCCTCCTGCGCCATCCGATCCTCCAGCGCGTTCTGCTCCAGCGCGATCCGCAGGAAGTCGCTCGGGAGCCAGCGGTCCCCTGTCCCGATCGTGAACTTCTCCACCGTGTAGTCACGCCCGTACTCGGGCACCCAGTGGGTCGCGTATGCCGCCGCGAGCGACCGCGCGAGCGTCGTCGAGCCCGTGGACTCGGCGCCGACCACGCAGACGCGCTTCACGTAGTGCCCACGTACGGGAGCGTCGAGATAGTTCCAGAACCTCGCAGGATCGGATCGGACCTGCGTTCCTGAGACCTGGACCAGCCCTCGCCCGACGAACACGTTGCGGCACTCCGACCCCTGGAGCTCGGAGATCGCCTTGGCCCATGGCACGCCGTAGTCCTCGGAGTCGAAGACCGCGTCGATCGTCTCGTTGCCGACAGCCTCCCTGGCGGCGTACGCCCATGCCACCGAGTCCTCGTCTCTCTCGATGTCCGGCACCAGGATCACCTCGGCGTCGGGATGCAGCTCGCGCAGCCACGCCATCCGAAGCATCGCCGGCGGGTCTTCGTCACGGCCGTCCACGACCATGACGGTGACCCGGTCGCTCTGTGAGACCGCGGTGTCGATCAGATGACGATGCCCGCGATGAGGCGGGTAGAACTTCCCGACCACGACCCCGTGGGTCACGCCGCCACCTCCCGTTGCACCATGGATCGCCGCCAATCGCGCAGCCCGATCACGCACATCGTCCCGAACGCGACCTGGGTCAGGGCGGTGAGCCAGAGATCCTGTGACGCGTAGAGGGCGAAGTACACGACGTCGACGGAGAGCCACAGGATCCAGCTCTCGTAGATCTTCCGAGCCTGCCAATAGATGCGACGATGCTGGTCACCGTCGTGAGGGCGTCCCAGACCGGGGCGGCGTCACCGACGAGCCGCATCAGCTGGGTGCCGGCAAGCGTGCCGAGGACGATGACGACTGCCGCCCGGATACGCTCGGCGGAGGTTGCGAACCGCACCGGCAGCGCGTCCCTCTCTCCGCCGCCCCAGAGCCAGTTCCTCCAGCCGTAGACGCTCAGCGCGATGTAGACGATCTGAAGGAGGGCGTTCAGATAGATCGCGTTCATCCACAGGAGGAACAGCCATGCGACGCAGTTCACGATCCCGACCGGCCAGTTCGCGACCTTCTGCTTCACGACCCACCACACGGCAAGGATCCCCGAGACGAACCCGATCCACTCGAGGAGGTTGCTGGCTGTCATCGAGGCTCCCCTTCCGACTCCATCGCTGTTATCGTCATCCTGACGATAACCTGAGGAGGCGTATACTGTCAAGATGACACGAAAGCCCTCGTACCCTGCCTTCGCGGTCGCAGTGGACCTCGTGATCTTCACGGTCCGCGACGGCTCGCTGCAGGCGCTCCTGATCGAACGGGGTGAGGAGCCGTTCGCAAGTCGGCTCGCGCTTCCCGGAGGGTTCGTGCGACCAGACGAGGGCCTTGAGGCTGCGGCGACCCGGGAGCTGCGGGAGGAGACCGGGATCGACGTGGCCCATCTCGAGCAGCTCGCTTCGTACGGGGACCGGATCGCGATCCCGGATGCGTGTGGTCAGCGTCGCCTACCTGGCGCTCGTCCCCGAGCTCCCCACCCCCACTGCCGGCACGGATGCCGCGACCGCCGCGTGGTATCCCGTGTCACGTCTGTCGCGGCGCAAACTCGCGTTCGACCACAAGCGGATCCTGCGAGACGCGGTCGAACGAGCGCGCGCGAAACTCGAGTACACGACACTGGCCACGGCCTTCTGTCCATCGGAGTTCACGATCTCCGACCTCCGCGAGATCTATGAGGCGATCTGGGGTGAGCCGCTCGATCCGCGGAACTTCTCCCGCAAGGTGCTCTCGACCGATGGGTTCGTGCGCCCAACCCCGCAGACGACGACACGTGGAGGCGGGCGTCCGGCTCGGCTCTATCAGCCGGGCGGCGCTCTCCAGCTGTCACCTCCTCTGCGAAGGCCCGAGCTCAGCCCCTGACTCCCCGGACGCCAACCAGGTCACCCGGATCGAGTTTCCCCCACTGCCTCCTCCGCAGTTCGGGCGAGCCGTTCGGACCGGGTCCCGGTGACCTTGACCCATGGAAGCGTCCGCGCTGTTCCAAACGGCTCACTACCTCGCTGCCCGGCTCCGTCAGGGCGAAGGGGAGACGGACGCGGACGGCGACGGGGACGGCGATGGGCTCGGCGAGGGCGACGGCGATGGCGTGGGGGACATCCCCGGCCTCCATTGCACGAGTGCGTCCTTGTTGGGGATGCGATCGTGGCAGGTTCGGCGGCACGTGTCGCCGGAGAAGAGCGTCTCGACCCACCACCGATAGAACGTTCGCTTCCCACCGAAATCCAGACGGGACAGGGCAACCTTGACCGTCGCGCTCCGGCGCGAGAACCGATCCACCTCGAGCGAGCCGAGATAGACGTCAGAACTGCCGCTACGGACTCGCCAGAGGGAGCCCACGAGCATCCTTCCGCTCGAGCGAACGAGCAGGTAGTGCTCCGGACCCGCCCCATCCGCCGTATCGAGCATGATCACGATATAGCCGCGGTCCCAGATCTCCCGTGTTCCCCATTCGGCAAACGTCTCGACGGTCCATCGAGGCGGACCCGGAGTATGTGCGAGGCGCACCTCGCGCACGTCGAGCTTGCCGATGGTGTCGTTCGGGTCCAGGCGATCGGTGTGGTGCGCGCCTGCGACGGCGGCCAGAAGTGCGATGGTGGCGAGCGCGACGACGAGCGGCGCGGCGGCGCGCAGGAAGCGCGACCACTTCACGCCCGGCCCCTTCCCAGCCACGCCGTGGTCCGCCAGGCGGTGATCGCCGCCGCGGCCAAGGCGCCCCCGACGAGCAGCGCGGGCAGGGTGTCGCCCGCATCCGGAAGCGTGAATGAGGGATCACGAGCGGCGAGCGACCACGCAGCGACCGCCGTGGCCGCGAGAGCGACGTTGCGAGCGAGCGCGAGCCGCACGTCGATCGAGGGACGACCGAAGCAGCCGCAGGCGACGCGGACGCCGTCGCGCACGGCGAGTCGGACGAGAGCGAGCGAGAACACGACGATCGATGCGAGGGCGACGACGGCCGCGGCGCGCTCTCGTCCGAGAACCATGAGGATCAGGACCAGGGACTCCGCTGCCGGCACCGCCCACGCCGCGAGCCGCTCGACGTTCCGAGGGAGCGATTGTGCGGACAGTGTGCGGCGCCACCGACTCCATCCGGCCAGCTTCGAGACGGCGGCCCATGCGAACGACACGGCGAGGACCGCCGCCGCCGCCCGGCTCCAGCCGCCGTCCGTGCGCGTTGCGGAGGCGGCGGCCGCAACTCCCACGGTCACCAGTGCCACGCCGTTCAGCCCCGACCGGAGGCGCCCGGACATCGAGCTCAGTCGATCCACCAGGCGGGCGCCGTCCTCGGGCCCCTTCGATCCGGCGCCGACGAGCGGCGCCAGCCCTCTGGCCAGGCCGAAGGGGGCCATCACGAGTGCGCCGATGAGCGGCCTGCCGGTCGACGCAGCGCCCACCGTAACGACGACGAGTGTCCCGTGACCGAGGAACGTGAAGAACCCGACCCCGAGGCCGGCGCCGTAGAGGAACGCGGCGAGCGGACGGCCGAAGTAGGTCCGCCACCAATCGGGCACCTGCCGGCGGAGCTGCGGCACGGGGATCCGCACGCCCGTGAGCTCACGGACGACATAGAGCACCGCGACCCCCGCCAGGATCGCGGCACCGGCCCTTCCCCACGGGGCGCCCAGGAGGGCGCCCGCGGTGGCGACCGCGGCACCGAAGGCGGCCGCGGTCGCCGCCGCGCCCGCGGCGTGGAGCGCCACCGCACCGGCCCACCTCGTCCGCGTCCCGTACACGACGGGGCTGATGGTCTCCACCATCGACAGCCCTCAAGGCCCCCAGAGCGCGGACCAACCGGCGATCGCCGCCGCGACCGCCAACGCCGCAGCCCCGGCGTCCGTCAACACCGCTGCGTGAGCTCCCGATACGTGATGCAGAAGACCTTGAAACCGGCCGGGCAGTAGCCGCGCACGGCGTAGTCCCCGTTGATGCGTATGTTCGACCGGGAGCAGCAATCCTGGATGTGACGCAGCCGGCCGGAGCAACACCGTGTCCAACCCCCGCCGTACCGGGTGTCGTTCGCGAAGGAGTAGACCTCCCGCACCTTCTTCTGGCACGTCTTCCATCGCACTTGGTTGTCCGGGTCGCGGTAGAGCTTCCCCCGGTTGTCCACCGGATAGCCGTACGTCGGGTGGACGGGGAAGCCGTAGCGATCCGTCCTGGACAGGGGAGAGAACGGATGAGGACACGACCCTGTCGTCCAGGTGTGGCCACAGATGTGGAACGCCTCGGCCCGGTCGGGTGCGAGCGCGGTGGCGACCAGAGAACCGCCGGCCAGGGCCACGACGCCGCGGCCGACCCTCCCGAGGAACCCGCGCCGGCTGGTGCGCTGCGCCAGCGCCCGTTGCGCGCGCTCCATCGACCTCAGCTCGCCCAACGCTCTTCTTCCTCCCGCATCCGCCGTTCCGCCGTGTCGACCAGCCCCTCCATCTGCTCGAGGTTGTTCACGGTGCCCTTCGCCCGGACGATCCCGAGCTCGTCGAGCACCAGCAGGAACGGGGTGCCGGGGACCTCGAACACCCGCTCCGCGTCGGGGTCGTGGACCACCTGCGGCACGAGATCCCCCGCTCGAGCCACGACCGGCAGCGCCGGGGCCACCTCGCGGCAGACCATGCAGGTCGGCGACGAGAACAACACGAGTCGCCGTTTCCCGGCGCCTCCGAGGACGAGCGGAGCGCCGTCGGCGTCCAGAGCGTCGACGGGCGGCAGGATCTCGCCGAGGGCGGGCCCCTCCGTATCGATCTCGAGGGCCCCGCGTGGACCCATCCGGAGATGGAGCGTGCCTACCTGGCGCGCCAGTGCGACCACGACGACGCACAGGACCAGGAGCAAGACCCATTGGGCCACGAACGCCGCCGTCCACCATCCACTCATCGCATCGTCCACGTCGGTTGCTTGCGTTCGTCCATGAACTGGATCAACGGGCTCCCATCGTCGGCCAGGCCGACCAGTGCACGGAGCTCGCCCTCTGCGTCCAACAGCCGAAGGATAGGGAATCCGTCGGCCGCGAGACCAAGCCGGATCCGCACTCGCCCGGCGCGGTCGTACAGCCCCAGCGTCGGCGATCCTTGATCCGCCAGCGTGTAGCGGTGGGTGACATCATCTCCCTCCACGTGTGCGCCGAGCGTGGGCGAGGCGTCCGAGGCCAGCCCGAACTTGGCGCGGATCTTGCCGTTGCGATCCCCGAACGCGAGGCTGGCGGAACCGTCGGTGGACAGACCGAGCGTCGCCCGGACCTTGCCGTTGTCGTCGCCGATCGCGAGGCCCGCGGACCCGTCCGAGGACAAGCCGAATCGAGCGCGGACCTGCCCGTGCGGGTCGAGCATCGAGAAGAACGGCGAATCGTCGTTGGAGAGGCCGATCCGCAGTCGAACCCGTCCCGCGGTATCCAGGACCTCGAACTCCTCGGCTCTGATGACACGTTTCTTCATCGGATGGTCGAAACCCCGGCACGGTCGGCGTCGCTCTATCGTCGCCCGCGACAGCGCTGTACACAAGCAAGCGCGAGACAAGCACGAGTGCAGGGGTTCGCGGCGGGGGCTCCGAGCGCCTTCCCGGCGATCGAACGGTGCGTTGGCGCGCGGGAGGGGCCGGAAAGTGAGAAACCGCCGGAACCCGAGGGCTCCAGCGGTTTCTCAAGAACAACGATACGGGCCCACCACTTCTACCGTCAAGCCGGGGTCGATGCTTTTGTCACTCTTTGTCCGAAGGGCGGAGCGTCTCTCGTCGCGTCACACAAGCTCGGAGCCGTTCCGGCAGAGGCGCGACGCCGATCCCCGGACCCGTCGGGACGGCCATGGTCCCGTCGGAGGCCATCTCGAACGGCTCGGTCAGGTCCTCGTGGAAGTACCGCGCCGATGCGCTCGTGTCGCCGGGCAGGGTGAAGCCCGGCAAGCTCGCCAGCGCCAGGTTCAGCGCTCGGCCGACCCCGGTCTCCAGCATCCCGCCGCACCACACGGGAACACCTCGCGTCACGCAGAGATCGTGGATCCTCTTCGCCTCGAGCACGCCCCCGACCCGTCCCTGCTTGATGTTCACGATCCGGCAGGCCTCGAGGTCGAGGGCGGCGCCCGCGTCCGCGGCCGAACGGATGGACTCGTCGAGGCAGAGGTCGGTGCGCAGGAGCGCCTGGAGCTCCGCGTGCCGGACCAGATCCTCGTGATGGAGGGGCTGCTCGATCATCAGGAGATCCGCGTCCTCCATCGAACGGAAGACGTCGACGTCGGCCGGCGCGTAGGCGGCGTTCGCGTCGACGGAGAGCAGGATGCTCGGATGGGCGTCGCGGACGGCACGGACGCGTTCGACGTCGGTCCCGGGCTCGATCTTGAGCTTGATGCGCCGGTAGCCCTCCTCCAGATACCCGGCGACCTGGTCGAGGAGCGTCGCGCTCGAGGATGCGATCCCGATGCTGACGCCGCACTCGACCCGGTCGCGCTCGGCGCCGAGCCAGGACGCGAGAGACGACCCGTTCGCCCGCAGCTCCGCGTCGACGAGGGCATCCAGCAGCGCTGCCTTCGCCATCGGGTTGCCGCGGACCTCGGCGAACGCCTGCTCCGCGGCCTCGACGTCCACCTCCCCCGCGCGGAACAGCGCGGGAGCGAGGAAGTCGCGGAGCACGATCCACGCCCCCTCATTGAACTCGCCGCTGAAATCCGGCCGCGAGTCGGCGACGCACTCCCCCCAGCCCTCGGCGCCGTCGGTCTCGACACGAACGAGGACGCACCTCTTGTCGCGCACCTCACCGAAGCTGGTCCGGAACGGTCGGACCAGCGGCAGCTCGGCCATGAGCAGCTCGACGGTCCGGACGCGACTCACCGCGACGGCCCCGGCACCAGGACGTACGCGGATCGGTCCCGATCGAAGACGGCGGCGATCAGTCCCGCGGCGAAACACGCCTCCAACGCGTCGGCGGCCGCGTCACGCCAACGGGACGCGAGCTCCGCGTCGTGCTGGCGAAGTGCCGCATGCTCCCGCGGCACCTCCACGACGCCCCCCTCGGAAGCGGGCGCCGACCTTGGCACCGGGTTCGGCGCATCGGGATCGCCCTCGGCCGCGAGCACGGTGGGGAGCTCCTCCGGCGCGGCCGTCGGCGCCGGAACCGGGTCGAGATCCCATCTGACGACGAGGCGATCGGTGCGATCGCCCCGGTTGATCTCATCCGACATCTCGCCGTAGAACGCCCGCCCGAAACGGTCGGCGACGGCACCCAGCTTCCCGAGGTTGAACCAGGCGTTGCGCGCCACGAGCGGGTCGAACGTCCACCGGGCCACGTGGATGTCCTGGTCGAGGGCCTGGGCTCGCTGGCCGAGCTTCAGCGCGTAGCCGACACCGCGGTGGCGCCGTTCCGGCAACGCGGCGAGCATGTGCGAGTGCACGTGCAGTCCCCCTTCGTCCACCCCCGCCCAGCCGAGGACGAAACCGACGAGACGATCGCCGTCGTAGGCCCCCAGCGGGACGTTGCCGCTGTGCGCGAGCGCGGTCAGCACCTCCCGTGGAGGCAGCTGGAACGGGCCCCACGTGGCGACCATGATCCCGATCGCGTCGTCGAACTGGTCGAGCGAGGACAGAGGGCGAAGATCCACGTTCGCGGCCACGGCCGCCGCGCGGGCGAGGGCCCATGCCGTCCCGGCCTCGTCCACCGGGCGAGTCTAGTTCGGCCTCAGGGAGCTGCCCCGAGGAACAGCCGAGGAACGGGAAAGGCCCGCCGGGCGGCGGGCCATCCGGAACGCAGGCGATGCGCGGACTACCCGCCGGCCGGCGGCGGCAACTCCTGCCATTCGACGTCGTCCAGGTCTTCGCCCCGGCGCCGCTTCATGAACTGGACGACGGCGGCCACGATCGCGGCGATGAAAGCGATCTTCAGGAGCTTCCGGAAGAACCCGCCCTTCTTCTCCCCCGCTTCGATGTCGTCTCCCATGGGAACCAGCCTCCTATCGGGTGGACCTCGCCAAGGCGGTGGGCCCTGGCCAAGGCGGTGGGCCTGGATGGACTTGAACCATCGACCTCTTCCTTATCAGGGAAGCGCTCTAACCGAGCTGAGCTACAGGCCCGAGGGCCCCGAGCCCCTCACCGCAGGGTAGTCAGGCCCCCGAAACCCTGTCAATCGAGAGCCCGTCAGTCGCGCCGGTCGGCGAGTGTGACCTCCACCCCGCCGATGATGTCGCTGATCAGGTTGTACATGACCGCAACGAACACGTTGATGAAGGACCAGACGGCGACCCCGACACACCCTGCGAGGAACAACCACGTGAAGAACGTCCCGCTGTCGATCTCGATCGGTGGCGCCTGGCGAGTGCTGACCTGACCCGTCGGCGACAACCCGGCGTTGGACGGGAAGATCGTGCCGAGGAGCTGCTCCAACGAATCGATCACGCCGCTCGCGGAAAGGATCGCCCAGATGATCGCGAGGGCCAGATAGATCACCAGGAAGACGCAGAAGTAGAAGATGAGCGAGAACTTCAGGACGGAGACCGGACCGAGCCGCCGGATCTCGACGCGTGTGCGCCGCGCTCCCCGCTTGGGGAGCCGTGTCTGCGCGGGTGCCCTGACGACCGTGGACGGCCACGGATCCTCAGTCGGCAGCGGCTCGAGAGGCGGTGCGAGCGGCGCACCGAGGTCCTCTTCCGGGAACGGCTCCGGGTCGAGCAAGGGTTCCGGGTCGAACCCGGACGCCGGCTCTGGCTGCGTCGTGGAGTTGGGTTGCTGCATGGGTTCCTCGACCGTCTGTGACTGGACTGGGCCGCTAGCGTACGCCCGCCCGCGGCCCAGCGGGGGGATGTTCACCCACTCGGGGAGCGTCACGCCGACCGCATCCCACACGCGCACGTGGGCAACGAGCAGGAGAGCCGCGAACGGGGGTGCGAGGACGCCGCCCATCAGGCTCACGTCCTGCTGGAACAGCAGGGCTCCGGCCCCGATCACGCACCCGATCGATGCGAGCAGGAGGTCGGTCAACTGCCGCGGGTAATGAGGCCGGAGCGCCACGACCACGTAGGCGGCCGCCCCGAACGCGACGACCTCGACAAGGAAGCCGAGTCCGATGTTGTTCATGGGAGTTCCGACATCATCGCAGTAACTCCCGGTGATGCCCTCAGGTTCCCGGGTCGGTCGCTACTCGTCCATCTGCATGATCACGGGCGCGAGCGCGACGACGAGAGCGCCTTCCTCGACGCGCATCGTACGCACACCCTGGCTGGATCGGCCGACCCTTCGGATCTCCCCGGCCGGCACGCGGATGACGATCCCGCTGGAGGAGATGGCGAACAGGTCCTGCTCTTTCGAACCGACGAACGCGCCCGCGAGCAGCCCCGTCTTCGTCGTGATCTGGTGGCCGATCACGCCCTTCCCGCCGCGGCCCTTCACGGGGTAGTCCTTGAGCGGTGAACGCTTCCCGTACCCCTGCTGAGAGACGCTGATCATCTCCTCCCCGTCGGAGGCGAGGCTGAGGGAGATGACCTCGTCGTCCTCGGCCAGCCGCATCCCGATCACACCCGCGGTGGACCGCCCCATCGGGCGAACGAACTGCTCCTTGAACCGGATCGCCTGGCCCTTGCGCGAGACCAGGAAGACCTCGTCCTTGCCGTCGGTGAGCTTCACGTCGATCAGCTCGTCGCCAGGCTTCAGGTTGATCGCCGCGAGGCCGGTCCGCGCCGACTCGTATTCCGACAGGGGCGTCTTCTTCACCATCCCCTTCTTCGTGGCGAAGAGCAGGAAGCGCTTCGGGTCGTACTCCTTGAGATGGAGCACCGCGGAGACGCGCTCGTCGCCCGCGATGGCGACCCCGGGCAGGTTGGCCGCGTAGAGTCCGCGAGCCGTCCGCGACGAGTCGGGCACCTCGTGCACCTTCACCCGGTAGACCTTGCCCTTGGTACTGAAGAACAGGAGCCAGTTGTGCGTGGTCGTCGTGAAGACGTCGGCGACCACGTCCTCCTCCTTCAGGGTCGCTCCGCGGACACCCTTGCCACCCCGGCCCTGCCGGCGGAACGTGTCGATGGGCACACGCTTGACGTAGCCGGCCCGGCTGACGGTGATCACCACGTCCTCTTCGGCGATCAGGTCCTCGACGTCGAACGAACCCTCGTCCGCCTTGATCTGGGTCCTTCTGGGATTCCCGTGCTTCTGCTTGATCTGCAGGATCTCGTCCTTGATCACGCCGCGGATCTTCTTGGGGTCCTTCAGGAGCGCCTTCAGGTACTTGATCTTGGCGAGCAGCTCCTTGTGCTCCTGCTCCAGCTCCGTGCGCGCGAGTTTGGTGAGCCGGCGGAGCGGCATGTCCAGGATGTGGTTGGCCTGGATCTCCGAGAGCTTGAACGTCGACATCAGCTTGGTCCGCGCCGCCTCCGCGTCCTGCGAGCCCCGGATCACCTTGATGACCTCGTCGAGGTGATCGAGCGCGATCAGGAGGCCCTGGACGATGTGGTCCCGCTCCTCCGCCTTGCGAAGGTCGTACTGGGTCCGCCGGGTGACGACGTCGATCTGGTGGTCGACGTAGTAGCCGATCATCTCGGCGAGGTTCAGCGTGCGAGGGACCCCGTCGACGAGCGCCAGCATGATCACACCGAACGACTCCTGGAGCTGGGTGTGCTTGTGGAGCTGGTTGAGGACGACCTGGGGGTTCGCGCCGCGCTTGAGGTCGATCACGAGACGCATACCGGCCCTGCCCGAAGAGTGATCCTTCAGGTCGGCGATGTCCTTCACCTTGCCGGACTTCACGAGGTCGGCGATCTTCTCTGCCAGCCGTGCCTTGTTCACCTGATACGGCAGCTCCGTGATGACGATGCGCCCTCGGCCGGCAGACCCTTCCTCGACGGAGGCGACCGCGCGGATCTTGATCGAGCCTCTCCCGGTCTCGTACGCGTCGCGGATGCCGTCGCGACCCATGATGACCGCACCGGTCGGGAAGTCAGGTCCCTTGACGAATTTCATGAGGTCCTTCGGTGCGGCCTCGGGATGGTCCAGGTAGTGGACGACCGCGTCGATCACCTCGCCGAGGTTGTGCGGAGGGATGTTCGTCGCCATCCCGACGGCGATCCCGCCGGAGCCGTTCACCAGCAGGTTGGGGAAGCGCGAAGGCAAGACCACGGGCTGCTGCTCGTACCCGTCGTAGTTGGGCACGAAGTCGACGGTCTCCGCATCGATGTCGCGAAGGAGCTCCATCGCGATCGGTGCGAGACGGGCTTCCGTGTACCTCGACGCGGCCGGCGGGTCGCCGTCGACGGATCCGAAGTTCCCGTGGGGGTCGATCAGGGGATGGCGGAGGGAGAACTCCTGCGCCATCCGGACGAGGGAGTCGTAGATCGGGGCGTCGCCGTGCGGGTGGTACTTGGCCATCACGCCGCCGACCACGTTCGCCGACTTCCGATGGGGCCGGTCGGGGCGCAACCCCTGCTCGAGCATCGACCAGAGGATCCGGCGGTGGACAGGCTTCAGCCCGTCGCGCACCTCGGGGAGTGCCCGTCCGACGATGACGGACATCGCGTAGTCGAGGTACGACCTCTGGATCTCTTCCTCGAGCTGCACGGGCTCGACACGGCCCGCGAACAATCCCTCCTGCGCCATACCCCTCCTACACGTCCAGGTTGCGGACGTACCGTGCGTTGGTCTCGATGAACTCCTTGCGGGACGGCACGTCTTCGCCCATCAGGATCGTGAAGAGGCGATCGGCGGCGGTCGCGTCCTCGAGCGTCACCTGCAGCAGCGTGCGCCGCTCGGGGTCCATCGTGGTGTCCCAGAGCTGGTGCGCGTCCATCTCGCCGAGGCCCTTGAAGCGCTGCGGATCGAGCTTCTTGTCCCCGTTCCCGTTCTTCTTCCGGAACGCGTCCCATTCGCGCTCCGTGTAGAAGTACTGCTCCGCCTTGCCATTCTTCAGCATGTAGAGCGGCGGTTGCGCCAGGTACATGTAGCCGGCATCGATCAGCTGCGGCATGTTCCGGAAGAAGAACGTCAGGAGCAGCGTGCGGATGTGCGCGCCGTCCACGTCGGCGTCGGCCATCAGGACGATGCGGTGGTACCGCGCCTTGTCGAGCTCGAACTCGTCGCCGATGCCGGTGCCGATCGCCGTGATCAACGCCTGGATCTCGATGTTCTCGAGGATCTTGTGGAGCCTCGCCTTCTCCACGTTCAGGATCTTCCCTCTGATCGGCAGGATCGCCTGGGTCGCGGGGTCACGAGCCTGCTTGGCGCTGCCGCCCGCAGAGTCACCCTCGACGATGTAGAGCTCACACGAGGCCGGATCGCTCAACTGACAGTCGGCGAGCTTGCCGGGAAGCGACCCGCCCTCCAGGAACGACTTGCGGCGGGTCAGGTCGCGCGCCTGCTTGGCCGCCATCCTCGCCTTGGCCGCGGCGAGCGTCTTCTGCACGATCCGTCGCGCCTCGGTGGGGTGCTCCTCGAGCCACTCGGCCAGCTGCGCGTTGACCGTCGTCTCCACGAACGAGCGCATCGTGGCGTTCCCGAGCTTCGTCTTGGTCTGTCCCTCGAACTGCGGGTTGCGGAGCTTGACGGACAGGATGGCGACCAACCCTTCGCGCACGTCTTCGCCGATCAGGTTGTCCTCCTTCTCCTTGAGGAGACCCTTGGCGCGCGCGTAACGGTTCAACACGTTGGTGAGCGACTTCTTGAGTCCCTCCTCGTGCATGCCGCCTTCGTGTGTGTTGATCGTGTTGGCGAACGAGTAGACGGACTCCGAGTAACCCGCGGTCCACTGCAACGCGAGCTCGACCTCCGCGTCCTCGGCTTTGTCGCCGATCGCGATGACCCTCGTGATCGCATCCTTGCCGGTGGCGAGGTGCTTCACGAAGTCGACGAGGCCACCGTTGTACTTGAAGACGTCTTTGTGCACCGGCTTCTCACGCTCGTCGACGAGCTGGATCTCGAGGCCCGCGTTCAAGAACGCGAGTTCGCGGAGCCGATCCGTCAGCTCCGAGCGCCTGAACTCGAGCTCGTCCGTGAAGATCTCGGCGTCGGGCCAGAATCGGATCGCCGTGCCCGTCTTCCTGGAGGCCTTGCCCTTGATCAGCTTGGTCGTGGAGCGGCCGCGCGCGTAGTCCTGCTTCCACGAGAAGCCGTCGCGCTGGACCTCGGCGGTCATCTTGGCCGAGAGCGCGTTCACGACCGACACGCCCACGCCGTGGAGCCCACCGGAGATGCTGTACCCGCCGCCGCCGAACTTGCCTCCGGCGTTCAGGGTCGTAAGCGCGACCTCGACGGCGGGACGACGGTCCTTCGCTTTGGGGATCGGCTTGACCGGGATCCCCGCGCCGTCGTCTTGCACCGAGACGCTGTTGTCCGTGTGGATCGTGACGACGATCTTGGTGGCCCGGCCGGCCATCGCTTCGTCCACGGAGTTGTCGACGACCTCGTACACGAGGTGATGCATCCCGCGTGAGCTGGTGGTGCCGATGTACATCCCCGGGCGGAGCCGGACGTGCTCGACGCCTTCGAGGACCTGGATGTCATGTGCGTCGTAGGTGTCTTTCTTCGCCTTCGCGGTGGCCAATCGTCCTCCCGTCAATGCCCCGCGCAGGCCGCCCCACGCATCGAAGCTGGGGGCGTGCGCGGGGCCGTCGCACGAACCCCTAGATTCTACCAATCAGGGGTGACGGAAACGGCGTTTCGAGGCGCGGAAATAGGCCGTCTACCTGCGGTTTCGCACGACGATCCGGACCGCGCTGATCTGGTCGCCGCCCAGTGCCTCATCGGCTCGACGCCGGATCTCCTCGTGGAGGAATCGGGCCTGCACTCCCCACGGCCCGGACGTCGCCGTGACGGTCAGCACGCCCCCCTCGAGGGTCGCGGGCGCGGTCTCCGAAGCCAGCCGCTCCCCCACCACCGAGGGCCACGTGGCGGCGAGCTGCGCGACCGGCAAGCCTCGCGCGAAGAGTTGATCGGCCATCAGGTTGTCGATCACATCGCCGAGCTCGACCGGCTCGCGGCTCGGGTCTCCGCTGCGGCGTCGGAACCCTTTGGAATGCGGCACGTCAGGACCTCACCGTCACGGAGCCGGCATCGACCTGCCAGACCGCGGCAGAGACGGGCGGCACGTCCGCCTCGTCCGCCACGCTGATCACGACCTGGCCACCTCGGTCTGCGAGACGTTGCGCGATGCGGTCCCGGCGACTGGGGTCCAGGGCGCTGAACGGGTCGTCGATCAGGAGGAGCGGAGGCTCCCCGGTCTCGGCCGCGACGGCCGCCGCGATCCCGAGGCGAAGGCACAACGCCGCTGCCCACGTCTCGCCGTGGGAACCGAACGCCCGGGCGCCGAGGTCACGGACCGCCAGGGTCAGGTCGTCGCGGTGCGGGCCGACGAGCGACGTCCTGCGGACGAGCTCGTCCGCCCGCCGCGCCGCCAGTTGCTCGCGGAACGCCTCCTCGGCGCTACCGGGCCCCGTCACGTTGGGCGCGTACGCCACCACCAGCTCGTATCCGCTCAGCGCTTGGAACTCCGACGAGGCGCCGATGGCGAGGCGCGCGACGGCCTCGCCGCGCGCCTCGATCACCGGCACACCGGTCCGGACGAGCTCTTCGTCCCACGCGTCCATCCCCGAAGGGGCCCCGCGACCACCCTCCCATTCCTTGAGGAGGCGATTCCGCTGGCGGAGCGCCCGATCGTACGCCGACGCGACGCCGTCTTTCAGGGGCCAGAGCGCGACGGCGGCCTCATCCATCAGGTCGCGACGCTTGGAGGGATCCCCGATCACCACCGGCAGGTCGAACGGGCCGAACAGCACCGCCCGCACCTGCCGGCGGAGCTCTCGCTTCCGCCGGATCGGGCTCTTGTTCAGCTTCACTCGACTGGCACCCTTCCGCGGGATCTCCACCTCGACGAGCGCTCGCCCTTCTCTCCCCTCGAACTCGCCTCTGGCATAGCCGACATCGGCACCCTCACGGACGAGCGGCGCGTTCGACGACGTTCTCGGAGAACGGAGCGAGTACAGGAAGAACATCCCCTCGAGCAGGTTGGTCTTCCCCTCCCCGTTGGGCCCGACCACCACGACGAGCCCGTCCGGGATGTGATCCACCGCCGTCAGTCGGTGATTCCGGAAGTCCCTGAGCTCGAGCCACTCCAGGTGCATCCGAGCCCGCGCGCGCCGCGCGTCAGCCGACCGCGGCGGGGAGCCGGACCGGCATCACCAGGTAGGTCAGCTCGTCGCCGTCGCCGCGGATGACCCCGGGCTTCAGCCCGTCACGGACGTCGATCCGGACGCTCTCCCCCGTGGCCGCGGTCAGGCCGTCGACGAGGTACTGCGGGTTGAACGCGGCGGTCAGATCCTCGCCTTCGTACCGCGCCTCGACCGTCTCGACCGCTTGTCCGAGATCCGGGCTGGAGGACGAGAGCTTCACGCCGAGCGCGTTGAACTCCACCCGCACGGGCGTGGTGTCGCGGGCGAGCAGCCCGACGCGGCGGACGGCTTCCAGGAACTGCTGCCGCGAGATCGTGAGCCGGCTCTCGTAGGTCTCCGGCAGGAGCTGCCGGTAGTTGGGGAACTCGCCCTCGATCAGCCGCGACGTGAGCGTCAACGAACCGACGCGGAACGCGATCTGCGATCCGTTGGTGGATGCCTGGACCTCCGCTTTCTGGTCGACCGCGGCGCGTCCGGCCTCGGAGAGCGCCCGCTCGGGCACGATCGCTTTGGCCTCGCCATCGGCCGTCGCGACCAGATCCCGCACGGCCAGCCGGTAGGAATCGGTGGCGACCATGACGACGCCCTCCCGGTTGATCTCCAGCAGGATCCCCGTCAGGACCGGGCGAGCCTCGTCGCGAGAGGCGGCGCGGGCGACCTGCGCCACGGCTTCGGCGAACGCAGCCGGGTCGACCGAGATCGCCGTTCCCGACGGTTCTTGCACGCCTGGGAAGTCGTCGGCCGGCAGGAGCCGGAGTGCTCCTTCATAAGCGGCACAACGGATATGCGCCTGTGACTTGTCGGTCTCGAAGTCCACCGGGGCCTCCGAGAGGGACTTCACCGTGTCGGCGAGGAGCCGCGCCGGCACCAGCGCGATGCCCGCCTCCTGGACGTGCACGCTGATCGTGAGTCTGGCCGAGACCTCGAGGTCGGTGGTGGTGAGCGTCAGCGTCCCGTCCTCCGACGCGTCCAGCAGCACGCCCGTGAGCGCGGGGATCCCGGGGCGTGAGGACACGCCGCGTTGGACGGTCTGCAGCGCCTCCGACAGGTCGTCGCGGTCGCATCGGAACTTCATCATCAACCTCCTGATGCTTCTAGGGTCTTCTTAGAAGAGAAGCAGTAGTAGGGGCGGTGGAAATGTGCATGGGTGGGTGGTTTGCGCAGCGTACCGGCCATGGCCGACATGTGGACGGACGGTGAACGGTCTTTGTCGCTCCGGGGTTGAGTCCACCGGACGTCCGTTCTGAGGGTCGTCGTTGCGATGATATCCACCGACCTCACACCACTCCGCGGACACGGCCTCGGATGATCCGAGTCAGGTCCTGGACGTGCCGGAACGTGTCGTCACGAGACCGCATCTCGTCTTCGACCTTCTTGATGCCGTGGAGCGCCGTCGTGTGGTCGCGACCCCCGAAGATCTCGCCGATCTTCACCAAGGACAGGCCCGTGCACTCGCGCATCAGGTACATCGCGATGTGCCTCGCCTGTGTGAGCGGCCGGGAGCGTGACTTGGACACGAGATCACCGGTCGACAGGTGGAAGTACGTCGCGGTCTCCTCGAGGATCAGCGGTGGCGGGATCTCGTGCTCCGTCTGGGGGATCAGGTCCTGGAGTGCCCGCTCCGCGAGCTCGATGTCGATCGGTTGCCGCGTGAGCTCCGACCAGGCGACCACGCGCACCAGCGCACCCTCGAGCTCGCGGACGGATTGGTCGAACTTGGACGCCACGAACTCGATCACCTCGGGGACGACCGCGGGGATGTTCTCGCGCTCGGCCTTCAGCTGGAGGATCGCGATCCGGGTCTCGAGATCCGGTGGCTGGACGTCGACGCAGAGACCCCATCGGAACCGGCTCACCAGCCGCTCTTCCAGCCCCGAGAGCTCGTGCGGCGGCCGGTCCGACGCGATCACGATCTGACGGCCGGCGCCGTGGAGATGGTTGAACGTGTGGAAGAACTCGGTCTGCGTCTCTTCGCGTTTGGCGAGGAACTGGATGTCGTCCACGAGCAAGATGTCGACCTCGCGATACTTGTGACGGAAGGCGTCGCCCTGTCGCTCGCGGACCGCCTTGATGAATTCGGTCACGAACTGCTCGGACGTCACATACTTGATGCGGGTGTCGGGCATCAGACGCCAGATGTGGTGGCCGATCGCGAGGAGCAGGTGGGTCTTGCCCAGTCCCGTGCCGCCGTAGATGAACAGCGGGTTGTAGGCCGTCGAGAGCGGCGCCTCCGCGACCGCCATGGCGGCCGCGTGTGCGAACCGGCTGGACGGGCCCGGCACGAACGCGTCGAATGTGTAGTTCGGGAACGGGAGGCCGGGCGCGCCGAGTGGTCTCCCCGAAACGGGCGTGGGGGCAGGAGGTGCGCCGATCGTCGCGTACGCTGCCGGCGGCACCGAGGTCAGATCGACGAGCGGGCCCTCTTCGTGGCGGATCGCCTCGTCCACCTCCATCTCGATCTTGACGGGCCGCCCGAAGGCCTCCTCAGCGGCTTCCTCGATAAGCCCAAGATGGTTGTGTTGCAGGCGCTCTCTCACGAACTGACTAGGTACGGCGAGGGACAGCACCTCCTCGCGCAGACCGATCGGGCGCACGTCCGTGAACCACATCAGGAACGTGGTCTCCGGCAGCTCGGCTCGCGCTCGGTCCAACACGACCGACCATGTCCGTCGAGCTTCCTGATCGGGTAATGCGACGGCCATCTGAGATTCCACAGAACCTTTCCACACCGGTGGATAACCCACATCCGGGGAGGCATCGGGGTCGGAGGTCGCCGGGGGCCCCATCACCCCGGGGAAGAACGGGCGGACTATAGCACCGGGTTTTTCCACAGTGCGAGGCACTGCCGCCCTCTTGACGCACTTTCTCTTGTCAACCCCTCCATCCTGGGATGTTTCCGTATACTTCCCTCTTCGGCCGGCGGGCAGCCGGCCTTCCTTTCGCAAGGGAACTGACGATGGCCAAGGGGAAGCGCACGTACCAGCCGAATACCCGCCGCCGGGCGAAGACCCACGGCTTCCGTCTCCGGATGCGAACGCGGGCAGGCCGGGCGATCCTCGCCGCGAGGCGGCGCAAGGGCCGCAGCCGTCTCAGCGTCTCCGGCTGAGCGAGACGGTGCGCACCGCGGGGATCCAGCGGGTCTTCCGTGACGGCAAGCCGATGCACGGCAGGCGGGTCGTGCTGTTCGCCGCACCCGGTTCCGGCGGTCTCGCGCTGATCGCGGGCAAGAAGATCGGTGGTGCCGTGCAGCGGAACCGAGCCCGGCGAGTCCTCCGAGCCGCGCTCCATGAGGTCGCACCGCACGGGCTCGAGGGCCGCGACGTCGTGCTGGTGGCTCGCGAGGCCATCCGAGAAGCCCGAACCCAGGACCTGATCGCCGAGATGACCGAGCTGCTGGAGCGTGAAGAGGTGCGGCCGTGACGCCCCTCAGACGCTTGCTGTGGAGTGCGGGCGCTCCCGCCCGGTTCCTCCTGCTCGGTGCGATCTCCGTGTACCGGGCCACGCTGTCGAAGTGGCTGGGTGGGCAATGCCGATTCTCCCCCACCTGCTCTTCCTACGCTGCCGATGCGATCCGCACTCGCGGGGCCATCGTGGGAACGCTCTTTGCGATCTGGCGAGTGTTGCGATGCAATCCTTTCGGACGAGGTGGGCTGGACCCGGTCCCGCCACGCCGTGTGTATGATAACGCCATACATAACCCTTCTGTGAGCGGCCGCCATGCTGGCTGAGATCGGTCCGTTCCAGGCCTTACTCGACGCGATCGGATGGCTGCTCGCGTGGTTCTACGACCTCACCGGCAACTTCGGCTTCGCGATCATCATCCTCACGATCGTCTTCCGGATCGTCTTGCTGCCGCTCGGCATCAAGCAGATCAAGTCGATGCAGGCCATGCAGGCTCTGCAACCGAAGATCAAGGAGATCCAGAAGAAGTACAAGGGGAACAAGCAGAAGGTCCAAGAGCAGACGATGAAGCTGTATCAGGAGTACGGGGTGAACCCGCTCGGCGGCTGTCTGCCTCTCCTCCTGCAGTTCCCCATCCTCATCGCGATGTACTCGGTGATCCGTGCCCCGGTCCCGCTCCCCGCCGACCCCGACAATCCTGGGGTCGTCCAGTACAAGGACAACCACCTCCCGGAGGACTCGCAGCTCTTCATCGACATCACCCAACACGAAGGAACCGGACAGCACTTCCTCTTCATGAACCTCCAGTGTTCCCCTCAGCAGGCCGGCAAGACGGTACCGGTCCTCGATACGGAGCGGAAGCCGACCGGCGACACGCTCGACTGCGGGGACTCGACGGCGGATCGCATCCCGTACTACCTGATGCTCGTCTTGATGATCGGGACGACCTACTTCTCGAGCCGCCAGACTCAGAAAGCGACGCCGGCTTCCGCCCAGAACCCGCAGACACAGATCATCACCAAGGTCATGCCGGTGATGTTCGGGATCTTCGGCTTCGGATTCCCGATGGGCCTGATCCTCTATTGGACCGTGTCGAACCTCTTCCAGATCGGCCAGCAGGCTGTGATGCTCCGACTCGGGCACATCGGGCCGGAGGCGATGAACCGTCGACTCACGCAGGTGCAGTCGAAAGCCTCGACGCAGCCGAACAAACCCAGGGGCGGCTTCATGGGGAAGATGATGGAGCGAGCCGAACAGGAGCGGAAGCGGCGCCAGGGCGAGGAAACCACTCTTCGGAAGCCACCGCCCCGCACGCCGGGGAACGGGAAGGGTACGGCTGGGAAGAGTGGAACCGGGAAGGGTACGAGAGGTGGTTCGGGCCGACCGAAGGGCCCCGGACCGAACCGCCCGAAGCGGCCCGGGAGGTAATGATGGAACGCGAGCCGGATGCAGCGATCAGCGGACAGGCAGACCCTGAGGCAGGCGAGCCTGAGGGGGCCGACCTCGAAGAGCAGGCGGACGCCGTCGCGGACTTCGTGGAGGAGCTCCTCGAGCGGATGGGGATCGATGCCATCGCGGAGCCTGTGACGCACCGAGGACACGTCTACGTCGACATCGTCGAAGGACCCGAAGACGACATGGCGTTGCTGATCGGTCGCCACGGTCAGACGCTGGACGCCATCCAGGAGCTCGCCCGCACGTCGGTCGGTCGTCGATTGGACGACCGGATCCGGGTGCTCGTGGATGTGGGGGACTACCGCAAGCGCCAAGAGGATCGACTGATCGAGAATGCACGGGAAGTCGCTGAGCGGGTCCGAAGCACGGGCACCGAGGAGCGGTTGGATCCGATGAACGCCTATGAGCGGAAGCTGGTCCACGACGTCGTCGCTGAGTTCGACGAGCTCGAGAGCTCCTCCGAGGGCGTCGACCCCGATAGGTTCGTCGTCGTACGGGTCCTCTAGGGGCTCGTCAGGCCGGAATCCTCGGAAGGCCGTGTTTCACGTGAAACATGAGGGTTGGACCCCGGAGGACCTTTCACCGGCGCAGGTGGCGACCTTCGGACTCTACGAAACACTCCTTCTCAGTCAGGCGGTTCCCAGGGGCATCGTTTCCGCATCCGACAGTGCGCACCTGCGTACCCGCCACATCCTCGATAGCCTCAGGGCGGTCCCCCACATCCCGCCCTCCGCGAGGACCGTCGACCTCGGATCCGGAGCCGGTTTCCCCGGCCTCCCGGTAGCGGTAGCGCGACCTGAGCTGGAAGTGACCCTCAGCGAACCACGGCAGGCGCGAGCCGCCTTCCTCGAGTTGGCCGTCGAGAAGCTCCAACTCACGAACGTCAGGGTCTTCGCCAGCCCTGCAGAGGAGCTCACAGGGGGATTCGAGGTGTGCCTCGCGAGGGGATTCGGGGACGCCGCGCGTACGTGGGGTGTTGCTCGCGATCTGCTCGGGCCCGGAGGAACTCTGATCTACTGGGCCGGCCGGAGCTTCTCGGCCGACGATGTGCCCGCGGACGCCCAGGTCACAGGTATGGGCGAGGCGGCCCTTGAAAGCGGCGGACCCATCGTTATCATGACCCGACAGTGACCAAGGCCTCCGCCAGCACGTCCCAGCCCCAGGCGCCCTCCACGGCTCATGCCCCTGCGCCTGCCAAGCCCAGGCGCGCGCCACGGAAGAAGAACCCTGTCGTCCCTGAGCTCCCAGGCCGAGCCCGGATCATCGCGATCGCTAACCAGAAGGGCGGGGTAGGGAAGAGCACGACCGCCGTCAGCCTGGGGGCGGCGCTCGCGGACATCGGCTACCGGGTGCTGGTCGCAGACCTCGACCCTCAGGGAAACGCATCGACGGGGATGGGGATCCGTCACGATGCCCGTGAGGTCAGCGTGTATGACGTTGTGGTCTCAGAGGCCGACATCAATCTGGCCATCGTCCCGACCCCCGTCGACCGACTCCACGCGGTGCCCGCCACCATCGACCTAGCCGGCGCCGAGATCGAGCTGGTGTCTCAGTTCTCCCGCGAGGCCAGGCTCAAGAAGGCCCTCGAGCCCGTCTCGGAGGGCGTATACGACTTCATCCTTCTCGATTGCCCTCCTTCGCTGGGCCTGCTCACCATCAACGCACTCACGGCCGCGGAGGAGTTGATCGTTCCGATCCAGTGCGAGTACTACGCCCTGGAGGGACTGGGGCAGCTGCTCCGCAACGTCTCTCTCGTCCAGCAGAACATCAACTCCGGCCTCAGGCTCTCCGGCATCGTGATGACGATGTTCGACCCGCGCACGAAGCTCTCGGAGCAGGTGGTCCAGGAGGTGCAGCGCTACTTCGGGGACCTCGTCTACGGGGTCATCATCCCCAGGACGGTTCGGCTCTCCGAAGCTCCCGGCTTCGGGCAGCCGATCACCGTGTACGACCCGAAGTCCAAGGGCGCGGAGGCCTATCGTCAGCTCGCCCGAGAGGTTGCGCTCCGCCCACCGCCCGATGCACCGATGCCGCTGTTCGAAGACATGCCGATCGCCGTGATGACGCCGGTCGACGAGGTGGCGACCGTGGATCAGGTTGACTCCGTGCCGAAGCCCGAGCGTGCCGAAGGGGCCGGCGAGGCAGCCATGGTGTCGGGTCCGGAGCCCGTGGCCGAAAAGCCGGTCTCGGTTCTCGAGCCGATCGAGCCCATCGAGGTGGACTCTCCGCCCGTCGAGGCCGACCCGCCCGAGGCGATCGAGGAGTCCCCTCGGGCCGCTCCGGAGCCTTCGGGCCCCCCGGAGGTCAACACTGGAGCTTCCGATGAGGATCTCTGGGAGGAGCCTCCACCCGAGCCGGAGCCACGGGTCAAGCGGCCCTCGAGCCCTGCCCCTCCCGGTGAGCTGCCACGCCAGAGGGTCGTGGTGATCGACGAGAACCGCGACCTGAACATCGATGCCCCGCCCGAGAGGCCACCTTCTCCGCCGGGCGCCGACGAGCAGCGCGAGGGGATGGCGGACATCGGGGCCACGCTCGATGACGAACCGGGGCGGAAGCGACGCTGGCGCATCTTCCGGAAGGGAGGCGAGTGATGTCGAAACGAGGAGGTCTGGGACGCGGGCTCTCGGCGCTGATCCCCGGCGCCCCCGAGGCGGGAGAGGCGAGCACGGGACTCCTCGAGGTTCCCGCCAACGCGATCGCCCCCAACCCGAAGCAGCCGAGGAGTCGGTTCGACGACGAGACGCTGGCAGAGCTGGCCGCGTCGATCCGAGAGGTCGGGATCCTGCAGCCGATCGTCGTGCGCCGGACCGGCCAGGGCTACGAGGTCGTCACGGGGGAGAGACGGCTCCGTGCTGCGAAGCTTGCCGGCCTCGCGACCGTGCCCGTCGTCCTGCGGGATTCGGATGATTCGAACCTGTTGAGGGAAGCCCTCATCGAGAACATCCACCGCGAGGATCTCAACCCGATCGAGCTCGGCGAGGCCTTCCGACAGCTGCTGGACGAGCTGGGATTGAAGCAGGAGGAGCTCGCCGACCGAGTGGGCGTGTCGCGCTCACACATCGCCAACACGATCCGTCTGCTGGCGCTCCCCTTCGATGTGCAGCAACTCCTCACGGACGAGAAGATTTCCGCGGGCCACGCGCGGGCGCTCCTCGCCTTGGGAGACGCGGACGCGATCACGTCGCTCTCGCTGAGGGTCGCGGCCGAGGACCTCTCGGTCCGGGAGACCGAAGAGATCGTGCGACGGTTCATCGAGGGTCCGACCGAGCCCTCCCCGAAGAGCAAGCCGAAGGAGCCGGACCCCGGGGACGCGAACCTCGCCGAGGTCGAGGAGATCTTGTCGGAACAGCTCGCGACCCGCGTCATGATCCGGATGGGTCGAAGGCGGGGTCAGGTCGTGATCGATTTCGGCTCCGCCGACGATCTCGAACGGATCGTCTCCGAGATCATCGGCTCCGGTCCCGGGCTCGCACCCGACTGAGTGACACCGTCACACAAACGGCTCCGCACCACGGTCAGCTGATCAGGAAGATGCCAAGAACGACTCGATCGTGGCGTTAGCCCAGGGCGCCGGGCGGGGGAGGCGGTGGCTGATCAGACGGACGTGGCGGCGCACCGCCTCGAGCGCCGGGCGCGGGTCTTCCTACCAGCAGGTAGATGATGGCGCCGATCACTCCGGTGATCACGACCACGAGCACCCACACGAGCTTCGTGCCCGCCTTGAACATGGAATCGTCAGGTACCTTGACTACATCGACGATCGCCCAGACCCACAGAGCGAACGCCGCCAGTCCGACGATGAAGAGGAAGGCGACGGCGGGTGCGTCTGATGACAAGGTCGGCCTCCCTCGGTGGAGCGGTCTCCGGCTAGCCTATCGGCCATGCCCGAGCCTGGTCCGTATCCGACGGAGCAGGAGCGAGCCGTCCGAGCTGCGCTCCTGGGAGCGTTGCTCGGCCTGTTGCTCGCGCTGATCTCGCGCGCCCGACGGAGGGGTTAGCCGGAGAAGTAGCGGCCTACCCCGGCTGCCACCGCCCGGGCGACGCGCGACGGGAGGCCCGGATCACGCAGCAACTCCCGCTCTCGCGCCCCGACGCCCGTCAGTGGTTCCACCTGGACCGCCGGCATCCTGGTCTCGCGGAGCGGCGCGATCGTGAGGGGTCTGAGCCGACCGGAGAGTCCGAGTTCGGCTTCAAGCTCTTCCAAGATAAGTTGCGCCAGAACCAATCCCGACGGGGAGTGTGTCGTTCGACTTCCGAAGTACGAGCACACGGGGCCGCCATCTCCCTCATCGTCCCGGGTCGCCATCTCGACCGTGATCGAAGCGGCCGCGCCGGCCTCGTTGGCGAGTCGGGCCCGGTCCGAGGGCGCGGTCGCGTCGTCACCGATGACGAGAAGCCGGGCGTCGGCGCCGACCGCCTGGAGCGCCGCGACGAGCGCCTGCGCCGAGCGACGGTTCACGTCGTCGGTTTCGTCCGGGTCTTCACCGACGTCGACCGCGATCACGCGACCTTCGATAGGTCCTCGAGAAGCCTGCAGCTCCTCCCGCTCACGGACCAGCGCACGCGAGGGGACCGCTTCGAGCGGACGCATCCGGCGGAGCACGGAGAGCGTGTGTGGTCCGACGATCCCGTCCGGTTCGTCGCCCACGTTCCGCTGGAACAGCCGAAGGGCGCCGTCGGTCCGTGGACCGTAGAACCCGTCCTCCTTGCCGCTGTCGAAGCCGAGAGCGTTCAACATCCGCTGGACCTCTCGCACGTCGTCGCCTCGGAACATGGGAGCGCGGTGATAGAGCGTGCGATCGCCGAGTTGCCACCCTGCCTCGACGAGCTGTTCCCACGTGTCGGGTCCGACGAGCCCGTCCACCCGGAGGTGACGCTGGCGTTGGAACCATCGGACGGCGGCCTCCGTCGAGGGGCCGAACGTCCCGTCGCATTCAACGCCATCGACGGCGGCACCCAGCGACTGCAGCCTCGACTGGATATCCGTGATCTCCGGACCTCGATCACCTGCACGGTAGATGCGCATCGGTCCGAGTCTGCGGGGACGCGCGACGCGACGGCAACCGCCGCGAGCGCCGCGTGGGGAAGTGGCCCTACGCCAGGTGCGGGTCGAGGTCGCGAAGGATGGCGTCCTTGGGTCGGGCGCCGGTGACCCTGACGACCTCCTTGCCTGCCTTGAACAGGATCAGCGAGGGGATCGACATGACCCCGTAAGTGCGCGTGGAATCCGGGTTGTCGTCGATGTTCAGCTTCGCGACCTTCAGATCGCCGCCCTTCTCCTGGCCGATCTCTTCGACGACGGGAGAAACCATGTGGCACGGCACGCACCACTCGGCCCAGAAATCCACGAGGACCGGGGTCTCCGAGTCCAGCACGCTGGCTTGGAACTCCGTGTCGGTCACATCTCCGATGTTGGCCATCTCTTCTCCTCTCGGGTCCACCGGCTGATGCTCCGGTGGTCTACGTGGTGGCTTGAACGCTCCGCCGGCCGCGGTGATTCCTTCCTCGGCTCCTCGGCTCCTCGGCTCCTCAGCTCGCGGCGTGCGCCTCGGCCTCGAGGATCTTCTCCGCGTCCATGGCACCCTTGCATCCTTGCCCGGCCGCGGTTACCGCTTGACGATAGACCCGATCGGTGACATCGCCCGCCGCGAAGACGGCCTCACGAGACGTGTGCGTGCGGGGTTCCGCGACGACGATGTACCCATCGGGATCGAGGTCCAACCAGTCGCGGAAGAGCTCCGTGTTCGGAGTGTGACCGATCGCGACGAAGACGCCGTCGGTGCGGAACTCTCGAGTGTCGCCGGTGACGGTGTCGCGCAGGCGTACCCCTGTCACGGCGTCATCGCCGAGGACCTCCACGACCTCCGTGTTCCAGACCACCTCGATCTTGGGGTTGGCGATAGCACGCTCCTGCATGATCTTGGATGCCCGGAACTCGTCTCGCCGGTGCACGATCGTGACCTTGGACGCGAACTTCGTGAGGAACGTCGCCTCCTCCATGGCGGAGTCGCCACCCCCGACCACGACGAGCTCGCGGTCGCGGAAGAAGAACCCGTCGCACGTCGCGCACGCCGAGACGCCCCGGCCGCGGAGCTTCTCCTCGCCCGGCACGTCGAGCCACCGGGCGGTCGCGCCCGTCGCGATCACGACCGTGCGCGCACGCCATTCCTGGTCGCCGGCCCAGACGCCGAACGGCCGAGACGAGAAGTCGACCTTGGTCACGTGGACCGAGAGGATCTCGGCACCGAAGCGGGCGGCCTGCTTCTCCATCTGATCCATCAGCTCGGGACCCAGGATGCCGTCGGCGAAGCCGGGGTAGTTCTCGACATCGGTGGTGAGCATCAGCTGGCCACCGGCCTCGAGGCCCTTGAGGACGAGGGGTTCGAGATTCGCTCGCGCCGCGTAGAGCGCGGCCGTGAACCCCGCGGGGCCGGAACCGATCACGATCACGTTCCGGACGTCAGCTGGGCCTTCGGTACTCATGCGCGTCAATCCTCCCACAGGACCTGAACGCTGAGGTTGAGCCGGTTCCTTCCCTTCGTCCTGACCCGTGGCCCGGCTCCGACCGGAGGATCGGAGTCGCGGACGCCGGACCTAGATGCGGGCGGAGGCGAAGGACAAGATGCTGCAGTCGTCTTTGGCGGCCGCCCATACCGCCGCGGTGTCCGGTGGCTCGTTCGCCCCCGGCCCCTCGAGGTAGACCGCGATGTAGGCGTCGCGACCCTCGAACTTGGCGAGGATCAGCCGAGTCAGCGTGCCTGCCGGTTGCTGCTCGAACGCCCGGCGTATGCACCGGGCGGCCGCGGGGTCGGATCTCGTTGCCGGGGGAGCATCGGCTTCCGCGAGCTGCGCGGCCTGACCAGCGCCGGCCTCCCGAGCGAGCTGTTCGAGCTCCGTCGCGTCGTAGTTCTCGTCCCGGAGCTCGACCTGCCCGCCTGAGACAGCGTCCTCGGCTTGCTCGCCCGCTGCCAGCGTTCCCTGGGAGTCCTCCGGGCTGTCGAGGCCGCTCTCCCCGCCGCCGACGTTGGGAAGGGCGATCGCGATCGCGACGACCACCGCGGCGGCCGCGGCCACCCCCGCCCACCGGTACCACCCGGGTGTCCCTTGGGCGGGAGCCGCCTGGCCGGCCGCTCCCTGGCCGCGGCCGCCGGCCGCGACGACGACGCGCTCGTGCAGCCCGGGCGGGGCGGCGACCTGGGGGAGCGACCGAGCGGCCTCTCGTCCCGCGCTCGCGTGCGCGACGTCGTCGCGACACTCGGGGCAGGCATCCAGATGTGCCTGCACCCCGGCGAGGTCGCCCTCGTCCAGGGTGCCGTCCACAAGTTCGGTGAGCAGCTCGTAGGGATGATTCATACCTCTTCCTCTGACGCCTGTGACGCGGGTGAGGGTTCCCCTCTCGATCCGCCGAGCGCCCGCCCGAGCGCGGCCCGCCCTCGGAAGACCCTCGATTTCACGGTTCCGACAGGGATCTCCAGGACGCGTGAGATCTCGTCGTACGGGAGATCCTGCACGTCGGCCATCACGAGGACCACGCGGAACTCCTCGGGAACCTCCAGGAGCGCTCGTGCGACATCGATGGAGAACACCACCTGATCGGCGTGATCCGGGGCGGGGAGGGACGTCTCCGCTCTCTCGTCGTCCTCGTCCCTCACGATCTGGAGGAGGGGCCGCCGGCGCTTCCCTCTCAACGAGTCGTAGCACGCGTTGACGGTGACCCGATGGAGCCAGGTCGTGAACGCGGAATCACCCCGGAAGGTGTTGAGCTTGCGCAGCACCGTCAGGAATGTGTCCTGGGACGCATCGGCCGCTTCGTCCGCGTCGCCGAGGATCCGCAGGCAGAGGTTGTAGACGCGGGCGCTGTGACGTTGGACGAGGATCTCGAAGGAGTCGGCGCTCCCGTCCTGGAAACGCCGGACGAGCTGCGCGTCCGTGTCGGAGGCATCCACCGTTTCGAACGCTACAGCGAGGGTGGCCCGGCGGTCTCCGTCACGACCACGACGGCGAACTTCTCCGTCAATGGGATGCGGTGCGCCACCAGCGTGTTCGCCTTCCTCCTGAGCTTCACCGTGACCAGACCGGTCGGCCGTTCGACGGTGCAGCCTCCGCGGGCCACCCGCGCGGTCGCTTCCTCACGCGCCACGACCTGGGCGACCCGCTCGCAGGTGTCGCGGACATCACGCGCCTTCTTGTAGACGAGGGCACCTTCGCTGGCCGCCGCCGCCCCCACGTCCGCGAGCTTGTAGGTCGTGAACGCGATCGAGGCGGCGTCGATCGCGGCGACCGCGAGGAGCGCGAGGATGAGAAGCCAGACCACGATCATCTTCCCGACCAGTCCGGTTTCGTCGTGCACGTTCACCCGCGGAATCTCCTGACGAAGGCCTGCCTCAGGTCATCGACCTCTCCGACTCGCAGGATAAGTGCCGTGATGAGGAACACCAGCACCCCGACGGCGATGGCAGCGCCCACGTGTGCTGCCTGCACCAGCACGCCCGCTTCCGGCGGCAACTCCCACGCTTCGATCACACCGAGGGCCGCAGCCGCCGACGTCACCGCTGCGATCGACGCTTTGGCTGCCGTACGCGCGATCCGAGCGCCGTCGATCGGTCCGAGACGACGTCGGAGAAAGAGAAGGAGGACACCCGCTCCCACGATGTACGAGGTGGCGTGAGCGAGGGCCATCCCACCGAGGCCGAGGTCCAGGGGTCCGACGTACACGAGGGCGGCGCCGATGTTCACGGCCGCCGCCGCCAGGTTGACGAGCGCGGGGGTTCGAGTGTCCTGCATCGAGTAGAACGTCCGGGTGAGGAGCTGGAAGGTCGAGAAGAACAGGAGCCCGACCGCGAACCCCTGCAAGGTCCGAGCGATCGCGAGCGAGTCACGCGGGAGGGCCTCGCCGTGTTCGAACAGGAGCCGGCAGATCGGCTCGGCCAGCACGAAGAGGCCCGCCGCCGCTGGGAGGATCACGACGGCGGTGTCGCGGAGCCCGCGCGAGACCAGCGTGCGCACGCCATCGGGATGCCCGCTCGACCATCGTTCGCTCATCCCCGGCAGCAGCGCGGTGAAGATCGAGACGGCGAAGATCGCGTGGGGCAGTTGGAAGACCGTGAAAGCGGTCGTATAGATCTGCGGGCCCGCCCGGAACTGGTTGTTCAGGATGATGACCACCACGTATGCGAGCTGGTTGGCGGCCACGTAGAGGGCCACCCACGCCGCGAGCCGCACGAGATGCCGGACGGCCTCGTGGCGCCAGTCGGTTCGCAGGTGGAGGCGGTATCCGAGCGAGCGTAGGGATGGCCACAGCGCGACGGTCATGACGATCACACCGAGGGTGGTGCCCAAGGCCAGCACGGTCTGCTCCGCTCCCGTGATACCGACCACCCGCGGCGGTCGGTCCCCGCGGACGATCGCGTACGCGACGAACGTCCCGATGACGACCAGGTTGTTCAGGATCGGTGCGAACATGGGGGGCGCGAAGCGGCGATGTGCCTGCAGGAGCCCGATCGCGACCGCGCCGACGGCGTAGAACACGATCTGCGGCATGAACCAACGGAGGAAGAAGACCCCGAGCTCCACTTGCGCCTCGGCCACGCGAGCGGGCGCGTCGGACGAGACCAGGTACAGACGGATGATCTGCTCGGCGAACAGCGCCCCCAGCGCCGCGATCACGACCGCGACGACGAGGACGAGCGTCATCACCCGATCGGCGACCTCGTGGGCGTCCTCACGTCCCTTCGTCTGCATCCGGTCCACGAAGACCGGCACGAAGACCGAGGTGAGGATGCCTCCCAGGATCAGCTCATAGACGATGTTGGGTGTGAGGTTGGCGACCGTGTAGATCGACCCGAGCTGGCTCACCGTCACGCCGATGGCGGCCGTCATCGCCGTGAGACGGAGGAACCCCGTCAGGCGCGAAAGCGCCGTCCCGACCGTCATGACGGCGGTGTGCCGCATGAGCGATCGCCGCGAATCTTCGGGCAGGGGTTCCTCTCCGGAGGTCACGGGTTCCGTCGTCGGAATAGCCTCCTCGACCAGAGCCCGACCAGGACCAAGCCCGCGCCGATCGTGATGATCAGCGCGATCGGATTGACCGCCGTGGAGCTCACGAGCAGCTCGCCCCGCGTCAGGGTCATGCCGTTCGGCGCGATCACGGAGACGTCGATCTGGCTGGGGCCGGCCGCCTTCAGCTCGACCTGGAAGGTGATCACCTCATCGGCTTGGTCCAGCCGCACGGCCCGCTCGTTGTCGTCGAGGAACTCGACCCGTGTCGAGGCGAGCGCCACGTTCACGTTCAAGATCCGGCCGCCGGGATCGCCCATCCGCAGCTTGATCTTTCCCGAGCGGGACGTGAACGTGAGCACCCGTGAGGTGTCCGGCGCCAAGCGCGCGAACGCTCGATCGATGACGTCGTTGACGGACTCGATCCAGATCCGCCCGGATCCCTCGTTGAGGATGTACTGCGATGCCTCAGCGTAGAGCAGGTCGCGGCGGAGACGGTCCGCTTCCTCGGCCGGCTCTTCGAGGATCGATCCGAACGCGGCGAGCCGGCGCCCGGTCGCCGCCAGGTCGTCCGCGTACCCCTGGGTGAATCCTTCGGTTGCCTGGGGCTCGAGCGCCGCAGGGATCGGCGCCGGATCCACCTCGAAGGGGAGTTCCTCGGCGTAGGTCGGATCGAGGAACGGCGCGTCGGAGAGTCGCTCCACGACCTCACCCCAGACCGCGGTCGGCAGATCCGGGAGAAGGTCGAGCGCGAGCCCACGCTTGACGTCGCCCTCGGGCACCGGCTGCTCTCGCCAGATCGTGGCGAGCTCCCCGAGGACGGCTTGGGCGAGGAGGACGGGGTCCTTGCGCAGCGCGGGGTCGCTCAGCATCGCCTGTGTCCCTGGGTCCGGAAGGACCAGGTTGACGTCCACACCCGAGGTCGTGGAGAGCGCAGCAGCCGGATCAGGAGCGAAGTCGTTCGGCTTCGGTGGCCGATCCACGGAATCGGCAGCACCCAGGATCGTGCTCACTCCTCGAGCGGCCAGCACGTCGACCGAACCCTGATCGAAGGCGAGCCCGGGAGGTCGCGCGACGGTGGGATCGGGCCGCTCCTCGAGGAGCCGTTCGAACGTTTCGTCGCCCAGTCGCCACTGTTCTTCGAGATGCGTTCGAAGACCGGCGGACAGCAGAGCCGGGAGTCTCGGCGCCGCGAACGGCATCGCGTGCACGCGCACACGCGGGCTCGCGACGATCGCGCGGAGGCGGTCCATGGTCTCAGCCGCGATGCGAGGGACGACGTCGCCCTCCTCGAGGACCTGTCCATCGCTCCGCTCGTAGCCGTCGGACGCCTGCCGCAGCTGATCGAGGGCGGCCGGGGAGACGATCAGGTCGAACTCGGCTCTCGATCTCGGTTGCGCGAGGAGCTCGGCGATCGCCTCGACCTGCGCCACGATGCCGTCCTCCGCCTCGAGGGTCGCCTCCCATCCGGCATCGATCAGGGTTCCGTCGGGTGCGAACGCCACCGGGGAGGCGATCTCGGTCCACCACGAGAACAGGACCTTGACCTGCGGCTCCCTCGCGATGTGGATCGCAGCCGTCGTGAGGACGGCGATCTCATGGTCGACCGATTCACTCCGAAGTGCGAGTTGCAGCGGATAGACGCCCGAGTCCTCCGGGTTGACGCTTCCCGGGATCTCCGACACGTCGATCGGGATCGACACTTCCACGGCGTCCCCCGGGCCCAGAGGCGCCTGGAGCGTCACCGTGTCTGCGGATGCGGCGAACGTCGGCCCCTGCTCGAGCGCCGCCTCGTATTGCAGGCGCGAGGTCACCCGAGACCCGATCGCCCATCCGATCGCGGGGCTCTCGATCGTCGTGTCCCCGTCGTTGCGCACGTGGACCCTCAGCTGGAGCACCGGCTCCTTCGTTGTGGTCCAGGGCGTCTGGCTGACCAGGCGGATCACGGCCGTCGGCTCGTCCGGCTCTTGCGCAAGCGCGGGCGAAGCGGTCCAGAGGATCGCGAGGAGGCACAAGACGATGCGGAGTCCGTAGGAGGGGTGCATTCCGGTCGCCAATCGTAGCCGCCGCGCTCAGCGACTCAGCATCGTGACCGCCTGGTCGACGGCATAGGCGATCGAGATCACGAGGAGACCCCCGCCGACGACCACCCTGAGGGTCCGCTCTTTGGCGCCCAGGGCGAGCGCTGCTCCCACCCGCGCGCCCGGGATCGCTCCTACGGCCAGCGCGACGCCGATCCCCACGTCGATATGGCCCAGAGCCGCGTGGACGATCGTGCCCGGCACGACGAGCGCGACGATCGCGAGCAGCGACGTGCCGAGAGCGCGCTTCAGTGGCATCCCGAGCCAGCCGGCCAGCAAGGGGACCATCACGAGCCCGCCGCCGATGCCCAGGAGCCCGGAAGCGAAGCCGGCGACGGCCCCGATCCCTCCGAGGATCGGGGCCGTCGCCTCACGCGGTTCCCCGCGATGCCCGCCTGATCCCCGAAGGATCGCTATCGCCTGCGAGCCGAGGAGGAGCGCGGTGACGATGAGCAACACCGTCGTGTCGACATATCCGGTGAGCCAGGCTCCGAGGGCCGCGGCCACGAGGCCGGGGCCGACGAGCCACGCGGCGGCCCTGGTGTCGAGCTCGCCGCGACGGCGATAGGCGAGGGCGCCTGTGAGAGCGGTCGGGAAGATCACCGGAAGGGGGGTGGCCAACGCCACGATCGCCGGAGCGCCGAGCAGCACATGGACGCCCGGGGTCATTAGGATGCCGCCTCCCACTCCGAACGACCCCGCCAAGATCCCGGAGGCGAGACCGATCGCGACGCCGATCGCGACGTCGGCCGCACTCACCTGAGCAGCTCTGCCGCGCGCTCGAGGACGTCGCGCTCACCGCGGTACGCGGCGCGCTTGAGCGCGCGCTCGAGGGGGAACCAGCGGATCTCCTCCATCTCGTCGTCGCGGTCGTCGGTGTCGCCGCCCTCGTGACGCATCAAGAAGAAGTGGACCGTCTTGCGGATGCGCACGTTCTCCCAGACGTAGAAGTAGCGGGTCTCTCCGAGCGACGCCTCGATCTCGGCCAGGAGCCCGGTCTCCTCGCGAACCTCGCGGATCGCAGCGTCCTCCATCGTCTCGTCGTCCTCGATCCCTCCCTTGGCGAGCCCCCACGCGAGCTGTCCACGCCGCGTCCGGCGCGAGGCGAGCACGACCTCGATCTCGTCGCCCTTCCGCTGGTAGACCACGCCCCCGGCCGAGATCTCTCGCTTCGTGGGGACCGGGGGTCCCTTCCGCCGGGTCTTCGCCGACTTCTTCTTGCTCCCGCTCTTCTTCTTCTTGGAACGCGGGGCAGCGGCCGCCGGAGGGTGATCCGACGCTCCGGGCGCCGAGGTCGTGGCCGAGCCCGTCCCCTGGGCCGCCTTCTTCGATCCCTGGCCGGGCTGCTGGCCGGCCTTCTGGACGCCCGTTCGGCCGGTGGCCTCGGCGGATGCCCGCTTGGGACGGCGGCGGCGGCGGCGGCGCTTCGCTCCGCCCGCCCCGGCCGCCGTCCCACCCTCGCCCTTCTGCGGTTGGCCGGCTTCGCCCATCCGTGCTGATTCTAGGTTCCGTTCCTCAGGTCTCTGGTCGCTCCGGCCGATGCTTGAACCGAGCGCCGGATGAAGCGCGTCCAGCGATGAGGAAGAGGGAGCGTCGGACTGGCATGGACATCGACGAACTGCTGAGGTACACGGTCGAGCGAGGCGCGAGCGATCTCCACCTGAAGGCGGGGAACGTGCCGTTCGTTCGCGTGGACGGCGAGCTCTCGCCCGCCGACCTCGGCTACCTCTCCGCGGCCGACACCGACCGTTTCGCCCATGCGTTGATGACCGAGCACAAGAAGCAGGAGTTCGTCCGGACGAACGAAGCCGACCTCGGCTACACGTTGTCGGGTGTCGGCCGGTTCCGAGTGAACGTCTTCCGTCAGCGCGGGGTGATCGGCCTCGCGATCCGGCGCGTCCGCGCCGAGGTGCCGTCCTTCGAGGAGCTCCGGCTCCCACCGGTGATGGCAACGCTCGCGAGCTCGCCTCGCGGTCTCATCCTGATCACGGGTCCCACGGGAACCGGGAAGACCACGACGATCGCGTCCTTGATCGGGCACATCAACCGGACGCGCCGAACGCACATCGTGACGGTCGAGGATCCGATCGAAGTGGTCCACGACGACCACCTCTCGATCATCGAGCAGCGCGAGATCGGGATCGACACCGAGTCGTACGCGACCGCGCTCCGCCACGTGATCCGCCAGGACCCGGATGTGATCTTCATCGGGGAGATCCGCGACGCCGATTCCGCGCTCGCCGCGATCCAGGCGGCAGAGACGGGTCACCTCGTGATCTCGACCCTCCACACGATCGACGCGATGGAGACCATCAACCGCGTGCTCGACCTGTTCCCGCCTCAACAGCAGCGTGAGATGCGTTCGTCCTTCGCGGGGGCTCTGCGGGGGATCGTCTCGCAGCGGCTCGTGACCCGGGCCGACGGCAAGGGTCGCGTTCCCGTGGTCGAGGTCTTGGTGAACACCGGCCGTGTCTTCGACAGGATCGTGGATCCGGAGGAGACGGCGGGCATCCTCGAGGTGATTGCGGGTGGTGACTTCTATGGGATGCAGACCTTCGACCAGGCGCTCGTGAGCCTCGTCAAGGAAGGCATCGTCTCTCCGGACGAAGCGCGCCGGACCGCCACCAACCCGCACGACTTCGACCTGGCGCTGCACGGGACGCTCGAGCGTCGGTCCGCGTTCGACGAGGCCGCGGTCGCCTCCGACAGCCTTCCCTACTAGGTTCCTCGCCTCCCGGTCGACTCGATCCCCTCAGCGCGGATCGCCGCGCGCTCCATCGGATGTCGCCGGTACCCGAACGGGATCGCGAGGAGCACGTACACCGGGATGAACAGCGGCCCCCACACCATGTACTGATGGACGTGGTGCCGCTCGTGTGCCAGCAGCCTGCCCTCGAGTGGCCTCGACGAGAGGACCACGAAGCCGACGGTCATCGCGGACCGGCCCAGGCGAGGCATCAGCCGCGTCAAGCCGCGAGGATGCCGATCGAAGAGGACCAATCCCTCGTGCACGTGGGGCGTCTGGAACGTGAGGAGCCCGAGGATCACTCCCAGCAGCGTGTTCGGAAGCGTCCACACGAAGCCGAGCCAGACGGGCACGGCGGCACCGTATCGCGGCGGGTGCGGCTGAGCGCGGGGGTATGGTGAGAAGGCTGTGACCACGATCGAGATCGACCCCCTGTCGAAGGAGCTGGGCGACCGTTTCCAGGCCGCCGGGCACGAGCTGTTCCTGGTCGGGGGTGTCGTCCGCGACCTGGTGATGGGTCGCCTCGCACCCGAGACGGACACCGACTTCGCGACCGACGCCTCGCCCGCGGAGACGTCTCGACTGCTCCGCGGATGGGCGGAGGCCCAGTACCTCGTGGGCGTGCGCTTCGGGACGGTGGGAGCGCGCCGTCACGGCCGGGTGGTCGAGATCACGACCTACCGGGAAGAGCGGTATCCGAAGGACGAACGCAAGCCGGCGGTCACCTTCGCCAAGGACATCGGGACCGATCTGTCCCGACGCGATTTCACGATCAACGCGATGGCCGTTCGCTTGCCCGACGGCGAGTTCGTCGACCCCTACGAAGGGGTGAAGGACCTCGCCGCGAAGCGACTCGACACGCCGCTGGAGCCGGAGGTGGCGTTCTCGGACGACCCGCTCCGGATGCTGCGAGCTGCGCGCTTCGTCGCGCAGCTCGGCGTCACGCCTGCGCCGCGCGTCGTCGAGGCGATCGCGCAGATGCGCGATCGCCTCGGGATCGTGTCGGCCGAGCGGATCCGCGAGGAGCTCGACAAGCTGCTCGTCGCGGAGTCGCCGGGTGCCGGGCTGGCGTTGCTCGTCGAGACCGGGCTGGCGGAGGAGTTCCTGCCGGAGCTGCCGGCGCTGCAGCTCGAGCAGGATCCGGTGCATCGTCACAAGGACGTCCTGCGGCACACGTTCGCCGTGGTCGAACGCCTGGAGCCCGATCCGGTGCTCCGCCTGGCGGGGCTGCTCCACGACATCGGCAAGCCGTCGACCCGCGAGATCACGCCCGACGGCGTCTCGTTCCACCACCACGAGGTGGTGGGTGCTCGGATGGCGGAGCAACGGTTGCGCGAGCTGCGGTATCCGAACTCCGTCGTGGAGGACGTGCGGAAGCTCGTCGAGCTCCACCTCCGATTCCACGGCTTCGGTGACGGCTGGACGGACGCCGCGGTACGTCGCTACGTGCGTGACGCCGGCCCACTGCTCGACAAGCTCAACCAGCTCACGCGGGCGGACTGCACGACTCGCGATCCCAAGCGTGCGGAACGGTTCGCGCGCCTCCAGGACGAGCTGGAGGATCGGATCGCTCGCCTCGCGGAGCAGGAGAACCTCGAGGCGATCCGCCCGTCGCTCGACGGCCGGCAGGTGATGGAGCGACTCGGCATCGAGCCCGGTCCGCTCGTGGGTGAGGCGCTCGCGTTCCTGATGGAGATCCGGATGGAGCGAGGCGAGCTTCCTGAGGACGAGGCGTACCGGTTGCTCGAGGACTGGGCCAAGGAGCGCGGGACCGTCTAGGAGACGCCGGCGACGCGGAGCAGCACGCTGAGCGTCTGTGGACCGCCTCGCCAGTGATCTCTGACCACGTCGGGCCCGGCGCGCTTCACGAGGTGTCGCAGCACGAGGCCGGCGACGACCGCGTCGTCGATCGCGCCGATCCCCGGCAGGAACTCGGGGATCAGGTCGATCGGCGAGGCGAGCCACAAGCCGCCGAGCACGAGCAGAGCCTTCGAGGAGCGCGGCACCCGTTCGTCGCCGAGCAATCCGCGGAACAACCGGACGAGATTCGGAAGCAGCGAGATCAGCTCGCGAGCGAGCGTCTTGCGTCCCAGGAACAGCAACACGACGACCGCAACCAGCCACACGACCACCACCACGAGCCCCGCGATCAGAAGCCAGCGCATCGAGAGCTGCGGTTCGTTAGAGCCCACCCAGGTGGTCGAAGGGCCAGACGATGATCACTGCCTTCCCGATCACGCGGTCGATCGGCACGAACCCGAGCCCGAAGCGAGAGTCGAGGGAGTTGGATCGGTTGTCGCCCATCACGAACAGCTTCCCGTCGGGCACCCTGGTCTTGGGGAAACGCGCGGTCCGTTGCTCGAGGTAGGGCTCGGAGAGTTGGAGGCCGTTCACGAAGACGTGACCGTCCTTCGCGTAGACAACGTCGCCCGGCTCGCCGATCACCCTCTTGATGTAGTCGGGGTTGTCCGGCGGCGTGAACCCGAGTCCCTGCCCGAGCCAGTGGGTGAGCCCTCCCCAGATGCCGCGTTCGGGTGCCTTCGCCGGGTCGGGCTCCTCGAACACGATGATGTCGTCGCGCGCCGGGTCGTGGAAGTAGTACGGGACCTTCGCCACGATCACGCGGTCGCCGGGCACGAGGGTGGGCTCCATGGATCCGGTCGGGATCCAGAAGGCCTGGAGCAGCAGACTCTTGATCAGCAGCGCCAGCGCGAACGCCATCAGGATCAGCCCGGGCAGCTCCCCGAGGAACGTGAGCGCGGGGTGACGCTTCTTCTTCGGGCGGTCGGGGACGTCATCCGTGTCGTGGACACGGTGCTCATCGGTTCTCACCCGTCCAGCGTACCGGCGCGTCAGGTCGAACGGGCGTGGATCGGCCGGATGAACCTTCGCCCGTGCACGACCAGCAAGGCGAGCCCGGCGGTGATGGCGAGGTTGCCGAACCACGCTCCCAGTCCGCCGGCGACGACCGCGAGGATCAGATCGATGCCACGGAGGTCGGACACGAGCCACGCGTGCCGGAGCCCCGCATACGCGAGGAAGGCGGCGAGGCCCCAGACGGGCAGCAGGCCGAGGATCACTGGCACCTGGGTGGCGAACAACAGCCCGAGGACCAGGAGTAACCCGCCGAGCAGCACGTTCATGCCGGCGGAGCGAGCTCCGAGGCGGACGTGCGCGGTCAGTCCTCCGGCGCCATGACACATCGGCATGCCTCCCAGCAGGCCCGACACCGTATTGCCGATGCCGGCCGAAAGGCACACGCGCGATGGCGTGACGCGCGATGCTGCAGGTCCGAGGTACTCGTGCGCAAGGTCGTTCACAGCGACCACCGCATTGCCGAAAGTGAGCGGGAGCTGCGGAACCACGAGGAGGAAGAACGCGGTCGCGAACGCGCCGGCAGCAGGGATATGGAGCTCGGGCAGAGTGAGCGACGGGCCGCCGACATGCGGACTCGCGGCGATCGCGGCGGAGGCCGCTCCCGCCGCGAGCACGGTGAGAGCGACCCAGTAGTGGCGTGTCCGAGCGGCGATGACCACTCCGACGAACGCGGCGATCATCAGGATCCACGGCCACGGGGTGGCGGGCGTCGCGGCGAACACGTCCGGCGGATCCAGAACCAGCTTGATCGAGGTGATCACCAGCAGGACGCCCACCCCGAGCTGGAGCGCGCGGACGACCGGCTTCGTGAACACCCTTGCGACGATGTCGGCAACGTGGCGGACCGACAGGAGCAGGAGCACCGCAGCGATCTCGAGACCGGCCGCGTGGATCACGTCGGGCGAGAGCTGCTGGGCGACCGCGACCGCCGTAAGCGCCTTCAACGGCTGCACCGGGAACGGGATCCGGAAGACGATCCCCGTCACGAGGATGAGGAGCCCAGCGCACACGAGCACAGATCCGGCGTCGAGACCGTTGACGAGGATCAGCGCGGTGGCGAGGGGCACCATCACGCCAAGGTCGGCGATGGCGCCGGTCGCCTCGCCCAAGCCGATCCGGAACGGCGTCCGGCGCTCGGCGACCTGCGGCGTCGGGATCTTCACCTGGGGAGCTCGACCATCACGCTCGTCGCCTTCACCGTGGCGACGGCCTCCATCCCGGGCTCGAGCCCGAGCTCGTCGGCGGCCTCACGTGTGATGAGGGACACGATCCGGTGCGGGCCTGCCTGGATCTCGACGAGCGTCGAGACCTTGTCCCGGGTGACCTTGGTGATCACCCCCGCAAAGGCGTTCCGGCGGCTCACGCCGCCCTGCGGTCGTTCGGCTCTCCGCTCCGCGAGGAGCCGCGCGACCTCGGCCGCCGGCACCAGCCGTTGGCCTCCGGAGGTCCGCACGGTTGTGAGCTTCCCGTCGCGCTCCCAGCGCCGGAGCGTCTCGACCCTTACCCCGATCGCCTCCGCCGCCTGCCCGATCCGGTAATCCGCCATGAGGAACAGAGTGTACAGATTACGCCCTCGCAGACACGAGGTATACCGGTACTTATCCCTTCGACGAACCATGTTATGCCTGAGCCTCCCCGCCGAGAGCCCATCACCCCTATGTCCAGGGGGAAGGGGTCACCCCTTACCGGCTGGTCGGCCCCACAAGTAGACCCGGGGGTAATGACCGCACCGCTGCCCATCCCCCGGGTGTGTCCGGCGACGCCAGGGTGTTCTCGCACCCGGTGCGCGGGCGTCCCGGAGGTTCCAACGTACCTCCGGACCCTCTTGTCCACCTCTTCGAGCCCAGCCTTGGCATGCCCCCCCGAGATCAGGATGTCCTGGTTGCGCCCGAGCGTCGTGTGGCACCATGCGCGCCCATGCAACTCGCCACGTCTCCGCAAGCCCGCCAGACCCGAAGAGGTCGCTGAATCGTGCTGCGCGCGCTTCGCAACTTCCGGGATCAGGCTCCTGAGCTCCAACCCTGGACGCTGAAGTTCAAGGACGGGTGGCTGGAACACCGGTTCCAGGACGAGTACTTCGACACGAACCTCCAGTACATCCGGATCGCGACGTTCCTGGGAGCGGTCACGTGGGCGGCGTTCGGCCCACTCGCGCCGGTCATCGTGGAGGAAGGGGGGCTCTTCCGCGACGCGGTGATCCGCTACGGGCTGGGGGTGCCATCGGTCTCGTGAGCTTCGCCCTCACGTATCTCCCCAACTATCGACGCATCTGGCAGCCCCTCGTCTCTGCCGCGATCCTCCTCAGCGGCCTCGTCTGGGTGATGCACCAAGCAGTGGTCCCTGCCGAGCGTCCGGACTGGGGCTACGCAGGGAAGATGGTGATCTTGATCTTCGCGTACATCCTCAGCCGACTGCAGTTCCGCTACTCGGTGTTGGTCGGCGTGGCACTGATCGTGATGTACAACGCCGGGTCGTTCTTCCTCATCCACGAATCGACGGAAAACGTGATCTTCGGCGACTACTTCCTCCTGCTCACGGCGTTCATCGGTTCGGTCGGTGCCTACGTGCTGGAGCGATCGACGCGGCTGCTGTTCCTGCGGGAGCGCGAGCTCGATCGCGAGCGAGGGCGATCCGAAGGACTCTTGCGGAACATCCTGCCGGAGCAGATCGCAGACCGGCTGAAGCAACGTGACCCTGCGACGGAGCACGGGCATATCGCGCAGGCCTACACCGAGGTGACGGTGGTGTTCGCCGACCTCGTCGCGTTCACGAAGCAATCGGGCCGGACGGATCCTCCGGAGATCGTGGCAGTGCTGGACGACGTGTTCACGAGGTTCGACGCGATCGCCGAACGGTGCGGCCTCGAGAAGACGATCGGAGATGCGTACATGGCGGTCGCCGGCGTTCCCGAGCCACGTGAGGACGACGTCGAGGTCGCCGCGCAGATGGCGCTGGCGATGCGAGACGAGATCGCCCAGATGCGGTGGCCGAGCGGGGACCAGATGCGCGTCCGGATCGGGATGGCCACAGGGCCCGCCGTTGCCGGCGTGATCGGCGAACGGAAGTTCGCGTACGACCTCTGGGGCGACACCGTGAACACGGCGGCGCGCATGGAGTCGAACGGGGTGCCGGGCGAGATCCAAGTCTCGGACGCGATCTACCGACGGCTGGGCGACCGCTACGTCTTCTCCGACGTGCACGTCGTCAACCTCAAGGGCAAGGGTCCCACGGCGGCACGGTTCCTCCTCGGGAAGAACGGCACCGGATGAAGTCTCAGACGGCGAAGCGGACGTGCAGGATGTCGCCCTCCCGGACGACATATTCCTTCCCCTCGACACGCACCTTTCCGGCTGCCTTCGCGGCCTCCATCGAGCCCGCCGCAACGAGCTCGTCGTAGGAGATCACCTCGGCGCGGATGAACCCACGTTGGAGATCGGTGTGGATCGCACCGGCCGCCTCGGGCGCTGTCGCGCCTCGCCGTACTTCCCACGCGCGGGTCTCGTCATCGCCGGTCGTGAGGAACGTGATGAGGTCGAGCGCGCCGTACCCGGCCGCGATCACCTGTTCCAGGCCGGGCTCGCTGACGCCGAACTCTTCGAGCAGGGCTCGAGCCTCCTCCGGGTCCATCTCGGTCGTTTCGGCCTCGATCGAGGCGTACACGCCGATCGCCTGTCCGAGCTCGGCCGGCAGCTCATCGCCTTCTTCGAGGTTCGCGATCACGACCTCCGGTTTGAGCGTCAGCGGAGCGATCGCCTTGAGGTGTCCCAACTCTTCGTCCGACAGACCTGCCTCTCGCAGCGGCTGCTCGCCGCCCAGCGCGTCCTTCGCGCGCTGCAAGGCGTCCACCTCCGGACCACCCTTGCCCTTCGCTCGCTTCGTGGCGTTCTCTACCGCGCTCTCCACGACGGCGAGATCTGCGAGCAGCAGCTCGTTCCGAACGTCGGTGAGCTCCTCCTCCGGTTTCCGCTCGGCGCCGAAGCACCGCACCACGACCGCCAGTGCATCCACCTCTCGGAGCTTCGCGAGGCCCTGCGCGCTCGAGACGCCTCCCGGGACGTCGACGAAGCGAACCTGCGCGGGCACCGTCTTCTTCGAACGCTCCATCTCCGTGAGCACCGCGAGACGAGGATCGGGAACGGGCACGACCGCGACGTTGGCTTGCCCGCCGTGCGAGCCGGCGCGGGTGAGGGCCGTGAACAGCGTAGATTTCCCCGAGAAGGGCACGCCGACCAGACCGATGTCGCGCATAAGTCGGCCAACGTATCAGCCGGAAGTCGGACAACTTTCGACCTTCGACCACTATCCCGCAGTGGGGTCACTGTCCGATGCTTTCGACGAGACCGGTGGGTGCCGGGGTGCCGCCAGACCCGCCCCGGTACCGCCGGTTTCCTCTTCTCCCTACGGGGCCGGACGAACCGAGGACTTGATCGTGCACCTTCATCGGTGCGCGTCGCCGACGGGCGGGTGTTTCCGACGGCCCCGCTCGTCGGCATCTCCTAGGGGTGGGTGGGTGAACGAGAGGGGCCGGGCCGCGTCAGCGGCCCGGCCCCTCGATCACTTCGGGTCTGTATCCGTTGCTATGCGGACTTCGTCTCCCAGAAGATCTTCGAGAGCTCGTCGACCGCGTCCAGCAGCTTCTGTCCTTGCGCCGGGTCTTCGGACCGCTTGGCGTTGCCCGCTTCCTTCGTCGCGTTCCAGAAGAGCTCGTGGAGCTGCGGGTAGGTCTCGAGGTGCTCGGGCTTGAAGTAGTCGGTCCACAGCACCCACAGGTGCTCCTTGACGAGGTTGGCGCGCTGCTCCTTGATGGAGATCGCACGGTCCTTGAAGATCGCGTCGTCCGAGCCCTGGTACTTCTCCTGACAGGCCTTGACCGACTCGGCTTCGATGCGCGCCTGCGCCGGGTCGTAGATGCCGCACGGAAGGTCGCAGTGCGCGTGGACGGTCCTCCGCGGTTTGAGGAATGCTTCGAACATGGATCCGCCTCCTCCGACGTGGGATGAGAAGGAACCCTACCATCGGCCCCGGAGAGCGCTTGCGGCGCTGAGTGCTGCGGCGACCGTCGCTGCGATCGCGGCGGCGCTGGTCCGCTGGAGGCCGACCCGGGTGGAGATCCAGGGTGCGAGCATGGTGCCGACCTTGTTGCCGGGCGACTGGGCGCTGGCGGTGTCAGGGCGACGAACCGGCACAGGTGACGTGGTGGTGGTCGAGCATCCGGGGAGACCGGGCTACGAGATGGTGAAGCGTGTCATGGCCGTGCCGGGTGAGCGGGTCGGGGAGCGGACGCTCGACCATGACGAGTACTGGATCGAAGGCGATCGAGCGGACGCGTCCACGGACAGCAGGCACTTCGGCCCGGTCCGGCGAGTGCACCTCAAGGCCCGGGTCCTCCTCGTCTACTGGCCGAAGGAACGGCGCCGACGGATCCGCTAGCCGGGGTTCGGGGTGGTCTCCCTCGCCTCGCGACCCCGCGGCTCGGGCTGAAGGCGGGCCGCTCGGACGCCGATGCCCTTCACAGAACCCCACCTAGGATTGGACGATGGAACACCTTCCCCCGCCGCCGGTTCCGATCCGCCCGGATCTCGTCACGGACGAGTTCTTCCCTCGTCGCAGGTTCCCTGTGTGGGTCGTCGCCGTCTGCGTGCTCCTCGCTCTCAGCCTCGGGGCGCTCGCCATGGCGCCGCTCTTCGCGGGAACGCCGTCCTCGGAAGGTCCCGGCTTCCAGTTCCTCGATCGGACCGACGAGGGTGTCCCGACCCGCTGGAACCCCTGTCAGCCGATCCACTATGTGGTGAACGCCTCGCTCGCGCCGCAGGGCTCGATCGCCGACGTTCACGAGGCGATCCGGCGCATCTCGGCGGCGACGGGGATCGTCTTCGAGTACGAGGGCCCGACCGACGAGGAGGCCTCCATCTATCGTGAGATCTTCCAGCCGGAGCGGTACGGCGATCGCTGGGCCCCGGTCCTGATCGCGTGGGCCGATCCGGACGACACGGACATCCCGTTCGAGCGGGACGACCACGTGGCGGCCGGCGTCGCGGTGCCCGTCATCCCGCCCACGCGGTTCGAGGACGTCTACGTGAGCGGGTGGCTCGCCCTCAACGCGGACGACCCCAACCTGCCGGGGTTCGACCTTCCGGGGCAACAGGGGCCGGTCATCCTCCATGAGCTCGGTCACCTCATGGGCCTCGGACACGTGAAGACGGTCGGGGAGCTGATGCACCCCTCCGGCGGCGGAACCGTCGACCTGGGTCCGGGCGACCTCGAGGGACTGCGGCAGCTGGGCGCATCCGGAGGCTGTCTTCCCGTGATGGAACCGATCGACGCCTGAACCGGGTGCCGGTGGAAGGACTTGCAGCGCAGGCTCGACCTTGCCGGGAATGGACCCCTGAGCTAGGCTCGTTGCACCTGCAAATGGTCTGCACACGCGAAGCCGGCACCGTGGGGGCGATGATCCCCGACCGCATCTGCTGTCCGGCCTGACGGGGGACGGCAGCCAGCCTTCCGCGCACCACCCGCCACCGACCGTTCGCTCCCCACACACAAGCCAGGAGGTTCCGCCGTGGACACCATCTCTGCCACCGTCGACGCCAAGGGGCAATCGTGCCCCGGCCCGCTCGTGTCGCTCGCCAAGGCCCTGAAGGACGCCCGGAGCGGGGAGTTGTTCGAGCTCCTCGCCACCGACCCGGGTTCCAAGAGTGACGTCCCCAGTTGGGCCGAGCTCAGCGGCAACGAGCTGATCGAGGCCACCGAGGACGCCGGCGTCTACCGCTACCTCGTCAGGAAGAGCTGAGTCCGATGGCGACGACCGAGACCGATCTCTCCACCGAGCTCCAGCTCGCCGACCTGCTCCAGCGCGTCGAAGCCCTCGAGGAGGCGGACGGCAAGCGCATCGAGAAGAAGAACAAGCTGACGATCATCGCCTGGGGCGGTGACCTCGACCGGATCTGGCCGACGACGATCCTCGCGACGACCGCGGCCGCCTCGGGGATGGAGTCCACGGTGTTCTTCACGTTCTGGGGACTGTTCGCGATCGTGAAGCCGGACGTGCGCGTCACCGGCTCCAACTGGATGCAGAAGATGATGTCGGTGATGAACCCGGGCTCCGCCCAGAAGGCGAAGCTCAGCCGGTATCAGTTCGCCGGCGCCGGTCCCGCGATGTTCAAGAAGCTGGCGAACGATCACCAGGTGGCCAAGCCCGAGGAGCTGATCCAGACGGCGCAGGACCTCGGCGTCCGCCTGATCCCCTGCCAGATGACGATGGATCTGCTCGGTTTGAAGCGGGAGGACCTGCTCGACGGGCTCGAGGAGCCGATCGGCGCCGCGACGGCGATCGCCGAGATGCGCAACGCCGCAGTCAGCCTCTTCATCTAGACGAGCAGGAGGATCCCGCCGACCGCCGGTATCAGCAGTCGTTGTCGCGCCTCGTAGTCTGGATGCATGTCCCGGCTGGCCGACGAGATGCGGAAGACGTTCGCCTCGATGCACATCTCGAGGAACTTCCGACTGTTCTTCGTCGGGCAGCTGATCTCGGTCACCGGCACGTGGGTGAACTGGACCGCGGGCGCCGTCCTCGTGCTGAAGCTCACGGACAGTGGCATCGCGCTCGGGATCGAGGCGGCCCTGTTGTTCCTGCCGGTTCTCATCTTCGGGGTCTACGCCGGCTCGATCGCCGACCGGTTCGACAAACGTCGCATCCTCGTCTGGTCGAACGCCGGCTATGCCCTGCTGGCCGCGGTGCAGTTCGCACTCGTCGCGACGGACGTCGTCGAGATCTGGATGGTGTTCGTGATCGCGTTCCTGACGGGATTGATCCTCGCGATCGAGCCGCCGACCCGGCAGTCGTTCTACGTCGAGCTCGTGGGGGAGGAGCACATCACGAACGCGATCAGCCTGAACAGCGCCGTCTTCACCGGGACCCGGGTGCTGGGAGGCGCGATCGCCGGGACGATGATCCACAACTTCGGCCTGTGGTCCCCGTTCCTCCTGGACGCGGTGTCCTACGTCGGCGTCCTCGTTGCTCTGATGGCGATGCGGATCGACGAGCTCTACGCGCAACGGAAGGCCGCGCGCGAGCCGGGCCTCGTCAGGGCGGGCCTCCGCTACGTCTGGAGCTCCCACGCGCTCCGCGTCCCGTTGATCGTGATGCTCCTCGTGTACCTCTTCACGTTCAACTTCAGCGTGGTGATCCCGCTGCACGCCTACCGGACGTATGACGGCTCGGCGATGGAGATCGGCTGGTTCTACGCCGCGCTCGGCCTGGGAGCGTTCCTGGGGGCGATCGCGATGGCGAATCGACAGACCCGGCCCACGTTGCGACGGCTGGCGGCGTTCTCGGTGGCGTTCGGCGCCTTCCTCGCCGTCGCGGGGCTGGCACCGACGTTCACCCTGGCCCTGGTCGCGATGGTGCCGGTGGGCTACGTGTCGATGCTGTTCGCGATCACCGCGAACTCCACGCTGCAACAGTTCACCCGTGCCGACATGCGTGGGCGGGTGATGGCCCTCTACACCACGATCTTCCTCGGGAGCACGGCGATCGGGGGGCCGATCACCGGCTGGGTCGCGGAGGCGTGGGGGGTGCCGGCCACATTCGTCGCGAGCGGTGGGGTCGCCGTCGCGGCGGGCCTCCTCGCCCTGCGAGCGCGCGGGGTCGCGCCGGCGACCACGGAGGTCGCTACGGAAGATACTGCTGCTCGATCCGCGTGATCTGACCGCCCTCGACCGTGAACCACCACGGGACGTTCGTCCCCCCGTAGTCGGTGGGGTTGGTCTCGAGCACGGCCTCGACCCAGGCGTCGATGTCCCCCGCCTGCAGCTCGCAACACTGGCTCGACGGGATGTACTCGACCTCCACGTCGTCCGCGACGGGAAGGACCCGAAGCCGCGGGTTGTCGTTCACGATGTAGTAGCCGCTCACGACCTCGTCGCCACGTTCCGCGGCCTCTCGCTCCGCGCGCTGGCCTTCGTAGAAGTACGCGAGATCGAACCGGACCCTCGTCTCCCCGTTGTCGCCCCGGGACGCACGCTTCACGTACACGAAGTGGTGCCCGTCCTCCAGGCTCGGTGACTGCGAGGCGGAAGGTTGGGGCGTCTCGGTCGGCTCGGGAGTCTCGCTCGGCTCCGTGGTTTGCGTGGGCGTTGTGCTCGACGTCGGGTCCGTCGTCAGCGCCCGCTCGTCGTCGTCGGAGAGCGCGATCAGTGCGCCGGCGACGATCGAGAGGAACGCCAGCGCGATGGCGCCGGCGATCATCGCCTTCCTCTTGGTCCGCTCGTTCAAGGGTGCTCCCGCGTATCCGGATCGGACACGATACGGCCTGAGGGCGAGGCGCCCGGACGGTCGGCTTCGCGGTCGACGCGCCAGGGGCCGTCCGGTTCGGGGCGGCTCACGTCCAGCTCCGTCCCGTCGGGGAGCGCGAGGCGGAACCCGAGTCGGCGCTCGCCGTCACGCTCCTCTCGCCAGGTTCTGACGACGTCGACCGGTTCCTCGACACCGCCCCAGACGATGGACCGCGGCTCCTCGTCGGCTCGACCGCCGGCGTAGAGGCGGATCGTCAGCTCGGGCTCCCGCCCGTACCAGCGGCCGATGACCGGTACCCACAGGAGGAACACGACGCCGACCGCGGCGAGCGTGCCCGCGCGACCGAGCCCGGGGATCATCCAGATGGCGAGGGCGGCCGCCACCACCCTCGCCATGTTGTAGACGACGTCGTAGACGCTGAACACGCGCCCGCGATACCCGTCGGGGGTCGCTTCCTGCACCATCGTGTCCACGGGGATCTTCTTCCACGCGAACGTGAGTCCCACCGCGAAGCTCGCGAGCAGCACACTCCAGTCCCGGATGAAGAACGACACGGCGATGAGCGCGATCCCCCCGGTGACGAACGCGCCGGCCACGATCGTCGGCTTCGAGAAGCGCTCCTCGAGCTCGCCGACCGTGAGGATCCCCACGAGGACGCCCACGCCGCCCGCCCCGATGAGGTTGGAGAACGACGCCACCCCTTCGCCGAACGCGTGGCGGAACACGACCAGGGAGAGGGTGAGGACGATGCCCTGTCCGATCTGGTCGAGCGTGATCGACGTGATGGGGCCGATGGCGCGCCGGTTGCGGAGTAGCCGTCGCGCGCCGTCGGCGAACTCCACCCCGACCCGCTTCAGCTGATGCCGGAGCAGTTCGGGGTCCTCCGGCTTGGTGTGAGGCTTCAATGGACTCGCGATCCTCGATGCGATCCACGACGCGACGAGCCAGCCGCAGGCCGCGACCCCGATGACCGGGATCGTCGGGGTCGCCCCGCCGATGGCATCCACCACCCGTCCCCCGACGAAGATCCCGGTGAGCAGCGCCACCGTCCCGCCCACCGTGGCCAACGAGTTCGCGACGAGGAGGTCTTCGTGCGGCACCAGCCGTGGGACCACGGCCGCCGCCGTGGAGAGGAAGAACCGGTTCACCGACAGCACCAGGAGCGCGCCGAGGTAGAAGAGGATCGCCTGGTCGTTCGGGTCGAACAACACGAGGCCGACCGCCACCGCCTTGACCCATGGGGCCATCACAAGGATCCGGCGCCGGCGCCACCGATCGATGAACACGCCGGTGAATGGCCCGAGGATCGAGTACGGCACCGCGATGACGACCGTCGCTTTGAGGAAGCCGACCGCCGTGTCCTGGCTCTCGGGAGAGAGGAACACGACCGAGGCCACCAGCGCCGCTTGGAACAGCCCGTCGGAGAACTGGCTGACGAGCCGGATGGCGAAAAGCCTGCGGAAGTCGGGGCTCGCGAGAGCCCCGCGGATGCGTTCGAGCGAGCCCGGCCCGGTGTTCACCGAGTCGTCAGGCTAGCGGCCCGCGCGACGAGCCTTGCCGTCAGGCCTCGGAGGTCTGTGCGTCGAAGAACCTCGTCCAGTCCTGGTCCTCCGCGTGGCCGTTGCCGAGGATGAAGCTCTCGACCATGTCGTGCGCCGCCGCGTCGGAGAACTGCACCGGCGGCGACTTCATGAAGTAGGCGCTCGGTCCGATCAGCGGCCCACCCACCCCTCGGTCCTTCGCGAGCTTCGCGCAGCGCACCGCGTCGATCACGACGCCGGCGGAGTTCGGCGAGTCCCACACCTCGAGCTTCATCTCGATCGAGATCGGGACGTCGCCGAAGTTGCGGCCTTCGAGGCGGATCATCGCCCACTTGCGGTCCTCCAGCCACGGGACGTGGTCGGACGGACCGATGTGGATCGAGTCCTTGTCGAGCGGGACGTCGAGCTGCGACTGCACGGACTGCGTCTTCGAGATCTTCTTCGAGGTCAGCCGGGAGCGCTCCAGCATGTTCATGAAGTCCATGTTCCCGCCGAAGTTCAGCTGGTAGGTCCGGTCGAGCTCCGCGCCGCGGTCCTCGAAGAGCTTCGCGAGGAGGCGGTGCGTGATCGTGGCGCCGACCTGCGACTTGATGTCGTCTCCCACGATCGGCACGCCGGCCTCGCCGAACTTCTGTGCCCACACGGGGTCGGAGGCGATGAACGCCGGCAGGCAGTTCACGAAGCCCACACCCGCGTCGATCGCGGACTGCGCGTAGAACCGAGCCGCGTCCTCGGACCCGACGGGGAGATAGGAGATCATGACGTCGGCGTTCGAGTCCTTCAGGACCTGCACGACGTCGGTCTCGGGTTCGTCGGACTCCGTGATGACTTCGCGGTAGAACGCGCCCAGTCCGTCGAGCGTCCGTCCGCGGCTCACGGTGACGCCCGTCGGCGCCACGTCGGAGAACTTGATGGTGTTGTTCGGCTCGGAGAAGATCGCCTCCGCGACGTCCGTGCCGACCTTCTTCCCGTCGACGTCGAACGCGGCCACGACCTCGATGTCACGGACGTGGTACCCGCCGAGCTCGACGTGCATCAGACCGGGGACCTTCTCCGACGGGTCGGCGTCCTTGTAGTACTCCAGACCCTGGACGAGCGAGGAGGCGCAGTTCCCCACGCCGACGATCGCGATACGGACCTTGTTCACGAGATGTGCTCCTTTCCTCGGGCTACCGCTTCGCTGCTTGAGCCCGCTCGTCCTCGGGCTACCGCTTCGCTGCTTGAGCCCGCTCGTCCATGGGCTACCGCTTCGCTGCTTGAGCCCGTCCGTCCACGAAGTGCCGCACGGCGGCGCTTCAACCCCCCGGCCGGGACGTTCTTGGTGCGCTCGGCGGCGATGAGCTGCTCGAGCCACGTGATGTCGGATTCGGTCACGCTCCGGTTGTGCTCGATCAGCGCGCGACCGTAGTCGTCGGTGCTCCCGCGACCGGTCCGGAGCGACTCCGCGATGGTTGCGAGCCGGTCCTGGAGCGCCTGACGGCGCCGTTCCAGCAGGCGGATGCGCGTCTCCGGCGGCAGGTACCGGAAGAAGGCGAGACGCATCCGGAACCGGGCGTCCTCGCCCTGGGTGTCGTTCGGTGTTTCCTGAAGAAGCTCGAGGAAGATCTGCTCCCCCTTCGGCGTGATCCGGTAGACCTTCTTGCGGCGCGCGCCACGCTCGTCACCCGCTTCGGACTCGATCGCGCCGTCGTGCTCCAGGCGGCGAAGGGTCGGGTAGAGCGAGCCGTAGGAGACCCGCCAGAGGCCGCCCAATGAGTCGCCCAGCTCCCGCGAGAGCTGGTAGCCGTGGATGGGTCGCTCCTTGAGGAGGCCCAGGACCGCGAGATCGAGCATGTTCGGTGTCTCCTTCGAAGATCCGTAGCGAGTCGATATATCGGACCGGTATATCGGTTCGATATATAGCCCACCGGGAGGGAAGCGTCAACCTGGGGGCGACTCGGCGAGGGTGGGTGCGGGGTACCGCTCGCCGGCGAGGGCCAGTGCCGCTCCGATCAGACCCAATGCCGCGCAGGCGATCCAGAGGCCAGTCGGCGACCACCCGTACAGCGCGGTGCCGCCGATCGGCCCGATCGTGAACGCGAGCGCGTAGGTCATCCCCAGAGAGCTCTGATACCGCCCTCGCAGGTGGGCGGGTGCGCGGTCCGCGATGAACGCCGCCGAGCTCGCGGAGCCGAACATCTCGCCGAAGCTCCAGACGGCGACCGCGATCGCCATCCCGAGGCTGGTGAGGAGGACGCCGAAGCCGCCGAACCCGAGGCCGGTGAGGAGGACGCCGAGGGCGATCATCCGGATCCGCGGGTACCGCATCGCGATCGCGGTGACCCCGAGCTCGCACACGGCGACGAGGAGACCGTTCCCGCCCTGCAGGAAGCCATAGACCCTCTCGGAGAAGCCCAGGTCGCGGACCCAGAGAGGGAACGTCGAGTAGCCCTGCGCGTAGACCAGCCCTCCGGCGAGGATCGCGCCGAGGACGAGGAGGAAGCCCTTGTCGGCGAGGATCGCAGCCCGGGCGGTGCCGATCTGCCGGTCCTGCTCCTTCGTGGTGCGGGTGCCGTGGGGGAGTGCGACGAGCGAGATCACGCCGAAGATCACCGAGGTCGCGGCGTCGGCGATGAACAGCTCCCGGAAATGCTCCTCCGCGAGGAGCCCTCCGAGTGCGAGGCCGATCGCGAACGAGAGGTTGAACAGCAGCCGGTTGAACGCATACGCGGCCACTCGGTGCTCCGGAGGAACCAGGTCGGCGATCAGTGCGCCCGAGGCGGGCCGGTGGAGCTCCGCGAAGAACGCGTAGACGACGACGACGCTGACCACTCCGGGGAGCGAGCGCGCCTGGAGCAGGAGCAAGACCATGGCTGCGGAGGTGATCATCGAGAACGCGATCGCGTTCCGGCGTCCTATCCGGTCGGTCAGCAAACCGCCTGAGAACTGCGCGAGCATCGCTCCCACCCCGTACCCGGTGATCGCCAGACCGGCTTGCGTCACCGAGAGACCGTTCTCCGTGAGATACAGCGCGAGGAACGGGAAGACGAAGCTCCCGAGCCGGAGCACGAACGTGCCTGCGAACAGGATCCACGCGGTGCGCGGCATCGCGTGGAAGCTGTCGCGGAGCCGTGGACCCCGCTGGACGGGTGAGCTCACTGCCCGCCTGGTCGGTGGTACCCCGTGACGGACGGGGGGACCTGGAGTCCGTCGCCGAGCTGGGGATCGGGTTCGGGTTCGCCGGGCCGCGTATGGAGCGGCAGCACACCCGCCCAGATCGGGAGCTCCATGTCGTTGGCGTCGTCCTTCGGCGGGCCGGTGCGGACCTTGGCAGAGGCCTCCTCGATCGGAACCGCGAGGAGGAGCGTCTGCTTGTACTCGGCGGCCGTCGGCATCCGGGCCTCATCTTCCCGGCCGGGGGCGACGTGGGACGTGATGGCGGTCGCGGCCGTGTGCAGCTCCTCTTCGTCGGTGACCTCGCGGGCGGTGCCGAAGACCACGACCGATCGGTAGTTCATCGAATGGTTGAAGGCGCTCCGCGCCATCACGAGGCCGTCGACGATCGTGGCCACGATGCACACCTCGGCGCCGGCGCGAAGCGCCTTCCATGCGCGCGCGGCGGTGGAACCGTGCAGATAGATGGTGTCCCCGACACGGGCGTGGATCGTAGGGAGGCAGCGAGGCGCTCCCTCGGTGTCGTTGAACGCGACGTGGCAGATGAGGGCCTCGTCCAGGATGGCATCGATCGTGGCCCGGTCGTAGTCACCCCGTTCCGGGTGACGGTGAACCTGCGTTCGCTTGGTGGGCGCAGACATGCGGGAGAGCATCCCACACGAGTCGGGCCCCTCCGCTACCGTCATCACGTGCCTCGGAATCTGGTCTCCGCGGTCGTGCTGGCCGGGGTCTTGGCGGCCGGCGTGGCCTGCTCCGGCTCCGACGGAGATGCGAACGGCTCGGCCTGCCCGGATGGTTCCACTCGAAGCGGATCGACGAGCGATGCGAACGGACCCGGCGTTGCGACACGGGATGAAGCCGTGCGCGCGGAGCTCGAACGCCTCGAGATGACGGCCACGGACGAGGCGATCGCCGCGGGCGTGGTCGCGAGCGCGCCGGGCGAGTCCGCGGGCACGGAGGAGTTGGTCGTGGAGAACGACCAGGGGGTGGAGATCACGATGGTCCTCGCGCCCCTGGATCCGGGTTGGGCGGTCGAGGCTTCCAGCTGGTGCGAGCCCGTCTACTAAGGAGCGCTCGGACTAGACTTCGCGGCACATAGGTTCACGTGCCCGAGTGGCCGCGAGCGCGACAGCGCGAGCGGCCGGACGGCTCGGCGGGCGTATCCCGTCCGAGCCTGAAGAGGGAAGCCGGTGGGAATCCGGCACGGTCGCGCCACTGTGACCGGGGAGCGAACCCGACACGAACCACTGGGTGCCCCAGAGCATGGGGAAGAGCCCGGGAAGGGTCGGGGGAGCGAGGATCCGGGAGTCAGGAGACCTGCCCGAGCGCGAGAGGACCGTCGCCTTCGCGTGAAGGGAGACGCGCCATGATCCATCGTTTCGTCGGCGGCATCGCCGCCGTCCTGCTCCTCCTCGCCTCCTGCGGGGAGTCTGCATCGCCTCAGGCCGAGCCGACCGACTCACCGTCGCCGGCTGCGGCGTTCCCGGTCACGATCGAGGCGGCGAACGGCGAGGTGACGATCCCCGAGCGGCCCGAGCGGATCGTGTCGCTCTCGCCGACGGCGACCGAGATGTTGTTCGCGATCGATGCCGGCGACCAGGTCGAGGCCGTCGACGACCAGTCGAACTATCCATCCGATGCGCCGATGACCGATCTGTCGGGGTTCGAGCCGAACGTGGAGGCGATCGTCTCGTACGAGCCGGACCTGGTCGTCTACTCGACCGAGCCGGGTGACCTCGACGCGTCGCTCTTGGGGCTCGGCATCCCGGCGCTTCAGCAACCGGCGGCGGTCACGCTCGACGACGTGTCCGACCAGATCGAGGAGCTCGGTGTCGCGACGGGGAACGAGCCCGAGGCGGAGGCTGTCGTCGAGACGATGCGCGATGAGATCGAGTCGATCACCGCCTCGATCGAACCTCCATCGGAACCGATCACCTACTACCACGAGCTCGACGACACGTACTACTCGGTCACGTCGTCGACGTTCATCGGCCAGCTGTACTCGCTGGTGGGCCTGGAGAACATCGCGGACGAAGCGAAGGGCGCGGGTGGCGGCTATCCGCAGCTCTCGGCCGAATACATCGTGGACGCCGACCCGGATCTGATCTTCCTCGCCGACACGAAGTGCTGCGGCCAGTCGCAACAGACCGTGGCGAAGCGCCCCGGATGGGCTGGGATCGCCGCGGTGGAGAACGGGGGCGTGATCCCGCTGGACGACGATGTGGCGTCGAGATGGGGACCTCGGGTCGTCGACTACCTGCGCCGGATCGCCGAAGCGGTGACGGACGTCGTGGAGGCGAACGCGGCGTGAGCCGGCGGACGCGCGCGATCGCGCTCGGCGTGGCCGTGCTCGTCGCATCCGTCGTGACGGGCTTGCTCGTCGGACCGGTGCACATCGCGCCCGATGCCGCGCTCCGGTGGCTGATCTCCTTCGGAGATCAGCCACCGGGGATGTCCGACCAGCAGGCGGCGATCCTCGGGAACCTCCGACTGCCCCGCGTGATCGTCGCGGGGCTGGTCGGCGCGTCGCTCTCGGCATCGGGAGCCGCGTACCAGGCGGTGTTCCGGAATCCGCTCGCGGACCCGTACCTCCTCGGCGCCGCCGCGGGAGCCGGTCTGGGGGCGACGATCGCGGTGGCGTTCGGTCCGTCGACCGCCTTCGCGTTCACGGTGCCGCTCGCGGCCTTCGTCGGGGCGATCGCCGGAGTGGGCATGGCGTACGGCCTCGGCCGCTCGAGCCTGAGCGGGCGGTCGGCGACGAGCTTGATCCTCGGAGGGATCGCGGTGGCCTCTTTCCTCACCGCCGTGCAGACCTTCATCCAGCAGCAGAACGCCCAGACGCTTCGACAGGTGTACTCCTGGATCCTCGGCCGGCTCGGGACCACCGGATGGGACGACGCTCGGGTCGCACTGCCGTCCGTGGCCGTCGCCGTGACGATCCTCTGGCTGGTCCGCCGTCTCCTCGATGTGATCGAGGTCGGGGACCTCGAGGCCGAGAGCCTCGGATTGAACGTGGGTCGCCTTCGGTTGGTCGTCGTCGTGGCGGCCTCGCTCGCGACGGCGGCGGCCGTCTCGGTGGCGGGGCTGATCGGTTTCGTCGGCATCATCGTCCCGCACACCGTCCGGCTGCTCGCCGGTAGCTCGTATCGGCAGGTCCTGCCGCTCTCGGTGCTGTTCGGCGCCGCGTTCCTGATCCTGGTCGATGTCGTGGCTCGGACCGCCGTCGCGCCGGCCGAGATCCCGATCGGCGTGATCACCGCGTTCGTCGGCGCGCCGTTCTTCGTGCTCGCGCTCCGGCGGAGCGGGAGGAGAGCCGCGTGAGGACGATGCCCGACCGCAACGGTCATGCCATCGCACTCGATGTCGTGGGAGTCGGCGTGCGTCTGGGCGGCCAGGAGATCCTGCGGGACGTCACCCTCGAGGTGACCGCGGGGTCGTGGGTGTGTGCGATCGGGCCGAACGGGGCCGGGAAGACGACGCTCCTGCACGCCGTGGCGGGGCTCGTGCCCTTCGAGGGTCGCGTCGGTCTGTGGGGTCGTGAGCTGAGTGCCTATCCACGGCGCGAGCGGGCTCGGCTCGTCGCGCTCGTCCCGCAGCAACCGGTGATCCCCGAAGGGGTGACGGTCCAGGACTACGTGCTCCTCGGGCGGACCCCCCACCTCGGTGTGCTCGGGAGCGAGCGACGGTCGGATCTCGTCGCCGTCGGGCAGGCGCTCGACCGACTCGACCTCGGGTGGGCGCCGGAGCGAAGGCTGGACACGCTCTCGGGAGGTGAGCTGCAACGGGTGGTGCTCGCCCGCGCGCTCGCGCAGGAGGCGCCGCTGCTGCTCCTCGACGAGCCGACGACCGGGCTGGATCTAGGTCATCAGATCACGGTCCTCGAGCTCGTGGACGAGCTCCGTCGCGAGAACGGCCTGACGGTCCTGTCGACGATGCACGACCTGACGCTCGCGGGTCGCTTCGCGGACCGGTTCGCGCTGTTGTCGCAGGGGCGACTCGTCTCGAAGGGATCCCGCGCGGACGTGCTCGACGCCGCCGTGATCCTGGAGCACTTCGGTGCGAATGTCCGCGTGATCGGCGACGGCGACATCGGGTGGGCCGTCGTTCCGGTGTCCGGTCGGAGCGATCGATGACGCAACGCCCCGACCAACCGCCGGCCGACCGGCCTCCTCGTGCTCGTATGCGCGTCCCGTCGAGGGTGCTCGTGCACACGGGCGACGGCAAGGGGAAGACCTCGGCGGCGATGGGCGTCGTCATGCGGGCCATCGCCCGCGGCTGGCGCGTGTCCGTCGTGCAGTTCGTGAAGGACGGTCGGTGGAAGACCGGCGAGGAGGCGTCGGGTCGCGAGCTCGGCGCCGAGTGGTGGTCGATCGGCGACGGGTTCACGTGGGACTCGACCGACATGGAACGCACGGAGGCGATCGCGCGTGAGGCGTGGAGTGCCGCGCGGGACCTGATCCGGGCGGGCGAGCACGAGCTCGTCGTGCTGGACGAGATCACCTACCCGATGAACTGGGGATGGATCGACTCGAGCGAGGTGATCGAGACGATCCGGGGCCGGCCGTCGCAGGTGAACGTCGTCGCGACCGGCCGGGACGCGCCGGCCGCACTCTGCGCCGTCGCCGACACCGTGACGGAGATGGCGAGCGTCAAGCACGCGTTCGACTCGGGTATCGGGGCGATGCGCGGGATCGAGTACTGATGGGGCTGACCGTGCTGCTGGGTGGGGCCCGAAGCGGGAAGTCGGCGTTGGCCACCAGGCTCGCGTCGACCGCCGAGGGACCGGTGTCCGTGGTCGTGACCGCGGAGGCTCGTGACGAGGAGATGACCGAGCGGATCCGGAGACACCGAGAGGTCCGACCGGTGGGCTGGACGACCGTCGAGGCGCCGCTCGGGTTGGCCTCGGCGCTCGGAGACGTGCCCACCGAAGCCTTCGTCATCCTGGACTGTCTCTCGCTGTGGGTGTCGAACGCGATGGAGGCGGGACTCGACGACGAGCGGATCGTCGAGGAGGCGCGCGAGATCGCGACGGGGCTCGCGCATCGTGACGCGGCCGCGGTGGTCATCAGCAACGAGGTCGGTCTCGGGATCGTGCCCGTCAACGCGCTCGCCCGCAGATACCGGGACACGCTCGGCCGGGTCAACGCGACGTTCGTGAGCGCGGCGGACCGTGCGTACTTCGTCGTCGCCGGCAGGGCGCTCGCCCTCGAGGACGTGAAGCTGTGAGGACCGGCCGGCTCGAGGAGGCGGTGTCGCGCATCCGGCCGCCCGATCCGGACATCGAACGCCGAACCGCCCGAGTGCTGGATGCGAAGACGAAGCCGCCGCGAAGCCTGGGCAAGCTCGAGGATCTTGCGTGCAGGCTCGCGGCGATCCGAGGAGAGGTGCCGGCCGTTGCGCTGTCGCCGGCGATCGTCGTTGCCGCGGCGGACCACGGCGTGGTGGAGGAGGGCGTGAGCCCCTATCCCCAGGTGGTGACCGGCCAGATGCTCGCGAACTTCGCGGGCGGTGGGGCAGCGGTTGCCGTGCTTGCGCGGGAGGCAGGAGCGCGCCTCGTGGTGGTCGATGCGGGCGTCATCGAGGCGCCGGACGTCGACGGCGTGCGTTCGGAGGTCGTGGACGGCGTCCGCGGCACCGGCAACATCGCGAGAGGCCCGGCGATGCCGGTTCCCATCGCTCTCGGCCTGATCGAACGAGGTGTCGTCCTGGCGGACGAGCTCGCCGACGATGGGGTCGGCATCCTTGCTGTCGGCGACATGGGCATCGGCAACACCACGTCTGCGAGCGCGCTGTGCGCCGCGCTCCTCCCCGCCGATCCCGCACACACGTGCGGCCCGGGAACAGGGTTGGACGATGCCGGCGTCGCGGGCAAGGTGGATGTGGTCCGGAGGGCGCTCGACGCGAACGGTCTTCGAACGGGGAGTATCGATCCGACCGCGACGCTCGCATCGGTCGGCGGGCTCGAGATCGCGTGCCTCACCGGGGTGATCCTCGGCGCCGCGTCTCGCCGGGTGCCGGTGCTCCTGGACGGCTTCGTGACCGGGGCCGCGGCGCTCGTCGCCGCGGCCCTCTCGCCCGACGCGGTCGGCTCGTTGGTCGCGGCAACCCGCTCCCCGGAGCCCGGGCATGCGCTCGTGCTCGAGCGCCTCGGGCTCGAGCCGCTGCTGGATCTCGGGCTCCGGCTCGGGGAGGGGTCGGGCGCCGCCCTCGCGCTCCCGTTGGTTCGCTCGGCGATCGCGATCCTTCTGGACATGGCGACCTTCGAGGCGGCGGGCGTCAGCCGTGCGTGAGGCGCTCCGTTCGGCCGCCGCTGCCGTGACCTTCCTCACCGTAGTGCCGATCGGTCGGCGCACCGACATCAACGTGCGTGACCTCCGCCGCAGCCTGATCCTGTTCCCTGCCGTCGGCGCGCTGATCGGCGCGCTGACGGCGACAGTCGCCTGGGGTGCGGCGATCGCGCTCCCTCCGCTCCCGGCGGCCGCGCTCGGCGTGGCAGCCGGAGCGCTCGTGACGGCCGCCATGCACCTCGACGGGCTCGCCGACACCGGCGACGGAGTGGGCGCGACGCTCTCGGGCGGGGACCCCTCGACGGCGATGCACGATCCTCGGCTCGGGGTGTTCGGAGGCGCCACGCTCGCGCTCGACCTCCTCCTGAAGGTCTCGGTGGTGAGCGCCCTCGTGGCCGGCCCTCGGTTCCCCGTCGAGGCGATCGCGGCGGGCACCCTCGCGCGCGCCGCCGCGCTCGCCCTCATGACCGCTCTCCCCTACGCCGGTCCCGAGTCCGGGACCGGCGGGTGGACCCGGGGCGTCGGCTTGGGCCCCTGTCTCGTGGGGCTCGCGTCGGCGTCGGTCGTCGGAGTCCTCACGGTCGGGCCGGTGTTCGGCGCGATGGTCGCGACCGCCCTGGCTGTCGCGATCATCGTCGGGCGATGGTCACGCCGCCACTTCGGCGGCGTGACCGGCGACACGCTCGGCGCGACGGTCGAGCTCACGGAGACGCTGGCGCTGACGGCGGCCCTCGCGCTTCACTGAGGGCTCGGTGCGAGCCCCGTCAGCTTCCTGACGCGCAAGCCAGGAGGGATGCGCGCCCTCGGTGTCAGCTTCCTGACAGGTGCGAGTGACCCGAAACCCTCGCTACGTCTGCTCTTTCAGGTACCGCTCGATCTCCGTGGCCAGCTCGTCGCCGGTCGGCATCCGTTCCTCGCTCGCGAGCGCTTCCAGCCGAGCCAGGTACTCGCGTGAGTCCTCGTCCTCGGCGATCGCCGCGTCCAGGCGCTGCCGTTGGGCGACGGCGTCGTCGCCCAGCGTCCCCAGGGGGATCGTCACCCCGAGGCGCCGCTCCAGATGCTGGAGCAGCGCCAGCGTGGCCGGCGCGTACGCGGCCGCGCCGATGTAGTGCGGCACCTGCGCGTAGTAGCCGATCGCCGGGATCCCGGCGCCCGCCACGGTCATCTCCACCGCAGAAAGCGCGGCGGCGGGCACCCGGAGGACCCCGCCCGGGCCCTGCTGCTCTCCGTCCCGCAGCGCGGCACCCGTCGAGGCCGTCGCGAGCACGGGCACCGGGCGGGTGTGGGGCACCGCCGCCGGGATCGCGCCGAGGCTGATCCACTCCACGACGCCGAGCCGCCGTGCGAGCTCCACGATGTCGTCGCCGAGCTGCTTCCACTTGTAGTCGGGCTCGGGACCGACCAGGACGAGGATGTCGCGGTCGCCCACACGGATGTGCCGCAGCAGGATGTCCGGCCACTGGATGCGTGCGAGCACGCCGTCGACGACGTCGAGGACAGGCCGCCGGGCTCGGTAGTCGTTCAACGAATCGACGTCGAACGAGGCGACGACTCGGCCTTCCTCCGCCACGTGGTTGGCGCACGCGGTCGCCGCGCCCGCCGCGTCGATCCACCCGTCGAATGCCGCCAGAAGGATGGGCGCCGAGAGCACGGGGATCGGGTCCTGGAGTCGGTACAGCGTCACACTTCGAGCATAGACCCGATGGCGACAGAGCCCCCCGGCGGCGTCTCGACGTATCAGGGACGTGAGGCGGGCGGCGTCGGGACGCAGACCACCGTTGCGGTTCCTTGCCGTCCCGCTGCTCGCAGGCGTCCTCACCGCCTGCTCGGGCGACGTGATCGGCGAGTTCCCGTCGCCGCCCGCGCCGGCGATCACGGCATCCCCGACGCCGGAGCTCGACGAAGGGATCCTTGCCGAGATCGCCGTGGACGGCAGCCCGTGTTATCTCGCCGAGGCGGCGGGGCGCATCTGGGTCACGGGCTTCGACGGCGACGAGCTGCACGAGATCGATCCGGCGACGAACGAGGTGGTCCGCACCTATCGGATGCCCGGCGGTCCGTGCGGCATGGTCGAGCGCGACGGCACCCTCTGGGTCGAGACGCAGAACGGGCTCGTCGTCTTCGACCCGCAGCGAGGTGAGGTGATCGACCGACTGCCGATCGACGGCGGGGTCTTCGGCGTCACCTCGACCCGATCGGGGCTCTGGGGCGTTGCGGGCCAGGCCGAGCAGGTGGTGCAGATCGATCCCGACTCCAGGCGCGTGGTGGCCAGGGTCGACGTCGAGGGTCCGGTCGGCGGTCTCGCCGTGGACGGCGACCGGATCTGGACGGTCGCTGCCAGGAGCGCGCTCGTCCGGATCGATCCGACGAGCCACTCGATCGCGGATCGGATCGACCTCGACTCGTACGAGCCGGAGGGGATCGCGATCGGCGGGAACCTCCTCTGGGTCTCGAGCTCCTTCGAAGGGAACGTCCTGCGCGTCGATGTCCGGACGGGGAAGGTTCGGGATCGTCTCCCCGTGGACGGCTCCCTCTTCGGCGGCATCGTGATCGGCGACTCGTACTGGGTGTCCGGGAATAACGGCACGATCTTCCGGCTGGACGCCGGGAGCGGCGAGGTCGTCGATCAGCTCGATCTCGTCGGCTTCGGCCCCATCCCCGCGGCCGGGAACCTCTGGACCGTGGACTTCCTCTCGAACACCGTCTTCCGGCTCGACGAGGGCGTGAACTGACTCGGAGGGACCATCCGGCCGTGGTCCACTTCGGGTCTTCTGGCCTGGGTCTTCTGGCCGATGCCCGCGGCCCGTTCGGGGGATACTCTCGATCCGAGATGAGCGAAAACAATGTCTACCGCGTCCACCTCGCCGATCCGGCGGGGGGCGTCGCGATCCAGGACGTACCGACGGACTCGTTCGAGGCGACCGAGCGCGGGATCATGCTGAACGGCAGGACGATCGTGCCGTGGCATCGAGTGATCCGGTACGTCCGCGACGTCCTGCAGCCGCTCGGCGAGCCGGAGCTCATGACGCATGCCGAGGTCCGCGCGTGGCTGGACGACGGCTCGGAGTCCGGAGAGACACTGACGGTCCGAGCGGATCGATTCGACGCAGGTCCGTGGACGGCGGACCTCCTCGTGGTCGACGCCGTGAACATCGAGGCAGCCACCATCCACCTGAAGAAGATCCACGTGCCGTGGGGACGGATCCTCGAGTACGAGCGTGTCCCGCTCCCCGTCAAAGACGCCGTGCCAGTTCGTCCCGACTGACGGTCGGAACGAGGCCCTCAGGACTCGGGTCCCAACACGGTCTTCAACGTGGACATCGCGTTCATCGCCGGCGGGAAGCCCGCGATCGTCGCGGTCTGCAGGATGATCTCCCGGAGCTCGTCGGGCGTGAGGCCGGCCTTGAGCGACGCGCGGAGATGCTGAGGGATCTGCGACGAGCGTCCGGTCGCCACGAGCGCGGCGACGGCCGCGATCTCCCGGTCGCGCAGCGTTAACCCGGGCCTCGAGTAGACATCGCCGTACGCGAACTCCACGATCGCGCGCCCGAGGTCGCCGAGGCCCTCGACCGTCGCGAGCGCCTTCTCGTCGTGCACCTCGAGGAATCGCTCCCGCCCTCGCTCGTACCGCTCCTCGCTCACGCGTCTCGCTCCTTCCTCCGGCCCCGCCGGACCTACGGACTGACGAGGAGGCCTTCCAGCCCCCGGATGATGTAGTTGGGCCTGTATGTGGGTTCCTCGACCAGCTCCAGATCGGGGAAACGCTCCAACAGCGTCCGGAACGAGATCTGCAGCTCCATCCGGCCGAGGGCCGCGCCGAGGCAGAAGTGGATCCCCGCCCCGAACGTGAGATGCGGGTTCGGCTTCCGATCCACTCGGAGCTCGTCGGGATCGTCGAACACGTCCTCGTCGCGGTTCGCGGAGTCGAACAGCAACCCGAGCTCCGCACCCTTCGGGATCGCGACTCCGTGGAGCTCGAACGGCTCCAGGACCCAGCGCTCGAACATGGGGAGCGGTGTCTGGAATCGAAGCAGCTCCTCGATCGCTGTTGGCAGCAGGGACGGATCGGCGCGGAGCTCCTCGAGACGATCGGGATGCCGGAACAGCGCCCACCACCCAAGGAGGGTGGAGTTCACGGTCGCCTCGTGGCCGGCGTTGAGGAGCAACACGCACGTTCCCACGAGCTCGTCCTCGGTGAGGTGCTCTCCTTCCTCGACCACGTGGACGAGCGCGGAGATCAGATCGTCATCGGGATCCATCCGGCGTTCGCGCGCCAGCCCGCGCAGGTACTCAGAGAACTCGACGCTCGCCCGGACGGCGTCCTGTTGCGATGCCGGTGACGGGTTCAGCTCGTACATCTTCACGATGTCGCCGGACCACGGCCGGAGCAGGTGATGGTCCGAGCCGGGGACGCCGAGCATGTCCCCGATCACGGTGACGGGGAGCGGCTCGGCGAGCGTGGGCAGCATGTCGAACGCTCCCGCGCCCTCGACCTCGTCGACCAACCCGTCGAAGATCTCCTGCACGCGGGGACGGAGGGCTTCGACGAACCTGGGGGTGAACGCCTTCGACACGAGCTTCCGCACGCGTGTGTGGTCGGGCGGCTCCATGTCGAGGATCCCGGCGTTGATCAGGTCCCAGAACGGCGTGTGCCACTCCGGAGGCGTCTGCCTACCCATCTCTTCGTGGGACGACATGTGGAGATAGGTCCGGCCGAACCGTCGGTCTCGCAGGAGCGCGTCGACATCTCGGTATCGGGAGATCAGCCAGTGATCGGTCGCCTCGTCGTAGACGACGGGTGCGGAGCGCCTGAGCTCCTCGTAGTCGGGGTACGGGTCCGCGATGAACCCGACGTCCGTCGGTGCGAAGCGCATGGACGGACGATATCGAGGATGACCTCGTGGAGCAGGTGGTCCGGGACGAGGCGATCCGACTACGCCACGGAGACGCCGGTCACCGGACACGCGAACTGCCATGTGTCGGAGGCGACGTAGGCCGGCGAGGCGGTGAACCAGGAAGCGGGAACGGGTGCGGTGAGCGTCGACATCGTAGAGAGGTCGGCCTTCCGGTCGATGCGGAGCACGTCGACGCCGAGGTACGCGTCCGCGGTGTAGACGATGCTGCGCGTCGGATCGGTCGGCGACCAGTACGCACCCCACGTGGAGCCGCTGGCGGGCAGGTAGAAGCCGACCTGCCGGATGTCCCGCGGGTTGTGCACATCGAGGAAGCGGGTCCCCTGCTCGTACCAGCCGACGGCCACGAGGTCCTTGGAGACCTCGAACCAGTGCGACGAGCAGTTGACGGTGGCCGCCGCCTTGGAGTCAGAGCCGTTCATCTCGGTCATCCAGGTGTCCAGCGGCTTGAGCCCGCCGACGCTCATCCCGACCGACCACGTCTCGAACTTCCCTTGGCCGCGGCAACCACCCGGCGGGACCTCGTCCGTGTCGATGTAGTCCTCCTCGGTGATGAGCAGCGTGTTCCCGTTCCGCTTGGAGTTGTGGAGGATGAAGTCGTTGTAGGGCGAGGGGTTCACGGCGGCCGCACCCGTCGAGGACACGAGCCTGGGCGCCAGCGGATCCGTCGTGAGCTGGTAGCCCGCCGCGCCGCCTCCGCCGGTGGACCAGAGCACGCCCTTCGAGTCGCGCTCCGTGTCGTGCGAGACCGGGAAATTGGCCGACTTGGAGGCCTCGGACTCGAACTTCCCGAGCGAGCGCGGCGCGGCAGGGTTGGACATGTCGAAGACCTCGACGAGGTTGCCGCCGTCGAGCCACATCTGCGAGCAGTCCGCGCTGACGAAGTTGGCGATATGGCCCGCGCCGCGGCCATTGCCGGTCAGACCGACGGGCGTGACCGAGACGAGCGCGGGCCTCGAGGGCGCCGAGATGTCGAACGCGTACAGCACGGATCCGATGTCCTCTTCGGCCCGGTCGTTCGTGATCAGGAGCGTGTTCCCGCAGAGGTCGACGTCCTCGTTCTCGAAGTGCGGCAGCGGGTGCACGGCCACGATCGCCGGCGATGCCGGGATCGCGATGTCGAGGACCGTGAGGCCCGTCGGACCGGTGACGAACGCCCAATGGTCCTTGAAGACCATCCCGAGGGCGGGCCCTGTGGGCACGTTGCCCAGGAGCTGGACGTTGGAGGACTTCGCGAGGGGAGGCAGGCCGGGCGTGAGGGCGTCGGCGGGTTGGATCCCGAGCGCGATCACGACCGCCGCCAGCGCGACGAGGGCGCGTATGCGAGATGCCCTGCGTCCGTTCACCGTTGCGCCCCGTACCCCGGCCCGACGGACTCCAAACGTCTCTTTCGTGACTCTGAATGGATCCCTTCAGAACCAGTCGTCGAAGGAACGCCGGGCGGAGACGGTGAGGCGGTCGGTTCGTTCTCGAACGAACCAGGCCAGCTCCTCGCCGTCGCCGCCCTTCGGGAGCGCCGCGCTGCGGCAGGCGATCGACCGTTCCCCCTGCGCCCACGCGATCCCCCCGAGGGGTTGGGTTCGTTCCCATCCGATCTTCCGGCCGCGTGCGTCGTACGGATAGCTGACGGGAAGCGTTGCGGTGCGGCACCCCGCCTCCGTGACGACGTCGACCGCACGATGCAGGGGGACATCGGTCTCGATCAAGACCGGTCGGCGATCGGGCCGGAGGTCGAGGAGCCCATAGGGAAGCCCTTCGAAGCGGCCCAGCACCACCTCGCGCGCGACGGCGCGGGTCGCGCACAGGTAGAGGACGGGGAACGAGCCCGGCGGATTCCACCGGCCTCCCCTCGCCGCCGCGAACGAGGGATCGAGCGGCCGGCGCCAGTCCGGATGTGCCACGCGAACGAACCGTCCGGAACGGGCGACGTGGCGGAACCGCACGGCTACGCGGTGCTCGCCCAGTCGAAGGAACGCTCGACCGACTCGAGGAGCTCGTCGTGCCGGTCGTCGGCGATCAGCTCGAGCATCGACCGCCCGCCGTAGGCACCGGCGTCGGAGCGCACGACCGCCCGGACCCGCGGAGGCTGCAGGTTGCGTTCGAGCAGGTCACCGATCCGAAGGATCTGCAGGAGCTTGGGCTGCCGCGCGGCGGGGACGCCGTCCTCCAGCCACTGTTGCACGGCCTGGCGCGTGACCCCGAAGAGACGAGCGACGTCGGAGACGGAGAGCTGCCAGCCGGCCATGAGCCGGGCCAGCTCCGAACCGCGGCCGGACAGCTCGTCCAGGACCGCGAGCGCGAAGCGCTCGTACTGGATCGGCGCCGGCAAGGACGCCGGAGGCGAGGAGACCGCGGAGGGGCGCATACCCGGGATGATGCCGGCCGCCGCCGACAGCAGGGCGCGGATGGGTCCGTCGGGATGGAACGGCGCGGTGAGGGCGACGTGATCCAGCACGTCCGCCGCGGCCGCGGCCGCGTCCTGAGAGGCGAGGAGCGACCGAACGAGCTCCCGCCACGCCCGGGCGTAGCGGCGGGCGGCCGCCGGCTCCCCCCGGAGTGCCCTCGGCAACGAACGCTCGACCTCCCGGACGAGGCCTACGGGCAACTCGATCGTCGCGACCGCCATGCGGGGGAGCCTACCGCAAGCAGAACGCAAGTGCAAGCGAACCGCAAGGAGCCTGCTAGACGGGCGGTCGCTCCGTCCCCGGTCGGTTCGCCTGGCCTGCCTCTTCGTCCAGGTCGGCCATCGTCTCGGCGCCGCCTTCGAGTGGCTCGAGCTCTTCGTCGGCCTTGTCCTCCTCCGGCTTGTCGGCCGAGGTCGGCTTCGCGTGCGTGAGCTCCTCGCCGGCCAGCTCGGCCTCCTCGGGCTGTCCGACATCCATCGGGTCGCGTTCGGATCCGTCGGCGTTCGTCACTGTTGCCTCCTCGGGGTCGGTCTCCGACCAGGTACCCGACGAGCCCGTTGGGCACACCTCACGGTGTTGGCGGGGGCGGGATAGCCTTCTGACCATGGTGGCGGGGAAGCGGGCGAGGTGGAGGCGTTCATCGAGGCGCTCGACGAGCCGAGGCGGAGCCAGGTCCAGGAGCTCCACGATCTGACGTGCGATTCAAGCGACTCGAGGACGCGGACGTCGGCGTCCTCGAGGAGCTCATCCGGAAGGGCTCGAAGATGACTCCTCCGGGTGCCATCGAGGGATGAAGACGGTGATCGACCCTTCCTCGGAGGTCAGGCGGCGCCGGTAGGCGAACGTCGCTGACGCGTTCCGGATGGCGGCGTCGAGGTCGGGACTCCAGAAGGGTGTCGTGGACTCGGGCGTCCACGACACGTCCGGCTCCCAATCTCCGGGACCCTTGATCGTGATCGCGACGTAGTCGCCCGTGGCGACGCCGGCCGGGCCGTCGTCGCCCACCGTCACGTTCGAGACGTTCAGCGTCAACTCTGCGAGCACGTCGTGATGGAGGAGACCCACCACGATCATCTCGCCGAGCATCCGGATGAACGGCTCGTCGTCGACGTCCACTTCCCACAGCTGGGATGGACGCTCGACGCGCATGAACGTGTGCGCGTTCAAGAACGCGTCGAGATCGATCCGCCTCGGTTCCATTTCGTCTTGTGTACTCCGAACGCGCCGGAGCCGCATCCGCAGCAGAGCTCCCGAGCATCGGGTCAGGGTCCGCGCCTATCATGGTCGGCATGAGGGGCGACCGAGTCGAGATCGTGGTGGACATCGGCAACGGCGTCCAGACCTACGAGATCGAGGCGACCCGCGCCGGGCGCCGCGTCGAAGTCTCCACGGGACGGGGCGTGGTGGAAGTCTCCGAGGTAACGCGGGGAGGCAAGGCGGTGCGAACGGGCCGTTTCATGTCGGCCCGCGTGGTCGCGCTCGTGGAGCATCCGGCCGAGGACGAGCCGGCGATGGGCCGGCCGAAGGCGCGGACGACGACCCGGGGACAGTCCTCACTGCTGTAGATCAGTTGCCCGTGACGCGCTCGTCGGCAGTCTCCGATCGGATCTGCGCGAGACGATCCAGCGCGCGGCCGCTCCACCCCGCGATCTGCTGCTCGCCCAGCTCGCCGGAGATCCGGAGCGCGTTCCGCAGATCCTCCTCGCCTTCGTCGAGGCGTCCGAGGTCGCGGTAGCTGATCCCGCGCTCCGCGAGCGCATCCGCCACCTCCCAGCGGGCGCCGAGCTCCTTGAAGATCTCGATGGCACGGTCGAACTGGGGGATGGCCTCCTCGAAGTTCCCGAGATCCTCGTCGAGCCGTCCGCGTTGCACCATCGTCACCGCCACGCTGAAGCGATCGCCCATCTGATCGGCGAGCTCCCTTGCCTGTTCGATCAGCGCGGCGGCCTCTTCGGTGTTGTTCTGTTGCGAGAAGTTGATGGACAGCGCGGTCAGCGCCCGCACGCGCGACCAGGTGTCGTCGTGCTCCTCCGCAAGCGCGAGCGCCCGTCGCCAGATCTGATCGGCTTCTTCGAAGTCGTCCCGCGTCCACGGCACCCAGCCGGCGAACAGCAATGACCGAGACATCGCCCACGCGTCGTCCAGCTCACCGGCCGCGGCGAGCGAATCGGCGAGGAGCTGCTCGGCCTTCTCCAGATCGCCGTCGACGTTGATCGCGATATCCCCTTGGTAGCGGAGGGCGAGCGTGAGCGTCCAGGCATCGTCGGACTTCTCCCCGAGCTCGACGGCGCGCGACAGCGCCTCGCTCGCTGCCGGATACTCGCCCAGCCAGTAGTGCGATTCGCCCGTTCCCGCGAGCGCTCGCCCTTCCCGTGCCCCCCAAGAGTTCTCGGGCCCCGCCATCGCGAGCGCGCGCTCGTAGAAGTCGATCGCCGAGCGGCTCTCCATCCGCCTGCGCGCACGATCCCCGGCCATGATCAACGCGTCGACCGCCCGGTCCGGCACCCGGCGATCCGCGGGATCGAGGTCGATCGAGGCCTGCGCGGCGCGTTCGAGATGGTCCGCGGCGTACGAGCGGTGCCCCGACTCCATCAGCGCGTCCGCGATCCGCTCGTGCAGGCTCAGGCGCTCGCGCTTGGGAAGGCTCGCGTACGCGACCTCGCGGACGGTCTCGTGACGGAAGCGCCAGCGCGAGATCCTTCCGTCTTCGCGTACGAGGATCTCCGCGTCCTCGAGACCGCGGATGTCGTCCGCGTCGGCGTCCGAGACGGTGGCCAGCTCCTCGAGGTCGAAGGAGTAGATGAAGACGGACGCACGCCGGGCGAGATCGCGCAGCCGGTGACGGAGGCTGTCGAGGCGCGCGGCCACGACGGCCTGCACGGTCGGGGGAAGCGCCCGCCCTGAGCTGGCGGCCCCGTCCTGGCGGGCGCGAAGGACCATGCCGGTGGTCTCGACGATGAAGAACGGATTGCCGCCGGTCCGGTCCGCGATCTCGACGGCCTCGGACTCGCTGACGTGCCCGGCGGCCGCCTCGCGGACCAACTCGACCGCCTCGTGTCCCGGGAGCGGATCGAGACGGAGCGTGACGGCGTTCACGACGCCCGACCCCCAGGACGGCCGTTCTTCCAGCAGTTCCGGCCGGCCGAGCGCGATCGTGAGCGCTCGTTGGGGTGCGTTCCGCGTCGTCGTGACGACGCGTTCGATGAGATCGAGCATCGGGGGACGAAGCCCGTGCACGTCCTCGAACACGAGGACCACGGGCCCGCGACCGGACATGCCTTCCACCAGGCTCATGAATCCGCTCTGGACGTCCTGGACGAAAACCGACTCCTCGCGCTTGGGCGCGCCCAGGCCGATCGTGAGTCCGAGTCGGCCGGCGACCCGTTCCGCCTCGCTCGGGTCGCAGCAGCCGTCGACGACCTCCTGCAGGCGGCGCATGGCCTCCTCGGGCGGCATCTCGTCGTCGATGCCCGCGATGTCGCGGACGATCGCGGTCACCGGCGCGAACGTCGCGGTATCGCCGTAGGCCTCCGCGCGCCCGCGGAGAACGGTGACGTCGTCGCCCAGGCCGGCGATCAACTCGTCGGCCAGCCGGGACTTGCCGACGCCGGGCTCTCCGAGGATCGAGACGAGGAGCGGGCTCGAAGTGGCGTTCACCCTCGCGACGCTCCCGCGGAGGATGTCCAACTCGTTCGCGCGGCCCACGAACGGGATCGTGCGGCGCGCCGAGCGGGTGGTCAGCGCCTCCACCGCGTAGGCCGGCAGCGCGTCGGCGAACCCCTTGGCCTCGACCTCCTGCTTGTCGCCGAAGGAGACCGCGTCCTCGGTCAGGGCGTGCGTGGTCGCACCCATCAGCACCTGTCCCGGCTGCGCCGCGGTCTGCAGGCGGGCGGCGGCGTTCACGACCTGCCCGGTGACGAGCAATTGCCCCGTGGGCCCGACGCCCGTCGCCGCCTCGCCGGTCTCGATCCCGACGCGGACCTCGAGCGGCTCGTCCAGGCCGAGGGACTGCTGGAGGCGATACATCCGGTCGCGGATCGCGAGTCCGGCCCGGACGGCTCGCACCGCGTCGTCCTCGCTGACGTGGGGGAGGCCGAACACCGCCATCACCGCGTCCCCGATGAACTTCTCGGGATGACCGCGGAGCGCGCGCAGTTCCTCGCTCGCGGCGTCGAAGAACCCCCCCAGAACCTCGCGGGCCCGCTCGGGATCGAGCCGTTGTGCGAGGCCGGTCGAGTCGACGAGGTCCGCGAACAGGACCGTGACCATCTTCCGCTCCTCGGTCCCGAGGGTCGTCGACAGGGGGGTGCCGCAGTTGGGGCAGAAGCGTGCTCCCTCGGGGAGGGGATGCCCGCAGAAATCGCACTCCATGGCGCCCAGCATAGGTGGGGCCGCCGACCCGGCAGACGTCCGGGACGGCACCGTCGAGCGGACGCTGGACGGCGCGGCGGGGGCGGCGATGCGAGACTCGGGACCCATGGAACCAACAACGTTCGAGCGACCCGAGGACTTCCGAACGTGGTTGGAGCAACATCACGACAGCGAGCAGGAACTGTGGGTCGGCTACTTCAAGAAGGCATCCGGCAAGCCGAGCATGACGTGGCCGGAGTCGGTGGACGAGGCGCTGTGCTTCGGGTGGATCGACGGCGTGCGCAAGGGCATCGACGCCGAGCGGTACATGATCCGTTTCACGCCCCGCCGGACCGGAAGCATCTGGAGCGCGGTGAACATCGGACGTGTCGCGGCGCTCACCGAGGACGGTCGGATGCGACCCGCCGGGCGGAAGGCGTTCGAAGCGCGTCGCGAGGACCGCTCAGGCATCTACTCGTACGAACAGCGCGACAAGGCCGTGCTCGAGCCCGCGTTCGAGAAGCGATTCCGCGCGAAGACGAAGGCGTGGGCATCCTTCGAGGGGATGCCCAGGTCATACCGGCAGGCGGCGATCCGCTGGGTCATGACCGCGAAGAAGGAAGAGACACGGGAACGGCGCCTCGCCACGCTGATCGAGGACTCCGCCGCCGGGAGACGTGTACCACCGCTCACGCCCCGACGCGACCCTGACGCGCCCTGAAACGGGTGGCGGCCCGGGAACGGCCGAAGGCCGTTCCCGGGCCGCCGATGAACGTCCCGTCTACGTGCTCGTCTCGACGACGGTCGGCGTGGAGTCCGGCGCGTCGTTCGGGAACAGAGCCAGGATCGACGGGTCGTCGTCCTCGGCCGCCGAACCGGCGCTCACCTCGATCGGATCGGCGCCGTCGCAGGCGCCTCCGTCCCAGAACCCCTGGCAGACCAGCGGGTCGATCACGAGTGCCGGATCCGCGGCGTTCAGCCTCAGGTCCCACGTGTCGCCGTCGATCTCTCCCGCGGAGTCACAGATGAATCCGGGGACGTCACCCGTGAAGGTTCCGGTGCACGCCTCCACGCGGTAGGAGAACTCCGGCGCTTCCGTGGTCAACCCGATCGCCCCGGCATCGAGCACGAGGCCGACGAGGTTGCTGTTGTAGTTGCTGTAGTCGGCGAAGTACAGGGCCGTGCACTCCGCGAACGGATCATCAGCAGACAGGTCGAAGACACAGACTTCGCCTCCCACCCCTGGCAGCTTCACCGCCATGTAGTCGGCCTGCAGATCCGGGTCCGCGAACTCCCCGTCCGCGCCCGCATCGATGAAGACGTCGACCTCGAGCGTCTCCGTGGTGTTGTGCTCGGCCCAGGTCTGGACGCCGATCTCGATGGGCTCGCTCGGCTCGTCGCCGTCGGTGAGGAACTCGAGCCACGTGATGCCGAAGGTCTCGTCCGTCCCGGAGGGAAGCCCCTCCGCCTCGCCGTCGATCGTGGCACCGGTGAACGAGCGCGCGCCGACGGCGACGAGGTCCGCCTCGTTGCGGTTCTCCACCGCATCCGTCGTCCCGAGCAGGTAGAGGTCGGCGTAGGAGGTCCCTGCCGCCGCCCCCTCGGTCAGCTCCATCGTGTCGCCTTCCTCGCTGGTGAGGTCGAGCGAGGTCTCGGAGAGCCCGTTATCCGACGTCGCCAGCGGCGCCACATGCCACGGGAGCCGGAGCGTGTCGCTCGGCTTCCCGCTCTGGGCGACCGTGACGGTGCCGTCCATATTGGGGTGGAAGTAGTACCACCCGAACTGCTGCTCGGCCTCGGAGATCGGACCCGGGTCCACCGTGAGCTGGACCCACACCTGCTGGGCCTTGTTCTTCTTCAGCGTGAACGACTGGCTCTCGCTGAACGATGTGCCGTCCAGCGAGAAGGCCACCGACGTGACTGCCGGGTCGAAGTCCGAGTAGCGATCCGCCGCGGTCACGGTGTAGCCGTGCTGCTTGCTGGAGAAGTTCCTGACCTGGAAGCTCCGGACGTCCGACCACTCGGTCGGGGTCGGGGCGAAGCCGAAGGACAGGCTCCCCGGCGAAGCGATCGAATCGGCGGTGGCCGACTCGAAGGCCTGCACGCGTCCCGCGCCCATGGCGGTCGCGGGAGGGGGTGCGGTCTTGTCGGCGTTCTTCATGTTGGTCTCGGCCTGGTTCATCATCACGGCCTTGATCTCGGCCGGGCTCCAGGTCGGGTGCAGCTGCCGGAGCAGCGTGGCCACGCCCGAGACGTGCGGCGCCGCCATCGACGTGCCCGAGAACTGGACCGACTCGTTGCCGGTGCCCACGGCTGCGGCCGCGATGCTCAGGCCCGGCGCGGAGATGTCCGGCTTCAGATCGTGGGTAAGACGAGACGGTCCCTCGGACGTGAAGCCCGTCAGAGCGTCCTCGAAGCCGGCCACGGGCTGCGGCACGTCTCCGATGGTCGCGTTGACGGTCACGGTGTTGAAGGCGCCGCCCGGGCTGATCTCAGCGAGGAGCGCCGCTCCGTCCGCCTGAGAGATCATGAATGCAGGGACGGTGATGGCATGGCCACCGCTCCCCAGCGCCACCGGGGCCCCCGGGACGTTGTTGATGATGATCACTGCCGATGCCCCGGCGTTCTGCGCGTTGAACGTCTTCTGCGTACCGGCGCAGGTCCCTCGGCGGACCAGGACCGTCTGACCGGTCAGCGAGTTGGCGGGCAACGGGTCGCAGAACTGCGCCGCCAGGTTCGCATCCACCACCCTGCCGTCGAACAGGTCGTCCGTCCATCCTCCGGCGGGGAGGGCTGTCGACCACGACTGATGGACGGTCTGCCCGCCGTCGGGCAGTGTCGGGATCGTCCCATCCGAGCTGCTGTTGATCGACAGGACGAGGGCGAGGAACTGATCGATCGACGCCGCAACGGCGACGACGCCTCGCGCGGTGGCAGGCGTGCCCACGATGTAGGCGGAGCCGTTCGCGGCCTGATTGCCCTCGTTCCCCGCCGAGGCCACGAACACGGTCCCGAGGTCGACCACGCGTTGCGCGGCCCTCGCCTCGAGCGAGTTCAACGTGCCGTAGGAAACGCCGCCGGAGAAGGACAGGACGTCCACCGCGTCCGACACGTTGCCGTCCTGGTTGGGGTCGACCGCTCGCTCGTAGGCGGCGACCAACACGTCGTCCGTGGAGTTCCCCACGTCCCACACCTTGTAGGCGTACAGCTCGGCCTCGGGCGCGACGCCCGATCCAACCTGCCCGGGGACTTCGATGCCGGCCACGGTGCTTCCGGTGTGCGTGCCGTGCCCATCCTCGTCGAGGGGGTCGAAGTCGGGGTGCGGGACGTCGTTGGACGAGTCCGCGTCGAGCACGTCGTAGTTCTCACCGACGAAGTCGAAGCCACCGATCACCTTCTCGGTCGGGAAGCTGTCGGTCTCGATGAACGTGGGGTCGTTGTCCTCGTAGGCCTCGACCGTGCCCGCGCCTCCGAAGGAGGCATGGGTGTAGTCGATGCCGCTGTCGACGATCGCGACCTGCATGCCTTCGCCGCGGACGCCGAAGTTGCTCCAGACCTCGGGCGCGCCGATGAAGGGCACGCTCGACTCGAGAGACTTCTTCACGATCGATACGGGTTGGACCGACTGCACGTCGGCGCGCTGTGCGAGGGATGCCGCAGCCTGCGCCGACAGCCGCGCCGAGAACGCGTTCACGAGCACCTTGTAGCGGTAGATGATCTTCCCGCCCTGGGATCTGGCCTGGGCGATCGCGCTTCCTTGCGCGCGGAGCGCGGCGGCGGCGGCGCCCCGCTGCTCCGCAACGGTCACGCTGTCCCCGGACCGGTTCGCCTTCCGCACGACGTCCGCCACGGAGTCGGTTTCCATCTCGACGAAGTAGCGGCCGAGCTGGCGTGCCCGGACCGCTGCCGGCACGAAGCCATCCGGCAGCGTGGTCTCGGCAACGCGGACCGTTCTGCTATCCCCCTGCCGAACCTTCACTGCTGATTGGCCGATGCCCTGCATCGCCAGTACCAATGCCAGCCCTGCCACGACTGCGAGTGAGCGGCGTCGCTGCACGATCCCCTCCCCTTGCTCGCCACCCCCCTTGAGGATTCTTGCGGGCACCGTCGCTACTTGGCAAAAGTGCAGGTCAGCCCACGTCGCGAGCGTTGCGGTCGACGCCGCTCCCTGTCGCTCCGGCCGCCGTGGCGGCTTCCTCGATGCCCCAGCTCACGATCCGCGTCGGGCGGATCCGGATGAACTCCGGCGCGAAGTTCGGGAACCGGGGATTGATCTCCTCCCCACCTGTCTGGTGGAGTTCGGCAGCGCCTCGGACCTCGACGGCCCGAGCGCGCCGCGGTGGTCCGATGACGTCGTCGACGAGGAACGCGACCTTCGGGTTCTGTTCGACGTCCCTCCACTTCTTGCCTGCTCCGAAGTTCAAGCCACCGACGTCGATGGTGTCCTCGGTTTCGTTGAAGAAGTAGGTCACCGGGATCGCGTGCGGCTGCCCCTCCGCGTCGGCGGTGGCGAGCCGCCCGAGCTTGTTGTCCCGCAAGTACGAGATCTCTTCCGCCGTGAAGACGCTCATGCCGCTCCTCCCTGTCGCTCCTGCACTCGACAGCTTGCCGCGCGATCGACTCGGCCGACAAGGTCACGCTCCGGCGGAAGCGGTCGCGAGTCGCGGCTTCTTGAGGCGAGACTCGCTGTGGCATCCTGTCGACGGTGGTGGATGAGCAGACATCCGGGATGAACCTGGCAGCGCTGGCGACGTTCAGCGGCGGGTTCCAGGGGGAGATCGTCCTGCCGGGCAGCGCAGGTTACGACGCGGCCCGCATCGTCTGGAACGCGATGATCGACCGCCGCCCCGCGGTGGTCGCCCGCTGCGACGGCGTGGACGACGTGGTCCGTTCGGTCCGCTTCGCGCGAGACCAGGGTCTGGCGATCGCGGTCCGCTCGGGCGGTCACAGCGTCGGCGGGTTCTCGACCTGCGACGGCGGGATCGTGATCGATCTGTCCCTGATGCGAGGCGTGCGCGTCGATCCCGAGCGCCGCATCGCGTTCGTCCGGGGCGGGTCGCTGCTCAGCGAGCTCGACCAGGCTGCGCAGGAGCACGGGCTCGCCTGTCCCGTCGGCGTGGTGGGGCACACCGGTGTCGCAGGACTCACGCTCGGCGGCGGCATGGGTCGCCTCCAACGACGTTGGGGATTCTCGATCGACAACATGGCAGCGGTCGAGTTGGTGACCGCCGACGGACAGCACCTCCGCGTCGGCGAGGAGGAGCACCCCGATCTGTTCTGGGGAATCCGGGGGGCGGGCCCGAACTTCGGCATCGTCACCGGCTTCGAGTTCCGGCTCCACGAGCTTGGCTCGATGATCACGCAGGGGATGCTGGCGTTCCCCGGCGAGCGCGCGCACGAGGTGGCCGAGCGCGTGCGCGAGTACGCGCCGTCGGCACCGGATGAGGTGATGCTGTCGTACGTCCTCGGCGTGGGAGCGGCCGAGCCGGAGTTCCCGCCCGAGATCGCGGGCCGCCCGTTCGTCTCCATGGTCATCACGCATTGCGGCGACGTGGATGCGGCCGACGAGGCGATCCGTCCCTTGCGGGACCTGCGGCCTTCGGTCGACACGGTCGAGCCTCGCCGGTACCTCGACGTCCAGACGTCGGGCGACGAAGACATGGCGTGGGGGAAGCGCTTCTACATGAAGGGCGGCTTCCTGTCGGAGCTCGCGGACGCGTACGTCGATGCCGGGCTCGCGAGCGTGGCGAGTGCGCCCGGCGCCGAATGCGGGATCACCCTCTGGTTGCAGGGCGGGGCGATCGCTCGCGTTCCGGAAGACGCCATGGCGTTCACGGGCCGCCGGGCGCCGTACTGGCTCGGCGTCGAGGCCGCGTGGGACGGTCCGGCGCTCGACGATGCCCACAGGGATTGGGGGCGCGGCACGATGGATGCGCTCGCCCCGTTCACGGCCGAGGGCCATTACGTGAACGACATGGTCGAGTCCGGAGACGACGTCGTGCGCTCGATCTACGGAGACGCGAAGTACGACCGGCTGGTCGGGCTGAAGCGGATGTACGACCCCGACAACGTCTTCCGGCTGAACCAGAACATCAGGCCCTAGCGTCGTGCGACTCAGCGGCCGTCGAGTGACGCTTCGGAACTCCACCCTCGAGGACCTGGCGCGGGTTGCCTCGATCAGGCACGAGCCCGAGGTGGAGCGTCGATGGGGTGTCCTCGAGGAAGGCGAGCTCGAGGATTTCCTGCAGGACGAGAAGACGTTCGTGATCGAAGCCGAGGGCGAGATCATCGGGGCGATCCAGTACGACGAGGAGACCGACCCGATGTACCGCCGCGCCGGGATCGACATCTACCTGACGACCTCGCGACACGGCCTCGGTCTCGGCAGCGAGGCGGTCCGCGTGCTCGCCCGGTACCTGATCGAGGAGCGAGGTCATCACCGGCTCACGATCGACCCTGCGGCGGACAACGCGGCCGCGATCCGCGCCTACGAGAAGGTGGGCTTCCGCGCCGTCGGCGTGATGCGGTCGTACGAACGAGGTCCGGACGGCACCTGGCACGACGGTCTCCTGATGGAGATGCTCGCCGAGGAGCTCACCGGTGGGGAGGACCAGCCAGAACCTTGACAGGTGACTGATTGGTCACCTATCCTCGGGAACGTGACCGACGACGACCGCGTGTTCAAGGCACTCGCAGACCCCACGCGTCGCTTCCTGCTCGACCGGCTCTTCGAGCGTGACGGCCGCACGCTGACCGAGCTCGAGTCGGACGTGGAGATGACGCGCTTCGGGGTCATGAAGCATCTGCGGGTCCTCGAGGACGCCGATCTCGTGGTCACCCGCCGGTCCGGCCGGGAGAAGCTCCACTTCCTGAACCCCGTGCCGATCCGGCTGATCCACGACCGGTGGATCGACAAGTACACGGAGCGACAGGTCTCGGCGCTGGCCGACCTGAAGCACGAGCTCGAGAAGGAGGACACGGCATGACGACCGGCACCGAGACGATGGTGACGACGCAGGTCTACCGGGTGTACATCAAGGCCTCGCCCCAGGCGGTGTGGGACGCGATCACGAAGCCAGAGTGGACCGAGCGGTACGGCTACGGCAGCCGCGTGGAGTACGACCTGCGCGCGGGCGGCCGCTACCGCGCGTTCTCGACCGAGGAGATGAAGGCGGCTCGGGCCGAGATGGGCGGGGCTCCGACACCAGACGTGATCGTCGACGGCGAGGTGATCGAAGCGGACCCACCGCACCGTCTGGTCCAGACCTGGCGGATGCTGATGGATCCCGGAACCACGGCCGAGGGCTTCACGCGTCTCACCTACGAGATCATCGAGACCCGCCCCGGCGTCAGCAAGCTGACGCTCACGCATGAGCTCGAAGGAGCCCCTCGTCTCGCGACGTTCGTGGGCGGAGATATGGAGAGCATCGGCGCCGGTGGTGGCTGGGCCGAGGCCCTGAGCGATCTGAAGACGCTCCTGGAGACGGGCTCGTCGTTCTACGAGGAGTAGCGGTCAAGGGCGGGGCGCGGCGCCGCGCCACAGGCGCCGCGCCCCCGTCCTACGTCGGCGGGATGTTCTGGTTGAGCCGGAAGAGGTTGGTGGGGTCGTGGCGACCCTTGATCTCGGTGAGCCGGTCCCACGTCGGTCCCGGGTAGGCGTCGCGGACGCGCGCCTCGCCCTCGTCTCCGAGGAAGTTGACGTACGCCCCGGTGTCACCTTGGCGCAGCGCTCCGGCGAAACCGGCAACCCACGCCTCGTGCGTCGCCGCTTCGTCGGGATCCTCGTAAAGCGCCGCCAGGTTCACCATGATCCGGCTCTTGCGGTGAGCGAACGCGGTCGCCTCGACCGGCACCCGACCCATCGCTCCACCGAGCACGCGGAGCTGTGCCACCCGCATCGACGCCGTCGAGGTCTCGAGATGGTCGAGGATCGTCCCCGCAGTCCCGGGGCCGACCGCGTCGACGAACATCGTGAGCCCTGCCGCGACGGGGTGGTAGTCCTCTTCGGCCGGCATGTAGATCTCCGGATAGGGGATCGGCCGAACCATGTCGGCGATCGGTTCCGCGAGCGCACGGAACGGAGCGAGGACTCGCTCGCCCTCCTCCGGTGCACCGGCGTACGCCATGAGCGCGAAGATGACGAGCTTGCCGTGCTGTTCCTCGGGCACGAACGGCATCGGCGGCGCGGGCATCACGTTGGCGATCGTCGACAGTTCCTCCGGGGCGGCCTCCGCCTCGGCGATGAACGAGGCGACGATCTCCGGCGTCGCCGGCAGGAACAGCATCCCGCCGACGATCGTCCCGACCTCGTGCAGCCGGAACCGGAAGCGCGTCGCGACGCCGAAGTTGCCGCCTCCGCCTCGGATCGCCCAGAAGAGATCGGGATGGGTTTCCGCGTCGACCTGGAGGACCTCGCCGTCCGCCGTGATGATCTCCGCCGCGAGGAGGTCGTCGATCGTGAGGCCGTACTTGCGGACCAGGAACCCCACGCCGCCGCCGAGCGTGATCCCGCCGATCCCGACCGAGCCCGTGTCGCCGAACCCGGTCGCGAGACCGTGGACGGCCGCCGCGGTCGAGTACTCGACCGCGGTCAGCCCTGTGTCGGCCCACGCGGTGCGCCCCTCGACATCGATGTCCATCGCTTTCATGTCCGAGAGATCGAGGACGATCCCTCCCTCGGAGACGCAATGGATGCTGTGTCCGCCACTTCGTACCGCGAGCTCCAGCCCGGTCTCGCTCGCCAGCGAGACGACTCGAGAGACGTCGGCGGCGTTCGCGACCCGGGCGATGACCGCGGGGCGGCGATCGATCCCGCCGACGAAGACCGTGCGAGCCTCGTCGTACTCAGGGTCGTCGGGCGCGATCACGCGGCCGGTCAGGTCTTCGCGGAGCTTCGGGATCGACAGTGGGGGCGAGGTCTTCATCGGAGGCTCCTTCTGTAGGTTGCCAGACATCTCGTGCGGCCGCTGGGCCTCTCGACCCAGCCTCTTGGCTGACGGCCAGCATCTTGACAAGAAAAGTTGTCGGTGGCAAACTGGCTGCATGTTGGAGGTAGCGGTGATCGAGGATCCTGCCGCGGCCGAGGTGTCGCTGGACCCGCTGCGGAGCCGGCTGCTCGCGGAGCTCGCCGAGCCGGGGTCGGCGACGATGCTGGCCGGAAGGGTCGGGCTCGCACGACAGAAGGTGAACTACCACCTCAAGTCGCTCGAGCAGCATGGGCTCATCGAGCTCGTCGAGGAGCGCCGCAAGGGCAACATGACCGAACGGCTCTTCACCGCGACGGCCGCCTCCTACGTGATCTCGCCGGCGGCGCTCGCCGCCGTGCAACCCGATCCGTCCCGCTCGCCGGATCGGCTCTCCGCTCGCTGGCTGATCGCGGTCGCCTCACGGCTCGTCCGGGAGATGGGAGAGCTCGTCGCCGGTGCATCGAAAGCCCGCAAGCGGCTCGCGACGTTCGCGATGGACGGCGAGATCCGGTTCGCCTCGGCCGCCGATCGTGCCGCGTTCGCGGAGGAGTTGGCGAGCGCGGTGACCAGGCTCGTCGGCAAGTATCACGACGAGTCGGCCAAAGGCGGACGGGATCACCGCGTGATCGTCGCGGTGCATCCGACCCTCAAGACAGATGTCGAGACCGACGGACACGACACGAGAGAGGAGCCCTGAGATGGCACACCCGTTCGAGGTGACCGACGAGTTCCAGGTAACCGCGACCCCCGAGGAGGTGTGGGACGCGATCGCCACCGGAGCCGGCGTCGACGCCTGGTTCATGGGCGTGAACGAGATCGAGCCGCGCGAGGGCGGGGCGACCCGCATGCAGTTCCGTGGCTCCGCGGAGGAAGCCACCGTGACGGCGTGGGAGCCGCCCACACACTTCGCGAGCCGCACGCCGGAGGGTGAGGACGGCGCCGTCCACGCGTTCGAATATCTCGTCGAGGGGCGGGACAAGGGCAGCACCGTCGTTCGGTGGGTCCACAGCGGCTTCCTCGGTGACAACTGGGAGAAGGAGTACGAGGGCCTGTCAGAGGGCGACCCGATGTACTTCGACAAGCTCCGCATCTACCTCACGTACTTCAAGGGCCGCAAGGCGACGCCGGTGAACGTGTTCGGTGGTCCGGTGATCCCGGATCGCGACGAGGCGTGGGCGACGTTCTACCGGGGGCTCGGGCTCGCGGGGCCCCCGCAGCTCGGCGACCGGGTCAAGCTCACGCCCGAAGGGCTGCCCCAGCTCGAGGGTGAGGTGGACTGGCTCTCCCGAGATTTCCTCGGTGTCCGTACCGACGACGGGATCTATCGGTTCATGCACATCAGCGTGTTCGGCGGTCCGACCGGCGTCGGACACCACATCTTCGTCGACGGTCTCGATCAGAAGGAGACCGAGCAAGCCTGGGAGTCCTGGCTCACGAAGCTGTTCTCGTAGGCTCGAACCGAGGAGGGAGATCGAGATGGAGAACGTCACGTCGAGAGACGGCACCACCATCGCGTTCGATCGGATGGGCGAGGGACCGCCGGTCGTCCTGGTGACCGGTGGATCGGTGGATCGCATGTCGAACGTGCCGCTCGCGCAGGAGCTCGCGTCCGACTTCACGGTCCTCAACTACGACCGCCGTGGCCGAGGCCCGAGCGGAGACACGCCGCCGTACACGATCGAGCGCGAGATCGAGGACATCGAGGCGATGCTCGAGGCGGCAGGTGGCTCGGGGAACCTCTACGGCACCTCGTCTGGCGCGGCGCTGGCCCTGCAGGCGACTGCGGCCGGGCTCTCTGTCACGAAGCTCGCGCTCTGGGAGCCGCCGTACATCATCGACGAGGACGCCCGACCGCCGAAAGATCAGGTGGAGCAGTACGAAACGATGGTCGCGGAGGGACGCCGGGGCGACGCGGCCGAGTACTTCATGACCAGGGTCGTGGGCATGCCGCCCGAGTTCGCAGCGCAGGCGCGCACCGAGCCGTGGTGGCCGAACCAGGAGGCGCTCGCCCACACGCTCGCGTACGACGCGAGGATCATGGGCGACTACTCGGTCCCGACGGACCAGGCCGCATCAGTGAAGGTGCCCACGATCGTGATCGCCGGAGGAGCGGACATGCCGTTCATGCGGGAGACAGCCCAGGCGCTCGCCGACGCGCTCCCGGACGGCCAGGTCCGGCTCCTCGACGGACAGGGGCACAACGTGGACCCGACCATCTTGGCGCCGGTGATAAAGGAGTTCTTCGCGTGAGGGTGCTCGCGTGAGGACGCCAGCGTGAGGTTCCGAACCACGCTCGAGCAGGCGGGCAAGACCGCGACCGGCTTCGAGGTCCCCTCCACCGTGGTCGAGGGACTCGGCGCCGGGAAGCGGCCGGCCGTCCGCGTCACGATCAACGGGTTCACGTACCGGAACACGGTCGCCTCGATGGGCGGGCGGTTCATGGTGGGCGTGAGCGCCGAGAACCGGGCCGGCGCCAAGGTCGCCGGCGGCGACGTGATCGATGTCGACATCGAGCTCGACACGGCGCCGCGGACGGTCACCGTCCCGAATGACTTCTCGGCCGCGCTGAAGAAGGACGCGAAAGCGAAGAAGACCTTCGACGCGTTGTCCAACAGCAACAAGGGCTGGCACGTGTCCTCCATCGAAGGCGCGAAGACCGACGAGACCCGGCGGCGTCGGATCGCGAAGTCGATCGCCGCGCTCCACGAGGGCAACCCCCGCTGATCGAGTACGTCCGGCTAGGCTCCGTCGGCATGGCCGACGAAGAGACCACCGAGCCGGAACCTGACCGCGAAGTGGAACGAGCGCGGATCGCGGGGCTCCTGGAATCCCACGCGCCGCCGGATTGGGAGGAGCGTTTCCAGCGGGACCAGCTTCTGGACGCGGTCATCGACACGACGCCGTTGCAGATGTTCGTGATGGCCGCGGACATCCGCGAGTCGACGCTGCTGATGAAGGAAGCAGTCCATTTCGAGCAGTTCGCGAAGATCATGGACAAGTTCGTCTCCGCCGTCCGGAGCGGGATCGGGACGCCGGGCGGGTGGTTCGATAAGTTCACCGGCGACGGGTTCCTGGCGTACTGGATCGCTCCCTCGACGCCGAAGGAGGAGTACCAGCGACGCTTCGTGGAGGCGGCCGGGAACCTCGCACACACCGCGCACGAGTTGATCGAGCTCTTCCATCGCCGCGTGCTCGAGGACTTCCGCCGGAACTCGCGGAACCTCTCTGACGGTGTCGGCCTCGCGGTCGGTCTCGACGCGGGCCCCGGTTTCCTCGTGGAGATCGCCGGCGAGCTGACCCTGGTGGGGCCGCCGGTCGTCGGCGCGGTACGGATGGTGAACGCGGCGTCGCGGCCCCAGGAGATCTTCGCCAACGTCTATCTGGGTGAGCACCTTCACGACGAGCAGGACGGGGTCTACGAGGCGCTGGGCATGACCGCCACTCGAGAGAGCCGTCCGACCAAGGAGTATCCGAAGGGTCAAGAGGTCTATTCGCTGACGTTCGCCGCCGAGGGTTCCTGACTGGGAGGTGTGACCCGGTCATCGTGACGAACGTCCGACGTCAATCGGGCGCCCAGGGACGCATGCGCGGCCACCATCCGGGTACGGCGCGTCGGTAAGCCTCGTACTCCTCGCCGAACGTCCGGCGTAGGGTCGGCTCCTCGTAGCCCCTCACGAATGCGACGAAGACTGAAGCGACCAACATCGCGTAGGCGACGAGGATCGGCCTCCACAGGACCAGTGCCTGCCCGACGATGATCGCGAGCACCGCGAGATACATCGGATTCCTCACGTGCCGATACAGCCCCCCGATCACGAGGCGTTGCGTCGGCGCGACCGGCGCGGGCGTGCCCCGGCCTTCGCTGACGAACCGCGCGAACGTCAGCAGCAAGACGAGCACGCCGGCTCCGAGGAATGCGAACCCGGCGACCTGGGCGGGCCATGGGGGCACGCCACCGGTGCGCCATCTCGTGAGGGCCCAGGGGAGCAAGCCGGCGACGACACCAGGCGCCACCAGGAAGAAGACGGAAGACCCCAGAACCGCTCCCCCCAGACTCCTCGGGAGGTCCACCGAACGGGCCCCGTCCCCTTGGCCCACCGTCAGGAGGATCGGGTCGCCATCCTTCAGCGCGAGGGTCGATCGAAGGTGAACCTCACACATGATCTCGAGCAGGTTCTCCGGGTAGCCGGGCTCGTCCGCTTGGAAGGCGACCCCTCGGTAGCCGGCGACCAGCACAGGCACGAGGTGATAGCCCGCCTGCCCAGACGTGCTCTCCCAGCCGGGATCGATGTCTTCTGCCGCGATGTAGCGAGCTATCAGGGTCCGGTCGAACGGCGCGTGGAGTCGGACATTCAAGGTTCCCGGCACCACGCGCAGACCGAAGAGCTCCTCGATCCGCCCGAGTACGCCGTCGTCGGCGAGAAGCGCGGCGCCGCGCCCGCGACCTGGGACCACGACTCCTCCCAGCTCCCGATGGGTCACGATACGTGGAGCCTACGGGGCCATCTGGATCCGCGGACGGCCGAAGCGTCCGATGTCTCTGTGGCACGATGCGAGAGATGAGGGTCGCGATCATCGGTACCGGGAGGATGGGGAAGGGTTTCGCTCAGGCCATCGCTCCCACGCACGAGGTGATCGTCGGCTCGCGAGACATCGATCGCGCTCGGGCGACCGCGTCGAAGGTCGGCGCGGCCCGCGGCGCGACCTACGCGGAAGCGGCCGGCGATGCCGACGTCGTGATCCTCACCGTTCCCTGGGAGGCGATGGAGGAGACGCTGCCACAGCTCGGTGACCTGCAGGGGACGATCGTGGTCGACGTCTCCTATCCCTATAAGAAGGCGGTGCGCGAAGCCCTGGAGGGGAGCTCGACCGCGGAGGAGATCCAGAAGCGCCTGCCGAACGCCAAGCTCCTCAAGGGGTGGAACCACGTCCACGCTCGCCATCTGACGGAGCCGGAGGTGGATGGGATCGCCGCATCGGTTCTCGTCGCTGGCGACGATCAGGCTGCGAAGGACACCGTGTTCGAGCTCGCGCGAGATATGGGATTCCATCCCGTCGACGTCGGACCGCTGAAGGCCACGCGCGAGCTCGAGCGGCTGGTCGGCCTGATGCTCTTCGTGAAGCTCGGACCGCTCCGGGTCCTCTCCCGCTGAATCTCCAGGGTGGCACCCCGGGGACTTGACAAGGCTAACACCGTTCGCCTAAGCTAACGTTGTTAGCCGACGAAGGGGAGGACGGGATGAGAGAGCTCAACACCGAGATCGAGTTCGACGGGACGCCCGAAGAGACGTGGGCCGTTCTCGCGGACCTGCAGGCGTACGGGGAGTGGAATCCGTTCATCGAGAAGATCGACGGCGAGCTTCGCGTCGGCGGGAAGCTCGACGTCCGGCTCCAACCTGTGGCCGAACGAGGGATCACGATGCATCCGGCGGTGCTGGCCGTCGAGCCCGGCAAGGAGCTTCGATGGATCGGGCACCTGATGATCCCGGGGATCTTCGACGGAGAGCATCGCTTCCGGATCGAGGAGGCGGGAGCGGGCCGCGTGCGCTTCATCCAGAGCGAGCGATTCGGCGGGATCCTGCTGCCGATGCTGTGGAGGAAGCTCCGCGACGGCGGGACGGCGAAAGGATTCCGCGCGATGAACGAGGCGCTCGCGCGGCGGGTCGCGGAGCGCCGCACGACGACCGTCACGTGATCGAGGCGCCCGAACTCCGAACCCCGCGCGTCCGCGACATCGTCGCGGCCGCGCGGAGGATCCTCGAACGCGAAGGACCCGAGCGACTCACGATGCGGCGCGTCGCCGATCAGATGGGGATCCGCGCGCCCTCGCTCTACAAGCATGTGGACGGGAAAGAGGACCTCGAGGCGCTCTTGATGGCGGAGGCCTTCCGTGAGCTCGGGCAGGAGATGCACGACGCGATCGGTTCGCTCAGGAAGGGCGGCTCGCGGAAAAAGGCACTCACGGAGCTGGCGCGTGTGTACCGGCGGTGGGCGCTCGCGCACCCGCACCTGTACCGGCTCGTGACCGGTGGGCCCTTGCCGAGAGAGCGGTTGCCGGAAGGTCTCGAGGGGTGGACCGCCGAGCCGGTCGTGATGGCCGCCGGCGGCGACCCCGACCTGGCACGCGCCACCTGGGCGTTCGCCCATGGGATGACGATCCTCGAGCTCGACGGCCGCTTCCCTCCGGACGCCGATCTCGACGCCGCGTGGGCCGCCGGGATCGCCGGGTTCGCCTGAGCGGATCGGGACTCGTCGGCGTCGGCAGCCGCGTTCTAGGCTGGGTCGGTCGGTACACCCTGAAGGAAGGAGTCGGACATGGGCAGGGTCGTGCACTTCGAGATCCCGACGGACGACGTCGCGAGAGCCAAGGAGTTCTACGGCGCGATCTTCGGATGGCAGCTGCAGGACATGCAGGGCGAAGCGATGGGTGAGTACACCCTCGCGTTGACCACGCCCGTCGACCAGCAGACGCAGGTGCCTACGGAGCCCGGTGCGATCAACGGCGGTCTGATGAAGCGTTCCGCGGACCTGTCGACGCCGGTCATCACGGTCGAGGTCGACGCGATCGACGACGCCCTGAAGCAGGTCGAGTCTGCCGGCGGGACGGTCGTCAGCCCCAGGGCGGAGATCCCCGGGTTGGGTGCGTACGCGTACTTCAAGGACACCGAAGGCAACGTGCTCGGACTCTGGGAAACGCGCTGAGCTCTGTCACTCCGGGGAGTCGCCCGCGAGCAGCTCGGAGAGTCGATCGATGAACCCGAGCTGACCCCGGAGGAGCTTCGTTCGAGCCTCTTCGAGTCCGAACCAGCCCGCTCGGTCCACCTCGGGGAACTCCTGGGTCCGACCCGACCGAGGAGGCCACTCCATCTCGAACGTGTTGCTGTGGACGTCGCTGACATCCACGTCTCCCTGGACCGCCCAGGCGCTCACGATCTTCCCGCTCGGCTGACGCAGCTCACCGAGGTACATGGGCGATCCCAGATCCGGCGGATCCGTCCCCAACTCCTCGCGGAACTCCCGGGACGCCACCTCGAGCGGATCCTCGCCGGACTCGTACTCCCCTTTGGGGATGGACCACGAGCCGTCGTCCTTCCTCGCCCAGTAGGGACCTCCCGGATGCACCAGCAGCACCTCCGGCTCGTCGTCCACCAACCGACACACCAGGAGCCCGGCGCTCAGCTTCGGCATCGTCAACCCACCGATCGCGCGTGGATGTCTCGGACGGTTTCGATGGTGTCGGCCTCTTCGACGCCCTTGTCGGGCCGATAGCCCTTCACGCGCGCGAATCGAAGGGCCACCCCTCCCGCGTAGCGCGTGCTCGTCTGCAGACCGTCGAACGCGACCTCGACGACGAGCTCCGGGCGCACGCGCACGGTGATGCCCTCGCGGCTCGTCTCGATCTGCTGGAGCCGCTCCGTCTGCCAGGCGAGCATCTCGTCGGTCATGCCCTTGAAGGTCTTGCCGAGCATCACGAACCCGCCGGTCGCCGGGTCGCGCGCGCCGAGATGCAGGTTGCTGAGCCATCCCTGCCGGCGCCCGTGCCCCCACTCGGCGGCGAGGATCACGAGGTCGAGGGTGTTCGCACGCTTCACCTTGATCCAGCTCGCCCCGCGCCTCCCCGCCTCGTACGGCGCATCGAGCGCCTTCACCATCACGCCCTCGTGACCGCGTGCCAGCGCGTCGTCGAGGAAGCGTTCGGCCTCGTCGACGTCGTCGGTCACGGTCCTCGTCACGCGCAACTCTTCGGGGAGCCGTGCCTCGAGCGCGGCGAATCGCTCGGCGGCGGGCTGGTCGATCAGGTCCTCGCCGTCGAGGTGCAGGACGTCGAAGACGAAGGCGGAGAGTGGATAGTCCGCGCGGAGCTCCTCGAGGTCACGTCGGTTGCGGCTCCCGAACCGGCTCATCGTCAGGCCGAACGGATGCGGGCGTCCGTCGGGTCGCAGGGCGATCGCCTCGGCGTCGAAGACGGCCGCCTTCAGCGGGAGACGCCGGATCGTCTCCACGATCTCCGGCACGCGATCGGTCACGTCGGCGAGGTTCCGCGTGAACATGCGGACCTCGTCCCCGAGCCGGTGGATCTGGATCCGGGCGCCGTCGAGCTTCCACTCGACGGCGGCAGGTCGGATCCGGTCGAAGGCCGCACGGACGTCCTCGGCGGACTGCGCGAGCATCGGCTTCAGCGGCGTCAGGAGCGAGAGCCGGAATCGGGCGAGAGCGGAGCTGCCTCCCTCGATCGCCGCGGCGGCGACGCCCCCGAGGTCGCCGGCAAGCATCGCTGCGCGGCGGACCTCGGTGACGGGCACCTCCGAGGCTCGCGCGACGGCGTCGACCATCACGCCTTCGAGGGCACCCTGGCGGATGTCACCCATCAGGAGGCCGCGCAGGAAGTCGTGCTCCCGCTCGGTGGCCCTGCCGAACAGGTCGTGGAGCGCTTCTCGACGAGCCGCCTGGGACCCGGCGCCGGCGAGACCGCCGATCCGGCGGAGAGTTTCATCGACCTCGACGAGCTCGAGCGTGGCATCCGTCGCCGGCGAGGGCACCTCTCGGAGCGAAGCCCACCCCACGCCGATCGACCCGTGCGGGAGCGCGCCGGATAGGTAGGCCACCGCGATCGGGACTTCGTCGGGACGAAGTCCCGACAAGACAGACGAGAGTCGCTCGACCTTCTTCAGTCGGGACGAGGTCGCGGCGACGTCTGCCGACGCCGCCGCGACCTCCTCCAGGAGCATCTGTTCCCTAGGAGCCCTCGGGCGGCCCCATCGGGCTCATCAGCTGGAAGTAGTTGTCGTCCGGGTCCGAGAACGTCGCGATCGAGCCGTCCGGCGCTTCACCGGGGCTGTACGGCTCCTGCACCACCGTTGCGCCGGCGGCCTTGAACTTCTCGAAGTCACCCTTCACGTCGGCCGTCTCGATGTTCCAGAGGATGCGGCCGGGCTGGGTGTTCTTCCCCTTCACCTGATCGTGCGGCCCCACGGTCACCCAGCCAGTGCCGATCTGCCAGCCGGTGTAGCCGCTCTCGTCCATGGCCGGCTCCCCGAAGAGCTTGGTGTAGTACTCCGCCAGGCGCTTGGGGTCCTCGGACCCGATCAAGATGCTGTTCAAGTCCATGCTGCCTCCCTTCCTCGATGGTGCTGTTGAGCTCCCAACCTACCGCCGTCGCTCGGGCACGGTCGAGGGACCGACATGGGCTCCGAGCCACTCGTTGAGCGGCTTCGATGCGCGGAGGAACTCGACGACCCGATCCTTGGCCTTGCGGTTGCCCAACCACGCGCCGGCGGGCCACTCCCGCCACGTGATGATGCCCTTGAACCGGAGGAGCTCGATCCGGGGGTGATCCTTGGGATAGCCCTTGGGGGCGGTCTTCAGCGCCGCGTGGCCCGAGACGTCGATGCCCGCCTCCCGCGTCTTCCGCACCAGGTTGACGAGCGCGCCGCCGGATCGGGTGGCGCTCACTGCCTCCCGGTAGCGATCGAGCTGATCCGGCGCCATCTCCCACATCCCGGATCCGGCGCCCAGACCGTCGGCCGTGAGCTGCACGTAGCCGTCGCCGACCGTCGCTCCGATGTTGGTCTTGTAGGGCGACTTGTCGGCGCTGAATCGGATGTCTCGATACGGCCGGAAGATCCGGCCGTCGCCGAACTCCGGCCCGAGCTCCGCGAGCAGCTCCTCCATCGGAGCCCGAACCATCGAGTCGTAGATCTCCTTGTTCCGCTGCCAGTACGCCTTGGAGTTGTCCGCCTCGAGGCCCTCGAAGAACTCGATGGCTTCCACCGGCCAGCCGCGGAACGTCATGCCTCGACCCTACGCGGCGGTCAGCTCGACGGGATGCACCGCGAACGTGCGGAGCTGGCCGTCGCGCCAGACCAGTGCGTCCACCGACCGGCCGATCCGTTCCCCGACCATCAGCCGTTGGAGATCACGAGCGTCCGCGATCGGCACGTCGTCGAGGGCGACGATCAGGTCGCCGGACCTGATGCCGGCCAGCGCGGCGGGGCTGCCGTCGACGACCTGCATGACCTCGACGCCGTCATCGCGCCCCACGGCCGCGGCCGCTCGGGGCGGGAGCGGCCGCCCGCCGCCGGCGATCCCGATGTAGGCCCGCTCGAACCTTCCCGCGGTCATGAGGGCATGCATGATGCTCCGGGTGGAGTCGTCGATCGGCACCGCGAGACCGAGCCCCACGCCCGCGACGGCGGTGTTGATCCCGATGACCCTCGCGCGTCCGTCGGCGAGCGCTCCTCCTGAGTTCCCGGGGTTCAGCGCGGCATCGGTCTGCACGACGTTCTCGACCACCCGGCCGGCGCGCACCGGGAGCGCTCGACCGAGCGCGCTGACGACGCCGGCGGTGACCGAGCCCGTGAACCCCATCGGGTTGCCGATCGCGACGACGAGCTGGCCGACGCGAAGGCGAGACGCCTCGCCGAGCTCCGCGGATGCGAAGCCGCTGCCCTGGAGGCGAAGCACGGCGAGGTCGGACAGCTGGTCTCGGCCGATGACGTCGAACGGAACCTCGCGCCCGTCGACGAACGAAGCCGAGCCGCGATCGACCCCGTTGACGACGTGCGCGGAAGTGAGCGCGAACCCGTCGGGCGTGATGACGACGGCGGAACCCGCTCCCTCGACGCCCGCACCGCGGACCCGCTGACGCACACGGAGGCTCGCGACCGAGGGGATCAACCGTTCCGCGACCGACGTGACGACCGTCGAGTACGCGTCGAGCGCCTCGTCGCCGGGGTCGAAGGCCTCGTCCATACCCACCTTGTACCGCAGAACGGCTCGAACGTGGGCCGGATCCCGGCCGATACCCCGTGACGCCCTCCGCCCTCGGGACTACGGTTCGACAATGCGCGAAGACCTGCCGGTCGGACCGGTCACGTTCCTGTTCACCGACGTCGAAGGATCCACGCGGCTGTTGCACCGGCTCGGCGAGAGCGCCTATGCGGACGCCCTGGCCGAGCACCGCCGTGTGCTCAGGGAGGCGTTCGGACGCCACGGCGGAGTCGAGGTCGACACCCAAGGAGACGCCTTCTTCTTCGCGTTCGGCTCTCCGGATGGCGCGCTCGAGGCGGCCCGCGACGGTGATCGAGCCTTGGGATCCGGACCCATCCGGGTCCGTGTCGGGATCCACTCCGGCACCGCCGTTCGAACGGCTGAGGGATACGTGGGCGACGACGTCCACCGAGCCGCCAGGATCGCCGCCGCCGGAAGCGGCGGACAGATCCTGGTGTCGTTGCCGACGGTGCAACAGGTCGAGGCAGATCGGTTCCCTCTGGTGGATCTCGGCGACCATCGGTTCAAGGACCTGCAGGCGCCCGAGCGCGTCTACCAGCTGGGCGAGGGAGACTTCCCACCGATCAGGTCCCTCTACCGCGCCAACCTGCCCGTGCCGGCGACTCCCTTCATCGGTCGCGACGACGAGGTCGAGGCGCTCGCCGCGCAGCTTCGCCGGGTGGATGTCCCGCTCCTCACCCTCACCGGTCCCGGGGGGACGGGGAAGACGCGTCTTGCGCTCCAAGCCGCTGCCGAAGCCGCCGAGTCGTTCCCGGACGGAACCTGGTGGGTACCACTGGCGGCGCTCTCGGACCATGACCTCGTCCCTTCCCGGATCGCACTCGCGTTGGAAGTGGCCGAAGAGACGGAGACGCCTCTCATCGACACCTTGGCGCGACGGCTCGGCGGCAGACGCGACCTCATCGTGCTGGACAACGCGGAGCATCTCCTCCCGGAGATCGCGACGGATGTCGCCGAGCTCCTGTCGAAGGCGGCGGGTCCGACGCTGCTCGTGACGAGCCGGGAGCGGTTGCAGATCGCGGCGGAACGAGAATCCGCGGTCCCCGCCATGGACCCCGACGATGCGATCGAGCTCTTCGTGGCGAGGGCTGCGGCCGCGGGCGTCACCATCCCGCCCGGCCCCGACGTCCAGGCCGTGTGCGACCGGCTCGACCGCCTTCCCCTCGCACTCCAGCTCGCCGCCCCACGGCTGAAGCTCTTCTCGATCGAACAGCTCCTCGAGCGTCTGTCTTCGCGACTCGATCTGTTGCAGGGCGGGCGTGATGCGGACCCTCGCCAGGCGACGCTGCGCGCTACGATCGCGTGGAGCTACGACCTGCTGACGGACGAAGAGCGCGTCGTCCTCGATCGGTTTTCCGTCTTCGCCGGAGGATGCAGCGTCGCGACGGCGGAGGCCGTCGCGGGTGCGGCTCCCGACGTGCTCCAAGCGCTCGTGGACAAGAACATGCTGCAGCGACGGGTCGAGGACGAGCCGCGCCTGTGGTTGCTCAGCTCGATCCAGGAATTCGCCGCGGAGCGCCTGGCGACACGCGAGGAAGCCGGCGAGGTCCGGCAAGCGCACGCGACGTGGTACCGAGAGCTCGCCGAACGAGCCGACGCGGAGATCCAGGCGGGCGAGCCGGAGGAGCTGGCGGTCGCGGTGATGGCCGCGGAGATCGACAACCTCATTGCAGCGGTGGACTTCGGGATCGACACCGGCGACGCGGCGCTCGTGCGTAGCATCACGGTCGCCCTCCCCATGTACTGGATCATGCGCGATCGGTATGCCGAGGCACGCGCCGGGTTGGAACGGGCGCTGGCGATATCGGACGTGGAGGACGAGACGCGTGTTCGGCTCCTGTTGGCCCTGGGGACGACGGCGTACCGGCAGGGCGACCATCCGGCCGCCATCGCCGCATCGGACGAGGCGGCCGACCTGACCATGAAGCTGGGTGGCGTCACGGACAGGTTCCAGGACCTCAAGCGTCGAGCCGCGCGCGCGTGGGAGACCGGAGAGTTCGACGAGGCGGAGGTGCTCTATCGCGAGGCGTTCGAGGCCGCCGTTGAGGTCGACAACGGCGTCGGGATCTCTTCCTGTCGATTGAACCTCGCGGGGATCGCCAATCAGAGGGGTCGACACGAGCGGGCCGAAGTCCTCCTCCAGGAGAACCTTCCGTTCGTGCAGAGTCGTGGCCAATCGAGGTGCGAGGCCTTCACCCTCGCGAGTCTCGGTGAGACGGCCGTCTTTCGGAAGCTGCCCGAGCCGGCCGCCGACTGGGCGGTATCCGGCGCGCGACGTGCCCTGGGCTTCGGGGAGGAGTCGTTGGCCGCCTACTGTCTGGACGTCGCCGCCGCCGCTCTGGCCGAAGACGGTGAGCGCGATCGGACGGCCGCGATCCTCGGCGCGACGGAGCGTGCACGGGAGCGGCTGGGTCTGGCACCGGACGAGGACGAAACGGCCATCCGGGATCGGGCGCTCGCCGCGATGGGACCGGTGCTCGACGATGTCGATCTGCAGCGCGCCTGGGCGCGGGGACGGGAGCTGGACCTATCGGGTGCTTTGGAGCTTGCGCTCGAAACGAGGTCACCCGCGACGATCGGCCCGTCGCCGTGAGCAACCAGAAGCATCCACGGCTCTTGCCCGTGTCCGAGGAGGCACGGGTCACGCCGATCGAGCTGTTCTTCGACCTCGTCTTCGTGTTCTCCCTGACGCAGGTCACCGCTCTGATGGCCGACCATCTCACCGCGCACGCCATGGTCCGAGGGTTGCTCGTGCTCGCGCTCCTGTGGTGGTCGTGGGTGGGCTACGCCTGGCTCGCCAACGCGGTGCAGGCGGAGGAGGGCCTCGGGCGGGTCGCGGTGTTCGGCTCGATGGCCGCGATGTTCGTGCTGGCCCTCTCGATCCCCGAGGCGTTCGACGACCTGGCAGGCGGGCTGACCGGACCGGTGGTGGTCGCGTTCGCCTACCTCGCGGTGCGGTTCCTCCATCTGGTCATGTTCTTCCTGTTGTCGGGCGACGACCCCGGCCTTCGACGTCAGGTGTGGAAGTTCACCCCGTCGGTGGTCGGCAGCACCGCGGTGCTGTTGGTCGCCTCACAGCTGGACGGGTGGGCGCAGACCTTCACGTGGATCGCCGCGTTGGTCGTGGACTACTTCGGCACGATCCTCGGCGGCGCGTCCGGATGGAGGCTGCGCTCGGCCTCCCACTTCGCCGAACGTCACGGGCTCATCCTGATCGTCGCCCTCGGTGAGTCGATCGTCGCGATCGGTGTCGGCGTGGCGGGAGAGGCGATCTCGTGGCCGATCATCGTGGCCTCGGTCCTCGGATTGACGGTCGCGGGTTGTCTGTGGTGGGCGTACTTCGACGTCGTGTCGATCGTGGCCGAACGCATGCTCCGCCGGGCGCAGGGCGAAGAGCGGGCGAGGCTTGCGCGCGATGCCTACAGCTATCTCCACATGCCGATGGTCGCCGGCGTCGTCCTTGTCGCGCTGGGGCTGAAGAAGGTGCTCGAGTCCGTCGGGGCGTCGGGTGATCACGAGTTGTCCGACGCGCTTCCCCTCCTCCCGCTCATCGGGCTCTACGGAGGAGTCTCGCTCTACCTGCTCGCGCATTCGGCGTTCAAGTACCGGACCTGGCACAAGGTGACCGGGCGCCGGCTCGTGGTCGCGGTGTTGTTGGGCGTGCTGATACCGATCGCGGGGACCATGCCGGCTCTTGCGGCGCTCGCGCTGCTTGCCGTGATCCTGATCGCGATGATCGCCTCTGAGGCCGTCCAGTACTCCGAACTTCGCGAACAGATCCGCCACGAGGACGATCCGCGCGAGGACGATCCGGTGGAAACCCTCGAGCAACACGACGTCTGAGACCGGTTCGCTCAACTGCGCGCGAGGACGAAGCACAGCACGGCCAGCACGAGCGCGAGCGGTCCCCAGAGGAATCGTTCCCACGGGCTCGACGACGCGAAGTTCATCAGGGCGCCGACCAGGAGCACGCCGACGAGGATCCAGGTTCCCCAACGGGCGACCGCGTCCGACACCGGAGAGATCTCGAACCCGGCCCGTGCGAGCACGATCAGCGCGGCGAGCAACCAGAAGACCGCCGCGGCCGCGCTGGCGATGCGGAGGCCCGTCGGCAGGTGGGTCCGTGTCCCGCCCCATGCGGCCCGGCCGAGCGGTGCGCCGAGCGCAAGCGCCGCTTGGAAGATCGCGATCACGAGGAAGCCGACGGCCGCGGCAACGGCGACACCTCGAGCCGTCGCCGTGGCGGCGATCAGCGCGCTCATCGACCTCCCCATCGGCCGTCTCGTCGTGCCCGCTCGACCTCGGCGAGGCCGGCTTCGGTCATCCGCCCTTCCTCGATCAGTCTCGCCACCCGCGTCTTGTTCCGTTCGGACCAGTTGCTCGCCTTCCTGCGGGGTGTGAAGCGGAGGGCGTACCGATCCTCGTCGATCGGCTGCATGCTGCTGTCGATCCAGCCGAAGCAGAGCGCCTCCTCGACCGCTTGATCCACCGTGACGGAGACCGTTTGCGAGCGCCTCTTGGCGATCATCAACCACACGTCGTCCTCGGTGGCGTGGTTCCCCTCGAGCCAGCTCCGCCAGTCCGCCGGGGTGACGAAGTGGATCGGCTCTCCCGTCATCTTCACGTCCACACCCTAGGCAACTGGCGCCTCGACCTTTCCCTGTGAGCGGTGCGATCCGGTTTGTTACGGTGACCCCATGACCACGTCGGTGATGGCAGACGCCTTTGCCCACCACGTGTGGGCGACGCTACGGGTGATCGACGAGTGTCTCGCGCTCAACCCCGAGCAACTCGAGACCGCGGTTCCGGGTACCTACGGATCCATCCTCGACACGATGCGGCACACCGTCGGGGCCGATTCCTCCTACCTGTTCGTGCTGAGCGGTGGGCTGACGGCCGTTGATCGACGAGGATCAGATGGACCTTCCGGAGCTCCGGGACGTGATCGAGGGCAATGGCGCGGCGTGGTCGGGAGTCCTGAGAGATGACCTCGATCCGGATGCGATGCTCGAGAGGCACCGCGACGACGGCTCGGAGACCCACGCCCCGCTCAGCATCCGGCTCGCGCAGGCGCTGCACCACGGGACCGATCACCGGAGTCAGATCTGCACGGCCCTCACCACGCTCGGCGTGGAACCGCCGGCGATCGACGTCTGGGACTTCGGCTGGCAGGACGGCCGCGTCGTGGAGATCCCACCCACGTCCTGACGAGCCCTACGCTTCTTCGTTCCGCGCCTGCTCGGGTGCCGTGGGCCGCCAGCCCCCGATCGACTCGGCCAGTCGATCGGCCGCCGGGGGTCCCCACGACCCGGGCGCGTACGTCTCGAGCGCGGGTGGATCATTCAGCAGTGGTTGGACGATCCGCCACATCTCCTCGACCACGGCCTGGTGCGGGAAGAGGGTGGCGTCGCCGAGCAGGGCATCGCCGAGCAGGCGCTCGTAGGGGCTCGGGCTACGGGCGAGATGCTCCTGGAACGAGACGTCCAGATGCACCGGCTCCGCCGCTTCCCCCGACGCGTCTTTCACGAGGACACCGATGCTGGCACCCGCATCCTTCCCGATCCTGATCGAGACGTGGTTGTGATGTCGGGCCTGCTCCGTGTGGTCGCCGAGCAGGATCGGCGGAGGTCTCCGGAAGAGCACGTGGACCTCGGTCATCGTCGTCGCCATCATCTTCCCGGCCCGGATCAGGAACGGAACGCCGGACCATCGCCAGTTGTCGATCCGAAGACGGAGGGCGGCGAACGTCTCGGTGTCGGATCCGGGATGCACGCCGTCCTCGTTCGCGTAGCCCTCGTATTGCCCTCGCACGGACTCGGTGGGATCCACGGCGGGGATCGCGCGGAGCACGTCGAGGCGACGATCGGCGATCGCGTCTCTGCCTCCCGCTGGCGCCTCCATCGTGACCAGGGCAAGGACGTGAAGGAGGTGGTTCTGCACCACGTCGCGCAACGCTCCCACGCCGTCGTAGAAGCTGCCTCTGCCCTCGATGCCGAACGACTCCGCGAGGGTGATCTGCACCGCTTTGACGTGGTTCCGGTTCCAGACGGGTTCGAAGATCTCGTTGGCGAAGCGCAGGTACACGATGTCTTGGACCGGCTCCTTCCCCAGGAAGTGGTCGATCCGGTAGATCCGGTCCTCGTCCACCACCTGGAGGAGCCGCTCGTTCAGCGCGCGGGCGGAGGCGAGGTCGTCGCCGAACGGCTTCTCGATCATGACGCGGGCTCCCTCGGTGAGACCCGCGCTGCCGAGCATCTCCACGATCGGAGCGAACAGCGAAGGAGGGGTGGCGAGGTAGAAGACGGGCCGCTGCGCGGGACCGAGGGCCTCCGCCAGTCGCTCGCCGGATGAGGGGTCGGTCGCGTCGGAGGCGATGTAGGAGAGTCGCTTGGCGAACCGATCGAACGCGTCCTCGTCGACCGAGGTCTCCGCGCCCTCGACCGACTCGCGAGCCATCGCTCGAAGCTCGTCGGTCGTCAGCTCCTGCCTACCCACACCGATCACATCGCAAGGGAGCGCGCCCTTCCGCTCGAGCCGGTACAGGGCGGGCATCGTCATCCTTCGCCCGAGATCGCCCGTGATCCCGAACACCACGAGCGCATCCGCCGTCTTGTCCATAGGCTCCGTCATGGTCGAAGGCCCGGAGAGAAACGGGCCGGCCGCACGAGTGGAGATCGAAGGAGGTCCCGATGACGACTGACCGACCGATGGAGCTCGGGGTGGTGGGGCTCGGCCGGATGGGTGCGAACATCTCCCGGCGGCTGATGCGAGACGGGCACCGATGCGTGGTGTTCGACCGCGATCCGGCCGCCATCGAGCTGCTCACTGCCGACGGAGCGGTCGGGACCGGGAGCTTCGTGGAGCTGGTCGGCGCCCTCGCGCCGCCGAGGATCGTCTGGGTCATGGTGCCGGCCGGTGATGCCACGGAGGCGGTGATCCGCGAACTGGCCGATCGTCTCCAGCCGAGCGATGTCGTGATCGACGGCGGCAACACCCACTACCGCGACGACGTGCGGAGGGCGGGGGAGCTCGGCGAGCGGGGTATCCGGTACATCGACTGCGGCACCAGCGGTGGGGTCCACGGGCTGGAGCGCGGGTTCTGCCTGACGGTGGGCGGCGACGCCGATGTCTTCGAGCACGTGGAGCCCATCTTGGCATCGCTCGCGCCTGGCGTCGGCGCCGTACCCAGGACCCGGGGACGAGAGGGAGACCCTTCCCAGGCGGAGGAGGGATACCTCCATTGCGGGCCGGCCGGTGCGGGGCACTTCGTGAAGATGGTCCACAACGGCATCGAGTACGGGCTCATGGCTTCCTACGCCGAAGGCATGAACATCCTGCGACACGCCGAGGACGGAGGCGCCGCGTACCGGGTCGACGTCGCGGAGGTCGCCGAGGTCTGGCGCCGGGGGAGCGTGGTCGCGTCGTGGCTGCTCGACCTCGCGGCCGTCGCCCTCCACGACGACGCCGACCTCGAGGGATCCGACGAGCGCGTCTCCGACTCGGGCGAGGGGAGGTGGACCGCCATCACGGCGATCGAGTCGGGCACACCGGCCGACGTGCTCACCGCGGCCCTGTACGCGCGGTTCGCGTCGCGCGACGAGGCGGCGTTCGCCAACCGGGTGCTCTCGGCGATGCGACGCGAGTTCGGGGGCCACGTGGCGGACTGATGATCCGTGTCGAGGTGCTCCCGGATCCGGTGTCGGTGGGCGAGCGTGCCGCCGATCTGATCGCTGCGGCGGTTCGCCGAGCGATCGCCGAGGGGCGTCGATTCGCGTGGGCGATCAGCGGCGGCGAGTCCCCCGTCCCGATGTTCCGTCGGCTGGGCGCGCTCGCGTTGCCGTGGCCCCTCATCGACACGTGGCAGGTGGACGAGCGTGTCGCGCCGCCGGGCGATCCGGATCGGAACCGCTCGCTGCAGAGCCGGGAGCTTCCCGCCGAGGCGTCGGACGGGACCAGGTGGATGCCCGTGGAGGACGACGACCTGGCGGCGGCGGCAGCTCGCTACGCCGCGTCGCTCCCCGATCGGTTCGACGTCGTGCACCTCGGACTCGGCGCCGACGGTCACACGGCGTCGCTCGTACCCGGTGATCCCGTCCTCGACATCCGAGATCGTGACATCGCCGTAACGGATGTCTACGGGGGCCGTCGGCGGATGACCCTCACCTACCCGGGGCTCTCGCGCGCGGAGCGTGCGATCTGGGTCGTGACCGGATCCGAGAAGCGGGACGCCTTGCGGAAGCTCATCGCGGGCGATCGCTCGATCCCCGCGACGCACGTCTCCGTCTCGGATCAACTGCTCGTGACGGATCAAGACCCGGAGGAACAGGAAAACGAGTAGTCCGACGCCTGCCTGAAGGAGAGGCTGGAATGGCCCTCTCCCCGATTCTTCGGACCCGATCCGCAGGACCCGGCTCTTTCCGATTACCTCCGTTCCTCCTCTCGATTTGACAAAACAGACAGAAACGAAGGAAACTCCACACGATTTCGGACGGGAGTGGCCCATGTACGCGGTGGAGCGACGCCAAGAGATCGCCACGCTGATCGAAGAGCGCGGTCGCGGCGACGTCACGGAGCTGGCGGATCACTTCGAGGTCACGCCGGAGACGATCCGCCGGGATCTCACCGAGCTCGAGCAGCAACGACTCCTCCGACGCGTCCACGGGGGAGCGATCTCGATCCACCGGTTCCGGTCGGAGCCGGCGATCGCCGAGAAGGCCTCGGCGATGGCGACCGAGAAGGCGGCGATCGCGATGGCGGGGCTGTCGTTCGTTCCCGAGCACGGGTCCGTGATGCTCGACGCAGGTACCTCGACGCTGGCGCTCGCACAGATCTTCCCCGAACGGGAGCTCACCGTGTTCACCCACTCGGTGGCGATCGCGCTCGAACTCGCGTCACGGCGCGATCTTCAGCTCCACGTGATCGGAGGGCGGGTGCGTACCCGCACGCTCGCCAACGTCGACGACTGGGCCCTGCGGCAGCTCGCCGATCTTCGCGTCGACGTGGCGTTCGTCGGGACGAACGGGTTCAGCGTGCAGCGTGGGCTGTCAACGCCGGACCCTGCCGAGGCCGCCGTGAAGCACGCGATCTGCATCGCGGCCGCGCAGACCGTGGTCCTCGCGGACCATTCGAAGCTGGACCAGGAATCCGCCGTGCGATTCGCAGCGATCGACGAGTTCGACGTGCTGATCAGCGACAGCGGACTCGCGGAGGCCGACCGCCGAGCGCTCGAGCAAGCGGATATCGAGGTGGTGCTCGCATGAAGGATGTGCGACGCACGCGCCTCGAGACGATGGACGCTCGCGGTCGGCGAGGGTCCGAAACCGATCTGGCGTAGCCAGAGGAGAAGGGAGGGTTGCGGATGTCTACTGCGATCCCAACGCCGGCAAAGACGGCGACCGGGGGATGGCGGGCCAGCGTCCAGAGGGTAGGAGGGTTCCTCGCCGGGATGGTGATCCCCAACATCGGGGCGTTCATCGCGTGGGGACTGATCACGGCGTTCTTCATCCCGACGGGATGGACCCCGCACGAGAAGCTCGCCGAGCTCGTCGGGCCGATGATCTTCTTCCTCCTGCCCATCCTGATCGGGTACACGGGCGGGTATCTGGTCCACGGACAGCGAGGCGCGGTCGTGGGAGCGATCGCCACCGCCGGCGTCGCCATCGGCGGGTTCGTCGGCACGGAGGTCGGAGGCGAGCTGGTCCAGACCCCGATGTTCCTCGGCGCCATGATCGCCGGGCCGCTCGGAGGATGGTTGATCAAACAGTTCGACCTCTCGGTCCAGGGCAAGATCAAGTCCGGGTTCGAGATGCTCGTCGGGAACTTCTCTGCAGGGATCCTCGGCGCGCTCCTCGCGATCCTCGCCTTCCTGGGGATCGGACCGGTCGTCGCGGTGATCTCGACTGCCGCCGGCAACGCAGTGGACTTCCTCGTCGACAACACGCTGCTGCCGCTCGTCTCGATCGTCGTGGAGCCGGCGAAGGTCCTGTTCCTGAACAACGCGATCAACCACGGGGTCCTGGCGCCACTCGGCGTCCAGGAGGTTGCCGAAGAGGGGAAGTCGATCCTCTTCATGATCGAGACGAACCCGGGACCGGGTCTCGGCCTGCTCTTGGCCTATTGGTTCTTCGGCCCTCGGGCGATCCGTCCCACGGTGCCGGGAGCGATCATCATCCAGTTCCTCGGCGGTATCCACGAGATCTACTTCCCGTACGTGTTGATGCGTCCGATCACGATCCTCGGCGTGATCGCCGGTGGGATGGCAGGCGTCTTCACATTCCTCGTTACTGGGGCAGGGCTGGTGGCAACGCCCTCACCGGGCAGCATCTTCGCCTACTTCGCCGTGACCCCGAAGGGCGGCCTCCCCGGGGTCCTCGCGGGCGTCTTCGCGGCTACTGCCGTGTCCTTCGTGGTGAACGCCGTGCTCCTCAAGGCGACCGTACGCGAGGAGGCAGAGGTCGTCGTCCCGGACACAGCGACCACGGCCACGACCGCTCCGGCGACCGCATGATGGCGTCGATCCTCGGGAGCGACGTGCGGAAGGTGGTCGTGGCGTGCGAGGCCGGGATGGGGAGCAGCGTGCTGCTCGTCACCCAGCTCCGCGACCGCCTGAAAGGGACGGAGGTCGTCGTCGAGCACTCGCCGGTCAGCCAGATCCCGGCGGATGCGGATGTGATCGTCACCCATCAGGGCCTCGAGTCCAGCGCCCGAGGCATGGCTCCCGATAAGGTCGTCGTGACCTTCAGTATGTTCCTCGGCGACCCGGCCTTCGACCGGGTCGTCGAGGGGATCAAGGAAGGGAAGCCGATCGAGGGATAGGCCATGACCGCGCTCCTTCCTCCCGACGGGATCCGTCTCGGGCTGCAGGCGTCGGACCGGTTCGACGCCGTCAGGCAGTCCGGTCAGGTGCTGGTCGATATCGGCGCCGTGGAGGCTCCCTACGTGGATGCGATGCTCGAGCGTGAGCGGCTGATCTCGACGTCGCTCGGCGAGGGGTTCGCGATCCCGCATGGGACCGACGAGAGCAGGCGGTGGATCAAGGAGACCATGCTGTCGTTCCTGCAGTTCCCGGACGGCGTCACCTGGGACGACGACGACGTGACCGTGTGCATCGGGATCGCAGCCGTCGGCGACGAGCACGTGGGCGTGCTCGCCAACCTGGCTCGGGTCCTCACGGTTCCCGAGCAGGCGGCACGTCTTCGATCCGCGGAGCGGATCGAAGACGTGCTTTCGATCCTCGGCACCGATGAGGAGGCGACGGCGTGAAGGTCGCGCGTCTCTACGCCCCGGGCGACCTCCGGGTGGAGGATCTCCCGGCCCCGGAGGCGGGGCCGAGAGACCTCGTCATCCGGGTCCGCACGTGCTCGACGTGTGGAACGGACGCGAAGATCTACCGGTTCGGACACCATCACATCTCCCTGCCGCGCGTTCTCGGACACGAGGTCGCCGGCGAGATCACCGAGGTGGGATCCGAGGTCGGCGACTGGTCCGAAGGAGACAGGGTGCAGATCATCGCGGCCATCCCGGACGGCGTGTGCTACTTCTGCCGGCGGGATCAGCACACCGTCTGCGAAGACCTCGAGTCGATCGGCTACCAGTACGACGGGGGGTTCGCGGAGCTCATGCGGGTGCCCGCGAAGGTCCTCTCGGTGGACGGCGTCAACCGGGTCCCGGACCATGTCCCGTTCGAGCAGGCGAGTCTCACGGAGCCGCTCGCGTGCGTGCTGAACGGGCAGGAGCTCGCCCGGGTCGGCGACGGGGACGTCGTCGTCATCCTCGGCGCGGGCCCGATCGGGTGTCTCCACGTTCGCCTGGCGCGAGCTCGCGGCGCGAAGACGGTCGTGCTGGTGGACGTGAACCAGGCGCGGCTCGATCTCGCCGCCCGAGCGGAACCCGACGCGGTGATCGACAGCACGAAGGACGATCCGATCGACGCGGTTCGCAAGATGACGGACGGGCGCGGTGCCGACGTGGTCATCACCGCGACCGGCGTGGGTGTGGCGCAGGAGCAGGCGCTCGAGATGACCGCGCCGCGGGGCCGCATCTCCCTGTTCGGCGGGCTGCCCCGGGACGACTCGACGATCCGGTTCGACTCCAACCTCGTCCACTACGGCGAGCTCTCCGTCTTCGGCGCCTACGGGTCCGCCCCCCGGCACAACCGGGAGGCTCTCGCGCTCATCGCCGACGGCAAGGTACGGGTCGACGATCTGATCACGCACCGGATGCCACTCGCGGACGTCAACCGGGCGATCGAGACGGTGATGTCCGGCGAGGGCCTGAAGGTCGTCATCGAGCCGTGACGCCATGATCGTCACGGTCACCCCCAACCCCAGCCTCGATCGCACCCTCGAGGTGGAGGAACTGCGTCGCGGCGAGGTCGTCCGCGCGCACGCCGACCGATCCGATCCTGGGGGCAAGGGCGTGAATGTGTCCCGAGCCCTCGTGGCGAACGGACATCCCTCCCGCGCCGTCCTCCCGCTCGGTGGCGCCGACGGAGAACTGCTCGCCGCGCTCCTGACCAGCCTCGGCATCGAGGTCGCCGCCGTGCCGATCGCCGACGCGATCCGTTCGAACGTGACCGTGGTCGAGCCGGACGGCACCGTGACGAAGCTGAACGCACCCGGTCCCCGCCTGTCGGTCGTCGAGGTGGAAGCGCTCCTCGAACGTGCCGTCGCGGTGACCGACGGCGCCGCATGGGTGGTGGCGTCGGGGAGCCTGGCACCCGGGACGGCCGACGATCTCTACGCTCGTCTGACCGCTGCGGTCCGCCCCGCCGGAGCCCGGGTCGCGGTGGACACCAGCGGGCCGGCGCTCCAGACCGTGCTGGCCGCGCGTCCGGACGTGTTGAAGCCGAACGAGGAGGAGCTGAGCGAGGTGACCGGCATGGTTCCCGAGACGCTCGGGGACGTCGTGCTCGCCGCCAACGAGCTCCGCTCGAAAGGGGTGGGATCCGTGCTCGTCTCACTCGGACCCAGCGGGGCCGTGCTCGTCGACGAAGGCCAGGCCTTCCATGCGGAGAGCGACGTGATCGTGCCGAGAAGCACCGTGGGAGCGGGTGACGCGCTCCTCGCCGGTTTCCTGGCAGCCGGAGGAGCCGGACCCGAGGCCCTCGCAGAGGGTGTGGCGTGGGGAGCCGCCGCGTGCGTCCTCCCGGGCACGGCGGTCCCCGGGCCCGGCGACCTTCAGCGCGACCTGGTGCAGACCCACCCGGTCGATCCGGGGCGACGGTTGGCGCTCGACGCCGATCGCCGGAGGTCCACCCATGCCTGAGGCGACGGTGACCCTTCAGAACGCGACGGGGTTGCACGCTCGACCCGCGAAGATCTTCGCGAGGGCCGCGGCGGCCTCGGCGGCCGATGTCTCCGTGGAGAAGGACGGTCGCCGCGTGAACGCGAAGTCGGTGCTCTCGGTGCTCACGCTGGACTGTCATCAGGGAGACGAGATCCTGATCAGCGTGGAGGGGGCCGACGCCGAGGCGACGCTCGCCGATCTCGTCGCCCTCGTCGAGTCGAAGTTCGGTGAGGACGAACAGGAAGACGGAGGCGGATCCGCGTGAGCACCCGGCTGACGGGGCGGGCGGCTGCGCCGGGCGCGGCGGTCGCCCCGGCGTTCGTCCTGGCACCTCAGCCGGTCCTGACGAAGCTCCCGGAAGTTGCCTCCCTCTCGCCCGAGAAGGAGCTGGCGCGCCTCCTCGGAGCGCTTCAACGGGCCGAGGGAGAGCTCCGCGAGCTCGCGGTCAGCGTGTCGGCGTCGGCAGGCGAGGATGAGGCCGAGATCTTCGAGGCCCACGCCGAGTTCGCGGCCGACCCGGAGCTGGCTCGCCTGACCGAGGATGCGGTTCGTGCGGGCACGTCCGCCGAGCGAGCCGTCGTCGGCGCCTTCGAAACGTTCCGCGAGCTCCTCGTCGCGTCCGAGAGCGAATATCTCGCCGCGCGCGCGTCGGATCTCGACGACGTTCGTGACCGGGTCGTGAAGATCCTCCTCGGGATGAGCACGTCCGGCGACCGGCCGGAAAGCCGCTCGGTGATCGTGGCGCACGAGCTCACGCCGTCGCAGACCGCCAGCATCCCGGTCGACCTGATCGCCGGCATCGTGACCGAGACGGGTTCGCCGACGAGCCACGCCGCGATCCTCGCCCGGGCGCTCGGCGTCCCCGCGGTCGTGGGGTGCGAGGGGCTGTTGGCAGCCACGCGCGCCGGCGTGGACATCGCGATCGACGGCCGAGCCGGCGAGGCGATCGTCGACCCGTCCCCCGCCGAGCGCGAGGCGGTCGTCCGCCGCCACGAGCAGGAGGAGCGGCGCCGCGCCGAGCTCGGCGCGCTCAGGGATGAGCCCGGCAGGACCGCCGACGGGCATCGCGTCGAGCTGGCCGCCAACATCGGCTCGATCGACCACATCCCCGCGGCGGTCGAGGCCGGCGGAGAAGGGAGCGGCCTCGTCCGGACCGAGTTCCTGTTCCTGGGGCGCGTCACGGCGCCGACCGTCGAGGAACAGACGAAGGTCTACGCGGAGATCCTTCGAGGGTTCCCCGGTCACCGGGTCGTGTTCCGGACCCTCGATGCGGGAGCCGACAAGCCGTTGCCCTTCGTGGACCGCGAGCCCGAGGAGAATCCGGCGCTCGGCCTCCGCGGGGTGCGGCTGAGCCTCGACCAGCCGGATCTGTTCGTCGACCAGCTCCGTGCGCTCCTGCGGGCGAAGGCGGAGGTCGTCGGCGAGGAGGCCGGTCGCCTCGCGATCATGTTCCCGCTCGTCGCCACGGCGGCTGAGTTGGAGGCGGCGCGCGGAACGCTCCAGGCGATCGCCGCGGAGGAAGGGGTCGACCCCAAGGAGATCGAGGTGGGCGTGATGATCGAGGTCCCCTCGGCGGCCCTGGGCGCCGCCCGGCTGGCGCGGCACGCCGACTTCTTCTCGATCGGCACGAACGACCTGATCCAGTACCTGTTCGCGGTCGACCGGCTCAATGGGGCCGTCGCCGACATCGGTGACGTCCTCGAGCCCGACGTCCTCGCGTTGATCGGGAGCGTCGTGGCGGCCGGGCATGCGAACGACGCCTGGGTCGGGGTGTGCGGTGAGGCGGCCGGAGATCCCACCGTCGCCGGCGCGCTCGTCGGGCTGGGCGTGGACGAGCTCTCCATGACGAAGGTCGCGATCCCGGAGGTGAAGGACGCGCTCAGCCGACTCACGCTGAAGGAATGCCGCGAGGCCGCCGAACGAGCGATCGACGAAGCGGGAGACGCCGCCGAGTCAAGAAGGATCCTCGAGGAACGACTGAGAACCTCACTCGCGGCGCAGCCCGGCTGACGACCGTGATCGCTTTCGCGATCTCGATGCTTGGAAGAGGCGTCGACTCAGGGAGTCCGGCGGAGGAGCTGACGGGCCCGGCGCCACGCGAAGACGGGAACGAAGTCCCGCACCCTGGCGCCCTGGAACTCTCCGAGTGACTGCTCCGCGATCTTCTCGATCGTCTCGAGCGGGACGTCCCTCCCGTACTCGTCGGCGAGCTGCTTCCGTAGTCCCGGAAGTGGGTCCTTCACGGACTGCCCGATCAGATCCTGATCCGTGCTCAAGCCCAACCTCCCCGGGGTCGCAACCTCAGGGGCGATGGTTGCACGTTCGAGCCCATCCTGCATAGGGGGCAAGACTTCCGGGGTGATCAGCGTCCGTGATCAGGGAGCGGGACGACGCTCCTGCATCTTCGCGCGGATCTCCTCGGCTACGTCCGGCAGGTTCGCCTCGAGCTCACGGAAGGAGGTGCCGAACATCGCGAGGTTCGTCATCGGGGAGGTCGCGACGACGTCGGCGACCCGGCGACCGTGCCCCATCATGGCCATCTCGCCGAAGAAGTCGCCCGGGCCGAGTGTCGCGATCGGCTCCTGGTGCTGACGGACCTCCGCCGTACCGCTCTCGATCACGTAGAACTGGTAGCCGGCGGCCCCCTCCGGGGTGAGCCTTCGTCCTTCGCTCACCTCTTCGACCGTCAGCCATGAGGCGAGCTTCTCGAGGTCGTCGTCCGAAAGCTCGGCGAACAGTGGGATCGCTCTCAATCGATCGTGATCAGGGTGCACGCCCTCGCCTCCGGATCAGGTGGAGCGGCGATCGTACGGCGGCGGCCGACCCGGTGTCCGCGCTCGTCATCAGCTGTTCCCATGCCGTTCACCGATCGGCCACGCTCGATACCGACCGTTACTGCCGAGATCGGCTGAGCAGAAGAGGAACAGCTCGGGACGTCGCTGCGTGCTCGACTTGTGGCGAGGGGTGGTGCGGTAGGTTCTGGCCGGTGCCTCAAGACGATGACTACTTCGGTGAAGAGATCGCCGCGAAGTACGACGAGGCCGACGACGAGGAGTTCGAACCGGAGGTCATCGACCAGACCGTCGACTTCCTCGCCGACCTCGCGGGGAGCGGACGCGCACTCGAGTTGGGGATCGGGACCGGCCGGATCGCGCTCCCGCTCGCGCGGCGTGGTGTGGATGTGCACGGGATCGACTTGTCCAGGGCGATGGTCGCGAGGCTGCGTGCGAAGCCGGGCGGCGACGACATCGGGGTGACGATCGGCGACTTCGCGACGACCCGGGTGGACGGGTCGTTCTCTCTCGCCTACCTGGTCTGCAACACGATCATGAACCTGACGACGCAGGAGGCGCAGGTCGCGTGCTTCCGCAATGCCGCGGCGCACCTCCAGCCCAGCGGCTGCTTCGTCATCAAGGTCATGATCCCGGAGCTGCAACGACTCCCTCCAGGTGAGATCTTCCGGGTTTTCCGCGGGAGCGAGACGTACTGGGGGATAGACGAGTACGACGTTGCGAATCAGGGGCTCATCTCCCATCACGTCGATATCGTGGACGGGAGGGTCGAGACCGTCTCGATGCCCTTCCGCTACGCATGGCCCGCTGAGTACGACCTGATGGCGCGACTCGCCGGGATGAGGTTGCGCGAGCGCTGGAGCGGATGGAAGCGAGAGCCGTTCACGAGCGAAAGCGACAAGCATGTGTCGGTCTGGGAGAAGGTGGCGGTCTCCGTTGTCTAGGTTCGTGCCGTCGCGATGAAGGCGATCGTCCAGGACCGGTACGGCTCGCCCGACGTCCTCGAGCTTCGAGAGATCGACAAGCCGACCGTCGGAGACGACGAGGTACTGGTCCGGGTCCGCGCGACGTCCGTCCACCCGGATGTGTGGCACGCGCTCAGAGGGATCCCCTACGTGCTCCGCATCATGGGATCCGGAGTGCGCCGACCGAAGAACCAGGTGCCCGGTACCGACCTGGCGGGCTTCGTCGAGTCGGTGGGCGGGAACGTGACGCGGTTCCAGCCGGGCGATGAGGTCTTCGGTCAGACCGTGGGTGCCAATCTCTGGGGCAACGGCGGCACCTTCGCCGAATACGCAGCTGCTCCCGGATCGAAGCTCGAGCGGAAGCCGGCCAACCTCACGTTCGAACAGGCCGCGGCCGTGCTCACCTCCGGTCAGATCGCGGTCCAGGGCATCCGCGACGAGGGACGGGTCCAGCCGGGACAGAGGGTGTTGATCAACGGTGCAGGCGGGGGCGTGGGGACCACCGCGGTGCAGCTCGCCAAGGCGTACGGAGCGGACGTGACCGCCGTGGACGGCGCCGCGAAGCTCGACATGCTCCGGTCGATCGGCGCCGACCGGGTCCTCGACTACAAGCAGGAGGACTTCACTCGGAGCGGCGAGCGCTACGACGTCGTCCTGGACATCGCGGGGAACCATTCCTGGTCGCACCTCAAGGGCACGCTGACCCCGGAGGGGGCGTATGTGTTGATCGGGCACGATCAGTACGGAGGCTCGGGCCATCGTTGGGTCGGAAGCCTGGGCAGATTCTTCAAGCTGATGGTGATCGCACCGTTCGTGAGCCAGCTGCATCCCTTCCGCGGCGCCAAGGACCCCGGGGATCGCCTGGTCGTCCTGAAGGAGCTCATCGAAGCCGGGAAGATCACGCCGGTCATCGACAGGACCTTCCCCCTGAGCGAGGTTCCGGAGGCGATCCGCTACCTGGAATCGGGACAGGTGCAAGGAAAAGTCGTCATCACCGTCTGACGAGCGTGGACCGCGCGCCGATAGCGTCCGCGGTCAGAATGGCTTCGTCACCATCAAGACGATCACGGCCGCCACCATGAAACGTTCGTACAGCCGCGTTGCGAGCACCGCTTTGTCCTCGAAAGCGGCGGCCAGCGCGGGCGTGACTTCGCCGCTCTCCACCGCGTCCGTGAGTGCGGTCTCGAAGATCTTGCCACGGGGGATGAACACGAGGGGGATCAGTGGCAAGAGGGACAGATAGAGCAAGAGCGAGGTCAGCAGCCACCAGCTTCCTGTACCGGTGAGGGGGCGTCCCTGGACCCATACCGTCAGGAGTCCGAGCACGAAGACCGCGATCGACCCGGGGACGACCATCAGCCGGTCGAAACGTCCGGCCAATTCCGCGAGCTCGGCAACGACCCCGATATCGCGAGTCGTCCTTGCCTTCCCGAGGGTGACATCTCGACCGACCAGACCCGCGACGAACCAGAACGCGGTCAGGACGTGAACGAGCACCATCCATCTGGACATCGACGCAACGTTACCCCGCGATCCGTCGCCGCAGAAGCGGAGGTCAGCTTGGCATCGGGGGTGGCGGAGGAGGTATCTGGATGGAGGTGGCAGGAACGGACGGAGCCTGTCCTTTGATCACCAGGGTCCCAGCGAGGATGTCGTGAAGTCCCTGTTTCCGCTGGGTGAACGCGATCATGAGGAACCCGATCCCGAGGATCAGGGCCGAGAGGATCTTCGCGAAGTGTCGGCCGGTCGCCCTGCCGAAGCCGATCCGGCGGCCTTCCAGATCTGTCACGATCATGCCGAGCGCCATCTTCCCGACGGTCGCCTGCTTCGTGGAGCTCTCCATGAGCGCGGAGTACAGCCACGTGATCACGACCGAGATCGAGGAGGCGGCTGAGGATCGAGCAGCGTCCGCGTAGGCATCCCCGTCACCGAACGCGAGGGTCAGCGGCACCGTGACCACGCTCAAGAGCAAACCGTCGATGAGCGCCGCGGCGACCCGCCGCCAGAAACCCGCGTACATCGAGGTGGTACCGGCCATCGCCGCCATGGACCCTCCTTCTCCGAAGCGGCATGGTCGCATATCGAGGGGAGGCCCACATCCACCCGGGTGACGCCGCTAGTTCGTGGTGCCGTACCGGAGGTACACGACACCGTTGCCGAATCGGCGTTCGGCCAGGAGCTCGAGCTCGACGCGGACCTCGTCCGGAAGCGCCTTCGTGCCGCCTCCCACCACGATGGGCGAGACGAACAGATGGATCTCGTCCACGAGGCCGGCACGGATCGCCTGCGCCGCGAGTTCGGGGCCGCCCACACCGAGGTCACGTTCCGCCGCGGCCTTCATCTCCCGGACCGCGTCGGGGTCGAAGGTTCGTTCGAGGCGCGTCCTCGCGCTGGAGACCTTCTCCAGGCTCCGGGAGTAGACGATCTTGTCGGCGGCGCGCCAGATCTCCGCGTAGTCCTTCATGAGCGGCTGCTCGTCGTCGATCGTTTCCCACGCGACCATCACGTCGTACATCCGACGTCCGTAGAGGTGGGTGCCGATCGGCCGCTCGAGGTCGTTGACGAAGGCGTGCACCTGCTCGTCCGGCTCGGCCCAATCGAAGTTTCCGTTCTCGTCCGAGATGAAGCCGTCGAGCGACATGATCGCCGAGTAGATCAGCTTCGCCATGGTGCTCTCCATGTGTTCAGGCGGGCGGTGCGCCGGCCAGGATACGAGAGTGGCCTCGCCCCGCTCGACTTCCGCCGCGCGGGGGAGGACGATCGAGGAGAGATGGAACAGCGCCGGCGAGCAGGATCGACGGGCTATGTCGTCGTGTTGCTCGGTGTGGCCGCCTTCGTGACGGGCTTGTTCCTCCCCTACTACGACTACGGTCCCTCCGGCCTGGGCTCCTTCTCTCTCTACAGGATGACTATGGTCAGCCGAGGTGAAGTGCTGATCAGCGTGGGTGGGGTGCTCTTCCTGTTCGCGGGAGTCACGACGGTTGCGTGGGTTGCGATCGGGGGGGTTCGTGGATCCGGGGACTGGACGCGCCCGGCGCTGGCGGCCGTGGCGACGGCCTGGTCGCTCACGTGGTTCGGGTCGCTCCTCGGCGCATCCCTGTACTTGGGTCCCCGACTCGCCGGCTACTGGGTCCTGCTCCTTGGCGTCGGTGCCGTGGTGGTCGGGACGATCCTGGTCTGGGTCGCCGATCGTGCGGATGCGACGAAGGACGAAGCTCCCATCAGCTGAAGGGCTTCGCCACCATCACGTAGATGATCGCGAGCCAGGCGAGCCCGTCGATCGTGTTCATGATGGCGACGCTCGGTGCGCTCGCGATCGCGCGGATCTCGTCGGAAGCCTGATCGTCGGGGCTCGCGGCGGCCGCGGCCTTCAGCTTCTCCGCCTGTGACCGGTGGTAGGTGACGCCGTTCACCAAGATGAACACCGCAAGGGCGTAGCCGATCAATAGCCACGTCTGCGTGAGATCGAAGTCGCCGGTGATCGCGGTGAGGAACCCGAAGACGATGCCGAGGATGAACATCGCGCCGCCGATCGGGGCGAACCGATCCTCCGCCGCCAACACGCCACGGAGGGCGCGGACGTTCCCCGAGCGAGCGACGGCCCCTGACAACATCCCCTGACCGACGAAGATCGAGACGGCTACGAACATGAACGCGATGTGCAGGAACTTCCAGATCGTTGCGGCATCCATGTCGCGGATGCTACTTCGAGTCAAGGTCGGCATCAGGGTCTGATGCTCGCCTTCGATGACGGAAGTTCATCGTCCGTTCGCGATCCCGATGCTCGGACATCGCACGCTCTCGAGGTCGCGAGACCCAGGATGGAACGGTCATGCGTGTGATGCGCCTATGAGCCACGATGACTGGATGGGGGCGCTCGCCTCCCATGTCGGGCGCATGCGTTCGGCGTATCCGGATGATGAGCTCGCGATCGTGTTCGACATCGACGGCACGATCGTCGATACCCGCCATCTCGTCGTGCACGTCCTCCTCTTGTATGACCGACATCACGGCACGGACCTGTTCCGGGGGATCACCGCCTCGGACGTGGTCGATCACGAGGCGCTTGTCGATCGGATCCTCGATCCGTTCGCGCTTCCCGAACCACTCCGCCGAGACGTTCGGGTCTGGTACCTCGAGCATGTTCGGGATCCCGAGGCCGTCGCCGCGTCCCACCGTCCCTACCAGGGGGTTCTCGGCGCGATCCGTTGGTTCCAGCTGCAACCACGGACGCATGTGGCTCTCAACACCGGGCGTGCGGAGTCGATGCGCGAGCTCACGCTCGCCTCGTTGAATGCGCTCGGGGCCTTGCATCGGGTCGCCTTCGAGCCCGAACTGCTGTTCATGAACCGAACGGGGGTCGATGACGACGTAGCCCCGGCGAAGATCGAAGGACTGCGACGGTTGCGGCTCGCCGGCCATCGGGTCGTCGCGGTCGTCGACAACGAGCCCGCCATCATCAGCGCGATGGCCGAGGCGGACGAGACGGGAGAGATCCTGTTCCTGCATGCCGACACGATCTTCGCCTCGAGGCGTGAGCCCACGCCCAGGACGGTGTCGGGCTCCACGTACGGGTTGACGGGTCTGGTGCAGGAGGCGGAGTTGGGGCGCCGCGTCACGCTCGTCTGGCACGGTGTGAACGACGAGTACAACCTCCGGCAGTTCCTCGCGTCGGAGATCGCATGGGCCGAGGTCGACGTCCGCCGGGACCCCTTCGATCGCCTCGTGCTCAGGCACGATTCGTTCCTCGAGTCACCGTGGGCGCGTGGCGAACCCCTGTTGCCGCTCCGCGAGTGCCTCGAGGTGCTTCGGTCGAGGGGACGGTCGGTGAAGCTCGACCTGAAGGAGGGCGGGGAGGTCGTCGAGGAGGTTCTGGAAGCCGTGAGAGGCTTCGGCTTCCCCGACGAGGATCTCTGGTTCAACGCCTCGATCCAGACACTCGGCCGTGAGGGCTACACCCGGCTTCATGGGGCTCGATCGGGGTCGATCCTGCAGTCACCGATCGACTTCCTCGTGCCGCTCCTCCTCGCTGCGCCCAAGCTCGCGGAGGATGTCCTGGCCACGCTGCGGGACTGGGGGGTCACCCGGGTCTCGCTCGACTGGCGAACCCCCGGCGCGCGCGGCGTGCTCGACCTCGTCGAGGAACTCGGGTGGCAGGTCAACCTGTACGGCGTGCTGGATCTCGAGGCGTTCCTCGAAGCGGCCTTGCTGCTCCCCGCATCGGTGACGGCCGACTTCAACTTCCCCGAGTGGGACTACGACGGGCGAGGGCCTGCATACGCGGTCCCGGCGGTGACGAGCGCGTAGGGCGAGCGCGTCACGCCGGCGTTCGTGTCGACCCGCAGGGCGGATCAGGGTCAGGTGAGCCGCTCGAGGATCACCACGGGGATCTCGCGTGCGGTCCGCGTCTGATACTTCTCGTACTCCGGCCAGATCGAGACCATCAGGCGCCAGAGTCTCGGCTTCTGACGAACCGTCGCCGTCCGCGCGAGCCCCTCGAAGCGTTCATCGGCGACCTGCACGGATACGTGCGGGTCCGCCGCCAGGTTCTGGTACCAGTTCGGATGCGACTTCGCGCCGCCGTTGGACGCGACGACGACGAAGCGGCCGCGATCGCGGGCGTAGATCAGGGCCGTCCGTCGGAGCGTCCCCGTGCTCCGTCCTCGCGTCGTGAGCAAGAGGGTGTCGACACCGCTCCAGCGATGGCCCTTCTTCCCGTCCGTCTCGACGTACTGGCCGATGTGCTTCGCGACCCAGCCCGTCGGGCTGTCGGTGACGGGCTCGTTCGGATCGCGTGGCACGCTGCTAGCGGTACCAGCTGGGCGAGGTCATCGTCACGCTCGAGACCTGGATGGCACCGATTCGAGTTGACATGGCGTCAAAGTGATGCCACCATGGTGCCATGAATCTCGACCGCTACGTCGAAGACATCCACGCGCAGCTGGATGCTGCTGCAGATGCCGGCGGCGACGAGTCTCGTGAGCTCGCCAAACGCCTCGCCGCTCCCTTGGACTCGGCGATCCGGCTGGCCCTACAGGACGCGCTTTCAGCCGCCGCCGAGGAGATCACGGTCGAGCTCGCGCCCGGCTCGGTCGAGCTCCGGCTCCGCGGACGTGAGCCCCAGTTCGTGGTAACGCCACCGCCGGCCGAGCCGCCCCTCGATGAAGCGATGGACGAGGACGAGACGCCGGTCACATCACCTCGGGCCACCGAGGGCGAGGAGGACACGATCTCGCGGATCAACCTCCGGATGCCCGAGCACCTGAAGGCACGAGTGGAGCAGGCCGCCGACGGTGAGGGCCTTTCCGTCAACTCATGGTTGGTCCGAGCGGCCGCCGCCCGATTGGAACGTCGCGAAGGTGCCCGCCGCCGAGAACGACGTGCTCCCCAAGGCGCCCAGCGATACACCGGCTGGGCACGCTGATCGAACAGGAGGAATGGCCATGACAACGTTCGCAACCCCCGAACCCATCTCCGTCGGTCTCGAGCTCGGCGTCGGCGACATCCGGATCGAAGCGACCGATCGTGCCGACACGGTCGTCGAGGTCCGGCCGAGCGACCCGTCGAAGGAAGAAGACGTGAAGGCTGCCGAGGAGACCCTCGTCGAGTACGCGAACGGTCACCTTCTGATCAAGGCCCCGACCGGGTGGCGGCGATGGACATCGCGGGGACACGAGTCGATCGACGTCTCCGTCGGCTTGCCGGTGGGATCGCGGGTGCACGCCGAGACCGGTGTCGCGTCCGTGCGTTGTCACGGTCGGATCGGGGAATCTCGCTGCAAGGTCGGGGTCGGCGACATCCAGCTCGACGAAGCGGGTCCGGTGGATCTCAAGACCGGTATCGGCGACATCACGGTGGAACGCGCGGTCGGCAAGGCGGTGATCGTGTCGGGTTCCGGTGTCGTGAGGATCGGACTCGTCGAGGGGCCGGCCGTCGTGAAGAACTCGAACGGCGACACGTGGATGGGCGAGGTCACGGGAGAGGCGCGCGTGAACGCGGCCAACGGGACCATCACCGTCGACCTCGCGCACGAGGGCCTCGCGGCGAAGACGGCCAAAGGCGACGTCCGCCTCGGCGAGGTCGAGCGGGGCACGGTGGTGGCGCAGAGCGCGTTCGGCGATCTCGACGTCGGCGTCCGCGACGGCATCGCGGTTTGGCTGGACCTCCAGACCAAGTTCGGCGACGTTCTGAACGAGCTCGAAGCATCCGAAAGCCCCGGAGCGAGCGAGGATGCCGTCGAAGTGCACGCCAAGACGTCCTTCGGAGACATCACGATCCGTCGTTCGGTCGCAAGCCGCGCAGGGTCGTGACAGAGCGAGCGATCGGGAGACGGCATGGCTGAGGCCGAAACGGTGATCCGGGTCGAAGACCTGCGGATGCGTTACGGGTCGGTCGATGTCCTCAACGACGTCGGGTTCTCCGTTCAACGGGGAGAGGTGGTGACGCTCCTCGGTCCGAACGGAGCCGGAAAATCCACGACGATCGAGATCCTCGAGGGCTTCCGGATGCGGTCGGCCGGGAACGTCACCGTGCTCGGGGTCGACCCGATCGACGCCCCAGAGGACTGGCGAGCTCGCGTCGGGATCGTGCTCCAGTCGTGGCGGGATCACGCCCGATGGACGCCGCGAGGGATGCTCACCCACCTGGGTCGCTACTACACGCCGTATTCCGTACCGGATCGGCGCCGACCGTATGACGTAGAGGAGTTGCTCTCGCTCGTCGGGCTCGAAGAGCAAGCCGATCAGAAGATCCGGACCCTCTCCGGCGGGCAACGGCGGCGACTCGATGCGGCCGTCGGGATCGTCGGACGACCGGAGCTGCTGTTCCTTGATGAACCGACGGCGGGCTTCGACCCCGAAGCTCGGCGTGACTTCCACGGGTTGGTCCGCCGGCTCGTGGATCTTGAGGACACGACGATCCTGCTCACGACGCACGACCTGGACGAAGCGGACCGGCTCGCCGATCGGATCCTGATCCTCGCCGGCGGCCGGATCGTCGCCGACGGCAGCGTGGGCGAGCTCGCGAGCTCGGTGAGCCGCGAGGCCGAGGTGCGATGGCGCCGCGACGGGGAGTCCCAAGCGGAGCGGACGACCGATCCCACGGGGTTCGTCCGGGATCTGTTCGCGAGGTTCGGTGACGAGGTCACGGATCTGGACATGCGTCGCACGACCCTCGAGGACACATATCTCGCGATGGTGCATCGGCACGAGAGCGGCGCAGGAAGCGAAGCCGATGACGCATTCCAGGAGATCGATCGATGAATCCGAAGCTCCACGCCGTTCGTTCGGGGCTCCAGCGTGGCTGGACGGAGTTCATCTCGAGTATCAAGAGCCCGCAGGATCAAGGGTTCTACGTGTTCATCGCCCTCGTCACGATGCTCTACCTCTTCGTGAATCGCGACACGAAAGTGGAGGGGACCGACCTGTTCCTCCCCGCTGTCGCTTTGCCCAGCATCCTCGGCGCGATGGTGGCGTTCGGTCTCGTGGTCGGTCCCGCCTACACGCTGGCGATGGAACGGGAGGACGGCACCGTGCTGCGGCTTCGCGCCGCGCCGCATGGGTTGATCGGGTACGTCTCGGGCCAGGTTCTGAACGCATCGCTCGGACTGATCCCTTCGTTCGCGGTGCTCCTGATCCCGAGCGCGTTCCTCTTCGGCGAGGTGATGCATCAGGGGGCGGCGGGGTGGATCAGGGTCGTCTGGCTGGTGGTGCTCGGCCTCCTCGCCACGATGCCGATCGGGATCGTGATCGGCTCGTTGGTCCCCGGCGTCCAGAAGGTGGGGACGTGGGGCATGCTGCCGGTCCTCGTGCTGCTCGGGATCTCGGGCATCTTCTTCCCGATCCAGGACCTCTGGACGTGGGTCCAGTGGGTCGCGCAGGCGTTCCCGATGTACTGGCTCGGGCTCGGGATGCGCTCGGCGTTCCTGCCCGACGCCGCGGCAGCGGCGGAGATCGGCGGTTCGTGGCGGACGCTGGAAACGGTGCTCGTGCTGGGCGCGTGGGCCATCCTCGGGCTCTTGGTCGCGCCGGGCGTGCTCCGACGGATGGCCCGCCGCCAGTCGGGCTCACAGGTCGCGGCCGCCCGGGACGAAGCGGCCCAATGGGTCAGGTGAACGCACGCACAGCACCGACTCTCGTAGGGTGTCGTTCGACCGAGATGAGCGATCCACCAGACCTCCGAGCGGCGGCGAAGTCGATCGTCGACTCGAACCGCTTCATGACGCTCGCCACCGCCGACGGCGACGGCATGCCCTGGGCGTCGCCCGTCTGGTACGCGCCGGTGGAGTACCGCGAGTTCCTCTGGGTGTCCTCTCCCGAGGCGACGCATTCGAGGAACCTCGCCGTGCGACGGCAGCTGGCCATCGTGATCTTCGACTCGCATGAGGCGGGCGGCTGGAAGGCGCTCTACATGTCGGCGGTCGCCGAGCAGCTCGCCGACGTCGACGATGCGATCGGGATCTTCTCTCGCCACGGGGAAGCGCAAGGGCTCCGGGCGTGGACACGCGAGGACGTCCTCCCTCCGGCTCGCCACCGTCTCTATCGGGCCAGGGTCTCCGAACACTTCGTCCTCGACCCGCACGACAAGCGACTCCCCGTGCGCCTCACATAGGCGGCGACCCGGGCGGGCGGCCGGCTCGGTCAGTTGACGAATCCAGCGGTGTCGCCGATCTCGATCCGGCCGGGCCGCTCCACGTCGCCGTAAACGCCGAGGAGCAGTTCCGCGCCGACCATCCGATGCTGCGCCAGCACCTTCAGTGTGTCGAAATCGTTCGCGCCGGTATCCGGTGCCAGGTTCGTCATCACGCAGCGATGGATGCGCGGCCCGAGATGGATGACAGCCGCGCCAAGGCGCAGACGTCGACCCTGCCATCCGTCCTCCTCGTAGGCCTCGATGCCATCGACCTCGACCAACATCCGGAAGCGGCGTGGATCCAGGTTGGCATCGCCTCCCCGCGAGCCCACATCGGCGACCGAGGCGAGCGAGAGGATCGATGCGCGATGTGCGCCACCCGCGAACTCGGGTTCCTCGACGCGGAAGACCGCGATGGTCTCGTCGTCGATGTAAGGGCGGACCGCTTCGGTGAAGACCGGGTCGATCGCCCGAGCGGGGACGGTCCGATCGAACAACTTGATGTCGACCCTTTCGCCGACCGGAAGCGCGCTGCCTTCAACTGACGAGCCGTCGGGGAAACGCATCGCCAACCGCTCGTCCGCGACGGACCACGTCGACACGATCGGCATCAGCGGTGCTTTCGAGACGCCGCGCAGCCTCGTTCCGTCGGGTCTCGCGAAGAGGAAGCGGCGATCGCCGACGGCGCCATCGCGCTGCAGATCGATCGCGTTCGGATGGTGCAGCGCCGTCGATTTCACAGGCGTCACGTTGAAACGCACAACGGTTGCCAAAGCCATGCGAGGAGCCTAGTCGCCACTCCGTGCCGAGGGGTCCTTGAGCTTCTCGAGGCCGTCGAGCATCAGATCGAGGGCGAACTCGAACTCGAACTGGTCGTCGCAGCCCGCGCCGACGACGGATCGATCGTCGTGCGAGATCGTCGTGTAGATCTCGAAGATGTACGGAAAGGTGTTGGCCATCGCGCCGAACATCTCCTCGTCCATCTCCGGATCGGCGTCCGAGTTGTCGTTGAACAGTTCCTGGGTGAACCCGAACATGCGGCTGCCCATCGCGTGCAGGGCGTGGTGTGTGAGATCGAGAGAGAAGCCTCCCGTGCGGAACATCCCGATCATCGAGTCCATGTAGGCGAGCACGACGGGGGTGGGCGTGGTGCGCGACTCCATCAGGCGGGACGCCCACGGATGGCGGAGGAGCGCGCGACGAGCCGAGAGGATCCTTGTCCGGAGCGCCGTCTTCCAGTCGGCACCGTCGAGCGGCGGGTCGATCTCGGCGACGACGACGTCAACCAGGCCGTCCAGGAGCTCGTCCTTGTTGGCCACGTGCCGGTAGAGGGCCATCGGGACGACGTCGAGCGCCTGGGCGAGCTTCCGCATGCTGAGCGCCTCGATGCCGCTCTCGTCGGCGAGCTCGACCGCCGTACGCAGCACCCGCTCCTTGGTCAGGGGTGCCCGGGTGTCCGCTCCGGTCTCGATCTCGGTGCTCATCTCTCACCTCCTCGCGCGAACCGTATTGACAAGTGTACGCCGTACACGTACTCTCCACCCATCGAAGTGTACGGCGTACACATCAGGTACGCCAGCATGAGCAGCAGGGGAGGGGATCTGGATGAAGGCGATCGTGCAAGATCGATACGGCTCGGCGGACGTTCTTGAGTTCAAAGACATCGAGGAGCCGGTGATGGGCGAGGACGACGTGCTCGTCCGGGTCCAGGCGGCCGGCTGCGGCCCGGACGTGTGGCACCTGATGACCGGGATGCCGTACATGGCACGTCCCGCGATCGGCCTCCGCCGACCGAAGCTCAGCGTCCGGGGTTGGGATGTCGCGGGAACCGTCGAAGCGGTCGGCGCGAACGTCACCGACCTCCGGCCGGGCGACGAGGTGATGGGCGCCTCCGAGGGTGGCTCCTTCGCCGAGCTCGTGATCGCCCGTGCGGACAAGTTGGTTCCCAAGCCGGCGAACCTCACCTTCGAGCAGGCGGCCTCGCTTCCGATCTCCGGCACGACCGCTCTGCGCGCCGTGCGCGACCTGGGCAGCGTGCAGCCGGGCCAAAACGTGCTGGTCATCGGCGCGGCCGGGGGAGTGGGCTCGCTCGCGGTGCAGATCGCGAAGGGACTCGGCGCGAAAGTCACCGGCGTCGGCAGCACCTCGAAGGTGGACCTGATCCGCTCGATCGGGGCGGACGACGTGATCGACTACACGCGCGAGCACTTCGCGGACGGCGCCCGACGCTGGGACGTGATCGTCGACACCGCCGGCCGCCGCCCGCTATCCCAGCTGCGCCGCGCACTCACCCCGAAGGGAACCCTCGTGATCGTGGGTGGCGACGGCGGTGGACGCTGGACCGGTGGCTTCTTCCGTGGGGTGCTCCGAGCGCCGCTGGTGTCCCTGTTCGTAGGTCAGAAGCTCCGTGGGTTGGCCTCGAAGGTCAAGCACGAGGACCTCATCACTCTCAAGGCACTGGTCGAGGCCGGCACGCTCAACGCGGTGGTCGACCGGACCTACCCGCTGATCGAGGCCCCGGACGCGATCCGGTACCTCGAGGAGGGACACGCCGCCGGCAAGATCGTCATCACGATCTAGCGAAGGACTTGGTCACCCGGCGGAGCGAACAGCGACACCGTTCGCTCCCGGGAAATCAGATCGAACCTGCACGACTGGGTCAACACACCCTTGGAAAGGGGACCGGAGATGAACGACAGCATCGAGGAACTGTCCCAGCCCATCCTGACCGCACGCGGCGTGGTGAAGACCTACCGCACAGGCACGAACGAGGTGCACGCTCTGCGCGGCATCGATCTGGACGTACTGTCCGGCGAGCTCCTCATGATCATGGGCCCTTCCGGCAATGGGAAGACCACCCTGCTCAACTGCCTGTCCGGCTTGGATGACATCGACGCCGGCACGGTCACCGTGGATGGTGACGACCTGTTCGCGATGTCGGACGCTGCGCGAACCCGCCACCGGGCCAATCGGATGGGCTTCGTGTTCCAGTCCTTCAACCTGATCCCCGTCCTGTCCGCGCGGGAGAACGTGGAGCTGCCGCTGCTGGTCACGGGCGTGGCGCCGAAAGAAGCGCATGAGCGGGCGCGCGACATGCTCGCCCGCGTCGGCCTGGCCGACCGTGCCGATCACCGCCCGGGCGAGCTGTCGGGCGGTGAGCAGCAGCGCGTCACCGTGGCCCGGGCACTGGTCGCCGAGCCGGCGCTCGTGTGGGCCGATGAGCCCACCGGCGCGCTCGACAGCCAGACCGCCGGCGAGATCGTCGAGCTGCTGCACGAGGTGCACGCTGCCGGTCAGACGCTGGTCGTGGTCACCCACGACGAGGGCCTCGGTCGATCCGGCCAGCGCCTCGTACAGGTCCGAGACGGGCTCGTCGTGGATGACGGCGATCCGGTGGAGCTGCTCCTCACCGCGGATCCGGTGATGGCGTGACCGCCCTCGCGATCCTGGGAATCGTTGCGCTCCTCCTGCTGGCTCCGCTCGCGGTCGCCGCACTGCGGCAACGGACCCTCTTCACCATGGCCTTGCGCAACATCGGCCGCCGCCGGGCGGAGGCCGTTCTGGTCGTCGCCGGGGCACTCCTCGGCACGGCCATCATCACCTCCTCGCTCGTGGTCGGTGACGTCATCGAAGCGTCTTTCGCCGACGTGGCTCGGACGCAGTACGGCCCGATCGACATCACGCTGACCCCCGAGGAAGGCGCGATCGACGATGTCGCCCTGGCGGTCGACGCTGGCGAGATCCGTGGCATCGACGGTCTGCTGGCGGTGACCACCGCCACCGCAACCCTCGAAGCGCCAAAGGAACACATGGCGGTGCCACAGGTCCAGGTCGTGGAGCTCGACCTCGCGGCGGCACGCAACTTCGGATCGGACCCAACGATCACCGGTATCGCCGATGCCGGCAACCTCGGACCGAACCAGATCGTCATCAATGAGCGGACCGCGGCGGACCTCGACGTCGTGGCGGGTGAGGATCTGCGTCTCCACGCGTACGGTTCGGCGGTCGACGTGACGATCACGCGCGTCGTGCCCGAAGTCGGGCTCGCGGGCTACGGCGGCGCCCTCGTCGCGCCGGGCACGATCACCAACTTGGCCGATGGGGCCACCGCCTCGGCCGTCCCACCCAGTTACCGGCTCCTCGTGTCTCTCGACGGAGGGGTGTTCGACACGCGTGCGTTGTCCGACGCGGCCGTGGCGGATCTCGCACTCGGCCGTCGCGGGGGTCCCCGGCGTCGAGGTCGAAGCACCCAAGGCGTTGGTCCTGGACGATGCGGAACGTCAAGGCGCCGGGCTCACCGAGGTCTTCAGCATGATCGGGATCTTCAGCGTCCTCGCGGGGATCCTGTTGCTGATCAACCTGTTCGTCATGCTCGCCGAAGAGCGCAAGACCGAGCTCGGCATGCTGCGCGCGGTCGGGTTCACCCGTCGGCGGCTCACCCGCGCATTCGCGATCGAGGGGGCGCTCTACGCGATCGTCGCCGCGGTGCTCGGCGCGGTCGCCGGCCTCGGCGTCGGATGGCTCGTCGCGGTCGTCGCGGGTCCCATCTTCGGCACCGGTGAGGGATCCAGCTTCCCGCTCGTGATCGAGCCCATGAGTCTCGCGATCGGAGCGGGCACGGGTCTGGTGATCTCGCTGGTGACCATCTGGGTGACCAGCCTGCGCATCGCCAGGCTCAACATCATCCGGGCGATCCGGGATCTGCCGGAGCCGAAGGTCGCCCGGGCGCGAACGCGCACCGTGGTCCTCGGAGCGGTCGGCATCGTCGCCGGCGCCGCCGCCGCGTCTCTGGGCTACCTCAACGAGAACCCGTTCGCGCTCGTCCTCGGAGTACCGGTGATGGCGCTCTCGGCAGCACCACTGCTGCGACGACTCCTTCCGGAGCGTACGGCACGCTTGCTCGGCGCCGGCACGGTGCTTGCCTGGGGGCTTGCGGTGTATCCGTTGTTCCCCGACATCATGGGCGGCTCCGACATGCTCATCTTCGTCGATCCCACAGACCTCCGAGCGGTGGCGAAGTCGATCGTCGACTCGAATCGCTTCATGACGCTCGCCACCGCCGACGGCGACGGCATGCCTTGGGCGTCGCCCGTCTGGTACGCGCCGGTGGAATACCGTGAGTTCCTCTGGGTGTCCTCTCCCGAGGCGACGCATTCGAGGAACCTCGCCGTGCGACGGCAGCTGGCCATCGTGATCTTCGACTCGCATGAGGCGGGCGGCTGGAAGGCGCTCTACATGTCGGCGGTCGCCGAGCAGCTCGCCGACGTCGACGATGCGATCGGGATCTTCTCTCGCCACGGGGAAGCGCAAGGGCTCCGGGCGTGGACACGCGAGGACGTCCTCCCTCCGGCTCGCCACCGTCTCTATCGGGCCAGGGTCTCCGAACACTTCGTCCTCGACCCGCACGACAAGCGACTCCCCGTGCGCCTCACATAGGCGGCGACCCGGGCGGGCGGCCGGCTCGGTCAGTTGACGAATCCAGCGGTGTCGCCGATCTCGATCCGGCCGGGCCGCTCCACGTCGCCGTAAACGCCGAGGAGCAGTTCCGCGCCGACCATCCGATGCTGCGCCAGCACCTTCAGTGTGTCGAAATCGTTCGCGCCGGTATCCGGTGCCAGGTTCGTCATCACGCAGCGATGGATGCGCGGCCCGAGATGGATGACAGCCGCGCCAAGGCGCAGACGTCGACCCTGCCATCCGTCCTCCTCGTAGGCCTCGATGCCATCGACCTCGACCAACATCCGGAAGCGGCGTGGATCCAGGTTGGCATCGCCTCCCCGCGAGCCCACATCGGCGACCGAGGCGAGCGAGAGGATCGATGCGCGATGTGCGCCACCCGCGAACTCGGGTTCCTCGACGCGGAAGACCGCGATGGTCTCGTCGTCGATGTACATGGCGGACCGCTTCGGTGAAGACCGGGTCGATCGCCCGAGCGGGGACGGTCCGATCGAACAACTTGATGTCGACCCTTTCGCCGACCGGAAGCGCGCTGCCTTCAACTGACGAGCCGTCGGGGAAACGCATCGCCAACCGCTCGTCCGCGACGGACCACGTCGACATGATCGGCATCAGCGGTGCTTTCGAGACGCCGCGCAGCCTCGTTCCGTCGGGTCTCGCGAAGAGGAAGCGGCGATCGCCGACGGCGCCATCGCGCTGCAGATCGATCGCGTTCGGATGGTGCAGCGCCGTCGATTTCACAGGCGTCACGTTGAAACGCACAACGGTTGCCAACGCCATGCGAGGAGCCTAGTCGCCACTCCGTGCCGAGGGGTCCTTGAGCTTCTCGAGGCCGTCGAGCATCAGATCGAGGGCGAACTCGAACTCGAACTGGTCGTCGCAGCCCGCGCCGACGACGGATCGATCGTCGTGCGAGATCGTCGTGTAGATCTCGAAGATGTACGGAAAGGTGTTGGCCATCGCGCCGAACATCTCCTCGTCCATCTCCGGATCGGCGTCCGAGTTGTCGTTGAACAGTTCCTGGGTGAACCCGAACATGCGGCTGCCCATCGCGTGCAGGGCGTGGTGTGTGAGATCGAGAGAGAAGCCTCCCGTGCGGAACATCCCGATCATCGAGTCCATGTAGGCGAGCACGACGGGGGTGGGCGTGGTGCGCGACTCCATCAGGCGGGACGCCCACGGATGGCGGAGGAGCGCGCGACGAGCCGAGAGGATCCTTGTCCGGAGCGCCGTCTTCCAGTCTGCACCGTCGAGCGGCGGGTCGATCTCGGCGACGACGACGTCAACCAGGCCGTCCAGGAGCTCGTCCTTGTTGGCCACATGCCGGTAGAGGGCCATCGGGACGACGTCGAGCGCCTGGGCGAGCTTCCGCATGCTGAGCGCCTCGATGCCGCTCTCGTCGGCGAGCTCGACCGCCGTACGCAGCACCCGCTCCTTGGTCAGGGGTGCCCGGGTGTCCGCTCCGGTCTCGATCTCGGTGCTCATCTCTCACCTCTCGCGCGAACTGTATTGACAAGTGTACGCCGTACACGTACTCTCCACCCATCGAAGTGTACGGCGTACACATCAGGTACGCCAGCATGAGCAGCAGGGGAGGGGATCTGGATGAAGGCGATCGTGCAAGATCGATACGGCTCGGCGGACGTTCTTGAGTTCAAAGACATCGAGGAGCCGGTGATGGGCAAGGACGACGTGCTCGTCCGGGTCCAGGCGGCCGGCTGCGGCCCGGACGTGTGGCACCTGATGACCGGGATGCCGTACATGGCACGACCCGCGATCGGCCTCCGCCGACCGAAGCTCAGCGTCCGGGGTTGGGATGTCGCGGGAACCGTCGAAGCGGTCGGCGCGAACGTCACCGACCTCCGGCCGGGCGACGAGGTGATGGGCGCCTCCGAGGGTGGCTCCTTCGCCGAGCTCGTGATCGCCCGTGCGGACAAGTTGGTTCCCAAGCCGGCGAACCTCACCTTCGAGCAGGCGGCCTCGCTTCCGATCTCCGGCACGACCGCTCTACGCGCCGTGCGCGACCTGGGCAGCGTGCAGCCGGGCCAAAACGTGCTGGTCATCGGCGCGGCCGGGGGAGTGGGCTCGCTCGCGGTGCAGATCGCGAAGGGACTCGGCGCGAAAGTCACCGGCGTCGGCAGCACCTCGAAGATGGACCTGATCCGCTCGATCGGGGCGGACGACGTGATCGACTACACGCGCGAGCACTTCGCGGACGGCGCCCGACGCTGGGACGTGATCGTCGACACCGCCGGCCGCCGCCCGTTATCCAAGCTGCGCCGCGCACTCACCCCGAAGGGAACCCTCGTGATCGTGGGTGGCGACGGCGGTGGACGCTGGACCGGCGGATTCTTCCGAGGGGTGCTCCGAGCGCCGCTGACGTCCCTGTTCGTGGGTCAGAAGCTCCGCGGGTTGGCCTCGAAGGTCAAGCACGAGGACCTCATGACTCTCAAGGCACTGGTCGAGGCCGGCACGCTCAAGGCGGTGATCGACCGGACCTTCCCGCTGATCGAGGCCCCGGACGCGATCCGGTACCTCGAGGAGGGACACGCCGCCGGCAAGATCGTCATCACGATCTAGCGAAGGACTTGGTCACCCGGCGGAGCGAACAGCGACACCGTTCGCTCCCGGGAAATCAGATCGAACCTGCACGACTGGGTCAACACACCCTTGGAAAGGGGACCGGAGATGAACGACAGCATCGAGGAACTGTCCCAGCCCATCCTGACCGCACGCGGCGTGGTGAAGACCTACCGCACCGGCACGAACGAGGTGCACGCTCTGCGCGGCATCGATCTGGACGTACTGTCCGGCGAGCTCCTCATGATCATGGGCCCTTCCGGCAATGGGAAGACCACCCTGCTCAACTGCCTGTCCGGCTTGGATGACATCGACGCCGGCACGGTCACCGTGGATGGTGACGACCTGTTCGCGATGTCGGACGCTGCGCGAACCCGCCACCGGGCCAATCGGATGGGCTTCGTGTTCCAGTCCTTCAACCTGATCCCCGTCCTGTCCGCGCGGGAGAACGTGGAGCTGCCGCTGCTGGTCACGGGCGTGGCGCCGAAAGAAGCGCATGAGCGGGCGCGCGACATGCTCGCCCGCGTCGGCCTGGCCGACCGTGCCGATCACCGCCCGGGCGAGCTGTCGGGCGGTGAGCAGCAGCGCGTCACCGTGGCCCGGGCACTGGTCGCCGAGCCGGCGCTCGTGTGGGCCGATGAGCCCACCGGCGCGCTCGACAGCCAGACCGCCGGCGAGATCGTCGAGCTGCTGCACGAGGTGCACGCTGCCGGTCAGACGCTGGTCGTGGTCACCCACGACGAGGGCCTCGGTCGATCCGGCCAGCGCCTCGTACAGGTCCGAGACGGGCTCGTCGTGGATGACGGCGATCCGGTGGAGCTGCTCCTCACCGCGGATCCGGTGATGGCGTGACCGCCCTCGCGATCCTGGGAATCGTTGCGCTCCTCCTGCTGGCTCCGCTCGCGGTCGCCGCACTGCGGCAACGGACCCTCTTCACCATGGCCTTGCGCAACATCGGCCGCCGCCGGGCGGAGGCCGTTCTGGTCGTCGCCGGGGCACTCCTCGGCACGGCCATCATCACCTCCTCGCTCGTGGTCGGTGACGTCATCGAAGCGTCTTTCGCCGACGTGGCTCGGACGCAGTACGGCCCGATCGACATCACGCTGACCCCCGAGGAAGGCGCGATCGACGATGTCGCCCTGGCGGTCGACGCTGGCGAGATCCGTGGCATCGACGGTCTGCTGGCGGTGACCACCGCCACCGCAACCCTCGAAGCGCCAAAGGAACACATGGCGGTGCCACAGGTCCAGGTCGTGGAGCTCGACCTCGCGGCGGCACGCAACTTCGGATCGGACCCAACGATCACCGGTATCGCCGATGCCGGCAACCTCGGACCGAACCAGATCGTCATCAATGAGCGGACCGCAGGGGACCTCGACGTCGTGGCGGGTGAGGATCTGCGTCTCCACGCGTACGGCTCGGCGATCGACGTGACGATCACACGCGTCGTGCCAGAAGTCGGACTCGCCGGGTATGGCGGCGCTCTCGTCGCGCCGGGCACGATCACCAGCTTGGCCGATGGGGCCACCGCCTCGGCCGTCCCACCGAGTTACCGGCTCCTCGTGTCTCTCGACGGAGGGGTGTCCGACACGCGTGCGTTGTCCGACGCGGCCTTGGTCGGATCTCCACTCGGCCGTCGCGGGCGTCCCCGGCGTTGAGGTCGAAGCACCCAAGGCATTGGTCCTGGACGATGCGGAACGCCAAGGAGCCGGGCTCACCGAGGTCTTCAGCATGATCGGGATCTTCAGCGTCCTCGCGGGGATCCTGTTGCTGATCAACCTGTTCGTCATGCTCGCCGAAGAGCGCAAGACCGAGCTCGGCATGCTGCGCGCGGTCGGGTTCACCCGTCGGCGGCTCACCCGGGCATTCGCGATCGAGGGTGCGCTCTACGCGATCGTCGCCGCGGTGCTCGGCGCGGTCGCCGGCCTCGGCGTTGGATGGCTCGTCGCGGTCGTCGCGGGTCCCATCTTCGGCACCGGTGAGGGATCCAGCTTCCCGCTCGTGATCGAGCCCATGAGTCTCGCGATCGGAGCGGGCACGGGTCTGGTGATCTCGCTGGTGACCATCTGGGTGACCAGCCTGCGCATCGCCAGGCTCAACATCATCCGGGCGATCCGGGATCTGCCGGAGCCGAAGGTCGCCCGGGCGCGAACGCGCACCGTGGTCCTCGGAGCGGTCGGCATCGTCGCCGGCGCCGCCGCCGCGTCTCTGGGCTACCTCAACGAGAACCCGTTCGCGCTCGTCCTCGGAGTACCGGTGATGGCGCTCTCGGCAGCACCACTGCTGCGACGACTCCTTCCGGAGCGTACGGCACGCTTGCTCGGCGCCGGCACGGTGCTTGCCTGGGGGCTTGCGGTGTATCCGTTGTTCCCCGACATCATGGGCGGCTCCGACATGCTCATCTTCGTCGTGCAGGGTGTGGTGCTGACCGTCGGCGCCGTGTCGTTGGCATCGAACCTGGACCGGGTCTGGACGTTCGCGGTCGAACATCTGGGACGCGGTGGTCGTGGTCTCGCGCCGCGGCTGGGCATCGCCTATCCGCTCGCGCGACGGTTCCGCACCTCGATGCTGCTGGGGATGTTCTCCCTGGTCATCTTCACGGTGACCATCCTCACCTCGTTCTCGATCGCGCTGGCCAGCAACACCGACGTGACGGTCGATCGGGTCTCCGCGGGGTTCGACGTCATGGTCGATACCAACGCGACGAACCCGATCGACACCGACGCTTTGGAAGCTCGCGACGACGTGGTCGCGCTCGCGGGCCTGGCCCGAGGCGTCGCGAACTTCGGAGCCCCACACCTCGACGGCACGCCCGAGTGGGAGATCAGCGGGTTCGACCTCGACCTGCTGAAACGTGGGACACCGGGATTGTTCCGCCGGGACGCGGCCTACGCGAGCGACGCCGACGTGTACCTGGCGGTGCTCAACGATCCAACCCTGGCCATCGTGCCGGAGAACTTCCTCGTCGCCGGCGTTGATGTGGCGGTCCTGGACGTCGGTGACACTTTCTCGGTGATCGAGCCGGGAAGCGGGGAGCCACGTGAGCTGACGATCGCCGCCCTGGGCGAGACGGACTGGCTGGAGAACGGTGCCCTCGTGAGCCGCGAGCTCACTACAGAGCTGTTCGGCGAACGAGACATCGTGACTCGCTACTACCTCGGCGTGGCGGACGGTGCCGATGCGGGGGCCGTCGCGTCGTCGGTGAACGCGGCCTTCCTCGCGCAGGGAGCCGACGCCGACACGTTCACGGCGCTCATCGGCGAGGGTGCGGACACGCTCACGGGATTCCTGGCACTCCTTCGAGGTTTCCTCGGCTTCGGCCTGCTCGTGGGGATCGCAGGTCTCGGTGTCGTGATGGTCCGCGCCGTCCGCGAGCGGCGCCAGGAGATCGGCATGCTTCGGGCGATGGGCTTCCGCTCCGGACTCATCCGCATCGCGATGTTGTCCGAGGCCGGACTCATCGCCGTCCAGGGCACGGTGATCGGTGCCGTGTTGGGACTGATCACGACACGTCAGTTGCTGATGGCGTCGGATTCCTTCGGCGACGTGCCGATCCCGTTCATCGTGCCGTGGGCCGGCCTGGCCGTCATCCTCGCCCTCCCACTCGCGGCCTCACTGGCGGTGACCGCTTGGCCCGCCACTCGCGCGGCGCGCATCCGACCTGCGGTGGCGTTGCGGATCGCCGACTGACAGAGGTGACGCTGGCCGCACGCGGCAAGGCCGACCGCCGAACACGCCGCAGAAGACACGGAGTAACGATCAGCAACCCAGAGGTGGGAGGTCCTCGATCCGGCCGCGCGTGAACTTGCTCCTCGCCGAGGACCGATCAAGGATGAAGGGATGGCCACGTTCGTCCTGATCCATGCCGCGGGTGATGGCAGCTGGTCGTGGCATCTCGTCGAAGCCGCGCTGCGCGAGCGGAGGCACGACGTGGTGGCGCCCGATCTTCCCGCCGACGACCCGTCGGCCGGGCTCTCGACGTACGCGGACGTCGTGGTCGACGCCATCGGCAGCCGAACGGACCTCGTCGTCGTGGGCCACTCGTTCGGCGGTTTCACCGCGCCGCTCGTTTGCGACCGCGTGCCGGTCAAGGTCTTGGTCATGCTCGCCGCGATGATCCCGTTGCCGGGCGAGGCGCCGGGGGATTGGTGGACCAACACCGGCTACGAGCGGGAAGTCAGTCTTCCGGACGATGAGATCGCCACCTACTACCACGACGTGCCCCCTGCGTTGGCGCAGGAGGCGCTTCGAAGGGTACGGGACCATCCATCCGAGAGATCGATGCGAGAGCCCTGGCCGCTCTCGGCATGGCCCGATGTGCCGACCCGCGTCCTGCTCTGTCGCGACGATCGCTTCTTCCCCGCTCCGTTCCTCCGTAGGGTCGCCCGTGAGCGGCTCGACATCACCCCCGATGAGATCGCCGGCGGGCATTGCGTCGGTCTCAGCCGTGCCTCAGAGCTGGCGGAGCGTCTGGATTCGTATCTCGCTCCCGACGATCCTCATTGACGCGATGCGGAGCGCGTGTCCCTGGACCGGGGCCCGGCGGTCCTGATCGAAGGGGACGCGGGCGAGGGCGGCACGGCGCTCAAGGAGGGAGACGAGCCGGAGCTGCAGGTACGGCAGCGGGAACCTCGACCGCCTTCATCGGGTGACGCGGAAGAGGGGGACCGGCTCCGGGATACCTTTGAGGGCCACCTCCCTGATCCGTTCGAACGCGAACCCTCCGTCCCCGGCCGTCTCCGCCACCGCTTCGCTCGCGAGGACCTCGCCGGGGCTCGCCGCGTCCGCGATCCGCGACGCCAGGTTCACGGTCTGTCCGAAGACATCGAGGTCGCGCTCGATCACGGGTCCTGCGTGCACGCCGGCATGTGATGAGAGCGCTCCCTCGCCGCTCATCGTCCCGACGAGGTCGAGTGCGGCCTCCACGCCGACCGTCGCGTCGCTCAGGCGCAGCATCGCCCCGTCGCCCAGCAGCTTCACGAGCCGCCCGCCGTGACGGGTCGCCGTGGCATCGGCATGGTGCTGGAGCGATGAGGCCGCGACCACGGCTGACTCGTCGCCGGCATCGCGGGTGAGGCGCGTGAACCCGGACAGATCCACGAACACGATCGCGGGCGGCCGATCCGGGGCGGGCGGTGGCGCGAGCCCTCGGGACGCGAGGAACCGCTCGAATCCCTCGACGATCCCATTCACGCTCCGATGCTCGAGGTAGCGGGAGCTCAGCCAGGTGAACATCTCCGGGACCAGGTTCGTCACGCGCATGAACGAGACGCGGACGTCGTCCGGGAACTCCTCGAGCTCGCCGCGGAACAGGCGCTGTCGGACCGGCTCCGCGATCTGCTCGTCCACGAGGTCCGCCCACCCGAGCATCGCCGCGCGCGCTCCCTGCGCCAGCAATCGCGCGGCGCGGATCGGTGCGTCCTCGTCGGGGGCCTTCCGCCACACCTCAAGGAAGCGCTCGAGCAGGGCCTCCTCGTCGACGTGGATCGGCGAGGCCGGGTCGGGTTTCGGCAGCCCCAACACCTCGAAGACCGCCGGCAGGAGCTCGGCGCCCGGGCCGGCACTCGCCTGGAACTCCGCGAACGTCCGCGTGGACAGTGGTCCGGGCTGGTACGGGAGGTATTCGTCGGTGCGCTGGAACGACAGGAACCCGTCCGCGACCGCCCGTTCGAGCGTCTCGGCCGGGAGTCCGCTCTCGAGGAGGGCGGACACCATCTTCGTGGCGAGCACGTCGCCGAACGAGAACGTGCCCTCGCCGTCCGGCGTCAGCAGGCCGATGTCGCTGAGCCACCGCACCCGGTCCTCCGGGCATCCGGCTTCGCTGGCGATCTCGGGGGCGGCGTAGCGGCGAGGCACGAGCGGCATCGTAGCCATCGCCGCGGCGTGCAGCCGACTGAGCAAGTACCGACCGATCGAGCGGACGTTCGTTGCTAGGCTCGCTCGATGCTGCGACCGAAGGCGCTTCGCACGGGCGACCTCGTCGCGGTCGTGGCGACGTCCGGCGGGCTCGAGAAGGACAAGGCGCCCCTGCTCGAACGCGGTGTCGAGACGATCGAACGGATGGGATTCGTCGTCCGAGTCTCACCGTTGGTCGACCCGGAGCGGAGTTGGTGGTGGGCGGCCGCACCGCCCACGGAGGCAGCCGAGGAGTTCAACCGCCACCTGCGGGATCCAGACGTGCGAGCGATCTTCTCGCTCACCGGCGGACGGATGACCTTGAGCTATCTGGATCTGATCGATGTCGAGGCCGTGCGGGCAGACCCGAAACCGGTGCTCGGGATGAGTGACATCTCCGCCTTGCACCTGGCGCTCCATGCCCGCACCGATCTGGTCTCGCTGCACTCGGACCTCGTCACGTTCGGATTCGGGGAGTGGAGCGATCTCGACGAGGCGCGCCGCGACCAGCTCGCGAACCTCTACCTCCGGGTCCTGACCGACGACGCGCCGATCGGCCCTCTCCCTTCGGCGGGTTCGTGGGAGTCGTGGCGGCCGGGCCGCGCCGAAGGTCCGCTCATCGGCGGGATGCTCAACCGGCTGGTGCGTGTGCAGGCGACCTCGTCTGCCCTGGCCCTCGAGCGCTTCGACGGGGCGATCCTGTTCTGGGAGGAAGCTTTCACGTCGACGTCGATGGTCTGGAACGATCTGCACGTGCTGCGACAGGCGGGGGTGCTGGACCGGATCTCGGGGATGGTCGTCGGGACGCCGTTCGAGGTGGAAGCGACGCCCCCAGGACCCGACTCGCTCCGTGACATCGTCCTCGAGGTCGTCGGCGAGCGTGACATCCCGGTGCTGGGCGACGTCGACATCGGCCACGCAGGGCCGAACCTGCCGATGCCGCTCGGCATCCGCGCCGAGATGGATGCCGACGCGCTGATGCTGTCGTTGCTCGAGCCTGTCGTGACGCACGCCGGCCGGTAACCGACCGCCGAGAAGGGCGCTCAGACGTGCGCGAGCACCGCGTCCAGCGGGCGCGGAGCCTTCGCGAGATCGAGCGCGTCGACCAGCAGGGGCGCGTAGTCGATCTTGCGGTTCGAGTTCCCGAGGAAGCGCCTGAGTTGCTGGTCGAGGGGCCGTCCGCGCCACTCGGGTTGCTTCTGGAGGGTTCGGAACGGCCCGAGCTCACCCCGCTCCTCCACGAGGTCCATCACCCAGTCGGCGCCGAGGGCACGGATCAGCTCGTCCTCGAGGTCCTCGATGCACGCGTAGAACCCGAGCCGCTCCAACGCGCGGTCGGAGGTGATGGGTCCGAACCCCACTCGCTCGAGTCCGCGACGGACAGCGGCACCCTCCGCCTCGTCGTACAACCCCGCCAGGGCGACGTCGGACCCACGTGGGCCGAACCGATCGAGGAACCGCCCGAGGTTCCCCGCTCCGCCCATGGCGACCACCGTGACGCCGTCGGTGGTCAGGACGCGTCCCCGCCGCGCGGCGAGGGCCTCGAGCGCACGCTGGTCGCTGATCCCTTCGACGAGGATGACCGCGCGCGGGACCGCCATGCGCGATGCCTTAGCGGTTGCGCGGGTGATCGCCGGCGACCCGTTCGTTCCCCCGCTGGTAGTTCCCCGTCACCCGCGCCATCACCTGTTGCGGATCGCCCTGCGCAACGTCCTGCAGGAAGCTCACGGCGGCGTCTCCGCGCAGCGTGACCGCCTTCTTCCCACGGTGCGTGATCACGACTTCTTCGGCATGTCGCGCGAACTCGAACCCGGATGGTCGACCCATGGTCCGACCACGATGGCACAAGCCGTAGGCTCGAGAGCCGCATCCGATCGAAAGAGAGAGGAAGAGGAGACGACATGGGCAGCGTGGTGATCGACATGAGCATGTCCTTGGACGGCTACATCGCGGCGCCGAACGACACTCCTGAGCAGGGGCTGGGCGAGGACGGGATGCGGCTGCACAACTGGATGTTCGACGATCCCCCGGTCTTCGAGGAGGTGTTCGGCGACCTCACCCAGAACACCGGCGCCGTGATCATGGGCCGCCGGTCGTACGACAACTCGATCGAGAACTGGGGTGGGAAGGGCCCGCTGGGTGACGTCCCATGCTTCGTGATCACGCACCGTCCCATCGAGGGCGCCGACGCGATGTTCACGATCGTCCCCGATGGGATCGAGAGTGCCCTCGCGAAGGCGCAGGAGGCCGCCGGCGAGAAGCGGATCGGGCTCATGGGCGCCAACGTCGACCAGCAGTTCTTGGCCGCGGGGCTCGTGGACGAGATCAGGATCCATGTGGTCGATGTCCTGCTCGGCGGCGGCCGCCGGCTGTTCGACCAGCTCCCTGAGCGTGTCGACCTGGAACTGAAGGGACTCAGCCAGACCGGAAGCGTGGCGCACCTGGAGTACCGTCTGATCCGGTAGCGCCTCTCAGCGCCAGTCGATCGTCACGATCTCGACGGTGTCCGAGATCCCCTTGAGTCGGACTTCGCGCGCGTCCGACACGGGGATCGATCGACTCGAGCCCGTGGTGTTGCGGCTGGCGACGATCTCGCCGCCCTCGGCCAGCGAGGCGATCCGGGCGGCCTCGTGGACACCCTTGCCCCGGAACGATCTTCCCGACCTCGTTGCCGCCGTCGAGTGGACGCCGATCCTCACGGCGGGTGCGAAGCCGTGTGCACGTCGGTGGTCAGCGAGCGCTCGCTGGATCGCGACGGCACATCCGATCGCCGAGGTCGGATCGTCGAAGGCGACGAAGAACCCGTCACCGGCGTGGTCGACCTCCTCGCCCCCGTGCCCCATGAAGAGCGATCGGAGCTTCTCGTCGTGCCAGCGCACGACGTCCAGCCATGCCTCGTCGCCGATCGCGGAGAGGAGATCGGTCGACCGCACGATGTCGGTGAACAGGAACGTCTTCACCCCTCGCTCCGACACGAGGTCGGCGCTCGCGGCGAGACCCGCGAGGAGGTCGTCGACGGCGTTCCGATCCGGAACGGCGCCGAGCTTCTCGAAGGTCGAACGGGCGGCCCGGAGCTCGAGCGCTGCCGTTTCTACGTCCCCTTGATCACGGATGGCCTGGGCGAGCAGCGCCCTCGCGCGAGCCGCCTCGAAGGGGGCACCCACGTCCTGCCAATGCGTCACCGCGCGGCGGAGGGTCCGCGCGGCTTCCTTCGGATCGTCCGCCGCGAGGAGCACCGCGCCTCGCGCGACGTGGGCGGCGGCGTGCAAGGCGGGCGCGTCGTAAATCTCGGCGATCGTCCCGAGCTCGTCGGCTGCCGTCCTGGCCGCCTCGACGTTTCCGGCCTGCAGGGAGATCTGCACGGACGAAGGGAGGAGCCGAGCCCGTGAGAGCTTGCTGGTCTCTTCCTCGAGCGCCCTCTCGATCGAGGCCTTCGCGGCGTCCGCCCTCCCCTGTTGCAGGAGCAGCAACGAGAGCCCCGGTTGCGGATCGCGCCCCAGCTCTCCCGCTTGACGGAACAGGTCCTGAGCGGCAGGGACGTCACCCATCAACCGGCGGATCTCACCGATCCGATAGAGCCCCTCGCCGACGTGGACGAGCCGATTGAACGCACGCAGCTCGTCGGCGCCACGACGAGCGGATGCCTCGGCTTCGATCCATTCGCCCCGCAGGACGAGGACCTCCGCTTGGTGGATCCGGCAGTCGCCGGGCGTGGTCCGGACGCCTCGGCGTTGTGCAGCCTCCGTCCACTCCCCGGCTCGCCGGTAGTCCGCGAGCTCGCAGCACGTCCCGATCATGTTGCAGTACACCTGCCCGGTGACGAACGGCGCGAGCTCCCCGCTGACCGCCGCGAGCGCCGCCTCGTCGATCATGGCGAGACCGTCCGCGACGTCGCCCCGCTCCACGAGGGCCATGCCCCCGAACATCATGCCGGTGGCCTGCACGTCTCGATCTCCCAGCCGCTCTCCGATCTCGGCGGTCCGGCGTGCGAGCTCGACGGCTTCGTCAAGCTGACCCGATTGCAGCGCCCGCAGCGACTGTCGGCCGTAGAGATAGCCGTGCTCGGGCCCCTCCGGCTCCGACGCGAGGTGTCGCGTCGCCCGGTTGAACCATCCGGTGGCCGTCGAGCCGGCGAGCTTCGCGCCGTGCTCGCGAGAGAGGGTGAGCGCCACGAGCGCGGCCCGCGCGTTGTCGTTCGCCCGGACGAAGCCGGCGTAGGCGCGTTCGAGCACGTCGATGGCGTCGTCGGGGCGCATCGCCCACCACGCCGCCTCCGCCATGGCCTCGAGGTCTTCGGGGCCGAGCTCGACGGACGCATCAGCCTCTTCGAACAGCTCGAGCGCGCGCTCCCACTCGAGGCGAGCCACGGCCTCCCGGGCTGCGGCCAGCGCATCGTCGGTCGTCGTGCCCATGGTGCGATGAACGATAGGCCATCGGCTCGCGAGAGCCGGGTCCGTTCTCGTCGCCCTGAGACGACGACCTACGGCACGCTGACGAAATCGTCGATGAAGGACCGCGCCGTTTCCGTGTCGTTCCGGAACGCCCACGAGATCGAGTTGCACCGACCGGTCTCGCCGTCGGCCACGGCAACGGCGACGTTGGTGCCCGGGAGGAAGAACGGTGAGCCCCCGTCTCCGCAGACGCTCCCGTTGCCGGTGGCGCTCGTGCTATTGAGAAGCGTGATCATGCCGGAGTCGATCTTCGAGATCGTGACCTCCGCGAACCGCCGGGAGTTGTCGCCGTAGCCGACGACGGTGAGCGTCTGCCCCTTCCTGATGGACGCGAGCTGCTGGAGCGTCGGGAGCTGGGCCGGCGTGATCCCTCGAACGGGACTTGCGAGCACGGCGATCCCGAACAGGTTGGTGACCTTCTGGGGGTTCGCGTCGGGGTGGACGTACCCCGCCGCCACGGTGTGGAACCCCGGCCCACGGGAGGCCAGGGAAGGACCGGTTCGAACGTGATGACCGCGCGGCCGCCGATCGACTGCGCGAAGGCTACGGCGCCCGGGCAGTTGTAGTTGGTGAGGAACACCGTGGGCGAGATCAAGACGCCGCCGCAGAACTCGAAGATGTTCCCGGCGGCGTCCTGGACGAGCATCACGCCCACGTTGGGATGCGCGTTCCCGTCCAGGTCGCCGTTCACCGCTCCGACCGGTGGTTGACCCACCGCCAGCGCGACCAAGAGGACCGTCGTTGCCACGAGCTGCTTGCGCATCGCCTTCTCCCTTCGTGTGGTGTGGACCCGCGTCATGGCACGGTGATCGGGCCGGCGATCCCGTAGGGGCGGAGCCCCAGGCCCTCGTACGGCTTGAGACACGTGATGGCGTGCCTGCCCGCCGCCATCGAGACGACGATGGTTTCCGAGCTGTGGGCCGGGATGACGTGACTTCTGAGGTATGTCACCTTGTCGGCGCCGGGCCAGGCTCCTTGTGTCTTGCCCTCTTCAGCGAACCGCACGTCGCGGCGGACCGCCCGCTCGAACGCTCGGAAGGTGTACCCCTCCGAGAGCAGCCACGAGTCGAACATCGCCCGCTCGTCCGTGTCGTTGATGGCTTCGAAGCGCACGTACCCCGGCTCGATCGGACCGGTCGCGGTGAAGTTGATCGAACACGTCGATCCGTCGGACGTCACCGTGCCTACCGGCTGGGCCCCCGGAACCACCGCGGGTGTCGACGGTTGCGAGCCGACGCGCACATGGTCTGAGGAACCGATCCCGGCCCGAACCGCGATGACGGCGATGGCAGCGATGAGGGCTGCTGCGACCGCGTAGGCGCCCACCTTGCGCCGGGTCATGCTTCGCCGTTGCTGGATCTGCTGCCGCTGGAGGGCACCCGGATCGGGCCGGACCTTCTGCGTGGCCAAGCGGAACACCTCCTGCACGTCAGGCATCCCTCGCTCCTTCCGTCGCCCGGAGAGCCCGTCGGGCCTGCGTCGCAAGGGCCCTGACGGTGGACGCACGGACGCCCAGGATGCTCCCCGCCTGCTCGGACGGATACCCGAGCAGGTCGACGAGCAGCAGGGCGGCCCGCTGTCGGGGCGTGAGGCCGAGGAGGAGCCGACGCACATCGGCGCGCATCTCCGCATCGGCGAACACGTCTCGCACCTCCCCCGCGGGGAGGACCCGGCGGAGCGCGATCGCCGCACGGCGGCGACGCATCCGGAACCCGTTCAGCGCGACACGGAACAGATAGCCGGTCGGATCCTCGATCCGTTCGATCTGGTCCCACCGTTCCCACAGCCGCAGGAACGCGTCCTGCATGAGCTCCTCAGCGTCCTGGCGCTGCCCCGTGACGAAATAGAGGGCCTTGAAGAGGCGTTCGTGTTCCTCCTCGAAGAACGTGTCGAAGCGGGCCCATGCTTCGACACGCTCGGAGGGGAACTTCACGACCTCGCCCTCTGCTCGCACGTTCCTTGGATGCATGAGGAGCCCCCAGCGCTGAAGTCTCCTCCGAAACGCGCGGCGGGGAGCTTCGGGGTTCGAACCTGCCCTCGATCGGGTTTGCACAACCAGCGGCGCCCGTCATAGGTTCTGGGGAACCGCATCCGAGGGAGGTCCCCCTGTGAAGCACCGGATCGCGCTTTTCTCCGCCTTCGTATCGCTCGTCCTGCTCGCCGCGCTGATCTCGCCGGCGGCCGCGGGCCCCACGAAGATCGCCCGCCAGAAGCTGCAGATGTACGAGGCGGTGGTCGACGCCGCGACCGTCGAGCTCCTCACCAGCGAGGGCTACGACGTCGCGAGCATCGAGGATGTCGCGGGCGGCTTCCGGGTGATCCTCGTGATCTACCCGTTCGAGCGACACGGGCTCGAGAAGCGTGGGATCGATCTGAAGGTCTGGCGGAACGACGCCGGGCTCACGGCGCGAACCCTCGCCGCGAAGCAGCAGGAAGCCGGCTTCAAGGTGTGGATGGACTACGACGGGCCCGACGGGTTCCGGCAGTACATGACCGACCTCGAAGCGACGAACGAGGACATCCTGGACCTGGAGGTCGTCGGCCAGACGTATGGGACGGACCCGCAGGGCGACGGCCCCGACATCCCCCGCGACATCGTGGCGCTCCGCCTCACCGCCAACGAGGAGGCGAGCGCCGACGGCAGCAAGCCGGCGGTCCTGTACTCCTCGACGGTCCACGCGCGCGAATGGATCGCCGGCGAGGTGAACCGCCGGCTGCTCGAGTGGTTCATCAAGGGATGGCGTGAGAAGAAGCCGCGGGTCATGAACGTCCTCCGGACGACCGAGGTGTGGTTCGTCCTGATCCAGAACCCCGATGGCTACCAGTACACGTTCGACCCGCAGGGGGACCGGCTCTGGCGGAAGACCCTCCGCGACAACGACCCCGACGGCGACGGCCCGGCGACACCCGACAACCGGATCACGCTCCTTGACGGCGTGGACGGCAACCGGAACTTCCCCGAGCACTGGAAGTACGACGACGAGGGGTCCGCCTCGCTCGTCTCGGACGAGACCTACCGCGGACCCTCACCCGGCTCGGAGCCGGAGACGCAGGCGCTCGACGAGGTGCTCGATCGCGCGCGGCCCGCGTACCACATCAGCTACCACTCGTTCGGGGAGCTCCTGCTCTACCCCTTCGGCTACCAGGTGAACACGCCGTCCGCCGATGACCCGCTCTTCGTCGCGTGGGCGGGCACGGACAAGAAGCCGGCCGTGCAGGGCTACGACCCGGGGGTCGGCGCCGACCTGTACACGACGAACGGGGAGCAGACCGACTACGCGTACTCGGCGTACGGCGCGCTGAGCATCACGCCCGAGTTGGGCGACGGGAACCAGGACTCCGGCTTCGTCTTCCCCGACAGCGAGGGCGAGGTCGAGCACGAGTTCACGATCAACCTCCCGTTCGCGCTCGCCGCCGCGAGGTCGGCAGCCGACCCGAGCAACCCGGTGTCGCCGGTGAACCTCGAGGTGGAGCCGTTCTATCTCTCGACCGCGGACCTCGACCCGCAGAAGTCGTTCAACCCGATGAGCGACTTCACGTTCGCGCACTCCTTCAACGGCGACGATCAACCGGCGCAGGTGCTCGCGAAGCGGGATCTCGACGGCGACGGCGAGGACGACCCGGTGACGCTGCACTGGTCGATCGACGGGGAGGAGTCGACGGCCCCGACGGAGGAGTGGCCCGATCCGACCGACACGTCCCTCCGCTACGGCGGCGGGAACGTCTACTACCACATCGTCCGCGGCCACGTGACGGGCGCCGAAGCCGGCGACGACGTCGACGTCTGGTTCGAGGGCGGCGGGCAGGCGAGCGACTCCTTCACGTTCCACGTGGAGGAGACGAACGCTGCCGACGTCCTGATCCTGGCGGACACCGACTACACAGGGCCGTCGAACTTCCCGGCGTACGCTCCCGCCGACGGCGAGCCGCCGTTCCTCTCGGACTACGAGGAGGCCCTGCCGGCCGGGACGTCCCACGACGTCTACGACGTCGATGCGATGGGAGCGGCGCCGGACCACCTCGGCGTCCTCGGGCACTACGGCGCCGTGATCTGGTACACGGCGAACGACCTGCTCTCCCGTGTGGCCGGGCAACCGGGCGGAACGGGAGCGGAGACCCAGGCGAACTCGATGATGCTGGAGGTCCGGGCCTTCCTGAACGAGGGTGGTCGGCTCCTGTACACCGGGCGCCATGCCGGGTGGCAGTTCGCGAACGCGTTCGACTACAACCCGGTGTCGACGCCACCGCTCTGCGACGCGGTCGACCTCGAGGCCGACGACGGGTGCCTGTTCCTCTCCGACGACTTCCTGCAGTACTGGCTGGGCGCCTACCTGTTCGTGGAGGACGGGGGAGCGGCCGAGGACGGCAGCTCGTTCGACGTCGCCGGGGCCGACGACCCCTACGACGACGCGACGACCGACCCGTGGGCGATCGACCAGGTCTTCGAGCCCGGCCGCGACGCCACGAACCAGTCGTTCGTCACGACCAGCAGCATCCTCAAGGCCGACGAGTTCCCGCAGTTCACGAGCACGGCCCCGGGGGTCTGGGACACGCCGTTCGCCGGCGCGTACGAGCCGCACTCCGGGGACTTCTACATGTACTCGCAGCGGGCGGACGTCCGCTACCAGCGCCTCATGAACACGTTCACGGTCGACTCCGGGACCGACCTGTCGTTCTTCATCTCGCACGACACCGAGCCGGCGTGGGACTTCGTCTTCGTGGAGGTCCAGGGCGAGGACGGTCACGTGGGTCACCCTGCCGGAGGCGAACGAACACACGGGCACCAGCACCGGGGACTCCTGTCCCGAGGGCTGGCACGAGCTCCATCCGTGGCTCGTGCAGTACCAGGGCGCGGACTGCGCCGGGACCGGGTGGAACGCGGCGTCCGGCCGGTCGAATGGCTGGACCGAGTGGGAGTTCGACCTGAGCGACTACGCCGGGCAGGAGGTGACCGTCTCGATCTCGTACGCGAGCGACTGGGCTGACCCAGGGGCTCGGCGTGTTGGTCGACGACATCACCGCGCCGACGACCGAGGCCGGGGTCAGCACCGACTTCGAAGGCGACATGGGGAGCTGGACCATCGGTGACCCGACCGAGATCGGGAGCGGGGTGAACGTCCTGGACTGGAACCGCTCCGAGGACGTCGGGTTCGTCGAGGGCGCGATGACGTCGATGACGCCCACGGACGCCGCCTTCCGGACGCTGTACTTCGGGTTCGCGTTCGAGAACGCTGGGAACGCGGCCGCGCGCGAGGAGATCATGGCCGACGCCCTCGCGTACCTGACCGCGGGGTAGGTGGTTGGGGATCGGCGCGGCCTCCGGCCGCGCCGATCCCACTCAGCGTTCGTCGCCAAGCGCGCGGACCCGCGCCGCGGAGACGAGGTCGCCCTTCTGATCGAACAGCCTGATCGCCTCGTCGAACGCCGACCGCGCCTCGTCCTCTCGGCCGAGGAGACGGAGCGTCTCGCCCCGATCCGTGTACACCGTGCCGCGGTCGAACAGGAAATCGGTCCGATCCACTCGGGCGATAGCCTCGGCGATGGTCTCCAGAGCCGTCTCCGCGTCTCCCGATCTCGCCGCGAGCTTCGCGAGCACGCCGAGCGCCAGCGACCTCTCGATCGCATCGCCTTGCTCGGCGGGAAGCGCCGCCGCCTCTCGGGCATCCTCGTACCTCCCCACCGCGTAGCGGCCCTGCCCCAGGAACGCGGCGAGGTACGGCCACGAGTCGCCGAGTTCACTCAGCGACCGCGAGGCTTCCTCGACGACGTCACAGGCGTGCTCCGCCTCGCCGGCGAGCATCGCGAGGTCGAAGGCGACCTCGACGGAGCGGAGGTAGGACAACGTCTGGCCGGTATCGCGCCAGAAGGATCGATACCGATCCATCGCCGCATGTGCCGCGTCGAACTCGCCGAGCCGAGCGCGGAGGTGCGCGAGTGCGTGGCACACCAGTGCGTCCACCTCTCGGTTCCCGGGATACGCCTCGATCGTCCGCTCGGCGCGTGCGATGCCTTCCGACACGGGGGTCGGTCCCCTGACGAGCGCCGACGTGAGTTCGTCGAGGGCCTCGTGCTCCTCGTAGCGGGCTGTTCCGCCCCGCGCGTGTTCCAACGCGCGCTCCACCGCGTTGAGCTGCGCGCCGGCGTGGCCCTGTAACCACTCGATACTCGCGAGGAGGTTCCACGCCCTGACGAGTCCGCGCTGGTCGCCGGCCGCCTCGAACACTGCGATCGCCCTGTTCGCCTCCGTCCTCATCTGCTCGTGTCGCTCGACCCCTCGTTCGACGAGCGTCCAGCGCGCGATCGTGGCGTATTCGACCGCCACGGGATCGCCGACGACGGTTGCCCTCCCTTCCGCCTCGGCGACGGTGTCGCGCGCTTCGTCGACGTGTCCGGTGTCGAACAGGGCATACGCGAGCGCGGTCAGGATCGTCACGCGACGCGGCTCCTCCGGTGGGAGCAGTGTCTCCGCACGGCGCAAGAGGTTCGTGGCCGCCGTCATGTCGGGGCGGTCGAACGCCCGCATGCCCGCCGATTCGAGCCTGGCCGACGCCTCGATCGCCAGCGCGCGCGCTTCCTCGTCGAGGGCGCCGATGGACTCACGATTGCGGAAGGCCTGCTCGAGGTGGTAGCCGACGATCTCCTCCAGCTCCTCGATCCGCTCCCCGGAGATCCGAACGCACCAGTCCGCGAATCGACGGTGCTGCTCGGCTCGGCGCTCCTTGGGGATCGCGGCGTAGGCGGCATCACGGATCAGGATGTGCCGGAACTCGAACGCGTCCTCACCGGGGATCGTCGATCGTGTTTCGCGGACGAGCTCTTTGCGGGCGAGGGAGCGCACGAGCGGTCCGGCGTTCGCGCGGTTCGGTTCCGGGAGGAGCCCCTGGACGGCGCCCACGTAGAAGACCTTGCCGATCACCGAAGCGGATCCGATCGCTCGCCGTTCTTCGTCGGTCAATCGTTCCAGCCGTGCGGCCAGCAACGCCGCGACCGAGGGTGGGACGGCGATCGAGGACAGATCCCCGACCGGCGTCCATCCACCCTCTTCCCGGACGACGAGCCCATCGTCGATCAGCATCGACACCATCTGCTCGACGAACAGCGGGTTCCCGCCGCCCGCGTCGGCGACCCGATCGGCGGTGTCAGCGGGTAGCCTCCCGCCCCCCAGGAGATTCGCGATGAGCTCGGTCGACGCGCCGGCATCGAGCGGAGGGAGCGTCAGCGCCGATGCCCGTTGCTTGCCGGCTCCCCAGGCCGCCCGGGAGTCGAGGAACTCGGGCCTCGCCGTGCACAGCAGCAGGATCGGGGCGTCGCCGGCCCAGTCCGCGACGTGGTCGATCGCATCGAGCAGCGCCGGCTCCGCCCAGTGGACGTCTTCCCACACCGCGATCACCGGCTGCTCGCTCGCGAGGATCTCCAGGAACCGACGGATCGCCCAGGCGGTCTCCTCGGGCGCCGAGTGACCTTCCGCGATCCCGAGGACTTCGGAGAGCCGGGCCGCGATCGCGTCGGCGTGATCCTCTCGGGCGAGGATCCCGTCGAGACGGGATCGAACCTGCTCCGGTTCGTCGAAGTCATGGAGCTCCAACGTGGCTCGCAGGGCCTGGGCCACGGGCCAGTAGGTGATCCCCTCCCCGTAGGGCAAGCACCGGCCGACGAGGACCTGGGCGGACTCGCCGACGCGACTCAGGAACTCCTCGACGAGGCGCGACTTCCCGGCACCGGCGGCACCGAGGACGGTGAACAGCATGCACGTTCGATCCTGGACCGAGCGTTCGAACGCACGCTCGACGTCTTCGAGCTCGCGCTCCCGGCCCACGATCGGCGACGTGAATGCTCGCGGCGGCGGCGCCGTTCCCGCGAGGACGCCGACCAATCGATAGCACTCGACCGGCTCCGCCTTGCCTTTCACGTTGCGGGGCTCGACGGACTCGACATCGACCGCATCGCGGACGAGCGGGTAGGTATCGGCGCCGATCAGGACCTCTCCCGGCTGCGCTGCCGTCTCCAAGCGAGCCGCGGTGTTGACCGCGTCTCCGGTCACGCGGCCGAAATCGGCCGACCCCGGCCCCACGAGGACTTCGCCGGTGTTCACGCCGATCCGTGAAGCCAGCCGCACGCCGAAGTCGCGTTCGAGGTCCTCGTTCAGCGTCTCGAGGCTCTCGCCCATGCCGTCGGCCGCTCGAACGGCCCTCAGCGCGTCGTCCTCGTGCAGGGTCGGGATCCCGAACACGGCCATGACCGCGTCACCGATGAACTTCTCGACGGATCCACCGTGGAGCTCGATCTCTGCGCGCATCGCGTCGAAGTACCTCGCCATGACCTTCCGGAGGGATTCGGGGTCGAGTTGCTCGCCGAGCTGCGTGGACCCGGTCACGTCGCAGAAGAGGATCGTGACGGTCTTCCGCACCTCGTCGGCGGGGGAGGACGCGGGAAGTGCGGAGCCGCAGTTCGAGCAGAACTTCGCGTCCGCCTGATTGGCTGCTCCGCAGCTGGAACACGCCGTCATGCGGCGGAGTCTAGGTCAGCCCCGCGGAGCGGGTCGATCGCCTCACGCTCGAGACGGGTCAGCCGTCGGATGGCGTGCGCCTTCGCGACGTCGCCGATGATCCCGGCGAGCTCCTTCGGGCGCGACCACATCGGCCAGTGGCTCGTCGGGAGGTCCACCCAGGTGATGTTGCGCACTTCGTGGAGCCCACCGAGCCACGAGTAGCCCTCTTTCATCGCGTCCTTGTACTGCTCGGATGTGTAGCCCGTCGCGATCACGGTGCTCGGGATGTCGAGCCGCGCGTCGTTGTTCAGCTCGACGGTTTCGCGCAGGACGCCGCCCGGCTCCGGGACCGCCCGCTGCCGGAACGTCTCGAGCTGCTCCTCGCTGAGCCCGTCGAGGTTCTCCTCCGCCGAGATCTCCTCCCACGACATCGGCTTCTCCACGCCTTCGAAGTCGGGGTCGAGGGGAGGGATGCCCGGCGCGGTGTCCACGTACACCATCGCCGCGATCTCCTCGGGGACCCGGTCGCTCGCGACGTACCCGGAGAAGCCGGTACCGCTGTGCACCGCGAGCACGACGGGACCGCCCGCCGACTTCACCGCCTCGGAGATCGCGTCGACGTGGTCGGACAGAGTGATCGAGGACCGATCGGCGTCGGCCGACTCGAGACCGGGAAGCGTGAGCGCGGTGACGTCGTGGCCGTCCGCACGCAGGAGCGCGGCGACCTCGTCCCACGCCCACGCACCGAGCCAGAACCCGGGAACCAAGATGATCGGTGGCTTCGTCATCCCCCGACCCTAGGAGCGGGAGACGACATCGTCCAATAGAGACGATGCTGTGGGGGCTGGACCACCGAGGAGGAGAGCGATGACCGATCACAAGACAGGAACGCGTGAGGAGTGGCTCGCTGCACGCGAGCATCTGCTCGTTCGCGAGAAGGAGCACACGAGGCTCGGCGACGAGCTCGCGCAGCAGCGACGCGAGCTGCCGTGGGTGCCCGTGGAAACGGACTACCGTTTCGACACCGACGACGGCCAGAAGACGCTCGACGAGCTCTTCGACGGAAGATCCCAGTTGCTCATCTACCACTTCATGTTCGGTCCGAGTTACGGGGCCGGGTGTCCGACCTGCTCGTCATCGGCCGACGCCGTCAACGGGGTCCTGGCACACCTCCACGCGCAGGACGCGACCATGCTCTACGTCTCGCGAGCGCCGATCGAGAGGCTCCTCGCCTACAGGGAGCGGATGGGCTGGAGCTTCCCGTGGGTCTCGTGCGCCACCAACGACTTCAACTTCGACCTGGGCTTCTCGTACACCGACGAGCAGGTCAACGAGTTCGCCGGGCCGATGCTCGAAGCCGGCGCCCCGCCGATCCTCGATGCAAACGCGGCCGCGAGCGGCACGGACGTCGCCGGCTACCTGACGGAGGGACCGGGCTTCAGCTCGTTCGCGAAGGACGACGGCGTCGTGTACCACACCTACTCGACGCAAGCCCGAGGCCTCGAGTTCTTGATGGGCTACTACCCGATCCTCGATCGGGCGCCGAAGGGCCGCGACGAAGGCGGCGGGATGCAGCTCTGGCTCCGTCGCCACGACGAGTACGACAGCGAGTGAGACGCGCTCGGGAGCCCGCGGTTCAGGCGGCCCGATAAGTCCCCGGCGTGGTGCCGACGTGGCGCTTGAAGTGCTTCGTGAAGTGCGCTTGGTCGTGGAAGCCGACGTCGGCGGCCACACGGGCCACCGGGTGACCTTCTAGCAGGCGTCCGCGAGCCACGTCGATCCGCCGCCCGACGAGGTAGCGGTGCGGCGGGATCCCGAACCGCCGGCTGAACGACCGGACGGCGTGTGCCGGTGAGACGCCGAGGACGCGCCCCGCCTCGGCAAGCGTGATCCCCTCGACGACCCTCGCATCGAGGAGGTCCCGGAAGTCCTCCGAGATCGCGTCGCGGTGACGGTCGCCCGTCTCCTCTGTCCCCTCACCCAGGTGCTGCGCGAGACGCTCGGACAGCACCACGAAGGTCGACTCGGCCTCGAACACGTCGTCCGGATCGGCGAGCGCCCGGTGCAGTGACCGGAGCCCTCGGACGAGCGATGGATCGAGGACGTCCGGTCGATCGACCGCCGGGCCGATCAGATGCTCGCCGAGCACCTCACTGCCCACATAGAGGACCCGCTTGCGGTACCCGTCGGTCGCGCCCGGCCGGCCGTCGTGCACAACGTGCGGAGGCAGCAGCGTGACCGTCGACCGGACGACGCCGCGGTGTCGCCGTTCGAGGTCGTACGCGACCGAACCCGAGTCGACCGTGAGGACGGTCCAGGCGTCGTGCGTGTGCGCCGGATAGGCGTGGTCGGCGAACCGTGCGTGGAAGACCTCGTGGATCCCGGGCACCTCCGGCTTCCACGCGTGAACCCAATCCGCCCGTTGCTCCACGATGTGAAGAACGTACAAGACCCTCGGCGCAGCACCGGCTTCGATAGATGCGATGGCATCGAGGACGGACCGCGGTTGCTGAGCGACGTGGCGGCCTTGGTGGCGTTCGCCTTCGTGGGCTCGTTCTCGCCCGGGCCGAACAACGCCGTGCTCTGGGCGTCGGGGATCTCGTTCGGGTTCCGCCGGACGATCCCGCACGTGGTCGGAGCGGCGCTCGGCGTCGGCGCGCTGGTCGTCGGCGTGGCCGCCGGGATCGGCGCGTTCCTCGAGGCGGTGCCGGCGGCCTCGCTGGGGCTGAGGATCGCGGGCTCGGCGTACCTGCTCTACGTCGCGTGGCGGGTCGTCGGGAGCGGGATGATCGGCGGGGCCGAGGTCGCCCGACCGCTCTCCGTGTGGGAGGCCGCGTGGTTCCAGTGGCTGAACCCGAAGGCGTGGGTCTTCGCGGTCGCCGTCGTGGGGACGTTCCTGCCTGAAGACGTGCCCAAGCCGGCAGGCATCGCCCTTCTCACTGGGGTCGTGGTCGGTGTCATCGTCGTGTCGCTCACGATCTGGGCGGCCGGCGGGGCGGCGCTCGCACGGTTCGTGGCCGACGAACGCCGTCGCCGCGTGGTGAACCTGCTGCTCGCCGCCGTGATCGTGGCGTCGGTCGTCTTGCTGTGGGTCTAGGCGGGCGTCGGCATCGGATGCGAACATACGTTCGTGCCGAGAGACGCCACGATCCTGCACGCCGACGTCGACTCCTTCTATGCGTCGGTCGAGCAGCGGGACGACCCGTCGCTGCGAGGCCGGCCCGTCATCGTCGGGGCAGGTGTCGTCCTCGCCGCCAGCTACGAAGCGAAGGCCTACGGGATCCGCACGCCGATGGGCGGGGCACAGGCGCTCCGGCTGTGCCCCCACGCGGTGGTGGTCCGCCCCCGGATGGATGCCTACAGCCAGGCGAGCAAGGCGCTGTTCGAGGTATTCGACGACACGACGCCGTTCGTCGAAGGTCTGTCGATCGACGAGGCGTTCCTCGACGTCGGAGGACTTCGGCTGATCTCGGGCACCCCGTTCGAGATCGCCGTCCGGTTGCGATCGGATGTCCTCGAACGCGTCGGCCTCCCCGTGACCGTCGGGGTGGCTCGGACGAAGTTCCTCGCCAAGGTGGCCAGCGGCGTCGCCAAGCCGGACGGATTGCTCGTGGTGCCGGTCGACGGCGAGCTGGAGTTCCTCCACCCACTGCCGGTCGAGCGGTTGTGGGGCGTCGGACCGGCCACCGCGGCGAAGCTCCACGCTCGATCCATCACGACCGTGGCGGAGGTCGCCGCCCTCAGCGAGGCTGCGCTCGTCGGGATCCTCGGCCGGGCCGCGGGCCGGCACCTTCACGCGCTCGCCCACAACCGCGATCCGAGGCCGGTGCAGGTCGGGCGCCGCCGCCGGTCGATCGGAACCCAGCGCGCACTCGGCCGCGGACGGAGATCGCCGGACGAACTCGACACCGATCTCGTCGCGCTCATCGACCGCCTCTCGCGCAGGCTCCGGGCCGCCCACCGGGTGTGCCGGACGGTCGTGCTCCGGCTGCGCTTCGATGACTTCTCCCGCGTGACCCGGTCGGACACGATCGCGGAGGCCACCGCGCGCACGGAGACGGTCCTGGCCGTCGCCAGAGGGTTGCTCATGTCGTCGATGCCGCTGATCCGGGAGAGGGGGATCACCCTGATCGGTGTGACGTTCACGAACCTCACCGACGACCGGGCGATCCAGCTCGCCCTGCCGCTCGGTCGGCCGCCGGTCGATGTCACGCTCGACGAGGTGCGTGACCGCTTCGGATCGGCGGCCATCACGAGAGCCGTGCTCCTCGGTCGCGACCACGGCCAGTCGGTACCGCTGCTTCCCGACTGAGCGCCGGAGCCACCTATCGAGCCGTCGCAGCACCTCGTCCTGGATCCGCGCGACCGCCTCCCGGTCGACCTCGCCTGACGTAACCACGGTGTAACCACGCGTGAGGACGTCGAGCGGAAGATGACGACGTGACCATCGAGTCGATCCGGCCCGCCTTCGAGGGCGACCTCGTCGCGATCAGCGAGATCTACGACCACTACGTCCTGACCTCACACGTGACGTTCGACATCGAACCGGTCGGGATCGACCATCGCCGGGAGTGGTTGAAGGGACACTCCGGCGGTCGGTATCGCGTCTTCGTCGCGGTGGGCGATGGTCGAGTGATCGGCTTCGCTCGCAGCGGGCGGCATCGACCTCGGCCCGCGTACGACACGACCGTCGAGACGAGCGTCTACGTCGATCACACGTTCGTCGGCCGCGGCGTCGGCAGCGCGCTCTACCGGGTGTTGTTCGATACGCTCGCTCACGAGGATGTCCATCGCGCACTCGCGGGTATCGGCATGCCCAACGACGCGTCCGTCGCGCTCCACGAGCGGTTCGGCTTCCGCCGCGCCGCGCACTTCAGCGAACAGGGTCGCAAGTTCGGGCGCTACTGGGACGTGGATTGGTACGAGCGTCCGGTTGGCGAGACCGAGGCGAGGCCTGAGGACAGGCAGTCGGAGTCGACCACCGCACCTGATGTCGAGGATGGAGCAACGGCTCCGACCTACGGCGGGGATGAGGGATCCGATGTCGAACCAGCCTGATAGCAGGTCCTCGACCAGCTGGCGATGCTCGCGACGGGATGACCGATGACGATCGCTCTGACCGCCGATCGATTCGTGGAGCGGTTGGCCGCGCTGGTCGAGCCGCCGGCTCGCCCGAACTTCCTGAGGGCGCACAGCGCGGGACGGCGCCGCACGGACGCCGACGGAAGCTCCTTCGCGATCCGGATGGGCAGCATCTTCGAGCTGGCCAAGACCTTCATCGACATGGCGCCCGAGGAGATCGACCGGTTGCTGGACAGCCCGGTCCATGAGGTCCGGGTCGGTGCGCTCAGCGTCATGGACAAGCAGGCTCGCCGGAACGCGACGCCAGAGGCGCGCAGGAAGGAGCTCTACGATCTCTACCTCCGGCGCTCGGACGCCATCGACTCGTGGGATCTCGTGGATCTCGGTGCGCCGCACGTCGTCGGCCGCTACCTCTGGGACAAGCCCCGGAAGGTGCTCTACCGACTCGCGCGCTCGAAGAGTCCTACCGAGCGGCGCACAGCCATCGTGAGCACGCTGTACTTCGTTCGGAAGGGCGACGTCGAGGACACGTTCGAGCTGGCGAAGCTGCTCCTCGACGACGACGATCCGTACGTCCAGAAGGCGACGGGCGGTCTACTCCGGGAGGCCGGCAAGAAAGACGTGGGGCGACTCAGGAGCTTCCTCGGGGACCATGCCGGGATGATGGCGGCCACGACGCTGCGCTACGCCATGGAGCACCTCACGCCTGCGGAACGCGAGCGGTACCGTCGCAAGAAGGTGAAGCGATGATGGCGGTCGTGCGCCGCCGTCGATGGCTCCGCCGGATCGTGATCGCGACCGCGATCCTCGTGGGCGCCGTGGCCGTCGTCTACGGCTGGGCGCTGGCGTCCGTCCAGCGTTCGACGACGGCGCGGGCGATGGTCTGGATGGATGCGGACGTCGGGGACCAGTACCGGTTCCCGTCCCGTCCGATCCCCACCGGCGAGACGGAGAGCCCGCTCCTGTCCGGTGTCGACATCGACCTCGACGACTCGATAGCCGACGTGATCGGCGACGGCGACTTCGACCGGTTCCTCCGGACGAACGACACGCTGGGCTTCGTCGTCGCGCACGAGGACCGCCTCGTGTACGAGCGCTACTTCCACGGATCGGATCGCGACACGCTGCAGACCTCGTTCTCGGTTGCGAAGTCGATCCTGTCGACGGTCATCGGGATCGCGGTCGACGAGGGGTCGATCGACAGCATCGAGGACCCGGTGACCGACTACGTTCCCGAGCTCCTGGAGCGCGATCGGCGGTTCGAGCGGATCACCCTCCGCGACCTGCTCACGATGTCCTCGGGCCTCCGGTACGAAGAGGCGGAGATCCCGGTCCCATGGGGGGACGACGTCACGACCTACTACGGCGTCGACCTGCGGGAGGCGGCGCTCGAGGAAACGGTGATCGAGGGTCCGCCGGGCGAGATCTGGCACTACAACAACTACAACCCGCTCCTGCTCGGACTCGTGGTGGAACGGGCGACCGGGATGCCGGTCTCCGAGTACGTGGCCACGAGGTTGTGGGAGCCGCTCGGCGCGGAGTCGGACGCGTCGTGGAGCTTGGACTCGGCTCAGTCCGGCTTCGAGAAGTTGGAGAGCGGTTTCAACGCGACGCCCGTGGATTACGCCCGTTTCGGTCTGTTGTTCCTCCATCGCGGGCAGTGGGACGGCACTCGCATCGTGTCTGAGGGCTGGGCAGAGGCGGCGACCGCAGGCGACGCGACGGATCCGGCGGGGTACTACCAGTACTTCTGGTGGGTCGACGATCGACGATCCGAGCGGTTCTATGCGCTTGGCAATCTCGGCCAGTACATCTACGTGGCACCGGATGCGGACGTGGTCATCGTTCGGAACGGAAGCGACTGGGGCATCGAGAACGACGCATGGCTCACGCTGTTCCGTTTGCTCGCCGATCGGCTCGCATCGCGATCACCGTGAGAGGTGAGCTCAGGGGCATCTGCTAGTCGTCCAGGCGTCCCATCGTCAGGTTGACGGTCGTCCCCGTCATCCCGCTCGCCTGATCGGACGCCATGAACGCGGCCACATCCGCCATCTCCTCGAGCGTCATCAGCCGTCGCGGATGTCTCGGCCTCGCCCGGCGACTTCAACTTCGACCTCGGCTTCTCGCAGACGAGGGAGCCGGCATCGGATGCGAGCATACGTTCGTGCCAACAGACGCCACGATCCTGCACGCCGACGTCGACTCCTTCTATGCATCGGTCGAGCAGCGGGACGACCCGTCGCTGCGAGCCCGGCCCGTCATCGTCGGGGCAGGTGTCGTCCTCGCCGCCAGCTACGAAGCCAAGGCCTACGGGATCCGCACGCCGATGGGCGGGGCACAGGCGCTCCGGCTGTGCCCCCACGCGGTGGTGGTCCGCCCCCGGATGGATGCCTACAGCCAGGCGAGCAAGGCGCTGTTCGAGGTGTTCGACGACACGACGCCGTTCGTCGAAGGTCTGTCGATCGACGAGGCGTTCCTCGACGTCGGAGGACTTCGGCTGATCTCGGGCACCCCGTTCGAGATCGCCGTCCGGTTGCGATCGGATGTCCTCGAACGCGTGGGGCTCCCCGTGACCGTCGGGATCGCTCGGACGAAGTTCCTCGCCAAGGTGGCCAGCGGGGTCGCCAAGCCGGACGGGCTGCTCGTGGTGCCGACCGACGGGGAGCTGGAGTTCCTCCACCCACTGCCGGTCGAGCGGTTGTGGGGCGTCGGACCGGCCACCGCGGCCAAGCTCCACGCTCGGTCCATCACGACCGTGGCGGAGGTCGCCGCCCTCAGCGAGGCAGCGCTCGTCGGGATCCTCGGCCGGGCCGCGGGCCGGCACCTCCACGCGCTCGCCCACAACCGCGATCCGAGGCCGGTGCAGGTCGGGCGCCGGCGCCGGTCGATCGGAACCCAGCGCGCACTCGGCCGCGGACGGAGATCGCCGGACGAACTCGACACCGATCTCGTCGCGTTCATCGACCGCCTCTCGCGCAGGCTCCGGGCCGCCCACCGCGTGTGCCGGACGGTCGTGCTCCGGCTGCGCTTCGATGACTTCTCTCGCGTGACCCGGTCGGACACGATCGCGGAGGCCACCGCGCGCACGGAGACGGTCCTGGCCGTCGCCAGAGGGCTGCTCACGTCGTCGATGCCGCTGATCCGGGAGAGGGGGATCACCCTGATCGGCGTGACGTTCACGAACCTCACCGACGACCGCGCGATCCAGCTCGCTCTGCCGCTCGGTCGGCCGCCGGTCGATGTCACGCTCGACGAGGTGCGCGACCGTTTCGGATCGGCGGCCATCACGAGAGCTGTGCTCCTCGGTCGCGACCACGGCCCCTCGGTGCCGCTGCTTCCCGACTGAGCGCCGGAGACACCCATCGAGCCGTCGCAGCACTTCGTCCTGGAGCCGCGCGACCGCCTCCCGGTCGACTTCGCCTGACGTAACCACGGCGTAACCACGCGTGAGGACGTCGAGCGGAAGATGACAACGTGACCATCGAGTCGATCCGGCCCGCCGTCGAGGGCGACCTCGTCGCGATCAGCGAGATCTACGACCACTACGTCCTGACCTCACACGCGACGTTCGACATCGAACCGGTTGGGATCGACCATCGCCGGGAGTGGTTGGAGGGACACTCCGGCGGTCGGTATCGGGTCTTCGCCGCGGTGGGCGATGGTCGAGTGATCGGCTTCGCCCGCAGCGGGCGGTATCGACCTCGGCCCGCGTACGACACGACCGTCGAGACGAGCGTCTACGTCGATCACGCGTTCGTCGGCCGCGGCGTCGGCAGCGCGCTCTACCGGGTGTTGTTCGATACGCTCGCCCACGAGGATGTCCATCGCGCACTCGCGGGTATCGGCATGCCCAACGACGCGTCCGTCGCGCTCCACGAGCGGTTCGGCTTCCGCCGCGCCGCGCACTTCAGCGAACAGGGTCGCAAGTTCGGTCGCTACTGGGACGTGGATTGGTACGAGCGTCCGGTTGGCGAGACCGAGGCGAGGACTGAGGACAGGCAGTCGGAGTCGACCACCGCACCTGATGTCGAGGATGGAGCAACTGCTCCGACCTACGGCGGGGATGAGGGATCCGATGTCGAACCAGCCTGATAGCAGGTCCTCGACCAGCTGGCGATGCTCGCGACGGGATGACCGATGACGATCGCTCTGACCGCCGATCGATTCGTGGAGCGGTTGGCCGCGCTGGTCGAGCCGCCGGCTCGCCCGGACTTCCTGAGGGCGCACAGCGCGGGACGGCGCCGCACGGACGCCGACGGAAGCTCCTTCGCGATCCGGATGGGCAGCATCTTCGAGCTGGCCAAGACCTTCATCGACATGGCGCCCGAGGAGATCGACCGGCTGCTGGACAGCCCGGTCCATGAGGTCCGGGTCGGTGCGCTCAGCGTCATGGACAAGCAGGCTCGCCGGAACGCGACGCCAGAGGCGCGCAGGAAGGAGCTCTACGATCTCTACCTCCGGCGCTCGGACGCCATCGACTCGTGGGATCTCGTGGATCTCGGTGCGCCGCACGTCGTCGGCCGCTACCTCTGGGACAAGCCCCGGAAGGTGCTCTACCGACTCGCGCGCTCGAAGAGCCCTATCGGAGCGGCGCACAGCCATCGTGAGCACGCTGTACTTCGTTCGGAAGGGCGACGTCGAGGACACGTTCGAGCTGGCGAAGCTGCTCCTCGACGACGACGATCCGTACGTCCAGAAGGCGACGGGCGGTCTACTCCGGGAGGCCGGCAAGAAGGACGTGGGGCGACTCAGGAGCTTCCTCGGGGACCATGCCGGGATGATGGCGGCCACGACGCTGCGCTACGCCATGGAGCACCTCACGCCTGCGGAACGCGAGCGCTACCGTCGCAAGAAGGTGAAGTGATGATGGCGGTCGTGCGCCGCCGTCGATGGCTCCGCCGGATCGTGATCGCGACCGCGATCCTCGTGGGCGCCGTGGCCGTCGTCTACGGCTGGGCGCTGGCGTCCGTCCAGCGTTCGACGACGGCGCGGGCGATGGTCTGGATGGATGCGGACGTCGGGGACCAGTACCGGTTCCCGTCCCGTCCGATCCCCACCGGGGAGACGGAGAGCCCGCTCCTGTCCGGTGCCGACCTCGACCTCGACGACTCGATGGCCGACGTGATCGACGACGGCGACTTCGACCGGTTCCTCCGGACGAACGACACGCTGGGCTTCGTCGTCGCGCACGAGGACCGCCTCGTGTACGAGCGCTACTTCCACGGATCGGATCGCGACACGCTGCAGACCTCGTTCTCGGTTGCGAAGTCGATCCTGTCGACGGCCATCGGGATCGCGGTCGACGAGGGGTCGATCGACAGCATCGAGGACCCGGTGACCGACTACGTTCCCGAGCTCCTGGAGCGCGATCGGCGGTTCGAGCGGATCACCCTCCGCGACCTGCTCACGATGTCCTCGGGCCTCCGGTACGAAGAGGCGGAGATCCCGGTCCCATGGGGGGACGACGTCACGACCTATTACGGCGTCGACCTACGGAAGGCGGCGCTCGAGGAAACGGTGATCGAGGGTCCGCCGGGCGAGATCTGGCATTACAACAACTACAACCCGCTCCTGCTCGGACTCGTGGTGGAACGGGCGACCGGGATGCCGGTCTCCGAGTACGTGGCCACGAGGTTGTGGGAGCCGCTCGGCGCGGAGTCGGACGCGTCGTGGAGCTTGGACTCGGCTCGGTCCGGCTTCGAGAAGCTGGAGAGCGGTTTCAACGCGACGCCCGTGGATTACGCCCGTTTCGGTCTGTTGTTCCTCCATCGCGGGCAGTGGGACGGCACTCGCATCGTGTCTGAGGGCTGGGCAGAGGCGGCGACCGCAGGCGACGCGACGGATCCGGCGGGGTACTACCAGTACTTCTGGTGGGTCGACGACCAACGATCCGAGCGGTTCTATGCGCTTGGCAATCTCGGCCAGTACATCTACGTGGCACCGGACGCGGACGTGGTCATCGTTCGGAACGGAAGCGACTGGGGCATCGAGAACGACGCATGGCTCACGCTGTTCCGTGAGCTCGCCGATCGGCTCGCGTCGCGATCACCGTGAGAGGTGAGCTCAGGGGCATCTGCTAGTCGTCCAGGCGTCCCATCGTCAGGTTGACGGTCGTCCCCGTCATCCCGCTCGCCTGATCGGACGCCATGAACGCGGCCACATCCGCCATCTCCTCGAGCGTCATCAGCCGTCGCGGATGGGTCCTGCTCGCGAGCATCTCCTGCCACTGGTCCCAGGTCATCCCCGATGCCTCGGCGCGGGGCTCGAAGGCGTCCCTGATCGTGCGTGTCTCCGGCATCGCCTGAGGTCGCAGCCCGACGACACGGATGCCGTGAGGTGCGAGCTCGGCCGACAGGTCTCGAGTGAGCGCCTCCTTGGCGGCCTGCGCGGGGCCGTACCCACCCACCAGCGGGAGGCCCTCCCGCGCGTGGGTGGCGGTGACGGTCATGATCACCCCCGACCCGTTCGGGATCATCCGACGGGCCGCCAGGCGTGCGGTCAGGAAGTACGACCCGACGGCACTGGTGATCGGCTCGAAGAACCGCTCGGCGTCGAGGTCGACCAGCGGGATGCCCAGGATCCCCGCGTTCGCGATCCCGACCGCGTTGAACGAGATGTCGACGCGACCAGCCTCATCGACCACGGACCGGAGATGGTCGTCCACGGCCCGCTCGTCGAGCGCGTCGACCTCCGCCGCCTCTGCGGATCCGCCGTCCGCGACGATCTGCTTGGCGACGAGCTCGACCGGCGAGATGTTCCTGCCCGTGAGGAAGACCCTCGCCCCCTCGCGCGCGAAGGCCTGGGCGACCGCTCCGCCGATCGCGCCCCCGGCTCCGTAGATCACCGCGACCCTGTCCTTCAGCATCACTCGCTCCCGTACTCGTCGTGCCGACGGATCCAGAGCTGCCAGTCGTCGTCCCCCTCGTCTCGCCCCTTCGGCGCGTGGTCCAGGATCGGGTAGTACGTCATGACGAACTCCAGTCCGCGCCACGTCGTCGAGTACGTGTGGAAGACGTCGTCGCCGTCCCGGACGAACGTGCTGAATCCCGGGCTCTCGGTGAGGTACCCGACGATGTCGGTCCCCGACGAGCGGGCGTTGCTCTCGACGACCGGCGGGTAGGCGTCCACCGTCTGTGACGGGAGCTCGATCCGCGCCACCGCTTCGCGTGACTGCTCCTCCGTCTGCGAGAAGCCGAGGTCGAAGTTGAAGTCGCCGGGCGAGGCCGAGACCCACGGGATCTGCCAGCCCATGCGGCGCTTGTATCCCTGGAGCTTCTCGATCGGTGCCTGCGAGACCAGGAGCAACGTCGCGTCACGCGCCCGCAGATGCGGGACGACGCCGTCGATCGAGTCGGCGATCGACGAGTTGATCGGGCAACCGGCCTCGTAGCTCGGGCCGAACATGAAGTGGTACACGAGCAGCTGGGACCGTCCGTCGAACAGCTCGGCGAGCGACTTCTCCCCATCGTCCGTCTCGAAGCGGTAGTCCTTCTCCACCCGCACCCAGGGCAGGTCCCGACGCTGTTGCGCGAGCTCGTCGCCCAGCCTGGTGTGCTCCTTCTCCCGCTTGAGGAGCTCTTCGCGTGCCGCGAGCCACTCCTCGCGCGTTCCGATCGTGTGATAGGTCATGGCTCTTCCCTCCTTGTGTCGCGGTTCTGCCTCCTTCGACACCGCCGCGAACGCAGACTGGGCGCTCTCGGGCCGCCCATTTCGCGACCACCGCGGTGTCCGTACGCAGGAGGATGAGAGCGAGGGGCGCGGGGCTAGGGTGGAGCGGTGACGGGCGACCTGATCGACAAGGCGCGCGCCGGGGACGGCGAGGCGTTCCAGGAGCTGATCGAGCCGTACCGCCGGGAGCTCCAGGTGCACTGCTACCGGATGCTCGGATCCCTCCAGGACGCCGAGGACGTCCTCCAGGAGACGCTCGTGGCCGCGTGGCAGGGCCTCGGAAGGTTCGAGGAACGGGCCTCGATCCGCACATGGCTCTACCGGATCGCCACGAACCGGTGCCTCAACGCGCGTCGTTCGGCCAGCCGGCGCCCGGCCCAGGAGTGGAACATCGCCGAGTATCAGCCTCCTGAGCCGACCCGGCTGGGCGAGATCGTCTGGCTCGAGCCGTTCCCCGACGCCCTCCTCGAGGGTGTGATGGACCTCCCGCTGGGGCCGGAGGCTCGGTACGAACAGGCCGAGACGATCTCCCTGGCCTTCGTGACCGCGCTTCAGGTCCTGCCGCCTCGCCAGCTGGCCGTGCTCGTCCTGCGCGACGTCCTCGGCTTCCACGCGAACGAGGTGGCCGAGATGCTCGACACGACGATCGATTCGGTCAACAGCCTCCTGAAGCGAGCCCGCGCCGGCCTGCAGCGCCGGCTCTCGACCGATGCCGACCGCGAAGCGGCTCCGACGCCCGACTCACCCTCCGAACAGGCGACGGTGGCGGAGTTCGTCCGCGCGTACGAGTCCGGCGATCTCAACTCCTTGGTCGCCCTGCTCACTGACGACGTCTTCCTCTCGATGCCGCCGCTCCCGCTCGAGTACGAGGGCATCGAGGTCGCCACTCGCTTCTACGCGACCATGATCGGCTCAGGCCGGAGGTTCGACCTCGTGCCGACGCGAGCCAACGGTCAGCCGGCGTTCGGCGCCTACCTGCGCGCCCCGTCCGGGATCCGCCACGGGACCGGCCTGCTGGTTCTCACCCTCGCCGGCGACCGGATCAGTTCCGTGACCCGCTTCGACACCAGCGTGCTCCCCTGGTTCGGGCTGCCCCGCTCGCTCCCGAGCCGGTGATCGCGCCTCCGTGATAACGTTCAACCAGATGGTTGAACGTCGCTCGGCGCTCCTGGACGACACCTACGGAGCGCTCTCGCACGCTGTCCGGCGCGAACTCCTGGACGAGCTCAGGGGTGGCCCGTCCACAGTCACCGCCCTCGCCGCGCCGTTCGACGTGTCGCTCGCGGCCGTCTCGAAGCACATCGGAGTCCTCGAAGATGCGGGCCTCGTGTCGCGCACGCAGGTCGGTCGGACCAGGATCGTGACCCTCGAGCCCCGCCCGCTCGTGGACGCGAGGGTCTGGATCGACACGTATCGCTCTTTCTGGGAGGACCGGCTGGATGCGCTCGAGGCTCACCTCCGCCGAGGGAAGCGCTCGTGACCGGCGACGACGAGCCGATCCGCGTCGAACGCCTGCTCCCCGCTCCGATCGAGGACGTCTTCGATGCGATGACGAATGCCGAGCGGATGGCCGAGTGGTTCTCACCGGTCGGCCATGCGGAGGTGGAGGCGGACGCCGTCGTCGGGGGCCGCCTGCGCGTCGTGATGGTCGAGGGCGACGTCCGCCTCGAGCACGAGGGTGAGTTCCTCGAAGTGCGGCCGCCGACGCGGCTCGTGTTCACGTGGCGATCCCGCTTCACCGGCGCCTATCCGACAGTCGTCACCGTCGAGCTGAGCGACGAGGAAGGGAAGACGCGGCTCGTCCTCGAGCACGACCGGTTGCCTCCGGACGAGCGAGCTTCGCACGCCGGCGGATGGGGCGCGATCCTGGACCGACTCTCGGCCGTGCTCGCCGCCACGCGGGAAGAGATCTGATCGACGTGCTCGTCGACGTCCGGACCGAGACCGTGATCGACCGCCCGCGCCACGAGGTCGCCGCGTTCACCTCGGATCCCACCAACGCCACCGAGTGGTACCGCAACATCCGGTCGGTCGAGTGGGAGACGTCCCCGCCCGCCGCGGTCGGGTCGCGTATGCGGTTCCGAGCCCGGTTCCTCGGGCGGGATCTCGTCTACACCTACGAGCTCCGCGAGCTCGTCCCGGGCGAGAAGCTGGTGATGGGCACGGCGGACGGGCCGTTCTCGATGGAGACGACCTACACGTTCGAGGACGCCCCCGGCGGCGGCACCCGCGTCGGCCTTCGGAATCGAGGGGAGCCCTCCGGCTTCGCCAAGGCACTGACACCTGTGATGGCGAAGGCGATGCGGCGTGAGAACACGAAGGACCTCGAGCGGCTGAAGGAGCTCCTCGAGGGTCGGTAGTCGGTGCGGTCAGCCCTGCTCGATCCGACACATCGTGACCGGCTACGGGCGTGCCTGCCGGACCTCGCTCCGATCCTCCCGGTAATGGATGACGTCCCAGGCGATCAAGGCGGCACAGATCGCGGCCACCAGTGCGAGTGACGCGAGCGCCGGCAGCTCGAGCGCGGCAGGGAGCACCGCGAGCATCGCGAGGCCGGCCGCGAGCCGTCCCGGCCCGACGTATCCCGGTCGGTCCTCCGTCGTGTGGCGGATGAAGTGGACGAGGCGCACCCGGAGCGCGACGTGCGTGAGGAAGTAGAGCGAGAGGCCGCCGCACAGGGCCACCGCCGGGATCATGGAGAGCGGCTCGTCGACGTGCCGGATCGTCTCCTCGAGGCCGAGTGCGAACAGCACGATCCCGGCGATCATGGGCAGGTGCAGGTAGTTGTAGAGGTCGCGGGCGAGGCGGGTCCGCCTCGCGCCGCTCGTCTGCGAGAGCATGCGGTACGCCTGGACAGCTATCACGTCGAAGTACGCCCACCAGAGCGCGGCGATCACGACGATGCCGAGGATCGCGGCCGACACGGGACCGAACGTGAGCCGGACGCCCGACGCTCCGAAGCCGATCGCGAAGACCGACTCACCCAACGCGATGATGACGATCAGGCCGTACCGCTCGGTGAAGTGGGCCGGGGAGATGTGCCAGCCTTGCCCATGACCGACCAGAGCGCTCCCGTAGATCACCGCGAGCGCTACGACCCAGAGCGCCTCCTGCCACGGTCCGTGCGTCCATGCCGAGACGAGGAGCAGCGCCAGTCCGACTCCAGCGACCGGCGCGAGCCGGCCGACCGCTCGCAGGAAGCCGGGGTCGCGCTGACCTGCGATCACGTACAACACGAGGTTGAGCAGGCGCACGAGTACGTACGCCACCGAGAAGAGCACCGCGTTCGCGCCGAACGCTCCTGGAACCGCGAACGCCACGACGAGCATGGCGGCCATCGCCCCGAACATCCCCGCGCGAACCCTGCCCTCCTCGGGCTCGAGCACGTTCGTCAGCCAGGCGAAGCCGACCCAGCCCCACCAGATCACCGCGAGGACCAGGAGCCCATGTCCTAGGCCGCGCCACGTGAGGTCCTCCGCCATGAGCCGCGTGACCTGCGTGAACGCGAAGACCACGACGAGGTCGAAGAGGAGCTCCAGGGGTGTGACCCGCTGCTCCCGCTCGACCGGTTGACCGTTCATCTCGTGACCGCCTGTCAGACGGGGAGAACCTATCTGTTGGCCCGGCC
>CAVVSH010000008.1:0-64568 GCA_963750945.1 uncultured Actinomycetota bacterium | reverse complement strand
CGCGCTCGGGCTCCCGGCGGAGGGCTACATCGACGTCGCCTATCCGGGAGCCGTACGTCGCCAGCCTGCCGGGCACGGAGGTCGCAGGGCTGCTCGCGAACGCCTTCCCCGCCGTGATGGCGTACGCGATCCCGATGCTGTTCCTCCTCTTCCCCACCGGCGCACCCCCGACACCCCGATGGCGATGGGTGATCTGGACGTGGGCCGCCGGGACGATCCTGAGCGGGATCTGGCTGCTCTTCCGTCCCGTGAACATCTTCGAGGAGCCCGACCGGTACTCCATCCCGAACCCGATCGGTCTGGGGTTCCTCCGCCCGCTCGAACCGCTGCTGCTCAACGTCGGGGTGGCGATCGTCCTCGCGTCGGCGGTGGCGGCCGTGGTTTCCCTCGTCGTCAGGTTCCGGCGCGCGCGCGGCGAGGAGCGGCAGCAGATCACGTGGTTGCTCCTGGTCGCGATCGTCGCGGCGCTGCTGATGCTCACGATGTTCGTCTTCGACCTGTTCAGCATCGGAGAGGATTCCGACGTCCTCTGGATCGCGCTCCTGATGGTGCTCGTGTTGGGCATCCCGGCAGCGACGGCGCTGGCGATCTTCAAGTACCGCCTCTACGACGTCGACGTCGTCGTCTCGAAGACGATCGCGTACGTGGGCTTGGCGCTCGGGATCGTGGTCGTCTACGGCGCGATCGTGGTCGGACTCGGGGCGTTGATCGGCGACGAGTCGGACCAGACGCTCCGGCTCGCCGCGGCGATCCTCGTCGCCATCGCCGTGCAGCCGGCCTGGTCGCTCTTCAACCGGCTCGCGAACCGCATCGTCTACGGCGGACGGTCAACCCCGTACCAGGTGATGGCCGAGTTCGGCGATCGGATCGCTCAGATCCCGTCGGTCGACCAGTTGCTCCCCGACATGGCGGAGGCGGCGGCGAACGGCGTCGGGGCGCGCGCCGCTCGCGTTCGGATGATCCTGCCAGGCCCGGAGGGACCGGACCGCGTGCGGTCGGCGACGTGGCCGTCGGGGACCGACGTCGGCGAACCCGACCTGACGCTGCCGATAGAGCACGCTGGCGAGGCGATCGGGGATCTCTCGATCGCGAAGTCGCTCGGCGATCCCCTCCGGCCGACCGAGAGAACGTTGCTCGAGGATCTCGCGTCGCATGCCGGGATCGGACTCGAGAACGCCAGGCTGTCGGTCGATCTCGAACATCGAGCGGAGGAACTCTCGGCGCAGACCGAGGAGCTCCGGCGGTCCCGCGAACGCCTCGTCACGGTCAGGGACGCGCAGCGGCACCGCCTCGAGCAGGAGCTCCGGGACGGTGTCGGCGCCGAGATCGCAACGATCCGGGACGAGATCCGGGACGACGCGACGCGCGTCGTCGCGGATCCCGACGGCGTGCGAGGGTCCCTGGCGCGCCTGAGCGAGCGCACGACCATCGCGCTGGACGACCTGCGCGAGGTCGCACGCGGGATCTTCCCGCCGCTGCTGTCCGACGAGGGTCTCGCGGCCGCGCTCGGCGCGCTCGCGCGCCGAGCGGGTCACCGACACCCGCCTCTCGATCCTGGGCGCCACACCGGAGACGCGCTACGAGGCGCCGATGTGAGACGGCGATCTATTTCTGCTGCGTCCAGGCCCTCCAGAACGCGGAGCGGCATGCACCCGGTCGTCGCGTGGACATGACGCTTTCTCACGGGCCGGGCGAGGTGTCGTTCTCCGTTCGAGACCGCGGGACGGGTTTCCACGTTGAGCACACCTCGAGCGGCGAGGGGTTGCAGATCATGCGAGATCGGATGGCGCGCTCGGCGGCCGCCTCGACGTTCGCAGCGCGCCGGGAAGCGGAACGACGGTCGCCGGCACCCTTCCCGTGGAGGGCACGTCGTGAGCGGGCGAACGGCGGCGCGGATCGCCTGGGCGCTCCTGGCCCTCGATCTGGCGCTGCTGATCGCCGCCGTCGTGCTCGAGGGGAGCTACCCCCAGGGCGACGATGACGCGGTCTTCATCTACGGGGGGATCGCGCTCGTCCTCGGGTACGGCGGCGTCGGAGCGCTGATCTCGTCGCGTCACCCACGGAATGCGGTGGGTTGGCTCTTCGGCGCCATCGCGACCGGGTTCGCCGCCACGGCGTTCGCGGACGAGTTCGTCACCCGCGGCCTCGCGACCGGATCCGACACGGTGTTGGTGCCGCTCGCGTGGCTCAACAGCTGGGCCTTCGTGATCCCGCTGGTAGCCGTCCCGCTCGTGCTCTTGCTCTTCCCGGACGGGCGCCCGCCATCTCCGCGATGGAGCATCCTGCTCTGGGCGATCGTCGGCCTGGGCGCGATCGCGGCGCTCGGCTTCATCGTCTCCCCCTTGCCGCTCGACACGCCCGAGGGCTTCTATCTCGCGAACCCCACTGCGATCCGATCGGCCCCGTGGCTCGGGGACCTGCTGCTCACGGTGGGCGGCTGGGGCTCGCTGGCTGCGGCGATCGCATCGCTCATCGCGCTGATCGTGCGGTTCCGTCGCTCGTCCGGCGACGAACGGCAGCAGATCCGTTGGCTCGCCTACGTCGGCCTCGTGGGACTCGTCCTGATGGTCGCGACGTTCGCGTCGGAACCGTTCGAGGCGATCAACAACCTCCTGTTCTTCCTGTTCTTCGTGATCCTCGCTGTCGGGATCCCCGCCGCCATCGGGATCGCGATCCTGAAATACCGGCTCTACGGGTTCGACCTCGTGATCCGAAGGACGCTGGTGTTCGGCGCGCTCGCCGCGGTTGTCACGGCGATCTACCTCGGCGTCGTCGTGCTGATCGGCACGATCGCGACCGAGTCGCTCGTCCCGTCGCTGATCGCCACGGCGATCGTGGCCGCGCTCTTCCAACCGATCCGGCGACGGGTCGTCCGTCTCGCCGACCGGCTCGTGTTCGGCCATCGCGCCGAGCCGTACGAAGTGCTCGCCCGCTTCAGCGATCGTGTGGGCGCGTCGTACGCGGCCGACGACGTGGTCCCGCGAACCGCCCGCGTGATCGCGGAAGGGGTCGGCGCGACCCACGTGGAGATCTGGCTTCAGACCGGTGGCGAGGCCCACCTGGCCGCAGCCTGGCCCGACGAAGACGTGCCGTCCACGGATCCCGACGTGCGGGCGATCGCCTCCCAGGAGCGGTCCCTCGGAGAGATCCGACTCTGGACCGTGCCCGGTCAGCCGCTCCGCCCCGCCGAGGAGAAGCTCGTGACCGACCTCGCGGCGCAGACCGCCCTCGTCGTACGGAACTTGGCGCTCACGAGCGAGCTGCGGGCCCGAGTGGACGAGCTGTCGACGAGGGCCGACGAGCTCCGGGAGTCGCGGATGCGGATCGTCCAGGCACACGACGCGGAGCGACGGCGGCTGGAGCGGAACATCCACGACGGCGCACAGCAGCATCTTGTCGCCCTCGCGGTGAAGCTCCGTCTGGCCGGCGCCACGGCTTCGAAGGATCCGGAGAAGGCCGCCGGACAGCTCCGTGACCTGAGCGAACAGACGGACGTCGCGCTCACGACCCTTCTCGACCTCGCGAGCGGGATCTATCCCGCCGAGCTGGAGGAGAGCGGGATCGGCCCGGCCCTCGCGACGCAGGGTCGCATGGCGGGCGTGCCGATCGAGATCGACGTGGACGGTGTCGACCGTCTGCCGCTCGAGATCGAGGCCGCGATCTACTTCGTCTGCCTCGAGGCGATGCAGAACGCCGCGAAATACGCTCGAGCCTCGCGGGTTCACGTCTCTCTCGCCCGCGACCACGACGGCGTCGCGTTCAGCGTACGGGATGACGGGGTCGGGTTCGACGCGGCGGCGACCGCAGCCGGCACCGGGCTGCAGAACATGCGGGATCGCCTCGCCGCCTTCGGGGGAGACGTCTCGATCTCGTCGATGCCCGACAGCGGCACCACGGTCTCGGGGAGGCTCGTCGTGCCGGAGGTGGTGCCGGCGTGAGCGATCGAGCCATGTCGCGCTCGACCCGGTGGGCTCGGATCGTCCACGTCGGGTCGCTCGTGATCCTCGGGCTGGTCCTCCTGGCCATCGTCTTGGGAGCTGTCGCCGGAGAGGAAGGCGACACCGATCCGTTCTTCCTGCTGCTCGTGATCGTCGTCGTTGCCGGTTTCTCGACGCTCGGGAGGCTCATCGTCACCCGGGCCGACAACGTCCTCGGCTGGGTCTTCCTCGTGATGGGCGCGGCCCTCGCGCTCGGGCTCCCGGCGGAGGGCTACATCGACGTCGCCTACCGGGAGCCGTACGTCGCCAGCCTGCCGGGCACGGAGGTCGCAGGGCTGCTCGCGAACGCCTTCCCCGCCGTGATGGCGTACGCGATCCCGATGCTGTTCCTCCTCTTCCCCACCGGCGCACCCCCGACACCCCGATGGCGATGGGTGATCTGGACGTGGGCCGCCGGGACGATCCTGAGCGGGATCTGGCTGCTCTTCCGACCCGTGAACATCTTCGAGGAGCCCGACCGGTACTCCATCCCGAACCCGATCGGTCTGGGGTTCCTCCGCCCGCTCGAACCGCTGCTGCTCAACGTCGGGGTGGCGATCGTCCTCGCGTCGGCGGTGGCGGCCGTGGTTTCCCTCGTCGTCAGGTTCCGGCGCGCGCGCGGCGAGGAGCGGCAGCAGATCACGTGGTTGCTCCTGGTCGCGATCGTCGCGGCGCTGCTGATGCTCACGATGTTCGTCTTCGACCTGTTCAGCATCGGAGAGGATTCCGATGTCCTCTGGATCGCGCTCCTGATGGTGCTTGTGTTGGGCATCCCAGCAGCGACGGGGCTGGCGATCTTCAAGTACCGCCTCTACGACGTCGACGTCGTCGTCTCGAAGACGATCGCGTACGTGGGCTTGGCGCTCGGGATCGTGGTCGTCTACGGCGCGATCGTGATCGGACTCGGGGCATTGATCGGCGACGAGTCCGACGAGGCGCTCCGGCTCGGCGCGGCGATCCTGGTTGCCATCGCCGTGCAGCCTGCCTGGTCCCTGTTCAACCGGCTCGCGAACCGGCTCGTCTACGGCGGGCGGTCGACGCCGTACCAGGTGATGGCCGAGTTCGGCGACCGGATCGCGCAGATCCCATCGGTCGACGAGCTCCTCCCGGACATGGCGGAGGCGACGGCACGTGGTGTGGGTGCACGCGCCGCCCGCGTCCAGATGTTCCTTCCGGGTCCCGAGGGCGCCGACCGGGTCCGGTCCGCGACCTGGCCGTCGGAGACCGAAGTCGGCGAGCCCGACCTGACGCTGCCGATCGAGCACGGCGGCGAGACGATCGGGGATCTCGCGGTCGCGAAGTCCCCCGGCGATCCCCTCCGGCCGACCGAGCGGACGCTGCTCGAGGATCTCGCGGCACACGCCGGCATCGGTCTCGAGAACGCACGCCTTTCCGTGGACCTCGCGCGGCGGGCGGAAGAGCTCTCAGCGCAGACCGGCGAGCTTCGGCGTTCGCGGGAGCGCCTCGTCACGGTCCGAGACGCGCAGCGGCGCCGGCTCGAGCAGGAGCTCCGGGACGGTGTCGGCGCCGAGATCGCGACGATCCGGGACGAGATCCGGGACGACGCGACGCGCGTCGTCGCGGATCCCGACGGCGTGCGAGGGTCCCTGGAGCGCCTGAGCGAGCGCACGACCATCGCGCTGGACGACCTCCGCGAGGTCGCACGCGGGATCTTCCCGCCGCTGCTGTCCGACGAGGGTCTCGCGGCCGCGCTCGGCGCGCTCGCGCGCCGCGCCGGCAACGAGACGCACCTCTCGATCCTGGGCGGCACACCGGACACGCGGTACGACGCGGCGGTGGAGGCGGCCATCTACTTCTGCTGCGTCCAAGCGCTTCAGAACGCCGAGCGACACGCTCCCGGTCGTCGGGTCGACCTAACGCTCACGCACGCGCCCGGGCGAGGTCTCCTTCTCCGTCCGCGACCGCGGGTCAGGCTTCGAACCGACACGCGTGAAGGGCGGCGAGGGGCTGCGGATCATGCAGGACCGGATGGCTGCGCTCGGCGGCGCGCTCACGATCGAGAGCGCACCGTCGGCGGGCACGACCGTGACGGGGACGCTTCCCGCGCGCGTGCTGGCGGAAGAGGTCGCGACGTGAGCCGACGAACCGTCCGAACGATCGCCGTCTCGATCTGGGTGCTGAGCCTCCTGGCGATCGTGACCTCCATCCCGATCCAGATCGCGGCGAGCAACCGGATCGAGCCCGGACAGATCGTCGTCGTCGGCGATCGCTCGACGCCGCGGATGGCCGAGGTACTCGACGAGGTCGAGCGGGACCGCGAGGGCGGCGCCACGTTCACCGGAGGCGGGTTCAACGCGGTGTTCGCGGTCCTGCTCCTCTTCATCATGCTCTGGCTCGGTGTCGGGGTCCTGATCCTCTGGCGAGCAACCTCGCCACTGGGCCGGTTGGTTGTTCCTCATCACCGGGCCCGGCTTCCCTCTGATCACGCTTGACCCAGTCGCTCGTCGGCCTACGGCATCAAGGCGCGATCCCGGGTCGATCCCCCTCGTCGGCTTCTGGGCGTTCGCGGGCGAGTACGCGCTCTATCCCGATCGCGATGCTCCCGCTGCTCTTCCTGCTCTATCCGGACGGGCATCCGCCGAGCCGTCGATGGCGCTGGGCCGTGATCGGCCTCGTCGGCGGCACGGCGCTTGCCATCCTCGCGTTCCTCTTCCGCCCGGGGCCGTTCAACAACTGGATCGAGCTGGGGATCCTCTACGAGAACCCGTTCGGCGTCGACGCGCTCGCCGATGTGGCCCGACACTGATCGGCGTCGGTGCCGTGGTCGCCCTGATCTCGGCGTTCTCCACAGTGTTCGCCGTTCGACTGCGGTTCAAGCGATCCACGGGCGAGGATCGTCAACGGATGCGATGGATCGCGTACGTCGCGTCCGTCGCCGGCGTGTTCTTCGCCCTTCAATGGATCATCGGGTTCATCTTCGCAGCGCTCGGGTACGAAGACGCGGCGGTCTTCGAGTTCCTCTTCGGGGCGACGGCGCTGACGTTGGCCGTGGGGATCCCCGCCGCCTACCTGATCGCGATCTTCCGCTACGGCCTGTGGAACCTCGACCTCGTCGTCAGGAAGACCGTGCAATACGCGATCGTCGTCGCGGCGTTCATCACGGTCGCCGCGGTGTTCCTCGCCGTGCCGGTCCAGTTCGTCGGTGTGGACGCCGAGTTTGTCTCGGCGATCGTGATCGCCGCGTTCTTGGCCGGTGCGTTCCTCGTGGTCCGGCCACGAGCGCAGCGGCTCGCGAACAGGTTCGTCTACGGGAAGCGATCGACGCCCTACGAGGTGCTCTCCGAGTTCTCCGATCGGGTCGGCGGCGCCTACTCGATGGACGACGTACTGCCGCGGATGGCGCAGCTGCTCGGCGAGGCGACCGGCGCGCAGACGACCCGTATCTGGCTGCACATCGCCGACGAGCTCCGACCCGAGGTGTCATGGCCGGCGGACGCGCCCGCGGTGGACCCGCGCCACTTCACCGAGACCGACCTTCCCGCCGACCTCGGCGGCGACGTCTTCGAGGTCCGCCACCAGGGCGAGCTCCTGGGCGCGCTGACCGATCTCGCTGCCGCCGAACGATCCGATGAACCCGACGAAGGAGACGCTTAGCCCGGGACATGGCGGCGCAGGCGGGGCTCGTCCTGCGGAACGTCGCGCTGATCGAAGATCTGCGAGAGTCCCGGCGCCGGATCGTGACCGCGCAGGACGAGCGTGCGCGCACGCTCGAGCGGAACATCCACGACGGCGCGCAGCAGCAGCTCGTCGCCCTGTCGGTGAAGCTCCGACTCGCGCGAACAGCTGGTCGACAAGGATCCGGCGAAGGCGCGAGAGCTGTTGGCGGGATCTCCAGACGCGGACCGGTCGAGACGCTCGAGGACCTCCGCGACCTCGCTCGAGGGATCTACCCGCCGCTCCTCGCCGACCAGGGTCTTACGGCCGCGCTCGAGGCACAGGCTAGCAAATCGTCCCTCCCGGTCAGCGATGCACCCCGACGGCGTCGGTCGCTACGGTCCCGATGTGGAGTCCGCCGTGTACTTCTGCTGCCTCGAGGCGATGAACAACGTGGCCAAGTACGCGGATGCGTCGACGGTCGACATCCGACCTCGCCCACGCGACGCCGGTGAGCTTCGCTTCGAGGTCGTCGATGACGGGCGCGGCTTCGATCCCTCGCGTCACGAGCTATGGATCCGGGCTGCAGGGGATGGCCGACCGTCTGGACGCGATCGGAGGATCGATCGAGGTCGACAGCGCTCCCGGCCACGGGACGAGGGTGGTCGGGCGCCTCCCGATCGAAGGAGAGCTCCGATGACGCGCCGGTGGCCGTGGATCGTGTGGGCGCTGACGCTCGCCCTGCTGGTGATCACCTTCACGCTGAGCGCCATCACGGGTTCGTTCTCGGAGGATCCGTTCTTCCTCAGCGTCGCGTTGGTGATGATCGTCGGCTACGTGACGATCGGCGCGTTGATCGCCAGCCGGACCGAGCGGAACCCGATCGGGTGGCTCCTGATGATGATCGGGGTCGGATTCCTCCTCGGAGGGTTCACGGACGAATACCTGCGCTACGCCCTCCCGCGAGGACCGGACGACCACCCGTTCATCCTTTTCTCGGCGTGGCTCACGAGCTGGGTCTTCACGTTCGTCGCGTTCCCGGTCCCCTGGATCCTCCTGCTCTTCCCCGACGGGAAGCTCCCCACGCGCCGATGGAAGCCGGTCGCGATCGCGATCGCGGTCCTCGAAGGGATCCTGCTCCTCGGATCCATCCTGAGCCCGGGACCGATCGACGTCGACTTCCCCGGGCCCGTGCCCAACAACCCGACCGGCGTGCCGGCGCTCGAGAACGTGCTCGAGCCGGTCTTCGCCGTCGGTGGCCTCCTCCTTCTGGTGATCGGTCTCTCCACGGTCGGCGCGCTGGTGTTCCGGTACCGACGGTCCGTCGGGGAGGAGCGCCAGCAGATGCGCTGGTTCGTCGCGGCGGTCGGGCTCGCGACCCCGTTGTTGATCGTCGCGATCATCAGTGGCTGGGGCCTCGCGCCCAACGAGTCGACGACCGTCAACGACCTCCTGTTCTTCGCCTTCTTCGCCGTCCTCGCGATCGGCATCCCCGGAGCCTGTGCGATCGCGATCCTCCGGTACCGGCTCTACGAGCTCGACATCGTCGTGAAGAAGACCGTGCTCTACGCGCTCGTGGCGCTGGTCCTCATCGCGATCTTCTTCGTCTTCGCCATCCTCGTCGGCGGGGCGTTCATCGAAGCGAACCCGCTGGCGATCCTCGGGTCGATCGCGATCGGCCTCGCGTTCTTACCCGTCGTTCGGGTGGCACGCCGGGTCGCCGATCGGGTCGTCTACGGGGGTCGGGCAACGCCCTATGAGGTCCTGACGGAGTTCTCGGATCGGGTCGGCGGCTCGTACGCGTCCGAGGACGTCCTGCCTCGGATGGCACGGGTCCTGGCCGACGCAGTGGGAGCCCGGGACGCCGTCGTCTGGCTCCACGTCGGGAACGAGCTCCGGCCCTCGGGGATCGCCTGGTCCGACGGCCCGCATCCTTCGCCGGTCGCGGTGCGCGGGAGTGGCATCCCGCGGTTGCCGGCGGACTGCGCCGTCGAGGTCCAGGATCGGGGGCAGCTCCTCGGCGCCCTGTCGGTGTCGATGCCCGCGAACGATCCGATCAACCCCTCGAAAGAACGACTGGTACGCGATCTGGCATCGCAGGCGGGCCTGGTCCTTCGGAACGTCCGGCTGATCGAGGAGCTCCGCGCGTCGCGCCAGCGGTTGGTCGCCGCGCAGGACGAAGAGCGCCGCAAGCTCGAACGCAACATCCACGACGGGGCGCAGCAGCAGCTCGTGGCGCTCACCGTGAAGCTCCGACTCCTCGAGCAGATCGCCGGTCGCGATCCCGCGAAGGCGACCGAGATCGCCAACCAACTCCAACAGGAGGCGACCTCGGCGCTCGATGACCTCCGCGACCTCGCGCGGGGGATCTATCCACCCCTCCTCGCGGACAAGGGCCTCGCGGCCGCGTTGGAGGCGCAGGCTCGGAAGCTGTCGGTTCCGGTCTCGGTGGACGCCGGCGATCTCGGCCGCTTCCCCCAGGACGTCGAAGCGGCGATCTACTTCTCGTGTCTCGAGGCGCTCCAGAACGTGACCAAGTACGCGGAGGCCTCGCAGGTGAGGATCTCCCTCGCTCGGAGCAACGGTCGTCTCTCGTTCGCGGTCACCGACGACGGCGTGGGCTTCGACCCCGCATCCGCGACACACGGCACGGGGCTCCAAGGGATCGCGGATCGTCTCGACGCCCTCGGCGGCACGTTCGACATCGTGAGCACCGTCGGGCAGGGCACGGCGGTCAACGGGAGCGTGCCGATCTCTTGAACAGAGGTCAGGCGGCGCCGCGTGCGGCGGCCCACGCCTCTTCCAGGCGGTCGGGCCCGAACACAGACTTGGGGATATAGGCGGCGGCGCCGCACTCCGCCGCGCGCGGCGCGTACTCCTCCTCCTCGTACGTCGACAGGAGCAGGACGACCGCGCTGTTCGCGTTGTCGGCGAGGATCTGGCGTGTGGCGTCGAGGCCGTTGATCCCGGGAAGGTTCACGTCCATCAAGACGAGGTCCGGCGTGAGGGCGGAGGCCATCGTGACGGAGTCCTCGCCCGTCTCGGCCTCGCCCACGACGTCGAAGCCCTCGGTCGCCTCGACCACCATCCGGGCGGCCATGCGGAAGGGCTCCTGGTCGTCGACGATGAGAACTCGCACGGTCATCGGTTCCTCCATACGGCAAGCGTCCCACCGCCGGGAGGATGCGCCAGTGGTGCCAGCACCACAGTTGGCGTCCCCCGATGGACCTTACGCGGCAACGTCGCCGAGGCGAAGGAACGCTCGCTCGAGGACGAGGCGCGTGTTCAGGTTGATGTCGTCGGCGAGGGCGGCGCGCGCCTCCTCGACGGCCGCCATGCCGCGGGCCGCACGGACGACGGGGAGGCGCGCGCCGCCCCCACCCGCCAGGTCGGGGTTGAGCAGGACCTCGATCCCGCCGCCGACCTCGGCGGCGACGGCATCGCGGAGCAGCGCCGAGACACCGAGCAGCACCCAATCCACGTAGTCCCGCTCGGCCCGGCGCTCGCGCCGTTGGAACCTGATCTCGAGGCGCTTGATCGGGCCGCGGTACGCCTCCTCGGGCTGACCACGATCGTCCAGGAAGGGTGCGAGATCCTGCTTGAGCTCCTCCTTCATCCCTTTCTTGTAGTCGCCGGCCGCTTGCAGGACGACGCTCGCGGCCTCGAGGGCACCGGCCGGACCCGCGACCGCGAGCTCGATCGCGGCCCGCGCAGCGTCACGGAACCGAAGTCCCTCCTCGGAGCCGGCCAGCCGCCGTGCACGGCCGAGATTCCCGCCCGCCAGGCGCGCGGCCAGCCGCGCGCGGACCTCGTCCGAGCCCCCTCGGATCAGCTCCTCCACGACGAACGCCTCCGGCAGCGCGGTGAACGTGACGATGTGGCAGCGCGACAGGACGGTCTCCGGCAGCTCGTGGGCCCGCGCCGAGAGCAGCAGGAGCACGGCGTCGGCGGGGGGCTCCTCCAGCACCTTCAGCAACGTGTCGGCGGCTTGCGGCGAAAGGCGGTCGGCCTCACGAACGACGAACAGCTTCCTCCCGGGCTCCGGCGCCGTGCGGTAGGCCGGCTGCCAGACCTCGGCCCGGATGGTGTCGACGTGGATGTCACGACCCTCCGGCTCGATGAGGAACTGGTTCGGGTGATGGTCCTCCTCTGCGAGACGGCAGTCGCGGCACGCTCCGCACCCTCCGTTCGTGCAGAGCAGCGCGGCGACGAACGCCCGAGCGGCGAGCGACTTCCCGCTGCCCTCGGGACCCGCGAACACGTAGGCGTGATGGGGGCGCTCGGTCGCACCGATCAGGAACGCGATCGCCGACGCCTGGCCCGGGACGCGATCGAGGACGGGGACGCTCACGGCCGCACGCTATCGCGGCCCACCGACGACGTCAGTCGGCCGGCCTCGCGTCGGACGAGGGCGCGTCCTCGTCGGGGGCCACGGCGCGCTCGCCGTCGACGGGACCGGTGGCGGGCCTGAGCGCTCCGGTGCCGCCGCCGTCCTCTCGCTCAGCCAACGCTTTCTCGAGCGCGGCCCGCACGGCGTCGAAGACCTCCGCCGGGGGCTTGTCCGCCTCGATCACGACGAAGCGCTCCGGGTGCTCTTCGGCGATCTTCAGGTAGGCGTCGGCAACCTTGGCGTGGAAGTCCTGTCCCTCGAGCTCCATCCGGTCCGGCGGTTCCGTGGACCGCAGCAGCCCCCGTTCCGGTTCCAGATGCAGCAGGATCACGAGGTCGGGGAACAAGCCCTGTGTCCCCCACACGTTCAGGGTGAGGACGTCCGGCTCCCCCAGCCCCCGTCCCCACCCCTGATACGCGAGCGACGAGTCGACGTACCGGTCGCAGATCACGACCTTCCCTTCCGCCAGCGCGGGGCGGATCACCGAATAGACCGTCTGCGCGCGGGACGCGGCGAACAGGAGCGCCTCGGCCCTCGCGTCGAGCTTCCCCGTCTCGGGGTCGAGGAGCAGGTCTCGGACCCGCTCGCCGACCGCCGTTCCCCCCGGCTCTCGGGTGACCAGCACGTCGTAGCCCTCCGACCGCATGAACTCCTCCGCCATGCGGACCTGGGTTCCCTTCCCGGATCCCTCGACACCCTCGAAGGCGATGAAGAACCCGGTCGCGGGGGGCCGCTTCAGCTTCGGCACGAGGGTGAGGGGCTGTTGACGGGAGAGCCGGTAGCGCTTGAGGAGACGCCACGTGTTGAGCCCGGCGATCGCCACCGCCACGCCCGCGGTCGCGAGCGCCAGTCGGATCCCGAGCTCGGAGCCGGCCCCCAATGTGCCATAGACACCTGCCAGCGTAGGGAACGTGGCGAGGGAGAGGAACAACCCCATCCGGGACAGGACCGTGAGCGAGGCGAACGTCCGCCCCCGGAACTCGTCACGAACGTTCTCCTGCAACAAGGTGTAGCCGGTCACCCAGGCCAGCCCGCAGAAGGCACCGAGCCAGACGGTGACGACGGCGGCGAGGGCGAGGTTGGGCATGGCCGCCAGCACGAACAGCGTGCCGGCGGCGACGACGATGGACCACGGGAAGAGCGAGACACGTTCGATGAGACGCGAGGCCTGGTTCGCGCTCACCATCCCGAGACCGATCCCGACGCCGAACGAGGTGACCATGAATCCCCAGCCCGCGTCGTCGGCCCCGAGGCTCCTGACGACGAACAGCGGCGCCAGCGCCAAGACGGCACCAACGGCGGAGAACGCCACCACGATGCCGGCCGTCATGGCCGACGCGATCGAGTCCTCGCGGAGGAATCGGATCCCGTCGCCCACGTCGCGCCAGATGCGAGAGAAATCCAAACGACCGGTGAGCCTCGCGGAGGAAGGAGGGATCGGCACGCGGCTGATCATCGCGGCGGAGAACACGAAGGTCGCCGCGTCGAGGAACAAGGGCACCGCCTGGTCGTTCCCCTCGAGGATCGGGATCGCGTGGCTGAGCAACGTGTTCAAGGCGACGAGCACGGTGAAGACGATCCCGCCGAGCGGGAGGGTCCCGTAGGTCGAGGCGAGCGCGATCGAGTTCGCGTTCGCGAGCTGCCGGCGCGGCACGAGCTTCGGCAGCGACGCGTCCCTCGCCGGGCCCCACGCGAGCGAGAAGCTCTCGATCACGAAGGACAACGCGTAGATCGCCCAGAGCTGGCCGATGAACACCATCGCCGCGTACATCGCCCCACGGGCGAGGTCGGCGATGATCATGATCCGCTTCCGGTCCAGCCGGTCGACCAGGGCGCCGGCGATCGGACCGAACAGCACGGCGGGAAGGGTGCGGGCGAGCATCAACCCGGCGACCGAGAAGGCAGCTCCGCCGGTCCCGCCCGCCAGTTCCGCCACCAGCGCGGTCACCGCGAGGAACCCGACCCAGTCGCCCAGCGACGACACGGTCATCGCCGCCAGCAGTCGAGCGAACGGCGGGTGGGTGAGCAGGTCGCCGAGCGTCGCCGACCGGGTGCCGCGGAGCGCGGCAACCTCGTCGGCGACGCTCGCCACGCCTTAGGTGTCCTCGCCGGCCGGGACCGGCTCCGACGCCGTCTCCCGCGCCGCCGCCGGCTTCGTCTTCTTCGCCGCGGTCTTCTTCTTCGCGGGCGCCTTCTTCTTCGTCGGCTTGCTCTTCGGCTTCTTGGTGGCGCGTGCGGCCGCTCGTGCTTTCCTCGCCTCGGACTTGGCCGCGCGCGCCGCCGCCTCGGCCTCCCGGTCCCCGGGCTTGGTCACCTTCAGATCGAAGTCGGCCTCGGCGCCACAATGCCAGCAGCGGAAGCTCTTGGGGCGTCGAAGGAGCAGCCCACCGCAATCCGGACAGGGGGTGTTCTTCTCGGGCGGGTTGTTCACCGCGCAGTCGCACTCGGGGTAGCGCTCGCACCCGTACATCAGCCCGAAGCGCGTGCGCTTCTCGACCAGCTCCCCCTTCCCGCACTGGGGGCAGGTGACGCCGGTGCTCTTGGGCGGCTCCTTCTTGATGTAGCGGCAGTCCGGGTAGCCGCTGCAGCCGACGAAGGGGCCGAAGCGACCCACCTTCTTCACCAGCTGCTTCCCGCACTCCGGGCACTTCTCGTCGAGCAGTTCCGGCTCGGGCCGCTCGCTCCCGTCGAGGTTGCGGATGTAGTCGCAGTCGGGGAAGTTCTCGCAGCCGATGAACTTCCCGAACCTGCCCAGTCGCACCTGTAGCCGCCCGGGCTCCCGCCCCTCGGTGGGGCACTTCGGGCACAGCTCCTCCAGCTCTTCGAGATAGCGCTCGAACTTCTCCTCGGCGAGCATCAACTCCTCCGAGAACGGGACGTAGAAGTCCTGGAGGACGGCGACCCGCGTGGCCTTGCCCTCCGCGATATCGTCGAGCTCGTCCTCCATCCGCGCGGTGAAGTGCACGTCCACGATGTCGGGGAAGTGCTGGATCAGCTTGTCGGTCACGACCTCGGCGACGTCTTCGGGGATGAACCGCTTCTGATCGAGGCGCACGTAGCCGCGCGCCTGGATCGTCTGGATGATCGAGGCGTAGGTCGACGGCCGTCCGATGCCGAGCTCTTCGAGCGTCTTCACGAGCGAGGCTTCCGAGTACCTCGGGGGCGGCTGAGTGAAGTGCTGCTCCGGCAGCACCTCGAGCAAGCGCAGGAGCTGCTCGGCCGTGAGCTCCGGCAGACGCGACTCCGCGTCCTCGTCCGGTCCCTCGTCGCGACCCTCGGTGTAGACGCGGATGAACCCGTCGAACACGAGCGTCTGGCCGGTCGCACGCAAGCCGTACTTCGCGTCTCCGTCGACCGCCTGGATGTCGACGCCGACCTGATCGAATCGGGCCTCCGCCATCTGCGTGGCGACGGTCCGCTTCCAGATGAGGTCGTACAGCCGCAGCTGGTCGCGGTCGAGGGCCGCCGCCACGCGCTCGGGGGAACGCAGCACGGAGGTGGGCCTGACCGCTTCGTGCGCCTCCTGGGCGTTCCGCGAACGCGTCTTGTACCGGCGGTGCTCCGGCAGCGCGTAGGAGGCGCCGTACTCGGTCTTCACGAGCTCAGCGATCTCGAGGAGGGCAGAGTCGGCGATGTTCACCGAGTCGGTCCTCATATAGGTGATCAGCCCGACGGATCCCTCACCGGGCAGCGAGACGCCCTCGTACAGCCGTTGGGCGATCGACATCGTCTTGCGCGCGGAGTAGCCGAGCTTCCGCGCGGCCTCCTGCTGCAACGTGGACGTCGTGAACGGGGGTGCGGGCGATCGCTTCCGCTCCTTCCTCTGGACGTCGGCGACCTGATACGCGGCCCGGCCGAGCCGCTCGACGTGCGGCGTGGCATCCTGCTCGGCTCCGAGCAGGATCCCCTTCTTGTCCGGCGCGGTCGCGAGCTTCCCCTCAGGGATCTCGGTGAGCCGAGCGACGAAGGGCAGGTCATCTCCCTCAGGAGAGAGCCGGACGTCGATGCTCCAGTACTCCACGGGGTTGAAGGCCCGGATCTCCCGCTCCCGCTCCACGATCAGTCGGACGGCGACGGATTGGACCCGGCCGGCGGACAGGCCGGGGCGCACCTTCTTCCACAGGATCGGGCTGATCCGGTACCCGACGAGCCGGTCGAGGATCCGGCGAGCCTCCTGGGCGTCGACGAGCTTCAGATCGATCGCGCGAGGGTGCTGGACGGACTCGAGGATGGCATCGCGTGTGATCTCCGTGAACGTGATCCGCTTCGCCTCGTCCGGGCGCACGCCCAGCAAGGTCGCGACGTGATACGCGATCGCTTCGCCCTCCCGGTCGTAGTCGGTGGCGAGGACGAGCTCGTCCGCACCCTTGAGCGCCCTCTTCAGGTCGGCGACGTGGCGCTTAGAGTCCTCGGGGACCTCGTACACGGGCTCGAAGCCGTCCTCGACATCGACGCCGAGCTGGCTCTTGGGCAGGTCCCGGACGTGCCCGAACGAAGCCCGGACGGCGTAATCGGCGCCCAGGTACTTCTCGATGGTCTTCGCCTTTGCCGGCGATTCGACGACGACGAGGGTTCCTGGCATATCGAAGCGAGCTTCCTCTCAGGGGTTGTTGGCGGGGACTGTCATTGCGAGCCTCGCTCGGACGGTACCACCGGCTCTCGGAGCCTCACGGAGCATCGGCCGAGTCCCGGAGGACCCTGAACGCCCGCCCCGGCGGCTTCGGGTACCCAGGAACGCACTGGTACGCTGCCGATATTCCCGCACCGGAGGCCCTCCGAGCGTGCTCGCGATACTCAACGACTTCATCACCAACCTGATCGGCGACTACGGCTACCTGGCCGTGTTCTTCCTCATGGTGCTGGAGTCGGCCTGTATCCCGGTGCCCTCGGAGGTGACGATGCTGTTCGGCGGCGCGCTCGCCAGCACGGCGTTCGCGGGGGCGGGAAACGAACTGGACCTCGTGACGGTGGCGCTCGTCGGGACGGCGGGGAACGTCGTCGGCTCGTGGTTGGCCTACTGGGCGGGCGCCGTCGGCGGCAGGCCGTTGATCGACCGGTTCGGCAGGTACGTCCTGGTGCTTCCTCATGAGGTCGACCGCGCGCAGGAGTGGTTCGAGCGCTGGGGCGAGCTCGCGGTGTTCGTCTCCCGGCTCCTCCCGGTCATCCGCACGTTCATCTCCCTGCCTGCCGGGGTCGCCCGGATGCCGTTCTGGCGATTCACCGTCTACACGGTGCTCGGATGCCTGCCATGGACGTTCGCGCTCGCATGGCTCGGTTACGTCCTGGGTGAGAACTGGACGGAAGTGGAGGACATCCTGCAGCCGGTGGCGTGGGCGATCGCCGTGGCGGTCCTGGCGGTCGTCGTCTGGTGGGTCGCCCACCGGTATCGGAAGGTCCGCGCCGCCTATGCCGAGCTCGACCGAGCCGCCGAGGAACAGGTGGCGGAGTAGGCTCCCCGCCGTGTTGACCTGCACCAACTGCGGGCGAGACAACCCCGGGGACGCCAGCTTCTGCGGCAACTGCGGATCGCCTCTGGGCGACGGGGTGACGCCGGCCCGCGAAGAGCGGAAGGTCGTCACCGTGCTGTTCGCCGACCTGGTCGGGTTCACGAGCAGGAGCGAACAGCTCGACCCCGAGGACGTCCGGGCGACGCTGACGCCGTACTTCGCCCGTCTCCGCGAGGAGCTCGAGCGACGCGGCGGCACGGTCGAGAAGTTCATCGGTGACGCGGTGATGGCGATCTTCGGCGCTCCCACGGCACACGAGGACGACCCCGAAAGAGCCGTTCGCGCCGCGCTCGCGATCCGCGACGCCATGGCCGAGATGAACGAGCAGGATCCCGACATCGACCTCCACGTGCGGGTCGGGGTCAACACCGGTGAGGCCCTGGTCTCGCTCGGCGCCAGCCCCCTGCATGGCGAGGGCATGGCCGCGGGCGACGTCGTGAACACGGCGGCCCGGCTGCAGACCTCCGCACCGGTCGACGGGATCCTCGTGGGCGAGCCGACGTACCGATCGACGGATCGCGCGATCGAGTACCGGACTGCCGAGGCCGATCGAGGCGAAGGGCAAGGCGGAGCCCGTGGCCGCCTGGGAGGTGCTCGAGGCGAGGTCCAGCTACGGGGTCGACATCACCCGGCGCGTCGACACGTCGCTCGTCGGTCGCGAGCGCGAGCTCGCGATGCTTCGTGACGCGCTCGACCGAGCCCGCCATCAGGACGAGCCGCAGCTCGTGACCCTGGTGGGCGAGCCCGGGATCGGGAAGAGCCGCCTGGTGCACGAGCTCTCCGCCCACATCGAAGGGATGCCGGACCTCATCGCGTGGCGCCAGGGCCGGTGCCTGCCGTACGGCGACGGCGTGAGCTACTGGGCGCTCGGCGAGATGGTGAAAGCCGAGGCCGGGATCCTTGAGACGGATCCGGAGGGCGAGGCGTCCGACAAGCTCGATCGAACCGTGACGGAGCTGCTCACCGACGCTGACGAACGCGGCTGGGTCTCCCGGCATCTCCGGCCGCTCGTCGGGCTCGCGCAGGAGCGAGGGTCGGGTGACGAAGGCTCGGACGAGGGTCCCGCGGCGTGGCGCCGCTTTCTCGAAGCGCTCGCGGAGCGGCGGCCGACGGTGCTGATCTTCGAGGACCTCCACTGGGCCGACGACGGGCTCCTCGACTTCCTCGACTACCTGATCGACTGGACGCGAGACGTTCCCTTGCTCGTCCTCTGCACCGCGAGACCCGAGCTCCTGGTCCGGAGGCCGGATTGGGGCGGCGGAAAACTGAACGCCGCGACGATCTCGCTCGCACCCCTGTCCGACGAGGAGACGGCGCGCTTGCTCTCCGGTCTCCTCGACCGGGCCCTTCTCCCGGCCGATCTCCAATCGGCGCTGCTCGCGCGCGCCGGGGGCAACCCGCTCTATGCCGAGGAGTTCGCGCGGATGGCGGCGAACCGATCGGCGGCAGACCTGGCCACCGTCGAGCTCCCCGGCTCCGTGCAGGGGATCATCGCGGCCCGTCTCGACGGGCTGGATACCGACGCCAAGTCACTCCTGCTCGACGCGTCCGTCGTCGGCAAGACGTTCTGGCTCGGGGCCGTCGCCGCGATCGGTGGACGAGCCCCGTCCGAGCTCGAGGGGCGGCTCCATGAGCTCGAGCGGGGACGGTTCGTCCGCCGATCGCGCCGGTCATCGGTGGGGGGGAGGCGGAGTACGCGTTCCTTCACCTTCTGGTCCGCGACGTCGCGTACGGACAGATCCCGCGCGGCGCGCGGGCGGACAAGCACCGGGCCGCGGCCGACTGGATCGGCTCGCTCGGCGGGGAGCGGCTCGAGGATCGGGCGGAGCTCCTGGCGCACCACTACCTCTCCGCGCTCGAGCTGGCCAGAGCGGCGGGCCTGGACTCGGCCGACCTGGAAGGCCCAGCCAGGCTAGCCCTTCGCGCCGCCGGCGACCGCGCGCTGGGACTCGCCGCGTACGCGGCGGCGGAGCGCGCGTACGCCGCGGCCGTCGAACTTTGGCCGAAGGACGACCCGGAGCGCCCGATGTTGCTGTTCCAGTACGGTCGGGCGCTCTGGCTGCATCGCGATGTCGGGGCCGACGTCTTCGTGGAGGCTAGGGATGCGCTCCTCGCGGCAGGCGACGTGGAGACGGGGGCGGTGGCGGAACTCCTGATCGGCGACATGGTGTGGAGGCGGGGGCAAGGGAGGGAGGCGCAGGATCATTTCGATCGGGCGGAGGCGCTCATCGAAGGGCGTCCTCCGTCGATCGAGATCGGTCAGGCGAAAGCTCACCTCGCCAAGTACCTGATGGTGACGGGCCGCTCTGCGGATTCGATCCGCGTGGGCCGAGAGGCGCTCGCGGTGGCGGATGCGTTAGAGGCGGACGACATCAGGACCTTCGCCCTGAACTCGATCGGCACGTCGCGCGTGATCCTTGGTGATCTCGGCGGGTTCGACGACATCGAGAAGAGCATCGAAGTCGGCGAGGCTGCGAACCTGCCCTGGCATGTCGCACGAGGGAACGTGAACCTCGGGGTGTCGCTTTTCTACGCGGGTGACATGCGCCGCGCGCTGGAGGTGCACGAGCGCAACCTCGCCTATGCCCGGCGGATGGGGATGGAGGGCGGGATCATCTGGAACAAGGCAGAGGTCGCCTTCGATCTCCTCCTGATGGGCAGATGGGACGAGTCGCTCGAGATCGTGGATGCGGAGCTTGCCAGGATGGAGGCGGGCGCACCCCACTACCTGGAGGTGCAGCACCGCCAGACGCGAGCCAGGATCAGGCTGGGCCGAGGGGATGCGGAGGGAGCGCTAGCCGATGCCGAGCGCGGCGTGGAGGTGGGACGGAGCGCGGGAGACCCGCAGGCGCTCCTCCCGACCCTCGCCGAACGTGGCCGCGTCCTGTTCCTGCTCGGACGGAGGGAGGAGGCGGTCGCCTCGATCCAGGAGATCGTCGACTCCACGGAGCCGAAGCCGGCGATGGATTGGTCCTGGTGGATCGTCCCCGCGGCCGTCGTACTTGCCGAGGTGGGGCGGGCCGAGGAGATCCTCGCCCTGGGTGGCGAGGATCTCCCGTCGCGATGGATCCAGGCTGGGCGTCTTTGGGCATCGGGTGATCGTGCGGGAGCCGCCGATCGATTCGAGGAGATCGGCTCGGCGCCCGACGAGGCGTACGCCCGCGTCAAGGAAGCCGAGCGACTGATCGAGGCCGGACGACGCGTGGAGGCAGAACCGTTCCTCTCTCGTGCGCTCGAGCTCTACCGAGGGATGGGGGCGACCGCGTTCATCCGGGAGGCGGAACAGCTGCTGGCTCCGCCTGCGTAGGCGGACCTACGACCGGGAGCCCGGTGCGTACCCGAGCTCGATGTCGACCACGTTGCGCAAGGGCTCGCCCGTGACGTAACGAAGAAGGTTGTCCACGAACAGCGCGACGACGTCCGCCTCCCAGCCCTCGTGGTCGCCGGCGCGGTGCGGCGACACGAGCACGTTCGGCATCCGCCACAGCGGGCTCTCGGCCGGCAACGGCTCCACGTCGAAGACGTCGAGCGCCGCGCCGGCGATCACGCCGTCCTGAAGCGCCTTCACCAGTGCCGCTTCGTCCACGGTCGCCCCGCGACCGATGTTCACGAACACCGCGCTCGGTTTCATCGCCGCGAACGCCGCCGTGTCGAACGTCCCACGCGTGCCGGGCGTGATCGGCAGGACGTTCACCACGTGGTCGGCGGCCGACAGCTCCTCCTGGAGAGCCTCCGGGCCCGCGATCGACTCGAACACCTCGTCCGGCGGGCGGGCCGTGCGCGCGACGCCTCGCACACGGAGGCCAGCCGCCCTGAGCAGGCGTCCCGTCTCCGTCCCGATCGATCCGGCGCCGACGATCAGAGCGGTGGTCCCTCGGAGCAGCGCGATCTTCTCCGACGGCCACTCATCGGCCGACAACCGGGCGTTCTCGAGGATCCGCGCCGAGAACGCCAGCAGGAAGCCGAGCACCGATTCCGCGAGGCCGGGATCGTAGATGCCCGCCGCGTTGGTGAGGGTGACGCCGTGGTCGCCGAGCTCGGGGAACGCGAGATCCTCGACCCCGGCCGAGATCGATTGGATCCACCGCAGACGCGGGGCGCGCGGGACCACCTCTCGGAGGCGTGGGCGGTCGAAGTTCCACGCGAAGATCACATCGAGGCGCTCGAGATGCGGCGCCAGCTCGTCGACGCTGCGCACGCGGACGACGCGGGCCAGCTCGTCCACGGCCTCGAGGTCCGGCGAGGGACGGTCGACCGCGTCGACGAGCGCGACGAGCAGACGACCGTCCTCCACTACAGGTTCGCGAGCATCGTCCAGGACTCGCCGGATTCCCCGAGCTTCTCGAAGCCGGCACGTTGGTACAGCATCCGCGAGCGGTTATGCACGGCGACCGAGAGCGACAACGCCTGGAACCCCTCTTCGCGCGCCTGGACCATGCAGGAGCGCAGGAGCGCCTGGCCGATCCCCTTCCGGCGATGGAGCGGCGCGACGGCGATGCTCAGCTCGGGTGTCTTCGCGTTCACGAACCCGAGCCCGGGCATCTCCTCGGTGAAGACCCGGTACCACGCGGCCCCGACCGGCTCCCCGTCGACCTCCGCGATCACGCCGCCGTCGCCCTCCCGTCCCCAGTCCTCGTGGTAGCGACGGAGGCTGGGCTCGTCCAGGAACTCCTCGATCGACTCCCGCGGCCAGTCCGGATTCCATCGGGCGGCCTCGTACAGCATCGTCCCGATGAAGTCGGCATCGTCCTTGGTGGCGGGCCGGATGTTCACGTGGCTAGCGTACCTCGGGGCTCGAAGGTGCCTTAGGGCCAGCCGGTGCCTGGTGGTCGGCACCATGAAGCGTCTCCGGCGCTGCCAGGTGGAACGGCACGCTCGTCACGACGACGTGCGGCTCGAAGAGCAGGATCCTCTTGAAGAACAGCGCCGACTGATTGTGCAGGAGGGTCTGCCACCAATGCTCGGGGACGAGCTCCGGCAGGACGACAGTCACGACCGTGTCGCCACGGGCCGTTCGGCTCCGGATCTCCTCCAACAACGGCGGACCCAGGTCGCGGAACGGCGCCTCGACCAGAACGAGCGGGACGTCCATCCTCCGGTCGTGCCACGCCTCGACCACGCCCGGCACCTCCTCGGGATCGGTGGCCATGTGGATGGCTTCAACCGAGGATGGCTGGAGCGACTTCGCATAGACGACCGCTCGCACGGCGGCGTCATGGACGGTCGAGACGGGCACGATGACCTCGCTGCGAGGACGCTCGATCGGCCGACCCCCGACGGGGGCGTGCGGCTCCCCCGGCACGAGCGGTACGTTGGTCACGACGACGCCCGGCTGGAACAGGAGCGATGTCTTCAGCAGGAACGTCGATCGCTGGCTGACGAGGTGCCAGAGCGAGCCGGACGAGACCACCTCGGGGATCACGATCGTGACGAAGTCCGTTCCGAACGCTCGCACTTTCAGGAACCGGCGCAGGGCGCGGACCGGATGCTCCTCCGCGCGCGGCAGCAGCTCGAGGTCGTCGAAACGAGGGGCCAGACGCCGCCATGTCTCGCGGGCCTCCTCGAGCCGATCTTCCGCCCCCACCCAGAGCGCGACCACATCCTGGCTCCTGATCGTGAACAGGTAGGACACGGCGTCCGTCGTGGCGGGTCCGAAGTCCCCGATCGGGAGCACGAACGAATTCGTCGCCGTGGCGTCCCCCGTGAGCCGGCCGGCAGCGAGCATCCGTCCGATCCGCTGATAGTGATGACGGACGGCGAGGAAGAACGCGATGATGACCGGGACCGCGGCGATGACCATCCACGCGCCCAGAGCGAACCGCGTGATCGCCACGATCAGCAGCACGAGACCGGTGGTCGCCGCCCCGATGCCGTTCGTCGCGACCCTTCCCCGCCACCCAGGCTGCCGGATCGTGAGCTGCCGACGCACCATGCCCGCTTGGGAGAGGGTCAGCGCGATGAAGACGCCCACGACGTAGAGCTGGATCAGCGCGCTGAGGTTCGCGTCGAAGGCCCACACCAGCGCCACCGCGAGCAGCGAGAGCACCACGATCCCGTTGGAGAACACGAGGCGATCGCCACGGTTGCGGAACTGCGACGGCATGAACCGATCGCGAGCGAGGATCGACGAGAGGCGCGGGAAGTCTTGATAGGCGGTGTTCGCGGCCAGGATCAGGATCGCCGCGGTGAAGACCTGCAACACGATGAACATCGGTCCGCCCCCGAAGATCGTGTCGCCGATCTGTGCGAGCACAGATTTCGACGACGCGAGCTCGTGGGTGACCCGGACCTCGAGGAGACGAGCGAAGACCGTGATCCCGAGGAACATCGGGATGCTCATCGCGCCCATCAGGAACAGGGTGGCGGCGGCGTTCTTCGCCTGGGGCCGCCGGAACGCCTGCACGCCGTCGGCGATCGCCTCGACACCCGTGAGCGCCGTCGCTCCCGACGAGAAGGCGCGGAGCACCAGGAACAGGGACAATGTCGTCTCCGCCTCGAGGGGAAGCGACGCCGTGGAGGCCTGTGGGCATACGTCCGACACACATCGGTACATCCCCCACAGGAGCGTGATCCCGACCACGCCCACGAAGCCGTAGGTCGGGATGGCGAAGAGTCTGCCCGCCTCCTTGACGCCCCGGAGGTTCGCGATGGTGATGAACACGACGAACGACGTCGCGAGTCCCACCTTGTGTTCGGCGAGACCGGGAGAGGCGGACGTCACGGCGATCGCGCCGGCGGTGACGCTCACGGACACGGTGAGCACGTAGGACGCGAGGATCCCCGCGGCCGCGGTGAGGCCTGGGACTGTCCCGAGGTTCTCCCTGGCCACGATGTAGGAGCCGCCGCCTCGCGGATACGCGCGGACCGTCTGTCGATAGGAGACGATCACGACCACGAGCAGGGCGGCGACGGCGAGTCCGAGCGGGGTCAACAGGTTGAGCGCCGATGCCCCCGCGAGGGCGAGCACGAGCATCATCTCCTCCGTCGCGTAGGAGACGGAGGAGAGCTGGTCCGAGGCGAACACCGGCAGCGCCAGCACCTTGGGGAGGAGCTGATGCTCCTGGGAAGAGGTCGACAGGGCTCGTCCGACCAGGACGCGTTTCAGGGCGCTCCCGACGCCCGCGCCACCATCGGTCCTCGTCGCCATCCGACGGATGCTACGACTCGGTGCCGGAGCTCTCCGCGATCCAGCGATAGCCGACCCCGGGTTCGGTGACGATCAGCTGCGGCGCCTGCGCGTCGTCGCCGAGCTTCTTACGGAGGGCCCTGACATAGGTGCGCAGGTAGGTGGTTTCGGTGCCGTAGCCCTGGCCCCACACCTTCCGCAGCAGCCACTGGTGCGTCAGGAGCTTCCCGGGGTTGGTCGCCAGCGCCTCCAGGAGCAGGTACTCGGTCGGCGTGAGTCGCAAGGCGTCGCCGTCGAGCATCACGAGCCGCCGGCCGAGGTCGATCTCGAGCGCGCCGTAGCGCAGCGAAGGCGGCGTCGGCTCGCCCGGCTGCGCGCGGCGCATCGCCGCCCGGGCACGTGCGAGGAGCTCTTCCATCGCGAACGGCTTCGTGACGTAGTCGTCCGCGCCGGCGTCGAGCGCCGCCACCTTGTCGTGCTGGCCGTCCCGCACGGACAGGACGATGATCGGGAGCTCCGTGAATCCTCGGACGCGCCGGATCACCTCGGTCCCGTCGAGGTCGGGAAGCCCGAGGTCGAGCAGCATGAGCTCGGGTGCCATCTCGGCGGCGCCGATCACCGCCTCCTCGCCGGTCCCCACCGTTTGGACCTCGTAGCCGTGAGCCTCGAGGCTCGTGCGAAGCGCACGGCGGATCTGCGGCTCGTCGTCGACCACGAGGACCCGGTTCATGCCTGCGGATCCCCGCCGTGGATCTCGAACGCCACCACGCAGCCCCCTCCGGGCGCCTCCTCGACCCAGATCCGCCCCCCGTGCGCGACGACCACCGCCTTCGCGATCGCGAGGCCGAGGCCGCTCCCCGACGTGTCAGGGATGGAGGAGCCACGATAGAAGGCCTCGAAGACGCGATCCCTCTCCTCGAGAGGGATGCCCGGGCCCTCGTCGGCGACCCGGACCTGGACGGCGCCGTGCATCCACAGGACGCTCACCTGGATCTCGCTCCCCTCGGGCGCGTGCCTGCCGGCGTTCTCCAGCAGGTTCGTCAGGACCTGGTCGAGCTGGACGGGATCGACCCAGACGTCCGGCAGCGACGCGGGAAGGTCCGCGGTCACAACGTGTCCGGCCAGTCGGGATCGCATCCTGGCGAGGACGATCTCAACGATCTCGTCCATCGCCGACTGCTGGCGCGTCGGCGTCAGCGCGCCGGCTCGGATCCGTGCGAGGTCGAGCAGGTTGCCGACCAGCCGGTTCAACCGATCGGTTTCCTCAAGGATCGTCGTCAGCAACTCACGCTCCTGGGCCGGGTCGTGCTGCACCGCGGTGTCCAGGAGGCTGGTCACGCCGGCCTTGATGGATGCCAAAGGGGTTCGCAGGTCGTGCGTGACCGAGGAGAACATCGCGGCGCGCAGCTGGTTGGTCTCGGCATCGAGCTGGGCGTTCCGCGCGCGCGCGTCCAGGCGCGCGCGGTCCAGCGCCGCGGTGGCCTGACGCGCGGCCGTCTCGAGCAGGAGCTGGTCGTCGCGGGAGAACGGCCGCCCACCGGGCGGCCGCTCCGCGACGAGCGACCCGATGGACGCATCGCCCGCCAGCAGCCTGACCGTCGTGCGTGGCCCGCCGGCAACCACCTCTCCGTTCCCCGTCGCGACGGCGCGCACATCCGTGCCGTCCAGGCTGGCCTCGATCTCGACCCTCGAGAGGCCGAACGGCTCCATCAACACCTCGGCGAACTCGTCGAGGACGCGATCGGGCACCTCTCTCGTGTGCAGCGTGGTCGAGAGCGTGCCGAGGAAGCGCGCCTCGCGCTCCCGGCGCGAGGCGCGCGCCCGGTCCTCGCTCGCCTGCCCGACCAGCAGGCCGACGACCAGCGCCACGGACAGGAACACGACGCCGGTCGCGACGTCCTCGACGTCGTCGAAGCGGAAGGTCAGCTGGGGGTCCTCCACGACCAGCGGGCGGAGCGTCGACGCGAGGATGCCCGCGATGAGGCCGCTCCACAGCCCTCCCGCCACCGCGGCGATCACGACCGCCAGCATGAAGACGGCGATGGAGATCTCGGGCCGGGTCGGCGCGATGGGGTAGGCCACGACGGTCGCGATCGCGGGCGTGAGCAGCCCGATCACGACCCCTCTGGCTGTGATGTTCGCGGTGCCCTCGTGCTCCGGTTCCTGGCTCACGACCACGACAAGCTAGCCCCTTTCACGACATCTTCACGCCTCGAGAGGGAACCTTCACGCATCCCTCACGCCCCGCTCTCGAAGATGCAACAAGAGGAACCCATCCTCCGAGTCAAATCCGGTAGTTCGACGGCTCCCTCCAGTCGTCGAACCTCCGGATCCGTCCTCATCATTCGGACCCGCCCTCCGCGGGTCCGAATTCTTTTCCGGGGTCTTCGGGGCCGGGGCGTCTTCGGAGAGCAAGGCTCAAGCAGTGAGCGACGAAGGAGCGAACGTCTCCCGAAGGCCTCCCGAAGGACCTCTTGGTGGGGAGTCCGGCCGCGGGTAGGCTTCCGCACCGTATGCACGTGATCATCATGGGTTGCGGTCGTGTGGGCTCTGAGCTGTCGAACGCCCTCGTCGAGGAACACGAGGTCTCCATCATCGACAAGAATCCGGAGGCCTTCCACGCCTATCCCCCGGGGGAGAAGGCACGCCAGATCGTCGGCCTCGGCTTCGACCGCGACGTCCTGGAGGACGCCGGGATCAAGGACGCGGACGGATTCGTCGCCGTCTCGAGCGGGGACAACTCGAACATCGTCTCCGCCCGCGTGGCCCTCGAGTACTACCACGTGCCTCGCGTCATCGCGCGGATCTACGACTCGCGTCGGGCCGAGATCTACGAGCGCCTCAACATCCCGACCGTCGCGACCACGCGATGGGGCGTGAAGCAGATCCAGCTGATGCTCTTCCACGACCGCGAGGAGATCCGCGAGACCCTCGGAGGCGGCGACCTTCTGCGCCTCCGCGTCCCCGTGCCGGCGCATCTCGCAGGGGAACCCGTGTCGTCCGTCGAGATCGACGGCAAGGTCCGCGTCGCCGGGATCTCGCGCGGCGGAGGCGGGTTCATCCCGACGGCGTCCTCCACGCTCCAGGCGGGCGACTACCTGATCCTCATGATCGCCAAAGAGGGACTCGACCTCGTCGACGAGCTCATCGGGGCGAAGGACCCGCACGCATGAAGGTCGTCGTGACCGGCGGCGGGGCGGTGGGACGTCACCTCGCCCAGGACCTGACCGAGCGGGGTCACGACGTCACGCTCGTCGAGCAGCGGCGCGACCTCGCGGAGAAGCTCGAGAACTGGGCGCCCGACACCCACGTGGTGTACGGCGACGCGTGCGAGCCTCGGATCCTGGAGAAGGCCGACGTGCGATCCGCCGACGTGGTCGTCGCCGCGACGGGCGACGACGAGGACAACCTGGTGACGTCCCTGCTCGCCAAGCAGGAGTTCGGCGTCCCCAGGGTGCTCGCGCGCGTCAACCACCCCAAGAACGAATGGCTCTTCGACGAGCAATGGGGCGTGGACGCGTCGGTCTCGCCTCCGCACATCCTGACGGCGATGGTCGAGGAAGCGGTGACGGTCGGTGACCTCGTCCGCCTCTTGCGACTCGAAGGAGGGAGGGTCGCGTTGGTCGAGATGCGCCTCCCGGAGGATTCACCCAACGCGGGCAGAGCGCTGTACGAGCTCCGTCTGCCGACCGACACGACGCTGGTCGCGATCCTTCGCGAGGGACACGTGATGATCCCGCAGCCGGAGACGGCCCTCGCGGCGGGCGACGAGATCGTCGCACTGTCGAGCGTCGATTCCGAGCGAGCGCTCCGCGACACGGTGATGGGTACGGTGACGGACGGCGGGCGGGAGGCCCCCACGCCCCCCGGACCCGGGCCCTCCACCGGCCCCTGACGTCCTGCCTCTGAGGACCGGCTCAGCCCGCGAACTCGAGCCGCGGATTCACCATCCGGATCTCGCCTCGATGCTCCCCGGGCACGCCCTCCACGACGACCCGTTTGCCCAACGAGAGGCCGCCGATGCCTCGACGCCCCATGAAGACGGCGGTCACCTCACCCGTGCCGTCGGAGATCAACGCCAGGAGCGCCTCTTTCCCCTCCATCGGAAGGACCGTCATGCGCCGGATCACGCCGGCGATCTTCACCGGCTGTCGCAGCTGCGCATCGGCGACCCGGACGGAACCTTCGATCGTGTCGGCCCAGGCGCGCGTCTCCTCGGCGAGGCGTGTCTCGTCGCTCTCGTTCAGGCGCTCGAGGAGTCGGTGGACGAATCCCACGAGGAGCTACGAGGACGCTCCCGCCGCGTCCATCTGCTTGATCTCGGACTCGAGCTCCGACTTCCTCGACTTCGAGACCCAGATCATCGACCCGAGCACGACCGTGGAGATCGCCACGATGGCCACCCGAAGCGCGGTGTCATCCGCGTGCGCAACCACGATCGGGGCGATGAGCAGCGCGACCAGATTCATCACCTTGATCAACGGGTTGAGGGCCGGCCCGGCCGTGTCCTTGAACGGGTCGCCCACGGTGTCACCGATCACCGCCGCCTTGTGCGCCTCGCTGCCCTTCCCTCCGTAGTGACCCTCTTCGATGTACTTCTTCGCGTTGTCCCACGCGCCGCCCGAGTTCGAGAGCATCACGGCGAGCAGCTGGCCGGTCAGGATCGAGCCGGCGAGGAAGGCTCCGAGCGCCTCGGCGCCGAGGAAGAACCCTGCGATCAGCGGACTGAGCACCGCGAGGAGCCCGGGGGTCATCAGCTCGCGGAGGGACGTGCGGGTGCAGATGTCGACCACCCGGCTGTAGTCCGGCTTCTCCGTGTAGTTCATGATCCCGGGGTGGTCGCGGAACTGGTTCCGGACCTCCACGACCACCTGCATCGCGGCGCGCCCGACGGCGCGGATCGCGAGCGAGGAGAACAGGAACGCGACGGAGCCGCCGAGCAACAGGCCGACGAGCACGTCCGATTTCGCGACGTTGATCGCCTCGAGCTCGAGGCCGGCTCCCTTGAGCGCCTCGAAGAACGAACCGAACAACGACGTGGCGGCGAGGACCGCCGTCGCGATCGCCATGCCCTTCGTGATCGCCTTCGTCGAGTTGCCGACGGCGTCGAGTCCACCGAGGATCTCCGCGGGCCGGCCTTCGAACTCTCCCGACATCTCGGCGATCCCTTGCGCGTTGTCCGAGATCGGACCGTACGTGTCCATCGACACCACGACGCCCACCGTCGTGAGCATCCCCATCCCTGTGAGTGCGATGTAGTAGAGCTGCTCCTCGAGGGTGTCCCCCAGATAGAAGGAACCCATCACCGCTCCGGCGATGATCAGCACGGACCACACGGTCGATTCGAGACCGATCGAGAACCCGGAGAGGATCGTGGTGGCCGGCCCGGTGACCGTTGACTCGGCGATCTCCTGGACCGGCTTGTACTTCGTGTCGGTGAAGTACTGGGTGAGGATCTGGATGACGCTCGCGAGCACGAGTCCGATCGCGACCGCCGCAGCCGGCTTCCAATCGTCGAGGTAGACCTGCGAGATCACGAACACGGCGGCGGCGGAGATCGCCGCCGAGAGGAAGAAGCCGCGGTTGATCGCCTTCATCCCGTGCTCGGTCTCGCTCCGTGGCGCGACGGCGAGGATCCCGACGATCGACGTGATCACCCCGACCCCTCGCACGAACAGCGGGAACATCACCCCGGCGATCGCACCCACCTCCGAGTCGGCGAACGCCGCGGCACCGAGGATCAACGAGGCCACGAGCGTGACCTCGTAGGACTCGAACAGGTCCGCGGCCATCCCCGCGCAATCGCCGACGTTGTCGCCGACGTTGTCGGCGATCACGGCGGCGTTGCGCGGGTCGTCCTCGGGGATCCCCTGCTCGATCTTGCCGACCAGGTCGGCACCCACATCGGCCGCCTTCGTGAAGATGCCGCCGCCGACGCGCATGAACATCGCGAGGAGGGCGCCGCCGAACCCGAAGCCGACCAGCACGGAGGTGGCGTCGCCCTTGTAGATCAGGAGGATCACGGTCGCGCCCAGCAGGCCGAGGCCGACGGTGAACATGCCGGCCACACCGCCTGCACGGAACGCGAGCTTCAGCGCACGACGGAGTCCCGACTCACGTGCCGCGTTCGCGGTCCGGACGTTGGCTCGGACCGCGAGCCACATCCCGACGTATCCGGTGAGCGCGCTGAACCCGGCGCCCAGGATGAAGGCCAGCGACCGTCCGAACTTGATCGAGAACTCGGAGTGCGACGCGTTCTCCGGTGCGGGCAGGATGAAGAAGAGCAGGATCGTGAGGAGCGCGAGGAAGATGCCGAGCGTCCGGAACTGTCGTGAGAGGTACGCCTTGGCGCCCTCCTGGATCGCGCGAGCGATCTCCTTCATCTTCTCGGTCCCCTCCGGTGCGGCGAGGACCTCTCGGACCAGGTAGTACGCGAATGCGAGCGCGAGGAGCGAGATCACGAAGATCACCCAGAGATAGGTGGTCTCCGTCGGTGTGAAGATGACCTCGAGCGGCCCGCCCTCTTGAGCCAGGATGCCGTGCAAATGAACCTCCATGTGGTGCGATCAAGGACGTTGCGAAGGACGTGGAAACGGCGGGCAGTATAGGCAACGTGCCAGGTCAGTGACCCGATCCGGCGTCGGTCGCTCCCTCTCCCTCGAAGTCGGCAAGTGTCTCCTCGTCTATGGAAGGCACAAGGCGGAACACGAACCACCCGAGTAACCCGGCCAGGATGGACGCGGCCAGGATCCCGACCTTGGCTTCGGCGATCAACGACCCGTCGTCGAAGGCCAGCTCGGCCATGAACAGGCTGACGGTGAACCCGATGCCGGCGACCGCGGACGCGCCGACGAGGTGGACGATACGGACACCGGCGGGGAGCCGAGCGACCCGCGTGGCCACGGCGATCGCCGCGGCGCCCGAGATCCCCACGACTTTGCCGATCACCAGCCCGAGCACCACCCCGAGCGTGACGCGGCTCGCCCAGGCGTCCGCGAGCTGCTCGCCGCTCAGCCGGACGCCCGCGTTCGCGAACGCGAAGAGCGGGATGATCACGAAGCTCGTCCAGGGTAGCAAGGCGTGCTCGGTCCGGGTCAGTGGGGAGACGGCTTCCCGGGAGAGCGACGCGAGCCGAAGCCACTGGGCAGCGTCCGCGTCCGGAGGCTCCGGGTCGTCCATCGTGAGATCGGCGGTGCGTCTGGCCTCAGCACTCACCGCGTGAGGCCGCTGGAAGGACTCGGCAGGTGCCAGGAGGCCGAGCACGACCCCGGCGATCGCGGGATGCACTCCGGACTCGTACGTCGCGAGCCACACGAGGCGCTCCCAGGCCGACGAAGACGGGCGTCGCCCTGACCCCGACGCGCCTGAGCGCGAGCATCAGCAGGCAGAGGGCGGCGGCGGCGGCGAGGGAGAGGATCGATACGCCGCTCGCGTAGAAGAGCGCGATCACGATGATCGCGCCGATGTCGTCCACGATCGCCAGCGTGAGGATGAAGGGCTTCAGCCCGGACGGCGCATGACGGGCAGCGAGGACGAGGACGCCGAGAGCGAAGGCGATGTCCGTCGCCATCGGGATCCCCCATCCGGCCGTTCCCTCTCCACCCGCGTTCAGGGCGAGGTAGATCAGCGCGGGCACGATCATCCCGCCGATGGCGGCCACCACGGGCAGCGCCGCGGCCCGCCGATCCTGCAGCTCACCGGTCTGGAACTCCCGCTTGATCTCGAGGCCGACGACGAGGAAGAACAAGGTCATCAGCCCGTCGTTCACCCAGTGCCGGAGGTCGTGACCGATCACCCACGAACCCAGCTGAAGCTCGGCCGGCGTGCGCCAGAATCGCTCGTAGGCGTCTCCCCACGGGGAATTCGCCCAGGCAAGCGCCATGACTGCCGCCAGGAGCAGCATCGATGCCGCTCGCGGTCGACGTGGACAGGAACTCCTGGAGTGGCCGGAGCACGCGACGCGGCACGGGCCGATCGGATCGTGGACCAGGACGGTCTGATCTCCGGGTGCGGCGCGCCTGCGGGTCGTTCGTTCACGGAGAACCCTCGCTCGCCGACCAGTCTTCCCGGCACGCCATCGGTGGAACGGGCCCATCCTATCCGACCTCTCGGGCGAGAACCCGAGCCGGATACGGTCCTTGGAAGACCCCCGGTCGGCGTGTAGCCTCGGCCCCGCTTTGACAGACCAACCCCCTGCCGCCGAGCCAGCGGCGAGCCCCGAGCAGCCGAGCCGACGACGCCGCGCGTCAGCCGGACCGCCACGCGCTGGCGTATCGCGATCGCCGTCGCCGTGGTCGCGCTGCTCGCGGTCGGCGGTTTCCTCCTGTTCGGCGGAGACGCGCCGTTGATCGACGAACCGGATGCGCCGGGTGAGTTCAGCTTCGAGATGGATGGCCTGCGAGCCTCGACGACCAGCCGTACCCCGCCGGCACAGCTCAGAGACACCATCCGGGAGGCCTCGACCGGCGTGAAGGCGACGATGGACGAGCTCTACCTCCGTGCGTTCGTCGACACGGACTCCTGGGGCGACTACGAGGCGGCCTTCGCGGTGTTCGACGGTCCTGCGGCCGACCGCGCAGAGGGGGACGGTGACGTCCTGACCCTCGGGGCGGATGCGGATGAGGTCTACGACGCGCTGACGCCCACCACCAAGACCCTCTCGATCACGATCCTGACCGACCGGAAGGATGCCCCCACTTCGGCGATCGCCGAGGTGCAGTTCCAAGCGGATGCCCAGCGGCAGGACGGCGCGTCCACGCAGGTCTCGAGCAGTGGGGAGTTCTTCCTCCACCCGGTCGAAGGGGAGTGGAAGGTCTTCGCGTACCGGGTCGATCGCGACGACCAGGCATCCGAGGAACCGAGCCCCACGGGGTCGCCGTCGTGATGCGCCGCCGCCTGATCGCGACCATCGCGTCGCTCGCGGCGGGCGTCGCGGGGCTCGGCGCCGCGACGCTCCAGGCGACGCCCGCCGCGAGCGCCCCACTCCTGCAGATCGGGGACGCGCACGCCGAGTTCTCCCCGTCCCTCGGCGGGAACAAGCCGATCTTCATCCTCATCATCGGGAGCGACGCGCGCCCCGGCACACCGTTGGAGCGCGGACTCTGCGACTCGATCCATGTCCTCGGGATCAACCCCAAGGCGAAGCGGGCTTCGCTCGTCGGGATCCCCCGTGACTCCTACGTGCCGATCGCGGGCGGTGGTAGCGACAAGATCAACAACGCCCTTCCGCAAGCGGGCGTGAAAGGGATGATCAGCACGGTCGAGGATCTGACGGGCGTGACCCTCGACTACTACATGCTCACCGGTTTCGACGGGCTCAAGAGGATCTTCGATTCGCTCGGCGGCCTCGAGATCGACATCCCGTACTCGTTCGAAGGCCACGAGTTCACGCAGTTCGAAGAGGGACCGCAGACGCTGACCGGCCCCCAGACGCTCGAGTACACGCGCACGCGGAAGAGCCTTCCCCAAGGCGACTTCGACCGCTCGATGAATCAGGGCCGGGTCCTGCAAGCGGCGTTCGCGCAGTTCCGCACCGAGTTCCAGAAGAACGCCACCGCCCTGTTCCACTGGATCGCGGTCGGCATGCGGAACGTCACCACCGACGTCCCCGTGAGCGAGTTGCTGACGCTCGGCTTCGCAGCGTCCGAGATCACCCCCAGGCGGATCACGAACCTCGTGGCCGTGGGGAGCATCGGGACGGCGGGAGGGACGAGCATCGTCAACCTCCCGTCCCCGAACCCGATGTTCGACGACATCGCGGCCGACGGCTACGTGCTGCCGCAGGACATCCCGCCTGCCAACGCGCCTTCCGGCTAGTTGAAGGAGGAGCGCATCACGCCTCGGTCCCGTCGCAGAACGGCCTTCATCGGAGCCGCGCTCGCCGCCGTGCTGGCGATCGGCGCGGTCGTGCTCCTCGCGCAGGACGACGCGCCCGTGAGGGGTCTCCATCGCGACTCGGACGTGCCCGCGGACAGCGGCGAGGGCGTCGCCTCGACCCCCGCGTTCCGGTTCGCGAAGGCAACGCGAAAGGTGGTCCCCACGTCGGGGGGACGCATCAAGCGGCGTCAACGGGAGGCGGGCGAGCACGCCGAGGTCGCGGCACGCACCATCCTCGACGGCCTGTTCACCGAGGGATTCCTCGATCCCGCGAATTGGACCCGGGGGGAGTACGCGAGCGCGTTCGCCGGATTCGCGAAGGGGGCCAGGGAACGGGCGTTGGCACACCCCAACCTGTTCACGGCCGGCGCTCGGGCCGGCGATCGCTACGAGGAGATCCTGCCCGTGAAGGGCCGCATCGACACGAGCGTCCTCGTCGCTCGGGGCGGCCGACCGACGCTGGTCCTCAGCTCCGTTCGGTTCTCGGCGGTCGCCATGGGTCCCGAGCCCGTCACGTTCCGTTCGACAGGGCAGTTCTTCTTCGAACGTGTCGGAGGGTCGTGGAGGATCGTGTCCTTCCACGTCACACGCGCCGATGCACCTCGGGAGCCGGAGTGACGCGTCGAGCCCTCATCGCGCTCACCATCGTCGTCTCGTGGTTCGCCGGGTCCACGCTCGGTTCGATCGAGGGGCTCCGGGAGGCCAGCGCGAGGACGGCCGGACTCGCGTTCGGGCGTGCCCACGACGGCTACACACCCGAGCCCTCGGGGCGACGAACCATCACGATCCTCGCGATCGGCTCCGACGCGCGGCCGGGGCAGAACCCGCTCCGCTCTCGCGCGGATTCGATCCACGTGATCTTCCTCCACCCTCGGAAGGAGAGGGCCGTCATCGTCGGGATCCCTCGAGACTCGTGGGTGTCGATCCCGGGGCTCGGCTCCAACAAGATCAACGCCGCCATGGCGAGTGGCGGGCCGGCGAGGATGGTGGAAACGGTCGAACGCAACTTCGGCGCTCGGATCGACTACTGGGCCGTCACGTCGTTCTGGGGGATCGCTCAGATGGTCGACCGGGTCGGTGGGCTGCGCGTCCGGATCCCGTTCCGGATGCAGGACCCGTTCTCCGGCTCGAACTTCCAGGCCGGCTTCCGGCGGCTGCACGGCAAGCAGGTCCTCGCGTTCGCGCGTGATCGCCACAGCGTGGCGAGCGGTGACTTCGGACGGCAGGAGAACGGCGGACGCGTCTTCGTGGCAGCCCTGACCCAGTTCCGGGCGGAGTACCGGAAGAACCCGAGCCGCCTCCTGGCGTGGATCGCGGCCGGCGCGCGGAACATGGACACCGACCTCCCTCTGGGGGAGCTCGTCGACCTCGCGTTCACGGCAAGCGGGATCCGTCCGACCGACGTCCGCAACGTGGTCCTGCCCGGCGGCACCGGATCCGTCGGCGGACTGTCGGTCGTGACGCTGTCGATGGGCACGGCCCGCGCGATCTTCCACGACGCGACGGAGGACGGCGCGCTGCGGCGGGCCAACATCCCTCGGAGTCCGACCGGGGTTCGGTGACGCCGGCCCCACGAACAGTCCTTCAGAGGGCCGGTGATACGCTCCGCCGGAAGCAGCCGATCCGCCTCCCGACGACCCGCACCCGGTGACCGTGCAAGAAGACTTCATCGACGTACACCCCGGCCGCCAGCGCCTCGCGCTGGCGGCCTCCGCGCTCGCCACGGTCCCCGCCTTCGTGATCGAGTTCGGTCACATCGAGACGTCCCATGCCCTCGCGGCCCTGATCTTCGGACTCGCGATCGTCGGAGCGGCGTTCGCGATCTCGTGGGCGGCCGAGACGGCGCAGCTCGACATCTCCGCCGGCCTGGCCATCGCGATCCTCGCGCTGATCGCGGTCCTGCCCGAGTACGCGGTCGACTTCGTCTTCACGGCCGACGGCGGGAACGCCTACCAGCTCGATCCGAGCTGTCCGCCGCCGCCTGGGAGTCCGGAGGGAGCGGAGTCCCCGTGCGACCTCGCGCTGGCGAACATGACCGGTGCCAACCGGCTCCTGATCGGCATCGGCTGGTCGATGGTGGTGTTCATCGCGTGGTATCGGCTGCGCAAGGCAGGGCAGATCGCGCCCGGCCGCCGTTGGAAAGGGATCTCGCTCACCCGGGATCACTCGATCGAGCTCGGCTTCCTGTGGGTGGCAACGCTCTACTCGCTGACCCTGCCGCTGAAGAGCTCGATCACGCTGATCGACACGGTGGTCCTGGTGTCCCTGTTCGGCGCCTACACGTGGCGCGTCTCACGGGCCCCGGCGGAGGAACCGCACCTCGTCGGTCCGGCGCGATACATCGGAACGTTCTCGGTCACGACCCGTCGTGCCTCGGTGATCGCGCTGTTCCTCGGGTCCGGAGTGGTGATCCTGCTCTTCGCTCATCCGTTCGCGAGCTCCCTCGAGGACGCCGGTCTCGAGCTCGGCATCGATCCGTTCTTCATCGTCCAGTGGCTCGCCCCGCTCGCCTCGGAGGCGCCGGAGCTGCTGGTCGCGGGCCTGTTCGCATGGCGTCTCAACACGAACTCCGCCCTGGGGACCCTCGTCTCCTCGAAGGTGAACCAATGGACGCTGCTGGTCGGCACGCTGCCGATCGTGTTCGCGATCTCGAGCGCGTCCCTGGACGGCCTCCCGATCAGCGCCGTCCAACGGGAGGAGCTGTTCCTGACCGCCGCCCAGTCGTTCTTCGCGGTCGCGATCATGTCGAACCTCTCGCTGTCGTTGCGCGAGGCCGGCTACCTGTTCGGCCTGTTCTGGGCGCAGTTCATCGTGGGAGCGTTGGTGCCCGAGTCGCTGCACGCGGCCGAGCGGATCGGCGTGGGCGTCCTCTACCTGTTGCTCGGCCTCTTCTTCATCCTCCGGGACCGGCGGCGCGTGCCGCTCCTGCTCCGGGACGCGTTCACCACATCGCACGCCGAGATGGCCGAGGAACGTCTGCAAGACGCACTCGGGGAGGCCGAGGCAGAACACCCCTCGCCCCCGCACGACGACGACGAGGATCTCCCGCCGCCCTCCGACGGGTGATGCGCCGGTGGATGCGCACGCCTTCCTCGAAGAGCTGACCGCGGACGACCCGGAGACCGCCGCCTGTCTCGTGGGCCTCCGGGAGCTCCGAGCACGGGAGCCTCGACTCGATCCGTTCCCCGAGGACGTGCCGGCGATCGTTCGCTCGCGACTCGGACTCCTCGGCATCGAAGGTCTCTACCCGCACCAGTCCCGAGGGCTCGAGTCGCTCCGATCGGGACGGGACGTGATCCTCGCGACGGGAACGGCGAGCGGCAAGACCCTGGTGTACGACGTCGCGTTCGCCGAGGCAGCCGTCAACGTTCCCAAGGCCACCGCCCTCTACCTGTTCCCGACCAAGGCGCTCGCGCGCGATCAGCTCCGCGCGGTGCGAACGCTGAAGCTCACGCAGATCCGGGCCTCCGCCTACGACGGCGACACGCCGAAGGCGGAGCGGCCGCTGATCCGGAAGAACGCGAACCTCGTGTTGACGAACCCGGACATGCTCCACCTCTCGATCCTTCCCGATCACGCGAGGTGGGCCGACTTCCTCTTCCGGCTCTCCTTGATCGTGATCGACGAAGCGCACGTATGCCGAGGCGTGTTCGGCTCCCACGTCGCGATGGTCCTTCGGCGTCTGCGGCGGCTGATCGAGCACTACGGCGGCAGCCCGCGCTGGTGCCTCGCGAGCGCCACCGTCGGCAATCCGGGCGAGCTCGCGTCGCGGCTGACCGGCCTCGACGTCGAGGTCGTCGAGGCAGACGGCGGGCCGGCGGGCGACAAGGTGTTCGCCCTGTGGAATCCCCCGATCGTCGACGAGGAGACCGGTCGGCGACGGAGCGCGCTCGCCGAGGCATCGTGGTTGATGGGCAAGCTCGTGGCCAACGATGTCCGGACGATCGGGTTCACGCGGTCGCGGCGGGCGGCCGAGCTGCTGGCGGAGTTCACGCGTCGCGAGGTGGGCGACGCGGCCCGCCGCGACCGGATCGTCTCCTACCGCGCCGGCTACCTCGCCGAGGACCGCCGGAAGATCGAGCGCCGCCTCGCCGACGGGGAGCTGCTCGCGGTCGCCGCGACCTCCGCGCTCGAGCTCGGGATCGACATCGGCTCGCTCGATGCCGCCGTGCTGACCGGCTACCCGGGCACCCGGGCCTCGATGTGGCAGCAGGCGGGACGCTCGGGGCGCCGGAGCGAGGGCTCGCTCGCGATGCTGGTCGCGCAGGACGACCCCCTCGACCAGTACCTCGTGCATCACCCCGAGGACCTCTTCGACAAACCGGCCGAGGACGCGGTGATCGACCCCGAGAACCCCTACGTGCTGGAACCGCACCTGCGGTGCGCCGCGCGCGAGCTGCCGATCGCGGACGAGGACCACGCGTACTTCGGTCCCGAGGCCACCGCGGCCCTCGAGCGGATGGGCGCGCGGGGTGAGCTCGCGTGGCGCCGGGACGCGTGGCACGACGCCGGCCGCGAGTCGCCGCACCGCCAGGTCGACGTCCGCGCCGGCGCGGGCACCGTCTATACGATCGTGAACCGCGACACCGGTGAGGTGATCGGCACCGCCGACGAGCATCGAGCGTTCGGCACCCTGCATCCCGGCGCCGTCTACCTGCACATGGGCGAGCAATTCCTCGTCCGCGAGCTCGACCTCTCGCGTGAGGTCGCCGCCGTCGAGTCCGCCGATCCCGACTACTACACGCAGGCTCGCGACGTCACCGACATCGAGATCGTCGAGGAGCTCGAGCGCGGCTCGCTCGGCGAGGTCGGTGTCTCGTTCGGCTCCGTGCTCGTGACCGACCAGGTCGTCGGCTTCGTCCGCAAGCTCGTCTCGACGAACGAGGTGATGGACGAGGAGACGCTGACGCTCCCCCCGCAGCACCTGGAGACCCGGGCCCTCTGGCTCACGATCCCGGGCCGGGTGATCTCGAAGGCGGCCGTCACCCCTCGCCAGCTCGCGGGCGCGATCCACGCGGCCGAGCACGCGGCGATCGGGTTGATGCCGCTGATCGCGACGTGCGATCGATGGGATCTTGGTGGCGTCTCCACTCCGTTGCATCCGGACACCGGCCTCACGACGATCTTCATCCACGATGCGTACGCGGGCGGCGCGGGGATCAGCGAGCGCGGGTTCCGTCACATCGAACGACTCCTCGCCGCGACCCTGGAGACGATCCGGCAGTGCCCCTGCTCGCTCGGGTGCCCGTCGTGCGTGCAGAGCCCGAAATGCGGGAACGGCAACGAGCCGCTCGACAAGCCGGCGGCGGCTTCGCTGTTGGCGGCGATCCTCGGCATCACGTGGGGGTGAGCCGCAGGCTGAAGGTCGCGGCGAGGGACTGACATACTCCGGCCGTGAGCGAGGGTCCCTACATCTCGGTGATCGGCGCGGGACAGGCGTCCGCCGACGAGGCGGCCGCCGCCGAGGAGATCGGACGCCAGCTCGCCGAGGCCGGCGCCGTGCTCGTGTGCGGAGGCCTCGGCGGGGTCATGGACGCGGCCGCCCGCGGCTGTCGAGCCGCGGGCGGCACCTCGGTGGGCATCCTGCCGGACGACGATCGCACCCACGGCTCGCCGCACCTCACGGTCCGCATCGCGACCGGCCTCGGCGAGGCGCGCAACGCGATCGTGGCCCGCGCCGCCGACGCCGTGATCGCCGTCGGCGGCGAGTTCGGGACGCTGTCGGAGATCGCCCTCGCGCTGAAGATGGGGAAGCCCGTCGTCGGGCTCGGGACCTGGTCGCTGGATCTCGAGGGACTCCCGGGCGACCCCCTGCAGCGGGCGGCGGATCCCGCCGAGGCCGTCGCGAGGGCGCTCGAGGCTGCGGAACGGCTGGCCCGAAGCGCCAAGTGAGGGCGTTCGTCGCGCTGCCGGCTCATCCAGATGCGCTATTGACCTGACGCGTGTCCAGGTGCAGGCTCCTCCAGCACCTTTTCGGCACTCCTTTGGCACCGCTTAGGCACTTCCCCCCAGAGAGGACGGTCGATCGCCCCATGGCCGGGATCATCGCCATCGTGGTGGCGACGCTGTGGACCGCCTTCGTGGTGGAGACCATCATCGAGAGCGCTCGAGCCTTCGGTGGTTCGATCCTGTTCCTCGGGCGCACCCTGCTCACACCCGGTATCCGGCCGGGCATCCTCATCCTCTGTGGACTCGCGGCAACCGCCGGGCTCGCCTGGACGGCCGCGCTCTCATACGAGCGTGGCCGCCGGCTCGAGCGGCGGATGGCCGCGGAGCTCGACGCGCGCTACCAGGAGATGACGACTCAGGCGGCGGGCGACGCCGCTCGCGCCGGTCTTCTCTCCTGGCGTATCGGCGAGCTCCAAACGTCGATGGACGAGCTGATCGAGAAGCGGGATCGAGATCCAGGCCGAGATGGAGCTCGAGCGCCGGCGGACGTCGGAGCTACGGGCGCTCTCCGAGGACTACAAGCGGTCGCTCACGGAGCTGCAGGACCGACTCATCACTTTGCCGGACATCGAGGACGAGCTCGCACGGCGGCGCGCGGAGCGTCAGGCGGCCGACCCCGCCGGCTAGTTCGTGTCGGTGGCTCTTCGTAGCGTGTAGGCGTTCCGCTTCGTTCAGCGAGGATCTCCCCCGTGAGGAGGTCTCGTGCCCGACTCCCATATCGATATCGAGATACCAGCGGGTTCGGATCCCGAGGACGAGAAGCCCATACCACTGCCGACATGGGCGCGAGACACCGAACCTCTCCAACCGATCCCATCCCGATCTCGATATGAGCCGCCCGAGGTGGTGGTGACGTCGCGTCGACGCGCTCGGTCGCAAGCGGCCTGGTACGCGGAGGCCGGCATGGGTCACTCGATCGGCCTGGGATACCTTGTGCTCACGCTGCGTGAGCTTTCAGGACTCTCTCAGTCGAGGCTCGCGGCGCGCGCGGGCACGTCGCAACCTGCCATCGCTCGCCTCGAGTCGGGCACACATGTGCCGAGCGTCAAGACGCTCCTGAAGATCGCTTCTGCATGCGGGATGCATCTCCGTCGTGGGTCTCGCCGACCCGGAGCTCGACGTGGCCGACCTCTGCCTGCACGACCTATCGCTCCTCGGGATCTTGCGACCCGCCTCGGACGACCTTCCTGACTTCTTCGTGATCAGGGAGCCGCCGCCCTGGACCGGCCCGGGATGAGCCGGACCACCGCGGCGCGCTCGGTCGGAGACAGCCCGATCACCAGCATCGCCACGCCGTAGACGCCGGCACCGAGGCCGGCGGACACCAGGAGATCCAGCGCCCACGTGCCATCGGGCATCACGGCGTGCGCCAACACCATCGTGAGCGCCCCGAGCAGCGTGGGCACCGCGAGCCTCATCCATCTCCGGTCGAACGGCCAGATCCCGAGGAATCGCCGGACGAGCAGGAGTCGAGCGACGGCCGAGAACGACAGCGTCAGCGCCTGGGCGATCGCAGCGCCGCGGATGCCCAGGTCCGCGGGACCGGCGAGCGCCACCGCGACCCCGATGTCGATCGCGAACCCACCGAGGTACACGGCGAGATCCCATCCCGTCCGGCCGGCCATGATGAGGATGAACCCGACCGTGCCCACCATGACCGGCACGGTCATCCCGACGATCAGGATCCGGAGGGCGTCGGCGCCGCTCGTGAACTCCGGCCCGAAGATCCGAAGGGTCTCCTCGGGCAGGATGCCCAGGACGAGCAGGACGGGGACTGTCGCGGCGAGCGACCACCGCGTGACGTTCTTGTAGAGCGCATCCAGCTGTCCCCGCTCGCCACGGTGGTGCAGGTCGGCCACGAACGGGCTGAACGTCAGCGACACCGACGTGAGGAACAGGAATAGCGCCTGCCCCGCGCGGAGCACCGCGCCGTACACCCCCACCTGCGCCGCGCCCGCCGATCCCCTGTCGCTCCACAGGATCGACAGGACGAACAGGTCCGTCCAGAAGATCAGCTGGGAGAACAGCGTGGCGGGGGCGCGAAGGGCGCCGAAGCGCACGAGCGCGCCCGTGTGCTCCTCCGCGATCCCCTCGCCCGCGCCGACGTCCGCCGGGAACCGCCGCTGCTCACGTTGCCAGCCCGCGAACGCGATCGCGAGCGCGAGCGCCCATGACGCTCCGAACGCCAGGGTCGTCATCGCCGCCGTCTTGGCGGCCGCCCAGAAGGCGATCGTCAGCACGATCCAGCCGATCGGCTGCACGATCCACTGGGAGTAGAGCGTGTACCGCATGATCTTCAGGCCGCGGGTCGCGCCCATGTAGACGAACGCGAGCGCCGCGAACGGCACCGTCACCGCCGCGGCCCGGAACGCGGGCTCCGCGAGCTCGGGCACCGCGGTGAATCGTTCGGCGAGCCAGGGCGAGAGCACGAACGCCACCACGCTGAACGGCACCGACACGGCCGCCGCGATGGCGACCGAGCGCCGAACGAGGCCTCGTGCGCGCACGACGTCGCCGCGGCCCGCGAGGATCGCCACCAGACGTACGTTCGCAACGTCCATCCCGAACCGCGTGGCCGCCGCGGCGATGAAGGCGGCCTGGGTGGTCAGGGTGACGACGCCGAACGCCTCGTCACCCAGCGCGTTGGTGATCAGGACCTGCGCGGCGAACGTGGCCACCGCTCCGATCGCGAGTCCGAGCACGTTCTGCCCGGTCTGACCCACGATCACGCGGTGGTCGGAGCTGCTCACGGGTCGGAGCTTACGGTGCGAGCTCCCGGTGACCGGGAGCGGAGGGCGCTACACGGTCAGTCGGGCGCGAAGGGTGATCGGTATGGCCGCGAGGGCCTTCCCCACCGGGCAGTTGTCCTTGGCCGACTGCGCGATCCTCTCGAACTCCTCGGGATCGATCCCGGCGACCCTCGCCTCGGTGTCCAGGTCGACTCCGGTGATGGAGAATCCGCTCTCGCCCTTGTCCAGCCGCACGGTGGCGACCGTTCGAACCGACTCCGGCTCGTAGTCGGCGGCTCCCAGATCCCCCTGCGAACTTCATCGAGAAGCAGCTCGCGAGCGCGGCCCCGATCAGCTCCTCCGGGTTCGATCCCTCCCGCTCCTCGAACCTCGTCGAGAAGGAGTAGACACCCGAGACCTCACCGCTCTCGGTCCAGAATCGCCCTTTCCCATCCTTCAGCGTTCCTTCCCACTGCGCTTCACTCGTCCGTCTGGCCATGGTCGCACCTCGTTTCGTCTCGTTTGGAGTTCTTTCCAGATACCCAACCCGCCGGCTGCTCAACCCACCTGGGGCGCCTCCCCTCGCCGAAGGGGTCGATCGACGGTACCCTCGCGGCGGGATCGGACCGAAGGAGGACCCGTGACGTTCGACGCACTCGGCGATCTGAACTGGCTGGCCGTGTTCGTGGCGGCCCTCGCCTACTTCGCGATCGGGGCCTTGTGGTACGCGCCGCCCGTGTTCGGCAAGGCGTGGATGGCGGCGGGAGGCATGGCGATGCCCGAGGCGGGCACGCGCCCGAGCCCCGCCATCTACCTGACGCCGCTCGTCGGGAGCGTCCTGTCGGCGATCGCTCTCGGCATGCTGGCGAAGGCCACCGGCACCGACACCCTGCAGGAGGGGATCGCCCTCGGGCTGATCGTCGCGATCGGGTTCGCGGTTTCCATCTCCCTCGTCACGGCACAGTTCGAATCCGAGAAGCCGAAGCCGATGGTCTGGGGCGCCGTGAACGCCGGGTACCACGTGGTGGGCAGCCTGGTCGCCGCGATCATCGTCGCGAGCTGGCAGTAGAGCTCCGCTAGACGGCGCGGCGGTAGCGCCGAACGGCGAGCGGTACGAACACGAGCAGGATGGCCGCGCACCACGCGAGCGACTGCGCCACGTGGTACGTGGTGTCGGTCCCGCCCAGCATCAGGTCGCGGACGGCGTTGGCCGTCACGGACACCGGCTGGTGCTCGGCCCACGGCTGCAGCCAGCTCGGCATCCTCTCGACAGGCACGAAGAGCGAGGACGCGAACACGAGGGGGGCGATCAGGGGGAACGCCGCCGCCTGCGCGGTCTCCGGGTCGCCGACCCACAGACCGATGGTCGCGAAGATCCAACTCAGGGCGTACCCGAAGAACAACAACAGCAGCAGACCCGCGATCAGCCCCCAAAGGCCGGTGTGGACGCGGAACCCGACGGCGAAGCCGACCGCGACCATCAGGAGCACGACGAAGACGTTCCGGGACAGATCGGCGACCGTGCGCCCGGCGAGGACGGCGCTCCGCGCCATGGGCAACGAACGGAAGCGCTCGAGGAGGCCGCTCTTCATGTCGGTGGCCAGGCCGATCGCCGTGGCGATCGCGCCGAACACGACGGTCTGCACGAAGATCCCGGGCATCAGGAACTCGACGTAGGGGGTCGATCCGGGCGGGTCGATCGCCTCGCCGAAGACGTAGCGGAACATCAGCACGAAGATGACCGGCTGGATCGTCGAGAAGACCAACAGCTGCGGGACGCGGCGATAGTGGATCAGGTAGCGCCACGTGACCGCCCGGGCGTCGCGGACCGCGCGGACGGGAGCGGAGCGCTCACGCACGACCCCGGTGGCCACGTCGAGGCTCATGCGGCGCCTCTTCGACGGCGCCGCCCCTCGACGACCGGCTCGTCGTCGGCGCCTTGCTCCTCCGCATGGCGGCCGGTGAGCGCGAGGAACACGTCGTCCAGGCTCGGCTCGTGCACGGCGAGGGTCGCCGGCGAGAGGCTCGCACCATCGAGCTCACGAAGGACGTCGATCAGGAGGCGGGGACCTTCGTTCGAGCTCAGCTTGACCGAGTTCCCCTCGCGCTCGACGCTGGGATGGCGTCCTTGCAGGAGCACGCGCGCCTGCTCCGCGATCGACTCGTCCTCGAATCCGAGCTCCGCGACGGTGCTGCCGAGCTGCGCCTTCAGGACCGACGGCGCGTCGTCGGCGATCACGCGCCCGTGGTCGATCACCGCGACCCGCTGGGCGAGCCGGTCGGCCTCCTCGAGGTACTGCGTCGTCAACAGGACGGTCGTGCCCTCGCTGACGAGCTCGTTGATCATGTCCCACAGCCCGTTGCGGCTGAAGAGGTCGAGACCCGTCGTGGGTTCGTCGAGGAACAGAACCGGTGGCCGCGGCACGAGCGCGGCCGCGACGTCCAGTCGCCGCCGCATCCCTCCCGAGTAGGTGCGAGCGGGCCGGTCGGCGGCCTCGCTGAGGTCGAACCGATCGAGCAGCTCCGCGGCCCGCGGCATGATCTCCGAGGTCTCCATCTGGGTCAACAGCCCGATCAGGCGCAGGTTCTCCCGCCCGGTCAGGTTGGCGTCGACCGCCGCGAACTGGCCGGCGAGGCCGATCCGGCGACGGACGGCGTCCGGCTCGGCCGCGACGTCGTGCCCCAGGACGGTCGCCCGGCCTTCATCGGGTTCGAGCACGGTCGCGAGGATCCGCACGGCGGTGGTCTTCCCGGCTCCGTTGGGACCGAGGAGACCGAAGATCGACCGCGGGGGCACGGAGAAGTCGATGCCGTCGAGGGCGACCACGTCGCCGAACCGCTTCTTGAGCCCTTCGACCTCGATCGCTGGATCGGCCACGGCGACTACGCTCCCACAGGTGATTGAAGTCTGTCAACCATCGGACCACTCCGATAGTTGAAGGGAATGGACCATCGACCGCCGGTGAGCTACGATGGCAGCGTGGGCGTATCGAAAGAGGACCTCGCCTCCGAAGCGTGGAGGCCGCTGGCTCGCTTCTTCTTCGACACCGCCCGGCACCGGCAGCGCGTCCTGAGCGACGCCGGACTCACGCCCAACGACATCCGCGCGCTGATGGCGCTCGATCCCGAACGCGGGCGAACGATGCGCGCGCTCGCGGAGGAGTGGCTCTGCGACGCCTCGAACGCCACGTTCATCGTCGACCGGCTGGAGGAGCGCGGGCTCGCCGAGCGGCGCTCGGTGGCTTCCGATCGGCGCGTCAAGATGGTCGTGCTGACCGCTCGCGGGAACCGGATGCGCGGCCGCGTTCTGGAGCGGTTCTTCGAGCCGCCTCCCGAGCTCCTCGAGCTGTCCCGGGCCGACCTCGAAGCGATCCGCGACGCCGTGGGACGGCTGCCGATCACGCACGGATGGGTGGAAACCGTCGAGGTGGCGGCTGCCCCGTAGCGCCTCCCGTGTCGTTCGGCCCGCATCCGTGCTGAGATAGCGGTCGGATGCGTGCCCTCGTGAAGCAGGAGGCGGGGCCCGGGCTCGTCATGACGGAGGTCCCGGAGCCAGAGATCGGGATCAACGACGTCCTGATCCGCGTGGACCGAACCGGGATCTGCGGGACCGACCTCCACATCTACGATTGGAACGAGTGGGCCGAGCAGCACGTGCCGCTGCCGCTTGTCATCGGGCACGAGTTCGTCGGCGAGATCACGGAGGTCGGTTCCAACGTCAGCGACTTCCGCGAGGGCGACCTCGTGAGCGGGGAAGGCCACGTCGTCTGCGGCCGGTGCCGGAACTGCATGGCGGGGAGACGCCACCTCTGCGCGTTCGCGAAAGGCATCGGCGTGGACCGGCCGGGCGCGTTCGCCGAGTACATCTCTCTTCCGATGACCAACGTGTGGCATCACGAAGGTCCGATCGATAGAGACGTCGCGTCGATCTTCGACCCGTTCGGCAACGCGGTGCACACGGCCTTGCAGTTCCCGGTGCTCGGTGAGGACGTGTTGATCACGGGCGCCGGCCCGATCGGGCTGATGGCAGCCGCGGTCGTCCGGCACGCCGGCGCTCGACACGTCGTCGTCACGGACGTGAACCCCTACCGGTTAGAGCTCGCCAGGAAGATGGGCGCGACACTCGCCCTGGACGTGCGCGAGGGCACGGTCGCGGACACGCAGGCGAAGCTCGGGATGAAGGAGGGGTTCGACGTCGGCCTCGAGATGAGTGGGAACCCGGCCGCGCTCCACGACATGCTCGCGAACATGTCGCACGGGGCCGGGATCGCGATGCTCGGGCTTCCCGAGGAGCCGTTCGCGATCGACTGGAACACGGTGATCTTCGATCAGCTCACGCTCCGGGGTGTCTACGGACGGGAGATGTACGAGACCTGGTACATGATGAGCGTGATGCTGCAGAGCGGCCTGGACATCATCCCGGTGATCACGCATCGATTCCCGGCCGACCGCTTCGAGGACGCGTTCGATGCGATCCGGTCGGGCGAGACCGGCAAGGTCCTTCTGCAGTGGAGCGAGGGTTCGTGACCAGCGAGACCGTGCGTCCCGGCCTCGCCGGCCGAGCTCGAGCAGATCCGGGCGGCGGGGCTCGAGAAGCCGGAGCGCGTGCTGACGTCGGCACAGCGGGCGCGGGTGGGCGTGCGCGGCCGCGAGGGCGAGGTCCTCAACCTCTGCGCGAACAACTACCTCGGGCTCGCCGACCACCCCGAGGTGATCGCGGCCGCGCACGCCGCGATGGAGGGATGGGGTTTCGGCCTCGCGTCGGTGCGCTTCATCTGCGGCACGCAGGAGATCCACAAGGACCTGGAGGCCGCGCTGAGCGAGTTCCTCGGCCTGGAGGACACGATCCTGTACTCGTCGTGCTTCGATGCCAACGGCGGCCTGTTCGAGGTGCTGCTCGGCGAGGAGGACGCGGTCATCTCGGACGCGCTCAACCACGCGAGCATCATCGACGGCGTCCGCCTGTCGAAGGCGAAGCGGTTCCGCTACGCCAACAACGACATGGAGGACCTCGAGCGGCAGCTCAAGGAGGCGGCGAGTGCCCGACGCCGTCTGATCGCGACCGACGGCGTGTTCTCGATGGACGGCTATCTCGCCGACCTCCCGGCGATCTGCGACCTCGCGGAGCGCCACGACGCGATGGTGATGGTCGATGACTCCCACGCCGTGGGGTTCATGGGGCCGGGAGGGCGCGGCACCCCGGAGCACCACGGCGTGATGGATCGCGTCGACATCGTGACCGGCACGATGGGCAAGGCGCTCGGCGGGGCGAGCGGCGGCTACCTGAGCGGTCCGACGGAAGTGGTGGAGCTGCTCCGCCAACGCTCGCGGCCCTACCTGTTCTCCAACACGATCGCGCCGGCCGTGGTGGGCGGCTCGCTGAAGGCGATCGAGCTGCTCACGGCGTCGACGGAGCTCCGCGACCGGCTGGAGGACAACACCCGGTTCTTCCGGACGGAGATGGAGGCCGCCGGCCTCGACGTGCTCCCCGGCGAGCACCCGATCGTGCCGGTGATGCTCGGCGACGCCGCCCTCGCGGGACGGATGGCGGAGACGATGCTCGACAAGGGCGTGTACGTGATCGGGTTCTCCTACCCGGTAGTCCCGAAAGGGAAGGCGCGGATCCGCGCGCAGGTCTCTGCGGCGCACACGCGCGAGGACCTGGCGTTCGCGGTGCAGGCGTTCGCGGAGTCGAAGGCCGAGCTTCTCTAGCGGATCAGCCGGCGTGACGGTCGAGATGAGCGTCGAGCCGGTTCTCGAGGGAGTCGAACCGGGCATCCATCCGCGCGCTCAGCGAGTCGATGCGGGCGCCGAGTGCATCGATGCGACCGCTCAGCGCATCCATCCTCGACCCGAGGAAGAACAGACTGCCGAGCGACGTGGCCGCGAGGAGGCCGATCGCGGTCCAGACGGCTGCGTCCATGCGGACGAGGCTAGCACCGCGTCCCAGCTCGAACCGTGACGGATCTCACACCGCTCATTGCACCGTGAGCTCCGCTGCAGCCATTCCCCTCCAGACGGACGAGGCGAGGGCAGATGCCCTCGCCTCGTTCCGATGGATCGCGGAACCTAGCTGTAGGTGTTGTAGTAGGTCCCGACCTGCTCGCGGTAGGTGTCCGACCGGTGGTCGGTCACCTCGTCGAGCTCAGGCGCGTTCTTGATCTGGTCCTTCGTGAGTCGAACCTGCACCTCACGACGGTCCAGGTCGATCCGCTCGATCACGCCGGCCGGCAGCAATACCTTCCGGCCGAGGATCCACGGACCCGTGTCGACGACAACATAGGCAGAACCCACATCGTAGGTGGCTTCATCGATCTTTCCGATGTCGCCGTCGGTGGCCTTCACCTTGAATCCTTGGATGTCCATCGGCTTGGCCATGATGTCCTCTCGATAACTCCAGAGGTCAGTCCTCATAGGGCACCTCCTTCACATGGTCGATTTCGTGCCTGTGGGGACTTCACTTCTCCCCTACCCGGGACGCCGGGAAGCGAAACGACGGATCCGGAGGATTGCGGAAGTGGTGAGAGAGCTTGCGCGGGAGCCCTTACGGGACAGGGCCGCTGCGGCGCGGCCGAGATCGCCTCCGATGGAGACCGTCACCACGTTGCGGTGTAGAACGTACAGGGCTCCCGGATGGAAGTGAAGCCGGGGCAGTCGCCCCGGCCTCCTTGCTCGCTCCCTCCTGATCAGAGGTACGGGTCGTAATAGGTTCCGACCCGCTCGCGGTACGCGTCCGAGCGGTAGTCCTCGGTGTCCGCGTCGTACTCGGGGGAATTCTTGATCTGGTCCTTCGTCAATCGCACAGCGACCTTGCGGTTGTCGAGATCGATCCGCTCGATCGCTCCGGCCGGGAGCACGACCTTCCGGCCGAAGATCCACGGGCCGGTGTCGACGACGATGTACGACGTTCCGACGTCATACGTGGCCTCGTCGATCTTGCCGATGTCGCCATCGGTGGCGGCAACCTCGAAACCCTCGACATCCATCGTCTGTGTCGAGTACTCGTTCGAATACGTCCACATGTTGTTCTGCATGGCGTACCTCCCTGTAGTTGTCGGTTGCTTTCCGCCGGCTATAGAGCCGATACCCTGGCGATCCTCTAGGAAACGGGTTCTACTCAGGAAGAGGCAATGCAGTCCGACGAGTCAGGATCAACCGCTGCACGACAGGCGGTACGAGCGCGCTACAGGTTTTTCGCCCTAGGCGGTTCGCGGGATTCGGACTCGTCTACGGGACGCCCTGGCGCTCGGGCGCGTCCGTGATCGGCTCCGGGCTGTGGAAGACGGCCTCCACGTTGTTCCCGTGGAGGTCGTTCACGAACGCGCCGTAGTAGCGGGGTGAGTACTGGATCCAGACGCCGGGCTCGCCGCGAGCGCTCGCGCCCGCGGCGATCGCGGCGTCGAAGAACGCATCGACCTGCTCGCGATCCGCCGCGTCGAACGCGACGTGCGCGGCGACCGTGACCGGCGATCCCTCGCAGATCGAGAAGTCGTCGAGCTGCTGCCGGCCGTACGAGATGCAGTTCGGCTCCTCGTACAGCTCCTCCATCCCGAGCGGGGCCAATGCCGCCGTGTAGAGGCGTCTGCTCGCCGGGAAGTCCTCGACAACGAACAGGACGTGGTCGACGATGACGTGTCGATCGGTCATGAGAGGATGCTACCCATGCCCCACTCGGTCGGCGACCTCGCGGAGGTCCTGGACAACCTCGGCGTTTTCTCGATGCACCCGGAGGAGGTCCTCGCCCTCTGTCCCTCCGGCTTCCGACGCGTCCCGATCACCCAGGGAGACGAGTTCTACCTCTCGCTCCAGGGGTTCACGGCGAACCAGCCGGCCTACGCGCACACCCATCCGGACTCCGAGGAGTGGGTCGTCGTGCTCGAGGGGTCCGGGAAGGCGCTGCTGGCGGACAACCCGGTGCCGCTGGAGGGGAGCCTCGTGATCGGGCGGGCGACGGCGCATCCGCACGGCTTCGTGAGCGGGGACGGCCCGATGACCCTGCTGTCGATCCAGCTCCCGCGTCCGTCGGAGCCCGCAACCACGTGGGACCAACCGGGAGAGACGACGGATCCGATCGACTGCAGCTCCGGGGGCACCTGCCGTCGGTGCTATCGCTGCGGTGGGCACAGCCACAACCACCGGGCGAAGCTCTTCGTCTGCGAGAACTGCACGCTCGAGTTCTGAGCTACGGAGCGGACCCCGAGCGCTCCTCCGCGAGCCGGGCCAGGTTCTCCAGTTGCTTGCGGTCCGCTCGGTTCACGTACACCTTGAAGATCGAACGCACGCCCGGCTGCAGCCAGTACGGGACGTAGTTCACGCGCTCGATCGTCTCCGTGTACGTGATCCGCGAGCCGTCACCCTCGGGCGCGATGTCGTACCGGTGCACGAAGTGAGCGTCCCAGGGTTTCCCGCGCTTACGATCGAGGTGAGAGTCGGTCTCGATCACGAACGCGGTCGGCGAGGTCGCGACCGTCACCTCCGATCTGTCGTGGAACGTGCCGTTGTCGGCCGCGCCCGACGAGGTGAAGGCGGTACCGACCGCAGCGGGTCCCGCCGGCGCCTCGATCGATAGCAGCTTGAACGTCTGGCTGCTCGCTCGCTCTCCGGACCAGTCGAGGTGGTTCCGGAGGTCCGAGATCGTCTCGTAGACGACCTGCGGCGGCGCGACCGACACCGCCGACGTCTGTGTCACGTACCCGAGTGGCTGATCTGCTGCCATCCGCGCCTACGAGGAGGAACCGCCGCGCGGGAGACGGACGTGGTCCTCCTCGGACTCCTTCCAGACCTCCTCGACGTTCTCGACATTGAAGCCGTACTCGAAGACGAGCGTGCCACCGTAGGCGGCTCCGAAGAGGACCCCGGCCGCAGCGATCAGCGACAGGACGAGCCACGAACCTTGCGTCTGCCCCTGGTCGAAGTCGGACACGCGCAGGACGATGTCGATCAGCGTGATCGCGGTGACCGTCAGCATCACGGTCGCGTGCCAGTTGATCGTGCGCCAGACCTGCGTGTGCTTGGCTTTCCCGATCGGTCCGCTCTTCCGGTCTCGGGGGATCCCCTTCCACCAGTCCATGAAGCCGGTGAGCGCCGCGCCGAGGCTCACGATGAACCCGGCCACCATCACGAACGTCGCCGCCGCGAAGAAATCGTGCGCCTTCGGATCCGCGGAGTCCGAGAGATACGAGATCAGGTCGAAGACCGCGGCCAGCGTGTAGCACACGATCGGGAAGTCCGTGAGCGGCGGATGGAACGGCTTCCCCGTGAATCCCCGGAGCCCCTGGGAACGGCGCCCCTTCAGCGACCAGGTCGGACGGATCGAGAACAGCCTCGCCATTCGTTCCCTCCCTCTCGGATGGAACCCGCATCATGCCACGCGGGCCCCGCACGTTTGCACGCCCGGCGGGGTGGACATCTACCGTGCATGGTGCGGATCGGCTACACCCTGTCGAGCGAGGAGCACGGACCCGGCGACCTCTTGTTGTACGGGCGGATCGCCGAGGAGACGGGCTTCGACTTCCTGACGATCTCCGACCACTTCCACCCGTGGACCTCGCGCCAGGGGCAGAGTCCGCTTCGTCTGGAGCGTCCTGGGCGGGCTCTCCGTCAAGACCGAGCACATGCCGATCCTGACCGCCGTCACCTGCCCGACGATCCGGATCCATCCGGCGATCGTGGCGCAGGCGGCCGCCACCACCGCGGCGCTCCTGCCCGACCGCTTCATCCTCGGTCTCGGGAGCGGCGAGAACCTCAACGAGCACGTCGTCGGCATGGGATGGCCGCATCCGCAGGAGCGACTCGACATGCTCGAGGAGGCGATCGAGCTGATCCGCACGCTCTGGACGGGCGAGCTCGTCACCGAGTGGACGGATCACTACACGGTGGATCGCGCCCGTCTCTACACGCTGCCGGAGACCTCTCCCCCGATCGTCGTGGCCGCATCCACGCCGGCGGCAGCCAGGCTCGCGGGGATGAGCGGGGACGGCCTCATCTCGACGGCGCCCGATGCCGAGCTCGTCGACGCCTTCCGTGACGTCGGCGGCGAAGGCAACCCCGTCTACGGCCAGCTCACGGTGTGCTACGGCCCCGACGAGGAGAAGGCGAAGGACGAGGCCCTGGAGTGGTGGCCCAACACGTGCGCCCCGGGCGAGCTGACGGTGGAGCTTGCGGAGCCGCAGCACTTCGAGCAAGTCGCCGAGCTGGTGAGCGCCGATGCCGTCGCCGAGAAGGTGGTCTGCGGCCCGGGAACGGATCGGATCCTGCAGAAGATCGGCGAGTTCGAGGACGCCGGCTTCGACCACGTGTTCCTCCACCAAGTGGGCCCGCGCCAAGAGGAGTTCCTCGAGTTCGCCAAGGACGAGCTCCTGCCTGCCATCGGGGACCGCTAGTCCGAGCGCCATCACGTCTTGCCCGCGAGCTTCCCGGCCGCTAGCGTCCCCGTCCTGAACGGCTGACACGGAAGGGACTGCGGATGGACACGTATATGGTCGTGCTGCGGGTCGTGCACATCCTGGCGGGGGTCTTCTGGGTGGGCGCCGCCCTGACGACGCTGCTCTTCATCCAGCCGACGGCGCGCGAACTCGGGCCGGCGGCCGGGCCGTTCATGATGCACCTGGCCGGACGCAAGCGCTTGATCGACTACGTGTTGAGCGCGGCGGGTCTCACCGTCCTCGCGGGACTCCTGATGTATTGGCGCGTGACCGGCGGGCTCGACCTCGACGTGATCGGCTCGGCGTACGGCATCTCGCTCACGATCGGCGCGCTCTGCGCGATCGCCGCTCTCGCGATCGGTGTCTCCGTCGTCCGGCCCGGGATCATGGCCACACTCGCGATCGGGCGAGAGGTCGCGGCGAGCGGCGGCGCTCCCACACCCGAGCAGGCCGCGCAGATGCAGGCGATCCAGCGTCGTTCGACCGCCGCCGGCAAGGCGATCGTCCCGCTCCTGATCGTCGCCGTTATCGGGATGGCCGCCGCTCGCTACCTGTAGGGCCGCGCTACCTGCGCAGCCGTGGGAGGAACCGGCCTGTGCGCGCCACGTACGCCTCGTAATCCGCCCCGTGTCGACGGCGCATCTCGGCCTCCTCCTCGTCCGCCTCACCGGTGATGAACCTCGGACCCCAGAGCGTGTTGTAAGCGATGAAGACGAGCACCGCGAGGTAGTTCAGCGTCAACAGGAACAGCCCGACGGGGAGCAGCAGGAACTGGAGGTAGAAGGGATGCCGCACGTACCGGTGGAGGCCGTCGGTCATCAACGCACGCTCCTCTGCTGCCAGTCGATAGACCCGGACGGCGAGCTTCCGCCCGACCCCGATCAGGATGGCCAAGCTTCCGACGGAGATGACGATCCCCACGATCTGGAGCGCGAGATCCGGGCCGGCGAAGAACGAGAGACCGGGCGAGTAGAGGACCCCGATCCCGCCGAACAGACCGTCGACGACGAACACGAGCGGGACGCCGATGGTGACCGTCATCGCCGCGACGTGCCAGACGCGGGTCCCGACGCTCTCCACTTCGGAGTGCTCCCGCTCGACCTCTCGGCGCCTTGCCTCCGTCTGGCGGGTGTCCTCCCAGCGCACGATCAGCAGCCAGAAGAGCCCGACGGCTCCCCAGATGACCACGATGAGCACCGCAACGGTCTCGAGAGGCAGCACGACGTCAGGAGCCCATCTCGTCGTTCTCGTCGGCGAAGTCCCAGGCTCGGAGGTCCCCGGGCTCGAGCCGGATGATCACGTGGTTGCTCGCCGACCCCACATAGGCCGCACCTCTCTCGGGACCGATGTACCTGCTCGCGATCCGCTCGGCGATCTCGGCGGCACCCTCGTCGACGATCCTCGCGACGCATCGCACCTCGACGCCTCGGAGCGGGAGCTGCGACTCGGCGACCAAGATCGACGCGCGGGGGTCCCGGCGCAGATGTCGCGCCTTCACGTCGTCGGCGCCGGTCCAGACGTGGAAGCCGCCGTCTCGCCACTCGTGCCAGACCGGTGAGAGCAGGACGCTCCCATCCTTGCGGAGCGTCGCCAGGACCGCGATGAGAGGCTCGTCGAGGAAGCTGCCCAGGTCCTCGACGCTCAGGTCGGTGCGCACGCTCGAACCCTACCGAGACGCGCGGCTGCGCAGGAGCTTCGTCTCCATCGCCACCTCGAGCCCGAAGAAGCGACCGAGGTCCGAGGCCTCGGCGTGCAGCGCCCGGGCGCCGGCGCTCGTCGGCTCTTCGTAGAGATGGACCTCCACATCGATACGGGTCCGCGCGATCGTGCGTCGCCAGTGCCCACCGATGCCGGCGTTCAGCATCACCCCGCCGGTGGGAACGGGACCCCCGGTACGCGCCGCTCCACGCGGCGCGCGCGCTCTCCAACCGAGGATCACGGAAGAAGCGGGACTCGCTGAAGCCGACGACGAGCTCGTCGTAGGTCTGGAGCAGGCGGGCGCCGCGAGCCGGCGGCGGCGGAGCTTCGTCACCCGTGATCGACCAGAACACGACCCCGTCGATCGTTTCGCTCCGAACCTCATCGCCGAGCATCTCCAGCGCCTTCCGGACGTCCGCCATCGTGAACCCGGACCACCAGTTCATGTCCTTCACGGTCGCCGGACCGTGGCTCCCGAGGTAGCGCCGCGCGAGCTCGACCAACGCGTCGTCCCGGGCGACCCGGCGACCCTTCGGCACACGCTCGTCGAGGAGCGCGTACGTCTGCTGCTTCCCCGAGAGCCCGCCGCTGCCGATCACAGCCTCGAGCTCGCAATGCATGAGGATGTACGGCAGCCGCTGGCCCTCACGGTCGATCCCCGCGTCGTCGAGGACGGCGCCGATCTCGTTCCGCGTCAGGCGAACGCCGCCCTGGAGTGCCGAGACGATCACCGTCTCTGCCCGCGCCCGCGTCCGTTCGTCGAGCCCGAGGTCGCGATACCGCCCGGCGTTCCCCTGCTGCACGCGCGGCCCGCTGATGGCGAGCAGCCATCGGATGTCGTCGCGAGCGACGAAGTGCCAGGTGGGCCGAAGTACGTGGGTCCGGACGATCGAGCCCGCGACGACGGCGTCCTCGACGTCCGCATCGACGAGCCCGGTCGAGCGCTGTCCGATCGACCATTTCGCCGGTCCATACTCCTGCGCTTGCATCGCCAGGTGCCACTCGACGACCTCCTCCGGCGTCTCGAAGCCGTCCCCCGTGAGCCGCGAGTTGGCCATCCGTCGCCGCGAGAGATCCAGAGGCTTCATCGGCATGGAGCGGGAGTCTACGGACGGACCATGACGCGACCGCTCCCAGCAACTCGAACGTCGAGCACGTCAGGCGTCCGCTGGTGGCCCCTCACCGACCGCGCCGTCGGCTTGCTCACGCAGCAGGTCGATGTGGCCGAGGTGCCGCCCGGTCTCCTCGATCATGTGCGTGATCACCCATCGCAGCGAGTAGGAGCCGTCCGGATCCGTAGCCGTCGCGTCGAGCGAGGGAGCGTCGGCGATCACCTCGTCGCAGAGCGCCGTCTCGGACGCGTAGGCGGCGAGCAGCTCGGCCATCGGGACACCCTCGGCACGCATGTCGGCGTCGGGATCCTCGTCGGTCGAGTCGAAGTGCAGTCCGGTCTGCCCGCCGAAGAAGTCTCGGAACCACGAGCGTTCCACGTTCTCCAGGTGCCGGACGATGCCGTGCAGGGTGAGGCCGCTTGGCATCCGAACCGAGGCCAGCGTCTCGTCGGACGCGTCGCGCATCTTCCACGCGACCAGGTCTCGCTGCCGTTGCAGGTAGCCGAGCAGCGTGGTGCGTTCGTCGCCGACATGGGCGGGCTCGGTCACCCCACCACGGAAGCCGTTGGCGGAGCCGGATCCGTCAGTTGCCGCAGCCACAGGCACCGCCGCAGCAGCCACCGCCGGCCGAATCGGCGGCCGGGCTGACGCCTGCGCTGCCGGTCGCCGTGGAGAACGAGAACCGGCGGCGCACCCGGTCGCTCCCGCACGAGGGACACGCCAGTGCGGTGCCGATCGGGCCGGAGCTCATCGGCCGGCGCTCCTCGAAGGGCCGTTCGCAGGAGAGGCAGAGGTACTCGTAGGTGGCCATCGGCACACGGTACGTCTCGCAGCGCCGAGCCGCCATCCCCTCAACGATGTGTCTGCGCCTCGTGCTCCCGGATCCGCGCCTTGACGATCTTCTTCACGAGCGCGGCGGGCATCGGAGCGTCCGCGGTGAAGCGGAGTGTCCCCTTCCCGGAGAGGTAGGGCTCCAGCTCGTCTCCGAACTCCTCCACCATCGCGTCGTTCCATGGGAAGAGGCTGCAGTGGTTCTTGAACGCCGCATACGAGACGAGGAACCGACCATCGAGCTTGAAGGTCGGCATCTGGTAGCTGATCACCTCGGTTGCCTCAGGTGCCACGGCCTTGATCGTGTTCCGAAGATCCTCCAGAGCAGCCCGCGGCGCCTCCGGGAGTCCGGCGATGTACTCGTCGACGCTCTTCGGCTCGTCCATCGAGGCATCTTAGGGAGTCGAGCGGCGCGGACGAACCAAAGGTTCCTCAGGGACCGCGTCGAAGCTTCTTCAGCGCGTTCTTCGACCACTTCTTGACTTCGGTGTCCCGCTCGTTCTCGAGGAGCGACTCGATGGCCGGCACGACGGCGGGATCGCCGATCTCCTCGAGAGCGAAGACCGCGAATTGTCGGACGAACGGTTGCTCGTCCTCGAGTAGCCCCACGAGGAGCGAGGTCGCTCGCGGATCCGGCATCCATCCGATCGCGGTCGCGGCGAACATCCGCACGCCCCAGTCGGGGTCGGTGAGCGCCCGGAGGAAGACGTCCGGCGCCTCCGGAGGCCGTACCGAACCCAGGGCGAGGATCGCCTGTCCCCGGACCTCCCCTTCCGGGTCGACCGCCGCCTGAAGCAGCGCGCCGACGAGTGACGAGGGAGCCGATCCCGGCTCGAGGCGCATGCAGGCGTTCGCGGTGTTGGTCCGGATGTGGTGATCGGGGTCGGCCAGGAGCGCGACGAGGGTCGCCCAATCCCTGGCCTTCACGGCACGTTTCGCAGCGCGATCGGCCTTGATGCGTTCGAACATCGTTCCGGGAGCTCCTTCGACCCCTCTCTTCCCCGAGGCATACGACGACCAAACCGCCCGCTCGCCCTCGACAGGTTGCGTCGAAGGGCATACGTTCGGCGAGTTCGGTGATCGAACCATCGGCGAGGAGTGGTCCCGTGGCCCATCGTTTCCGTGTTCTCGCGTCGATCTGCGCCGCGACGGTCCTCCTCGTCCCGGGCCAGGCGATAGCGGCCAGTGGAGCCTTGGACCGGACGTTCAGCGGCAACGGCAAGGTGAGCACGCCCGACCAGCCGGAAACGGACGAGTGGGCGGAGGACGTTGCCATCCAGCCCGATGGACGGATCGTCGTGGTCGGATGGCGGACCGACTGGGACACCAACACCTCCACCGTGATGGCCGCGAGGTATCTCGAGGACGGCACGCCGGACCCAGCGTTCGGCGCCGGTGACGGGATCGTCACCCTTCCGATCGGCCCCTCGGCGGCAGGGTCCGCCGTCGCCCTGCTCTCCGATCAGCGGATCGCGATCGCGGGTTCCGTGCAGATCGACACGAGCGACTTCGACGCCGCGGCATTCTTGTTGACGACGGCGGGAGAGCTCGACTCCTCCTTCGACGACGACGGGGTTTCCGTGGTCAGGTTCGGCGGCGACGTCGACTTCGCCTCGGGGATCGACGTCGACTCGTCGGACCGGATCGTCCTCGCCGGCAGCGTCCAGGAGACGGCATTCGGGGGGCAGATGGCGATCGCTCGGCTGACTTCGGAGGGAGTCCCCGACCCCACCTTCAGCTCGGACGGGAAACGAACCATCCGCTTCCCCTCGGGCCAGACACGAGCCCAGGATGTGGAGATCCAGGCCAACGGCAGGATCGTTCTGGCGGGCCGTCGACTCGAACCGGGCGGCTTCGCGCTGGCTCGCTTGCTGCCCGGAGGAGCGCTGGACACCGCCTACAGCGACGACGGCCGCGTGGTCACCGGCTCGGTCTACGGGGCGAACGCCCTGTCACTCCAGCTGGACGGCAAGGTGATCGCGGCAGGAAAGGGCCTCACGTCGAGCCCCGACTTCATGCTCGTTCGCTACCGGGCGAACGGCTCATTGGACAGGACGTTCCACGGAGACGGCATCGTCCGCACGAATTTCGATGGGCTGGAGGATGACGCCTCGGACGTGGAGGTGCAGCCGAACGGGAAGATCGTCGCGGTCGGTACCGTGGAGATTCATGGACAGCAGCCACACATCGGCATCGCTCGATATCTGCCTTCGGGGATCCGAGACGTCACGTTCAGCGGCGACGGTAAGGCGGCGCGGGTGGTGGGGTACGGCTACGGGTCCGCCATCGACCAGGTCCCGAGGCTCTTGGTCGTGGGCTCGTTCTCCTACGGCGGAGGGATGGGCACAGCGCGCTACCTCCTGACCTGACAACTCCCCGCGAGCGGCACTACTCCTCCCTGCTATTTGGGCTCGAAGGCGAGCAGGTCTCCCGGCTGACAGTCGAGGACGTCGCAGATCGCCGAGAGCGTCGAGAACCTCACCGCGCGAGCCCTCCCGTTCTTGAGCACCGAGAGGTTCACGACCGTCACCCCGGCGCGTTCCGCGAGCTCGGTGAGGGTCATCCCGCGATCGGCGAGCACACGGTCCAGGCGCACGGCGATCCGGTGGTCGGGCTGTGGGTCGGGCTCAGATCGTGGCATCGACGTCCTCGCGCAGCCGGGCCCCGTACGCGAACACCTCTGCGAGAGCGAACAGGCAGACGGCCCCCATGATCGCGGGGACAGACACCACGACCTGGAACCCACCCTCGATCCCGCCGGCTGGGAGCGGGCCACCCGTCCACACCTCCGGGGAGAACAGCAGATCCGCGAAGTACCCGGCGACGATCGTCGCGAGCGGGAAGCCCACCAGGAAGAGAGCGCCCAGCCACCGCAGCCTGGTGACGTTCGAGGCACGGAACGGGTCCCCGTGCGCGGCGGATCGTGCCACCTTCCGCACGAGCCACAGCCCCACGAGCGCCAGTGCCCACCACACGAACACCGGCACCGTCGCGATCATACGTTGCGAGAGGCTCGGGTCGGCGACGTCGACGTTGACCGGCAAAGGCCCCGCGATCTCGAACCCGTCAGGGAGTCGCACATCGTTGACGGAGACACTCGCCGGAAGGGTGAGCGTGCCGGAATCCTGTCCGAACCCCACGAGACGGTAGGCCACCAGGACGAGACCGACGACCACGGTGATCCAGAAGATGACCGTGAGCACGACGTACGCGGTGCGAGCGGCACGTGACGGTGTGGGATCCATCTCGAACCTCCTCCATATCGTTCTTCGATAGTATCGAAGAACGATACCATCGAGAATCGATATGTCAAGCCATCCTACCGCGCCTCGGTCAGCCGGGCCGCATCCGCACGAACTGCGTCATCCCGATGAGTCGTCCGACCCAGCGGCGCGTAAGCGGGTTCAGGTAGCGCGTTGCCACGTGCCGGAAGCCCCACATCCGGGTGCGCGCGTCCATCAGCTCATCCCCTGGATGCCCACGAGGAAGCTGTGGCATCGTGCGGGGATGCTCCCGTGGAACGACTTCGCCCAGACCCAGCCGGAGCTCGCGGCCGCATGTCGAGGCTTGATGTACCAATTCGGGGTCGGCCTCGCCTTCCTGGCAACGGTGCGGCCCGACGGAGGACCTCGTGTGCACCCCATGTGCCCGATCATCGGAGAGTCCGGGCTCTTCGCCTTCTTGGTTCCCTCACCCAAGCGCGGCGACCTCCACCGCGATGGCAGATATGCGATGCACTCGTTCCCAGCAGATGAGAACGAGGACGCGTTCTATCTCACCGGCAGAGCCCGATCGGTCGAGGACGCGAACGACGCCGAACACTTCAGACCCAGTTCCTCGGCGAGCGTGGCCTCGAGATAGCACCCAAAGGATTCGCCGAGCAAGAACTCTTCGTCTTCGAGCTCGAACGATGTCTCTATACCGTGACGTCGGGCCACGGAGATCCTGAGCCTCGTCATCGGATCTGGCGAGCACCCTGATCGTCCTGCTGAACCGCCAGATCGATCGACCTGATCAACCACGCCGGAGGAGCATCGGGTCGCGGGAGCGGCTCGTAACCGTTCCGAAGTGCCTTACTTCAGAGCCGGTAGCCGACTGTAGACGACGGCGCCGATCCCGACTGACGCTGTCCGCCTCAACCCCTTCCGCGTAGATCGGCGTCGGACCGCTCCCGGCACTCCCGGGAGCCTGACGTCCAGCCGTCGTAGACTGAGTACATGACGAGTGCCTCGATCCAGGCTCGTTTCGCCGAGATGCCGTGAGCGATCCATGCGCAACCCCCTCCTCGATGCTCTGCCAGGCGCTCACCGGCGTCAGCGTGCGCTCCGATGCTGGTTTCCGAGCGAGTCGAACCGATTACGGGATCCAACGGCCCTCCCGCGACGCAGCGGAGTCGATCCAATGATCGAGGGCCGCGAAAGCGCAGGATCGATCAGATCCTAGCGACTCACCCTGTGCCCCGATGCGTCGAGCACGTACTCCCGGCGATCACCTGCTCGACGCGCGAGGTCCGCTCATCATCACGACATGGCTCACGCCTGCGCGCTGTCCAAGCGTTGGAGGAGCCGGTGCGCCGCGAGCTCGACCTCCTTGTGTCGCCATTCGGCCGCTCGGTACTGGCATGCGATCAGGCCGCTCCGATGCACGCGGCGGAAGTCGCCGAAGACGAACGCGTAGCGCCCCTTGGTCTCGTCGGTGGCGCCTTCGGTCAGGCCGAGGAACCACTCGCCGTAGTCCGCCCACGAGTGCGCCTCGAGGAAGGCGTTCTCGTCCTCGGCCTTCGGTTGCACGTCCCCCCAGTCGCTGTCGAGGACGTACTGGCGCGCATCGATGAGCTCCCGTGCCTTCGCGACTGCCCGTCGGTTGACCGTGTAGGAGGCCATCCTGTCCTACCCCTTCCGGAGCTCCTCGAGCTTCGCCTTCACGATCTTCTTGACGAGCGGCCTGGGCAGCGGCTCGCCGATCGGAAACCGGATCGTGCCTTTCGCCAGCCCGTATCCCTGCAGGTCGTCGGCGAGCCGTTCGATCACGGCCGGGCTCGCCGGGAAGAGGCTGCAGTGCTCCTTGAACGCCGAGTAGTACACGAGCGGACGCCCGTCGACGTAGAACCCGGGCATCCCGTAGCCGATCTTCTGCGTGGCGTCGGGCACGACCGCCAGCACCGAATCACGCACGTGCTCGAGGGTCTCGCGGACCTCCTTCGGCTGATCGGCGAGGTATCCCTCGACGGTCTCGTACTTCTTCATCTTGGCCATCGGACGTGGCTCCCTCGGAACGGACCCTTCCACCACCCTCCCATCGCCGGGCCACGATCGCCACTCGATGTTGCCGAGGCCCTCCGGCCCTGCCCCGGCGCGCGTACCATCGCGCGATGACCAGGTTCGTGGTCGACTCGACTGCCGTCATCCACATCGCCAAGGCACAGCTCAAGATCCCGGCGAAGCACGAGCTCCTGGCACCGACGCTCCTCCGCTCCCAGACCCTGTCGGCTCTGCACGAGGCGGTGCACCGGGGCGAGCTCGCAGCCCCGGAAGCGCGCGACCTCCTCACGCGCGTTGGACCTCCCGGGTTGAAGATCAGGCTCCTCGGTGACGCCGTGCTCCGCCGCGTGGCCTGGGAACTGGCCGATCAGCTGGGCTGGGCATCCACCTTCGACGCCGAGTACTTGGCCCTCACGCGGTTGCAGGCGGACGCGTTCATCACCCTCGACCGCGGATTGGCGAAGAACGCTGAAGGGATCGTCCCGCTGGCATCCCTCGACGCTCTCCGCTGAGGTTTGTCAGGCCGAAGCCATCGATCCCTCGGTCACTTCCCCCTTGTGGGCCGCGAACGCCGCTAGGACCTCATCCTTCTCACGCCCGGGGACCTTGAAGTGATCGAGTGAGCGTCCCAGCTCCGCCGCGACCTCGTCGAACTCGTCGGGAGTGATGTGGAGCTCGCGATGGGCCTCTTCCAGCCCGAGGGCGGTGCTCCCCGGCTTCGTGGCAGCGAACGTGAAGGGTCCACCGGCGACGTTGCAGACCCACAGCGTGCGCATGAACTTCAGCCCCGGCAGCCTGACGAGCTGGTCGGTATGCCACTCACGAAGCTCGGGGTTCTTCGAACCTCGGCCGACGATCGGGTTCTGGACGACCGCATCGCTGAAGTGGTCGATCACCGCCGCGATGGCGAACACGCCGCCCAATCGTTCGTACAAGCTCGGCTCAGCCATGTACGTCCCCTCCTCTTCGTCCGCTACGTACCTAGAGGGACTACGAGCGGCACCTGGGACCGGTTCTTGACTCGGGGACAGGGAGAGGAACGCCTGGGTGCGCGAGGGTTCGCGGATGTGCCCCGACGACCTCAGGGTTTGCGGAGTGACCTGTTCACCACGGTCCAGCTACAGCTGCTCGCGTTATTGATCCCAGCACAGACAGAACGGATGCCCGGCAGGATCCGCGTAGACCTGGAAGTTGTCGTCCCCTGCTGGTGGTTTGAGTACCCGTGCACCGAGCGACATGACACGATCGTGGGCGGCCGCGAAGTCCTCGACCCACAGGTCGAGGTGGATCTGCTGCTCGGGTGTGCCGTCCGGCCAGTCGGGCGGGACATGGTTCGGCGCCAGCTGCACAGCGACCCGCGATTCGCCGTCGACCATCACCCGGTGCCAGTCGTCCTCGGCGTCGTCGACCGTGCCGTCGAGCACGCCGGCCCAGAAGGTGCTCTCAGCCGCGAGGTCCGCGGCGTCGAACACCACGACCTGACGATTGATGCGCATGGCGTGAGCCTAGCGTGACCGGTTTGGGCTGTGCGCTCGAGCAGAGCTGGCGACCATGCTCAGTTACCGCGCAATGGGCCATCCGGATCGACTGAGGCGATCGGGTCGGCGTGTCGGTGCACCAACAACCACGAGGCGTTCTCCCGTCGGAAGACGCTGGTGACACGGAGAACGAACGGTGTGATCTCGTCGCGCTCTCCCACTTTCGTCTCCCATCGCTCGATCTCCAGCAAGGAGGCGAGGTCGGTTCCGACGATCAGCGCCAGGTTCTGGATGCCGATAGGTCGGCCGTCTCTGAACCTGGAGGCGGCGTAATCGAGACGATCGGCGACGTCTGCCCGCCCGCGAACCGGAGGGCCGAAGGGGTTCGCCAGCGTGACGTCATCCTGGTGACTGTAGAGAGCTTTCACCGGCTCGGGGTCGCCTTGGGCGAACGAGTGGAGCGCCGAGTGATATCGCTCGATAACTTGATCGAGCTCCATCGATTCATCCTACGTCAGCCGGATGGTGGGAAACCCTCCGGATTGGCCATTGCGTTGCGTGCAACGTTCAACCTACTGTCCGCTTCGATGACGAC
>CAVVSH010000007.1:0-54810 GCA_963750945.1 uncultured Actinomycetota bacterium | reverse complement strand
CGGACCAGCGAGTATACCTAGGCGCCCGTTCGAACGGCCACATCTGCGTCCGCCGGGCGGCCAGGCTCGCGGAAGGACGCGACGGTGCGGCGGAGGCCTTCGTCGATCGGGACCCGCGGCTGGAAGTGCAGGAGATCGGCTGCGAGGGAGATATCCGCCTCGGTGAGGCGAACGTCGCCCGCCCGCGTCGGCTCGTGGACGGGCTCGGGCGTCGTGTCGGTCAACCCGGCGATCTTCGCGAGCAGTTGGTTCACCGAGGTGGGCGGCTCGCCCCCGCCGATGTTGAACGCCCGTCCCCACGCCTCGTCCGAGGCCCTCGAGGCACCGAGGTTCGCCTCCACGACGTCGTCGATGAAGGTGAAATCCCGGGCCTGGTCGCCGTCGCCGAAGATCACCGGCGGCGTCCCCGTGAGGCACGCGACGATGAACCGCGGGACGACGGCCGCGTACTCGTTCTCGGGGTCCTGGCCGGGGCCGTAGACGTTGAAGTACCGGAGCGACACCGACCGGACGTCGTGCGAGCGCCAGAAGGAGCCTGCGTAGACCTCCCCCGTCACCTTGCTGGCCGCGTACGGCGAACGGGGCCGCAGCTCCATCCCTTCGTGGAGCGGGAACACGTCCTGGTCGCCGTATACCGACGAGGACGACGCGGCGACGACCGTCGCGTCCTCCGCTTGCGCGGCCAACAACACGTTCAGCATGCCGCCGACGTTCACATCCGTGGTCTCGACGGGGAACGCCATCGAGCGAGGCACGGCGCGCTTCGCACCCTGGTGGTAGATCGTGGCGCACCCGCGCGCCGCCTCGGCGACGGCCGCCTCGTCCCGGATATCCGCTTCGACGAAGCGGAGCTCCGGGACGTCGCGGAGGTTGTCGAGCGATCCGTCCGAGAGGTCGTCCAGACCCACCACCTCGACGCCGTCCGCGACGAGCCGACGGCTGAGATGCGATCCGATGAAGCCGGCCGCTCCGGTGACGAGCGCGCGCTCAGTCACCGACGCCCCCCGGCACGGTATCCAGCGCGGCCAGATCGCCCGGTGCAGCGGAGCCGACGGCGCGCCCGGTTCCCGTGTACACGAATCCGGCATCCCTGGCGCCATCCGGATCGAGGAGGTTCCGACCATCGATCATGACCGGGTACGCCATCGAACGCCGCAGGCGGTCCAGATCGAGTGTCAGGAACTCGGGCCACTCCGTGCAGATCACGACGCAGTGGGCCCCCTCGGCGGCTTCGTAGGGATCGGCCGAGGTGAGGATCTCCGGGACCTCATCCTTGGCCGCCCCGTCGGCCATCGGGTCGTACCCGATGATCTCGGCGCCTCCGTCGATCAAGAGTCGCGCCAGGGCCAGCGCCGGCGCCGATCGAACGTCGTCCGTCCCCGCCTTGAACGCCAGCCCGAGCAACACGACACGCTTGCCCTCCAGGTTCCACAACGCCTCTTCGACCTTCGCTGCCGCGAGGGTGACCGCGTCCCGGTTCACGCGCGCGACCTCGGCGAGCAGGTCGAACCGATAGCCGTGCCGCTCCGCGAGCCGCCTGAGCGAATCCACATCCTTCGGGAGGCAATACCCACCGAACCCGAGACCCGCGTGGAGGAAGGATCGTCCGATCCGCGGGTCCGCTCCCATGATCTCGGTCACGCCGTTCACGTCCGCATCGGTCAGCTCGCAGAGGCGCCCGATCGCGTTGGCGAACGAGACCTTCGTCGCCAGGAACGAGTTCGATGCGAGCTTCGCGAGCTCCGCGGTGCGCCGATCCGTCTCGATCAGCAGGCATCCCTCGGCGAGCATCGGCTCGTAGACGCGCCGGACCAGAGCGAACGCCGCAGGATCCGCCGCGCCGACCACCAGCCGGTCGGGACCCAGTGTGTCCTGGATCGCGAACCCTTCTCGGAGGAACTCGGGGCTGGAGACGACGTTGGCCCGGAGGCCGGGGCGCTCGAGCCGGATCACTCGCTCGACGCGCTCGCAGGTCCCGGGGGGAACGGTCGACTTGACGACGACGACGACCCCGTCGGGTGCGTGCCGGGCGATGTCTCTGGCCACGGCTTCCACCGCGGTCAGGCTGAGATCGCCGCTCGCCCCCACAGGCCGGCCGACGCAGATGAACACGGCCTCGGCATCGGCGAGCGCCTCGTCGACGGCGGAGGTGAACGCGATCCTGCCGGCATCCATCTGCTCCCGGAGCAGCTCCTGCAGGCCCGGCTCGTGGAAGGAGCATCGGCCTTGGCGGAGCGACTCGATCGTCTCCGCGCTCGCATCCGCACCCATGACATCGTGGCCGAGGCTCGCGAGCGAGACCCCCGTCACGAGGCCGACGCGGCCAGTACCGATGATCGCGATGCGCATGTGGAGAGCCTCCATCAGGACGGGTCAGGGCGGGAACGTCAGGCGAGCCTATCGACGTGATCGTCCGGTGGAACCGGCCGGGGAGCGTAGGTCACGTACGGCCGACGAACGAGTCCGGGGTCATGTCGTCGTCGGCGGGACGCACGATCGCGACTGCCTGCCCCGGGTTCACGGACTCGCCTTCCGACGCGATCCAGGCCAAGAACGTGCCGGCGAGCCGGGACCGCACCTGGACCCGGCCGCCGATCGTCCGGAGCTCGCCGATCACCGTCCCCGGTTGCAGGGGACGCCCCTCGCGCACGCGATGATGATGCAGACGACCCCGAGCCGGGGCGATCAGCAGCCGCTCCGAGATCGGCGGGAACTCTCCCTCGAACGGAACCTCCACTCACCTCACCGTCCCGGAGGCCGTTCCTCGCTCAGCAGGGAACGAAGGACCGAGCCCGCGATCGTGAGATGTCCGATCGCGTCGTCGACCCGTCCGGCCCACGAGGCGTGATCCACGGCCCCCGACGAGTTGGCCGTGGCTCCCTCTTCGAGCGTCCGGAGGATGACGAGCGCCTCCGTGAGCCGCCGCTCCGTCTCCTCGACCATCCGCCGAGACCTGAGCACGTCCGTCAGGGCTCGCTCGAACGTCAGCGGCACCACCACGGCGTCGGATCTGACGTCGCTCGTTCGCATCTCGATCATCTCCTCGGGAGGACGGCCCCGCGCCGGATGCCGTGCGCGAAACAGTAGGTGGCCGCGATGCACGTCTCACCCGTCAACTGCGGCGGTTGGTCTACGTCGTAGGTGTGGTGCGGGCCCTGGCCTCAGGCGGAACCGACGCGCCGAACCGCTCGCCCGAGCGAGGACAGCAGGGTGGGGACGTCGAGACCGCTCGCATCTGCGATCACCTGGAGATCGCCGGATCGGAGCGTCACCACCGTCGACAGGTAGTCGCTGCGACGCTCCTTCACGTGGTGCGCGTGCGCCGCGGTCAGTCGCCCGGCCTCGGAATCGGGGAGATCGGTCAGCTCGATGACGACTTCCCGGCGCTCATCGGCCAAGATCCGGTCGAGCGCGCTCCCGAGGAGCTGGTCGGCGGGGACGCCCAGTAGCCGGCGAGGTCGCAGAACCGAACCACCGAGATCGCCCGCTCACCGCGCTCGTAGCCGCCGAGTGAAGATGGGCTGTACCGGCCTTCGGATCGGAGCGAGAGCTCGTGGAGCGAGAGCCCCGCACGGCGGCGGGCATCCCTCAAGGACGCGCCCGTCGCGCGCGTCAAAGCCTGCATCTCCGACGGTGGTGTCGTGTCGTTCGCTCGTTCGCTCGAGGGGGGGCGGCTGATGATACCGATGTTAGGTGAGCATTCATTGAGCGTTTCGACGTAGGTTCCGTACGCCGAAGCTCGTTCCACTGCAACGACCACGCTCCGCGTTCTTTCCCTCGGCAGAACGGCGGTTGCGCTGTCGTGAGACCCTTGCAGGACAGGCCTTCTACGCTGCGGCTTCACTTCATTGTCCACACGTTTCCCCAGACTAGACACGGACGCGGAACGCGGCGTACTATGCGGCCTCGCCCATCGGACGGTTGGGGGACAGAACATAGGGATCGGGGGTGGGAGTTGGGGTCGAACGGCCTCGTTTCAGATGCAGTCTCACGCACTGCATCCGTCGATGCGACGGATCGCTACGTAGATGAGCTGCGCTCACTCCTCGGCGATGCCAGCTTCGGTCTCCGACTCCTCGTGGCCGATCAGCGCGGTCACCTACGTGTCATCCGTGTCGAAGGGCACCCCATCGACGGCGGTCGCCGGCAGGCGGAGGCGCGCCGGCTCACGTTGACGGATGGGATCTCCCGGACCCTCGAGCAGGTCGGCGGAACCGCCGTCACGATCTACCCGATCGATCGCCGCGGCGAAGCCCTCGGCGTCGCCGAGGTCTCGGGATGCATGGCGACCATCGACCGCCATCGCCGCGAGCTCGAGACGGTGATCGGCAGGGTGTCCGCCATCCTGCGGGGCGAGGCCGAGGGCGACCAGCGAGCTCGAGAGCTCCGGCTGGGCCTGGCCTGGACGGCGCACGAGCTCCGCGGCCCGCTCCACGCGGTGCGGATCATCCTCGAGGATGCCGCGATCTCCGGGCGAGACGGATCCGGCACCACCCTGCTCCGGGCGGCCGACGAGCTGTCGCGCCTCGCTGACGGGCTCGAGAGCGTCCTCCATTGGGCGGTGGGTGACGGCCGGGTCAACTCTCGGACGACGGACCTCGTTGCGCTCACGCACGACGCGGTCGATTCGTGCGTCGCGGAGACCGGAGAGGATCGGATCCTCGTCGAGGGAGCCGATCGGCTGTATGCGCGGGTGGATGCTCTGCACATGCGCTCAGCCATCGAGAACCTGATCCGCAACGCGCTGCGGTACTCCATCCGCGGAACGAAGGTGCGCGTCATCGTCGAGCTCCGGGAGGGGGAACCGACGATCGAAGTGGACAACGAAGGCCGCGAGATCTCCGCGAAGGACCGCGAGCGGATCTTCGACCCGATGGCCGTCGGGGAGAACGGACTCGGTACGGGCCTGGGCCTCTTCGTCGTCGGCCGCGTGGTCGAGCGACACGGTGGCACCATCCGATGCAACGAGGGAGAAGCGGGCCACGTGACGTTCGAGCTCCGGCTTCCGCCATCGGCCGGCGCCGCCGTCGGAACAGCGTCATGAGCCCGTCCGCCGGCATGCTCCGGGTCCGATGATGCGCGTCCTCGTCGTCGATGATCACAAGTTGTTCGCCGAGGCGGTGGAGCTCGCCCTCGAGAAGCACGGGATGGACGTGATGGTCGCGACCACCGCGGACGAGGGCCTCGACGCCGCGGCGCGACACCATCCGGACGTGGTCCTCCTGGATATCGGCCTCCCGGATCGGAACGGGATCATGCTCGGCGGGGAGATCCTGGACGCACATCCCGACGCGAAGATCGTGATCGTGACGTCTCTCGAGGATCAGCGCGCCCTCCAGGACGCCGTGAGGCTCGGGTTCCATGGGTTCCTCACCAAGGACACGAAGCTCCCGCAGCTCGTCCGTGCGATCCGAGACGTGGCGGAAGGGCAGCTCGTCGTCCCCCATCGGCTCGCGACGCGCCGGCGGAACGGGGACTCGGAAGAGGTCGCTCTCCTCTCCTCGCAGCTGACGCCGCGTGAGCGAGAGGTGCTCGGTCTGCTCGTCGCGGGGTCGAACAGCAGCGAGATCGCGCGCGCCCTGACCGTCTCTCCGAACACGGTCCGCACGCACGTCCAGAGCATCCTCGCCAAGCTTCAGGTCCACTCCCGCTTGGAGGCGGTCGCCTTCGCGCGGCGACATCACCTCCTGGCGCATCCGGCCGCGGCGACCTACGAGCGGTTCGGCACGTAACGCTCCTCATCCCGCCGGCTCACCTCCGGGATACCGATCTCCGACGCCCGCCTCGTTCGTTCGTCGTAGTCGGGATACGTCGCGGACGGGGTGCGGCGCCGCGCGGACGTTCCCTACGGTTGCGGCTCTGGGGGTGAACGCACGTGGAGGAAGGTCAGGAACCGATCAAGGTGTTGCTCGCGGACGCGCAGGGATTGGTTCGCGAAGCGCTTCGGTCGGCCTTGGAGAACACCGAGGACATCGTCGTGGTCGCCGAGGCAGCCGACGGCGTGCAGGCGATCGCCGAGGCCGAGCGCACCCGCCCAGACGTGGCACTCGTCGACGCGGACCTCCCCAACCGGGACAGCACGCACACGACGCTCGCGATCCGTGAACGGGTCCCCGGCTGCCGGGTGCTCGTGCTCAGCGAACGCACCGATGAGAGCACCCTTGCCACCGCGATCGAGTTCGGCGCCAGCGGATTCCTCACGAAGGGCTCGCCGATCACGGAGCTCCTCGACGCCGTTCGCGCAGTGCACCTGGGAGACACGCTCGTTCCCCCACGGATGCTCGGGTCGCTGCTCCAGCGCCTGATCCACCGCCGCCGCGAGCAGGACGATGCCGTCCGGCAGCTCTCCCGGCTCACGCGGCGTGAGCGTCAGGTCTTGGGGCTGCTCGCCGGCGGAGCGGACAACGACCGGATCGCCCAGGTCCTCGTGATCAGCCCCGAGACCGCCCGAACCCACGTCCAGCACGTGCTGAGCAAGCTCGGGATGCACTCCCGGCTGGCGGTGGCCGCCTTCGTCGTCGCCAACGGCCTCGTGGACGAGCTGACCGCGGTGGATGCATGAGCGTCGGCGTGTCCCCGGCTCGCGCGCCGAGGGCCCGGAGCGCCGTGCCGCATCTCGCCGGCTTCGCGACCACGGAGCAGGAAGAGATCTACGAGGCGACACGCCGGTTCGCTGGTTCCCTCGCGGGCGACGCGATCGAGCGTGATCGCGAGCGCAGGTTCTCGCGAGAGGACTGGGACAGCTGCGGGGCGTTCGGGCTCCAGGGACTCCCGGCTCCGCAACAGCACGGTGGCGGTGGCGCCGACGTCGCGACGACGATGCTCGCCCTCGAGGCGTTCGGGTACGGGTGTCGCGACGCCGGGCTCGTCTTCTCCGTGAACGCGCATCTCTGGACGAGCGTCATCCCCCTCTGGTACCACGGCTCTCCCGAGCAGCAGGCGCGCTGGCTCCCGGACCTCTGCAGCGGTCGAGCGATCGGATGTCACGCGATCACGGAGCCCGACGCCGGGTCGGATCCCTTCGGGATGCGCGCACGGGCGACCCGCGTGGACGGTGGGTACGTCCTCGAGGGGAGGAAGACGTTCATCACGAACGCCCCGGTGGCCGACCTCACCATCGTGTTCGCGCGGCTCAACGACGGGGTCGGACCGTTCGGCATCTGCGCGTTCCTCATCGAGGCCGGGACGCCCGGGTGCACAACCGGTCCGGAGGCGGACAAGATGGGCCTCCGCACGTCCCCGATGTCGGATGTCGTGCTCGAGAACTGCTTCGTGCCCGATGACGCGCTCCTCGGGAGGAGCGGGCGCGGCGGCGAGATCTTCCACACCTCGATGCGGTGGGAACGCGCCTGCATCATGGCGAGCCAGGTGGGCGTCATGCAGCGGACGCTGCAGGAGTGCGTTCGCTACGCGAAGGAGCGGCGCCAGTTCGGCAAGCCGATCGCCAAGTTCGGCGCCATCGCCGACAAGCTCGCGAACATGAAGACCGCCGTCGACGCGGCACGCGGATTGGTCCTCCGGGTCGGCCGGATGATGGACGAGGGTCTCGATGTCTCGGTCGAGGCCGCCGAGGCGAAGATGTTCGTCAGCGAGGCCAACGTGCGCTGCCAGCTCGATGCGGTCCAGATCCACGGTGGCTACGGCTACATGACCGAGCAGGGCCTCGAGCGGAACGTCCGCGACGCGATCGGCGGCACGATCTACTCGGGGACGTCCGAGATCCAGCGCTTGATCGTCGCACGCGGGCTCGGTCTGTGAGCCCTCGGCCGGCCGCGCTACCGCCACGGCGGGATATGGCCTACGCGCTCCGTGGTAGTGGAAATACGCGCGTGGGCCGATGAGAGAGCCACGTGCCACCTCTACCGTCGGCACTCACATGGCCGTTGAGACCGATTTCGACGTCGTCCCCGAGCGAGACGACGATACTGATCTTGCTGCGCGGATCGTTCGACGGCTGCGCCGCGACGTGCCATTGGCGATGCTCGACCTGGCACTCGTGTTCCCCGCGTACCTCGGTCCCCTCGCGTTGCGCTTCGAGGGGGCCATCCCTCACTTCTACTGGCACAACTTCTGGATCTTCATCCCGATCGTGGCCGCGCTGCACCTCCTCACGAACTACGCCTTCGGTCTCTACGGACAGATGTGGCGATACGCGAGCATCGAGGAAGCGCGCCGGCTCGCGTTGGCGGGCGCCACATCGTTCCTCCTGATCGCGATCGGCGGAGGGTTGCTCCTGTTCAGTGGCCCGCGTCCACTCCCCTTGTCCACCATGGTGTTCGGGTGCGGACTGTCCGTCGTGGCGTTCGGCGCGGTCCGCTTCCAGAGCCGACTCTTCGGGTTCCGTCGACGGACCCTGCGCGGAGACGACCGGAGACCGTCGCGGATCCTCCTGATGGGTGCCGGCGACGCCGGGGCCATGGTCCTGAAGGACATCCTCGCCCACCCGACGATGGGCCTCCATCCCGTGGGCGTCGTGGACGACGATCCTCGGAAGCGTCGGACGGCAACTGCACGGGGTCCGCATCCTCGGAGCCCGATCGGCGATCCCCTCGCTGGTCGAGCGACTCGAGATCGACGAGGTCCTGCTGGCGATCCCGAGCGCGGCCAGCGACGTCGTTCGAGACGTGGCGGCGGTCTGCGAAGAGGCACAGGTCCACCTGCGGGTCCTCCCGTCCGTCCGCGAGATCGTGGGCGGTCGCGTCGCTGCTCGCGACATCCGGGACCTCCGGATCGAGGACCTGCTCGGCCGGCAACAGGTGGAGACCGACCTCGAGTCGGTCCGCCGTTTGCTGGTCGGTCGTCGCGTGATGATCACCGGGGCGGGCGGTTCGATCGGCTCGGAGATCGCACGGCAGGTCGCCGAGTTCGAGCCCGCCTCGCTGATCCTGCTGGACAACGACGAGACCCACCTTCACGACGTGCAGACGGCACTGGGGTTGTCCTGCCCGATCGAGGTCGTCCTCGCGGACGTGAGGGAACGGCCGAGGATCGCCGAGGCGTGCGATCGGCACCGCCCGGAGATCGTCTTCCACGCCGCGGCGCTCAAGCACGTCCCGGTGCTGGAGACACACCCTCGGGAGGCTGCGCACACGAACGTGATCGGGACGGCGAACGTCGTAGACGCTGCCGTCGCCTCGGGCACGGAGCGCTGCGTGCTGATCTCGTCCGACAAGGCCATCAATCCCGTCAGCGTGATGGGAGCGTCGAAGCGGATCGCCGAGGACGTCGTCCGGAGCTTCTCCGGCGGCGACTTCCTGCCGTGCGTCGTCCGGTTCGGCAACGTCCTGGGCAGCCGCGGCAGCGTGATCCCCACGTTCCTTCGCCAGATCGAGGCGGGAGGGCCCGTCACGGTGACCGACCCCGCGATGACCCGCTACTTCATGAGCGTGCAGGAAGCGGTGCAGCTCGTCCTTCAAGCGGCCGCGATGTCGAGGGGTGGCGAGATCTACACGCTCGAGATGGGCGAGCAGGTGCGCATCATCGACCTCGCGCGGAAGGTGATCCGTCTGGCGGGGCGGGTACCCGACCGGGACGTGCCGATCACCATCACGGGGATCCGTCCCGGCGAGAAGCTCGCCGAAGAGCTCTACGAACCCGAGGTGGGGTCATCGCCGACCGACCACCCGGGGATCCGCGCTTCCCAGCCACCGCTCCCCGACCGGGACGGCCTCCTTCGTCGACTCGGTGAGCTCGAGCGGCTGGTGGCGGATGGTCGGGACGATGAGCTGATCGAAGCGCTCGGAGCCAGGCGGCGCACAGGGCCCGAGCCGGTCGTGACCATGTCCGAGCAGGTCGTCGTTCTCGATGAGCGAGCCGTGGCCATCGAGGAAGCCTCATGAGCCAGCGAGCCCTTTCGTTCGTCGTGATCCATCCCGAGGCGATGGCAGCCGAGGGGATCGCGGTCGCGCTGGCCCGATACCCAGGCTTGGTCGCGGCCGGCACAGCGCGATCGGTCACCGAGGGTCTCCGGTTCGCCGATCGTGCCGACGCCGTCGTGGTGCACGGTGCTCTCGACGGCGCGAACGTCTGCGCCCGGCGGCTCCGGAGCCGCGGCGTGCAGGTCATCGTGATCTCGCAGCCCGGGGCGCACGACGCGCGCGACTGGCATGTCCCGTCGGAACGCCTCCATCCGGGATGCTGGCCGCCCGGCTCATCCCGAGCGCGTCGCTTCCGGACGAACGCCTCGCGACCCTCACACCACGCGAGCACCAGATCCTGTCGCTCGTCACCGATGGGTTGGCGGGCAAGCAGGTGGCGAGGGTGCTCGGGATCAGCCCGAAGACCGTGGAGCGTCACAAGACGCGGATCTATTCGAAGCTCGGAGTACCGAACCAAGCCGCCGCCGCTGGGCTCGCGGCCCGTGCCTACCAAGGACAGGAAGAGGTCGAGTGGAACCGGTTGAGTATCTGAGTGGGATCCGTCGTCGCTGGCGGGTGATCCTCGCCGCCGTCGTCGTCTCGGTGGCGGTGGCATTCTTCACGGCATCGGCCGCTGCCCGCGAGCCAGAACGACGAGGAGCAGTTCCGAGGCATCCGTCCTCCTGCTCGATGCTCGGGGCACCGGATTCGGGGTTGACGTCGCGGAGGCACGCAGGGCGTGAGCCTCGACACGATCGCGATCTTCGCCACGCTCGACGACGTCGCGCGAGCGGGCTGCCGAACGCTTGCACGAGCGATCAGGACCCACAGGTCCTCGCCGAATCGATCGATGCCTCCGCCGACACCGAGACGGGCATCCTCACCATCACGGCCACCGCCCGGAGCGGTGCGCGGGCCGAACGCGTCGCCAAGGCGTTCGCTCTGTCCCTGACCGACTACCTCGACGACCAGAGGAAGGGCGATCTCCGCCGACAGATCAGGGTGCTCGAGCGAGCAGCTCGACGAACTGCCGGCCAACGACGATCGCGGGGCTCGACGACCCGCGCGAGCCTCCTGAGCCAGATCTCGAATCTCAAGGTCCAGCTCGCGGCGCCCCTCGGCCTCCCGGTTCTGGACACCACGGCGGCGGTGGCGGTCGACGCCACGGGGCTCACGGCGCCCTCCTCCACGGGGATCCGGCTCGCGATCGGCGGCGGTGCTCGGCCTCCTCGGGGGGATCGCCCTCGCACTCGTGCTGGAACGGTTCGATCGGAAGGTGACGAACTGGAGGGTCGCGGAGGAGGTGCTCCCCTACCCGCTCCTCGCCGAGGTCCCAAGGATCCGGCGGTCGCGCAGCCTGGCCGTGGTGGATCGTCCGACGTCGCGAGAGGCCGACGCGTTCCGCCTGCTCGCCTCCTCCACGCTTCATGCCCTGGAGGAGTCGCAGGCGGTGCATCCGGAGGGCAACGGTCATGCCGCGATCCCCGAAACCCCCATGCTCGCCATCACGAGCGCGGTGCGCTCGGAGGGCAAGAGCATGATCGCCGCGAACCTCGCGGCCGCGTTCGGTGAGATGGGCAAGAAGGTGATCGTCATGTCGGCCGACCTGCGGTCTCCCACGATCCATCGGTACTTCGACGCACCCGCGACCCCCGGCGTCGTCGATGCGATGCGCGACTGGGACGGCCTTCCCGGATTCCGCCGTATCTGCCACGCGACGAAGGCTCCGGGGGTGTCCCTCATCCCGGGAGGATCCCGGAGCGAACGCCCGGCTGCGGTGCTCGCGGATGAGGCCATCGAGAAGCTCCTGCGGTACGCCCGGGCGGAGTGCGACATCCTCATCCTTGACACACCCGCCGTGCTCATGAGCGGTGACGCGATCCCGCTGATCCGGCGCGCGGACGGCGTGCTGCTCATCGCGCGGAACGGGAAGACGTCGATCGATGCCGCGGAACGGGTGAGCGAGACGCTGGCGCGTATCGGAGCTCCGGTCCTCGGGTTCGCGCTCAACGGCACGAAGAGCGTCGGAGCCGGCTGGCGGAGCCAGTCCGTATCGAGTCGCGAAGGACCTGCCGTCGGCCACTCCCGCTCCGGCCATCACCAGCGACGCCGAGGAACCGGCGGACGCGAGCGCGAGGAGATAGTGGTGGGGGTTTCCCTCTCTTCCGTGTCACTGTGCCGACGCATATCGTCTAAGTTGGGTGAGGCGTGTGTTGAGAACGCCTGACGCGGTCGTCCGCGCGCTGCTCACCTACACGGATTGGTGGCAGCCCACGACGACGTCCGTGATGCAGATCGGAGCCTTGAAGCGGTCCGGCCGGGGGTTCAACGACGGGATCTCGCCCGGGCTCCTCTCGACGATCGACGTCCGGACAGAGCTCAGCCGACGGATGAGCCTCCTCAAGGAGCGGGACCGCACTCTGCTGTTCCTGTGGTACGTGCGGCAGCTGGCGGTGTCCGACATCGCGAAGATCATCCACACGTCCCGCCGACATTGTTTCCGGCTCCGGGCATCCGCGATCCGCGAGATCGTCGACCTCGGCGAGCCCGACCGCGCCGCGTGAGAGCCAGATCCTAGAGCGCACCAGCACTCAGAAGGTCAGCAAGCAGAAGGAGGAAGACATGGACGTTGCGGACAAGATCGGTGGGTTCATCAAGGAAGAGGTCGTGCTCGATCCGACGGCCTCGCTCGACGTGAACACTCCGTTGCTCGAGGGCATCTTGGACTCGATGGCATTGATGCAGCTGGTCTCGTACCTGGAAGAGGAGTTCGAGATCGAGATCGACGACACCGAGGTCACCGCCGAGAACTTCAAGACGATCGCCGACGTCGAGCGCCTCGTGGGCGGGCGGCTCACGCCCGCCTGAGACATGGGCTACCTGCTCCAGCACCTGCTGAGCGAGGCCGCCGATCGCAACCCTGATCAGACCGCCGTCCGCTGCCGAGACCGTGGGTCTGACGTACGGGGAGCTCGAATCCGCAGCCAACGGTGTCGCGAGCACATTGATCGCGGCCGGCGTCCGGCCTCACGATCGTGTGGGGATCCATCTGCCGAAGGGCGTGGAGATGGTGGCGGCTGTGTACGGCGTATTGAAAGCCGGCGCGGTGTACGTGCCGCTCGATCCGAGGGCTCCGAAGGCACGACTGGGGGCGATCGCGACCGATTGTCAGCTCGCGGCGCTCATCTCGACCGCCGCCGGCGCGACGTCGCTCGTGCCCAGCGATCCGACGGGGGCGATCTCCGGCTCGCCATCCTCGTCGGCGACGAGGCTGACCCGACCGCGCTGACCGTCCCCACCGTCGGATTCGAGGAGGCGGCGGCCACGCGGGATGAGCCGAGCGTCGCAACGATCGATGCGGACCTGGCGTACATCCTCTACACGTCGGGGTCGACCGGAACGCCGAAGGGCGTCATGCTCTCCCACCGGCACGCGATGACGTTCGTCCGATGGTGTGGGTCGACCCTCGACGTCGGCCCGAGGACACGCTGTCGAACCACGCACCGCTCCACTTCGATCTCACCGTCTTCGACCTGTACCTCTCGGCGCTGGTCGGGGCGACGGTCGTGCCGGTCCCAGACGAGATCACGTACCTCGGTGCCGAGCTCTCGTCGTTCATCGATCGAGAAGGCATCTCGGTGTGGTACTCGGTCCCGTCGGCGCTGACCCTCCTGGCCAGGACCCTCCCGGGCCCTGGTGCCCTCCCGCGACTCCGGACCGTCGTGTTCGCCGGGGAGGTGTTCCCGACCAAGGAGCTCCGCCGGCTCCGCGAGCTGCTCCCCGACGTCTCGCTGTGGAACCTGTACGGGCCGACGGAGACCAACGTCTGCACCTACTACCGCGTCACCGATCTCCCCGAGGATGACCGCGTCCCGATCCCGATCGGTCGCGCGTGCGAGAACACCGAGGTGTTCGCCCTTCGCGACGACGGACAGCTCGCGGGTGTCGGCGAGGAGGGTGAGCTCTTCGTCCGCGGAACCGGCGTGATGGATGGGTATTGGGGCCGGCCCGAGAAGACCGCCGAGGTGCTCGTGGCGAACCCGTTGCCGGGAGGCACCCGCGACATGGCGTATCGGACCGGCGACCTCGTCCGTCTCCGTCCGGATGGGGACTACGAGTTCCTCGGACGCCGCGATCACCAGATCAAGAGTCGTGGATACCGGATCGAGCTCGGTGACATCGAGGCGGCCCTGGCCGCCAACCAGGAGTTCCTCGAGTCTGCCGCGATCGCGGTCCCCCACGACGACTGGGGTACCGCCATCGTCGCGTGGGTCGTTCCACGGAACGGATCAGAGGTGACCGAGCGATCGGTGCGGCGATATGTCGCGACCGTGCTGCCCCGGTACATGGTCCCTGCCCGTGTCGAGGTGGTCGAGGCTCTTCCGCGGACCTCGAACGGCAAGATCGATCGCCAACGGTTGATCGACAGGTCCACCACGGTCCCGGTCGGATGAGGGGAGCCTCATGAAGAAGTGGCTGGTGGTCGTGTCGGCCTGTGTGCTCACCGGCATCCTCGCGGCGCCGTCGCTCGGCGCAGACGGACATCGACATCGTGAAGGACGTGACGTATGCGGAGCGGCCGAGCGGGTCGCTCGCGCTCGACGCCTACCTCCCGAGTGGGCCAGGTCCCCACCCTGCGGTCCTCGTCATCCCGGGCGGCAAGTGGATGCACATCGACAAGGCGAAGAACGATTGGTTCCCGAAGAAGCTCGCCGAGCGGGGCGTCGCCGCCTTCTCGATCGAGTATCGACCGTCGACCACCGCCCCCTTCCCGGCCGCCCTCGAGGATGTGCAGGCGGCGGTTCGCTATGTCCGAGCGCACGCGGCGCGCTTCCGTATCGATCCGCATCGACTCGGAGCCGTCGGCGGATCATCGGGAGGCCACCTCGCTGCCCTGCTCGCCACGTGGGGAGAGGGGTCGACGACGACCGGCGATCGCGTTCCGGTCGCGATCTCGTGGTCCGGACCGATGGATCTGCGTCCGCTCCTTCACAGCTCCAACGGAGAACTCGTCTCCGTCGTGGAGACGTTCCTGGGCTGCTCGTCGTCGGCCGCGTGTGAGGAGAAGGCGGACCTCGCCTCGCCCATCACACACGTGGATCCGACCGACGGCGCCGTCTACCTCGCCAACCACACCGACGAGATCATCCCGGCTTCCCAGGCCCGGCAGATGGCCGCCACGCTCGCGCAGCTCCGGCGTGCCACACGAGCTGAGCGTGATGACCGCGGGCGGCCACGGCCTGAACACGGCGGCCAGCTACAAGGGATTCGATCCGGCCTTCGCGTTCCTCACACACTGGATCGAGCCGGCGCGTCGCGACCAGGCGGACGCCGTCAGCGAGCCCGGAGAAACCCGGCTCGTCCGAAGTCCGGTCACGACGGGCCGGCACCGGACGACAAGCCAAGGATGAACACGGCGACCCGAACGACTCTCCGTTGAGAGATTGGCTTCCCGTGGTCGCCATCGCGGCCCTGGTGGTCGCGCATCCTCGCCTTGGTCCTCACGATCGTGCTCCTGAGCAGGGTAGCCGGGCGGACGCGCGCGAGAGCCAGCCGTCCGACGAGATCGACTCCGGGTCCGAGGATGCCCCGACGCTCGTCGGTTCGCGGACCGACGACACGCATAGCCGCCGGTCTCACCGCTCCCGCTCGAATACAGTCCGCGGCGGGTGACACGTACCACCGACAGGAGGAGTCCCGATGACAGTCGATCTCGCGCGCCTCGAACTATGGCCACGCTCGACGGATCCGCGTACGGGGATCTCCGAGCGCTTCGTGGAGGTCTCGCTCGGAGCGGATCGACGGTGGGTGTCCTGAGCGTCCCGACGGGGCGCCGGCAACGACCGGTTGGGTCGTCTCGCATTCCTTCGGCCCGGAGCACCTCAACCTCAGCGCCCTCGATGTCGCGCTCGCTCGTCGCATCGCATCACGCGGCTCGCCTATGCTTCGATTCCACTGCCAAGGCTACGGCGACAGCGAGCGCACGGACTTCGCCCCGTCGATCGAGTCCCACGTCAGGACACGATCGATGCGACACAGGCGCTCCGCGCGCTCACGGGCGTGAGATCCGATCGGTCTCGTAGGAACGAACTTCGGTGCATCCTGCGCCTTGCTCGCGGACAGCAGGTCCCCGCCGATCATCTCGCGCTGATCGCGCCAGCCGTGCAGGGGTCCGATTCCTCCGGGAGCTCGTTCGGGCTCGGGCGATCATCGACCTGACCGATGCCCCAGGGCCGGACGACACTCCCGTCGCCTGGTCCGCTTGCAAGACCGGCGAGCTCGATCAGCGTCCGCGGATCCCTCATCACCGGTGATGACTACCGATTCGTCGAGCTCGATCTCCGAACGACGAGCGGCTTCACCGGGTCCGCGCTGGTGGTCCAGGTTTCGGCCGGAACCGAGCCGCGGAGGGACCTCTCGCGAACTGTCCGACCGGCTCGAGAACGCAGGCGCACCGAGTGACGCAGCGCCATCGTCACCGACGGTCGGCAGCGCTCTTGGGGGAGCGACACTTCCGCCCCGTCGGCAGCGATCTCCTCGGAGACATCGCGTCCGAGCTCCATACGAAGATCACTGACGCTCGTGGCCGACCTGGTGTACTGATCCCGGATCGCCCGGGACTGCGCTGAAGGGAGAGCTGCGATACATGACGACGTTCCAGCGAATATCCGGTCTTCGTCCCGGTAGGCGATCACCATATCGCTGCGATCGTGACGGTTCCGGAGGGCGATCCTCGAGGGGTGGTCGTGTTCACGACGGGCGGAGGAGGCGCGCTCCGAAGCCAGCGATTCCGCCTGTGGACGAGGGCAGCACGTGGGCTCGCCGAACGGGGAGTCGCTTCCGTGCGGATGGAGTATCCGGGCGTCGGCGACAGCACGGGAGTCAGCCCGCATCGGCCTTGGGTGGGCGAAGCTTCCCGTCGACGATGTCGTCGCCGTGGCCAGGTTCGCGATGGCAGTGACCGGCACGGAGCGGCTCGGGTTGTGTGGCAACTGCGCGGGAGCCGGTCGTCGATCCGTGCCGCGGATCCTTGCCCGACTGCACGAGCCTCGTGCTCTTCTGGCTGAAGCCCTCGCCTCGGTCGACCGGGCACCGGAAGGCTCACGTGGCCATCCGGCTGGCCGGGACTGCCGGTCCCCGTGAAGGGCGCACTGGCCAGGTGTACTGGAAACGCGAGTCTCGCGCCGGCCACGGCGACGGTGTCGCCGACACGCTGCGCGGGCGGCAGCAGGGTCGGGATCTGCTCCTCATCGAGACGAAGAGCGCCCTCGCCGGCGACATCCCGGCCGTGATGAGGAGCTGGACGGATCGAGCGATGGCAATCGCGTCGAGTTCCGCCGCATCGAAAGCACCTCGATGCAGGCCTTCCAGTCCGTCTCGGAGCAGGAGATGACGGTCGAGACGGTTATCGCCTGGTTCGACCGGTCGTTCCAGACGATCTCATCAGTGGAGGGGCGGACCGCGAGTCCGTGGTCTTCGACCCACGCCGCGCGGTGCCTCTGCCAGATCCCAGTCGCCTCACCACCGGTGACAGCCCAGCGCCTCAAATGGGGAGGTCCTCATGAAGGAAACAGCAGCCCTCCGACGTCGGATCCTGTCCCGGCGAGCGACCGTCGGCGTGGTGGGGCAAGGCTACGTGGGCGTCTCGCTCGCCGCGGCGGCGGCCGAAGCGGGATTCCAGGTCACGGGCGTCGACCTCGACGAGGGAAGGATCGCCGACCTCGCGGCCGGGATCCTGTCCGTCCCCGGCGTGGACGAGGCCCTCTACCGGTCCGCACTCGCGACCGGGCGGCTGACCTTCACCGCCGACCGCGCAGAGCTCGCGGAGATGGACATCCAGGCGATCTGCGTGCCGACACCGATCCGCGACCACGCCCCCGATCTGTCCTACGTCGAGGGCGCGTGTCGCGACGTCGCCGAAAGCCTCCGACCCGGGACCCTGGTGATCCTCGAGTCCACCACCTACCCGGGGACCACGGATCAGCTGGTGCGGCCGTTGCTGGAGACGTCGGGTCTTGTCGCCGGGAAGCAGTTCCTCCTGGCGTACTCACCGGAGCGGATCGACCCCGGCAACGTCGAGTTCGGCTTCCAGAACACGCCGAAGATCGTGGGTGGCCTCACCCCCGAGTCGACGGGCATGGTGTCGCTCTTCTACGAGCAGATGGTCGACAAGGTGGTCGCCGTCTCGTCGTGTCGGGCGGCGGAGCTCGCGAAGCTGCTGGAGAACACGTTCCGTCACGTGAACATCGGTCTCGTCAACGAGATGGCGACCCTCTGCCACGAGATGGGGATCGACGTGTGGGAGGTCGTCGAGGCGGCCGCCACGAAGCCGTTCGGGTTCATGCGGTTCACCCCCGGCCCCGGCGTGGGAGGGCACTGCATCCCGCTCGACCCCGCGTACCTCGCCTGGCAGGTCCGGCGGGACGCGGGACGTCAGTTCCGCATCCTGGAGCAGGCGCAGGACGTGAACGCGCAGATGCCGAGCTACGTGGCAGCACGTGTGGCGAAGGCCTGAACGAGCACGGGAAGGCCGTGAAGGGCGCCAGGATCCTCGTCCTGGGCGTGTCCTACAAGCCGAACGTGGGCGACATGCGAGAGTCCCCGGCCTTGAAGGTGATGGCGCAATTGCTCCGCAGAGGCGCGACCGTGCTCTTCCACGACCCGTTCACCGACCGGGTCGACATCGATGGGAAGGTGATCGAGGTCTCGTCGCTCAGCAGCCGTCTCCTCACGGGCGTCGACTGCGTCGCCGTCCTCACACCGCACAGCGCGTACGACCTCGAGTGGGTGGCGGAGCACTCGAAGCTCGTCTTCGACGCGCACAACGCGTTCGGCTCGGCGCCGCGACCGAACGTCGTCGCCCTGTGAGATGAGCATCGACCGGCTGTTCCCACGACGAAGGGAGGGATCCGATGTGCGGTATCGCCGGCGTCCTTGACGTCACCGGTTCGCGCGCCGACGTCCTCCCTCGGATCGCCGACGGCATGGCCTCGGCGCTCGAACACCGCGGTCCCGATGACGAGGGCGTCTGGAGCGATCGGGAGTCCGGCGTCGCGCTCGGGTTCCGGCGGCTCTCCATCGTCGACCTCACCGAGGAAGGGCACCAGCCGATGGTCTCGGCGAGCGGGCGACACGTGCTCGTGTTCAACGGCGAGTTCTACAACCACCTCGAGGTCCGCGCTCGCCTGGAGGCGCTCGGACACGGCTTCCGAGGGCGCTCGGACACGGAGGTGCTGCTCGCGGCCGTGACGGAATGGGGTGCGCGAGGAGCGCTCGACCACGTGAACGGGATGTTCGCGTACGCCCTGTGGGATCGGGCGGAGCGCCTGTTGCATCTCGTCCGTGACCGGCTGGGTGAGAAGCCCCTGTACTACGGCCGAGCCGGCTCCGCGATCCTGTTCGCATCGGAGCTGAAGGCGTTCCGGGCCCATCCCGACTTCACGGCCACGATCGACCGGAGGGCCCTCGCCGCGTTCTTCCGATACAAGTACGTTCCGTCGCCCCTCTCGATCTATCGCGACGTCTGGAAGCTCCCACCGGGGTCGATGCTCACCATCCGCGGGATCGATCCGGTCGAGATCCCCGAGCCTCGCGCGTACTGGGACCCGGCGGCCATGGCGCGAGCCGGGCTCGACGATCCGTTCGACGGCTCGCCCGAAGACGCCGTCGACGCGCTCGACGCCCTCCTCAGGGACGCCGTGCATCTGCGGATGCAGGCGGATGTCCCACTCGGGGCGTTCCTCTCCGGGGGGATCGACTCATCGACCGTCGTCGCGATGATGCAGGCGGCCGGCAACGGCGACGCTCGCACGTTCACGATCGGCTCGACCGACGACCGCTACGACGAGTCTCGGGACGCGCGGCGGGTGGCGGCCCATCTCGGCACGCAACACACGGACCTGCTGGTGACCCCCAGCGAGGCCCTCGACGTGATCCCACGCCTCCCGGAGATGTTCGACGAACCGTTCGCCGACTCCTCCCAGATCCCGACGTTCCTCGTGTCGCAGCTGGCTCGCCGGCACGTCACGGTCGCGCTGTCGGGAGATGGCGGCGACGAGCTCTTCGGCGGCTACGACCGGTACCGCTGGCTGCCCCGGGTCTGGAGCAGCGTGGGACGGTTCCCTCGCCCCGTGCGGCGTGCGGCAGGGAGGGCCTTGACCTCAGCCTCACCGGAGACGTGGCAGCGGCTGTTCTCGAGATCGGACGCCGTCCTCCCCGATGCCGCCCGGCACCGGATGATCGGCGACAAGGTCCACAAGCTCGCCACGATGCTGGGTGCGAGCGACGCGGACGATGCCTACCTCCGGGTGATCTCCCACTGGATGGATCCGAGCCGTCTCGTGCTCGGAGCGGATGACCCCCCCTCCCCTGCCGAGCGGACGAGTGGATGGCTCCCGGAGGGCATCACCGAACGGATCATGTACCTGGATCTCTTGACGTACCTGCCCGACGACATCCTGGCGAAGGTCGACCGAGCGAGCATGAGCGTGGGCCTCGAAGCCCGGGTCCCGCTCCTCGACCCTCGGGTCGTGGAGTTCGCGTGGCGCCTGCCGCTCGAGATGAAGCTCCGGAACGGGAAGAGCAAGTGGCTCCTCCGGCAGGTCCTCTCGCGCTACGTGCCCGACGCGTTGATCGATCGGCCGAAGACGGGGTTCGGCGTTCCGATCGCGGAGTGGCTGCGAGGACCGTTGCGCGGATGGGCCGATGCACTCGTCGACGAGGGAAGACTGCGGGACGATGGCTTCCTCGAGCCCACCGTCATCCGCTCGATGTGGGACGAACACCTGTCCGGGAAGCGGAACCACCAGTACCCGCTCTGGGACGTCCTGATGTTCGGATCGTGGCTGGAGGCGACCCACAAGGCGCAGGACCCGTTGGTGAGCGCGTGAGCGCGAGGACGGGACCATCGATCGGCGAGGACGCGCGACCGACGTCGACGCCCGCTGCCCGATGCGCCGATCGATCGGATCCGCGTGCTCTGGCTGATCAAGGGCTTGGGCGCCGGCGGAGCCGAGCGCTTGATCTGCCTCGTCGCCGAGGCCACGGATCGAGAAGCGTTCGACTGCGAGGTCGCCTACCTGCTGCCATGGAAGGACGCGCTCGCGCCGGACCTCGAACGGATCGGCGTCCCGGTCACCTGCCTCCATGGCGGGAAGGAGTGGGACCTGCGGTGGGCGTTCCGCCTTCGGCGGCTGCTCCGACAGCCATCGGATCGACGTGGTCCACGTGCATTCGCCGTACGTCGCCGGCATCGCTCGGCTGGTCGCTCGCTCGTTCCGCCCGGCCCGCCGCCCGCGGATCGTGTACACGGAGCACCTTCCGTGGCCCGGGTACGTGCTGCCGACGAGGTGGTTGAACGCGTTCACGTTCCCGCTGGACGACGCCCACGTCGCCGTGTCGGACGCGGTCCGGGACTCCGTCTGGAAGCCGCTCGCCACGCACCTCCGAACCGTGGTCCACGGCATCCCCCTGGAGCACGTTCGGCAGCGGACGGACGGATCGAGATGCGGCTCGGAAGGAGCTGGGGATCCGGCCCGACGAGATCCTGATCGGGACCGTCGGGAACCTCCGTGAGCAGAAGCGATATCCCGATCTGCTCGAGGCCGCTCGCGCGGTCGTCGATGCGGAGGCGTCGGTCCGGTTCGCCGCGGCCGGCGCCGGTGCCGACGACCCGTCCGGAGCCGCGATCATCCGACGTCACGCAGCCCTCGGGCTGGCGGACCGCTTCCGGTTCCTCGGCTACGTGGAAGACACCGGACGCTTCCTGTCGGCGTGCGACCTCTTCGTCCTCGCGTCCGGATTCGAGGGCTTGGCGGTCTCGATGATGGAGGCCCTCGCCCTGGGATTGCCGGTCGTCGCGACGGCGGTCCCCGGCATCGAGGGGGAGATCCGCGACGGCGAGGAGGGTCTGCTCGTTCCGGTCGGGCGACCGGACCTGCTCGCCGCGGCGATCCTGACCCTCGTGCGGGATCCGGAGCGAAGGACCCGCATGGCGGCGGCGGCTCGAGCGGGTGCCGATCGATACGACATCGTCGCGGCCGTCCGAGACATCGAGACGATGTACCGCCGCATCACCACACGACGAGGCTCAGCTGAGCCCGTCCCGCATCAACCCGAGAGGACCCACCATTGATCATCAGACTCTGGAGATATCGAGAGCTCGTGCTTTCGCTCGTCCGAAGGCAATATCAGTTGCGATACCGGCAGTCGCTCGTCGGTTTCTCATGGGCCATCCTGCCGCCGCTGGCGAGCCTGTTCGTCGCGACGGTGGTGTTCCACGGCGTCATCGGGGTTCAGTCCGGCAAGCCCGGCGTTCCGTACACGCTGTTCGCCCTGTCCGCGCTCGTGCCCTGGACGTTCTTCTCCCAGAGCCTGACGGCGGGGATTCCCGAGCGTCGTGGGATCGAGCCAGATGGTGACGCGGCTGCCGTTCCCGAGAGCTGCGATCCCGTTCAGCATGATCGGCACGTCGATGATCGACCTCGGTGTCTCGCTCGTGGGGTTCATCCTCTTCGCCGTCATCACGGGGGCAGGTCTTCCGATCACCGCGCTGTGGCTCCCCTTGGTCCTGCTGATCGAGCTGGTGCTCGTCGTCGGGGTGGTCTTGCTCGGAAGCGCCGCCAACGTCTTCGCCCGCGACATCCGCCTCGCGATCCCGCTCCTCACGCAGCTCTGGCTCTTCCTCACGCCGGTGATGTATCCGCTCGAGGATGTCGATGGCGCGTTGCGGACCCTCTACCTGCTCAACCCGATGACCGGGATCGTCGAGATGTTCCGGCAGATCCTCGCCTACGGCGAAGCACCGTCGATGGACCTGCTGCTCCTCGCGGTGGTCGGCGCCCTGGTGATGCTGGTGATCGGCACGTGGTACTTCGCCGTCACGGAGGAGCGGTTCGCCGATGTCATCTGAGACGAACGCGTTCCAGCTCGAGGGACTCACGAAGACCTACCGGATCGGTGTGGGACGCGCCCGCATCCGCGAGGCGTTGCCACCGCCGGTCGACCGGCTGGTCGCTCGGACCTTCCCGAACTGGTGGAAACAGGACACGTTCGACGCCCTGCACGACGTGACCTTCTCGGCACCCCCAGGTTCCTCCGTGGCCATCGTGGGCCACAACGGCGCCGGCAAGACGACGACGCTGAAGCTGATCGCCGGCGTCACGGCGCCGACACGGGGCTCGGTCCACGTCACGGGCCGGATCGCGGCGCTGATCGACGTCCTCGTCGGGTTCCATCCCGACCTCACCGGCCGCGAGAACGTCTACCTCCTGGGAGCGATCCAGGGATACAGCCGGAAGGAGATGAGCGCGCGGGTCGATCGGATCATGGACTTCGCGGAGATCGAGGACCTCGCGGACACGCCGCTCAAGCGGTTCTCGGCAGGGATGGTCACACGGATCGCGTTCGCGACGATCGCGGCGCTCGACGTCGACGTCCTCTTGGTCGACGAGGTGCTCGCGGTCGGCGACGCAGCGTTCCAGCGCAAGTGCGTGCGATGGCTCGAGGAGTACCGGGCGGGCGGGGGCACGCTCGTGTTCGTCTCGCACAACCTCGGGCTCGTCCGCAGCATGACCGAGGAAGCGATCTGGCTCGACCACGGTCGCGTGGTCGCGACGGGCCCGACGCCGGAGATCCTGGCGGACTACGGCACCGCGATGGAGCGGCGCGACGAGGACGCGCAGACGCCGGCCAAGGGAGGCGTCCGTCGGATGCTCGCCGCCCGGGGGATGCAGCGCTGGGGCTCCGGCGGCGCACGGCTGATCGGCGTCCAGGTGGGAGAACCGTCCTCGAACGGGGAAGGCGTCGAGCTGCACGTCACGTTCGAGGCCCCGGATCTCGAGGAAGGCGTGATCTGCGTCGGATTCCTCGACGAGACCGGGTACGAGGTGGCGGCCGTGGAGTCGCCCGAGATCAAGTTCGCCCGTCGGTCGGGGTCGGTGACCTGCCGGGTCGCCCCCCTCCCCCTCCGACCCGGGCTGTACTTCCCCACCGTGGGCATCCTGTCGCACGACGGCATCGTCCGCGATCGCTGGCAGCTCGACCGGCCGATGTCGATCCTCGGCGGGCCGTCGCACACGCGTCGGACTTCGGCGTCGTGGCCCTCAGCTCCGACTGGACGGAGGCGTCCTTCGATGGCAACTCGTCATGACGTCCCTCCCACGCGATCGCAGGTGACCGGCGGGACGAGAACGAAGGTGGACGCCGTCCTCCGATGGACGCCGGCGCAGCCGATGTTCCACTGGCGCGCGGCTCGCAGCCTGGCGGTCCTCGCCTACCACGACATCCGGGACCAGGATCGTTTCGCCGCGCAGCTCGACCATCTCTCGCGAGCCGGCCTCCCCCGTGAGCCTCGACGAGGTCGTCCGAGCCGCGGAGGGCAGTGGCGGGCTCCCCCGGCGAGCGGTGCTCGTCACCTTCGACGACGGCCACCGCGACGTGTTCGACGTTGCGATGCCGATGCTCCGCGAGCGAGGCATCCCCGCTACCGCCTTCGCCGTCGCGGGCCTGATCGGGACCGATACGCCGCACTGGTGGACCGAGGTGAAGGAACTGGTGCGCGCCGGCGGTACCGCGCCAGCCGTCGCCGATCTGCGGCCCGACGACGCCGTCCGGGCGCTCAAGAAGGTCCCGAACGATGTCCGCGTGCGAGTCGATCGAGGAGCTCCGGCGCACGGCGTCGCAGCCGGCCTCGCCGGTCCACCAGCTCACCGGCCCGGAGCTCGCGCGTCTGGAATCGGAGGGCATCTCCATCGGCAGTCACTCGCTCACGCACCCGTGCCTGTCGACCTGCGAGCACCGAGACGATCCGCACCGAGGTCGAACGATCCCACGCGATCCTCGCCGGCGCGCTCGGACACGAGATCGAGTCGTTCGCCTATCCGGACGGGGACCGTGACGCGCGTGTCGCGGACGCCGTGCGGAACGCCGGCCATCGGGTCGCGTTCCTCTTCGATCACCGGCTGAGTCCTCGCCGCCCGCTGGATCGCGTTCCACATCTCGAGGCTCAGGGTGGACGGCGATGCGACGTTCGACCGATTCAGGATCATCCTGAGCGGCCTGCATCCCTCGATCCACCGGCTCCGAGGACTGCGGTGAACACATCCATCGACGGGATGAAGATCCTCTTCGTGATCGACAGCCTCGGCGCGGGAGGTGCCGAACGCTCGCTCGCCGAGCTCCTCCCGGCGCTCGAGGATGCCGGGATCGAGGCCATCATCGCGTGCCTGGATCACCGGACCTACGGTGTCGAGGCGGAGGTGCTCGCGTCGGGCGCCGACGTCCGTTTCCTCCCGCGACGGCCCGTCGCTCGCCTGCGGGAGCTCCGAAGGATCGTGGCGAAGGAGTCGCCCGACCTGATCCACACGACGATCCTCGCGTCCAACCTCGTGGGGCGGCTGGCGTCGATCGGGAGCCCGGCGACGGTGCTTGACGAGCCTGGTCAACACGCCGTACGCGCCGATCCGCAAGCAGGACCCGCGGGTACGGCCGCTCGCGCTGTCCGCCATCCGGTTGGTCGACATCGCGACCGCCCGCCGGTTGACGGATCACTTCCACGCGATCACGGAGGCGGTCAAGAGCTGGGCCGTGACCGACATGGGCCTCGATCCCGAGTCGGATCACGGTGGTGCATCGTGGTCGCAACCCCGACCGGCTCGGGGAGCCCGGCCCCGAGCGCAGGCGGTCCGCTCGGCTGTCCCTCGGACTGCGGGACGACGACGAGGTCGTGCTCACCGTGGGTCGTCAAGAGTTCCAGAAGGGTCAGCGGTACCTGCTTGGAGGCCGTCGCCGCACTCGCTCCGCGCCGGCCGCACCTCCGGCTCCTGATCGCCGGCCGGCGCGGCGCGTCGTCTCCGGAGCTCGATCGGTTGCTCGCCGTCCCCGAGCTCGCGGGCCGGGTGCACGTCCTCGGCCATCGGGAGGATGTGCCGGACCTGCTGGCCGCCTCGGACCTGTTCGCGTTCCCCTCGCTCTTCGAGGGGCTGGGGGGTTCGGTGCTCGAAGCGATGGCGCTCGGCCTCCCCATCGTGGCGTCGGATCTCCCCGCCGTGCGAGAGATCGTCGAGGAGGGTGAGAACGCGTTGCTCGTCCCGGTCGCCGCCGCGGACGAGCTGGCGCGAGGCGATCGATCGGATCCTCCAGGACCCGAGCCTGGCTCGCGCGTTCGGGCAACGGAGCCGAGAGATCTTCCTCGAGCGGTTCACCTCGACCAGGAGCACCGAGGCCATGATCGACCTCTACCGCCATCTGGCGCCCGGCTCCACCCGGCACGCGGCCGGAGGCACGATGAGTCCCGACGCGCCGAGCGACCGCCTCCGCGTCCTCCACGTCATCACCACCGGTGATCGAAGGGGGGCGGAGATGTTCGCGGCGGACCTGATCCGCGCCTTGTCGGCGTGCCGGCGTCGACCAGCGGGTGGCGGTCTTGCGGGGGTCGCCGCCCTCTCCCGGCGGGATTCGAAGCGCCGGTCGAGGTGCTCTCTTCCGGACGCGGCCGGCCGATCCCCGGTCTCCGGATGGATCCGATGATCGCCTGGCGACTGCGCTCCCTCTGTCGCCGTTGGCGTCCGCACGTGGTCCAGGTCCACGGCGGCGAGCCGTTCAAGTACGCCGCACTCGTCGCGGGTCGTCGTGATCGGATCGTGTACCGCCGCATCGGTCTGTCTCCGGACCGTGCGACGAGAGGACTCACGGGACGGACGTACCGCCTGCTGATGCGGCGATGCCGCATGATCGTCGCGGTCGCTGAAGCGGTGCGTCGCGAGACGATCGACGCGTTCGGCGTGGCGGCTGATCGAGTGGTCACGATCCCTCGAGGTGTCGATCCGCGCCGCGTCGCGTCCTCGCTCGGGAGAGACGCATCCCGCGCAACGCTTGCGGCATCCCGGCGGATGCCCCCGTGGTCATCTCGCTCGGTGCGCTGTCGTGGGAGAAGGACCCGCTCGCCCAGCTCGAGGTGATGGAAGGCGTCCGTCGCGTCCTCCCGGGATCGGTGCATCTGATCGCGGGAGACGGTCCTCTCCGGCGTGACGTGGAGCAGGAAGCGGATCGCGCGGGGCTCGATGGGCTGGCTCGGATCCTCGGGAGCCGCTCCGACGTCGCGGATCTGCTCGCCGCCGCGGACGTTCTCCTCCTGGCGAGCAAGGTGGAAGGGATGCCCGGTTGCGTGATCGAGGCCGGGATGTCGGGTCTCCCCGTGGTCTCGTATGCGGTCGCCGGCGTCCCCGAGGTCGTCATCGACGGCGAGACCGGGTTCCTGGTCGGTCCGGGAGAGATCGGCGGCCTCATCGATCGGACGATCGAGTTGCTGAAGGACCCGACGCAGCGAGCTCGGATGGGAGTGGCCGCGCGCGACCGGTGCACCGCCGCCTACGACATCGGCGTCATCGCGCCGAAGTACCTGGAGATCTACGAGGAGGTCGGACGATGAGCGGCACCGAGCTTGGGACGGCGCTCCAGATCAGGCCGTACGCCGCGGAGGACGAACCCGCCGTGATCGCGCTCCTCGTCGGCGCCCTCGGCGAGGGTCCGAGCGGCCACCGCACGCCGGACTTCTTCCGATGGAAGCATCTCGAGAATCCCTTCGGCGAGTCGCTGCTCCTCGTGGCGGAGCTCGACGGCGAGATCGTGGGCCTGCGCGCCTTCCTGCGGTGGGGATTCACCCTCGGTGATCGGTCGCTCCGGGCGGTGCGTGCGGTCGACACGGCCACCCGCCAAGACCAACGAGGGAAGGGGATCTTCTCGACCCTCACGAAGGCCGCTCTCGCGGAACTCAGGACCGACACGGATCTCGTCTTCAACACGCCCAACGGGTCGAGCCGCCCCGGCTACCTGAAGATGGGATGGCAGGAGGTCGGGCGGGTCCCCGTCTGGATGAAGGTCCGGCGCCCGGTCGCGTTCGCGCGAGGGCTGCGTTCGGCGACCTCGGTGACGGCTCGCCCGGCGCGCGAGATCGACGTGACCGCGCCGTCGGCGGCGGACGCCCTCGGAGACGACGCCGATCTCCGCGCCTTCCTCGATGAGCTCGGACACCCCGCCGAACGGATCGGCGACCCCGTACAGCCCGGAGTACCTCGCATGGCGGTACGCGAGGGCGCCCCTCGGCTACCGGGCGATCGTCGCGCGGACCGCCGGTCGGATCGACGGGATCGCGATCTTCCGCGTGCGGCCTCGCGGGAACACTCTGGGAGGCGACGATCGCCGAGCTCCTCGTCCGGCCTGGCGACAAGGCAGCAGCCGCGGACCTCATCGATCGCGTCGGCTGCGTCGGCGCCTGTCGATCACCTCACGTGCCACTTCTCCGACCGGCTCGCCGCAGCTCGCCGCGGCCCGGCGGCGGCTGTTCCTCCGGTCGCCGAAAGGTGAGCTCATCCTGACGGTGAACCCGCTCCATGAGGGCCTCGAGTTCGTCTCGGACTTCGGCTCCTGGGCCGTGTCCGCCGGAACACTGGAGGTCTTCTGACGAGCACAGCACCGCGCGCGCCGCAACCTTCATCGTGAAGCCACGGCGATCGCCGTCTTCGGTCTGATCGTGATCGGTCTCTACGTCACCGCGCTGCTGACGTCTGATGGGCACGAGCACGTACGACACCTGGGGCGGTGTTCTGATCGCTCCGTCCTCGTCGTCGTCGACCATCCCGGCGCTCCGCAGGCAGGCGAGCCCGCGAGGGTGATCCACGTCTCTTCACCCTGCTGTGCTGGGGACTCGCTGTGAAGCTCGCGGGCGGCGTCGCGAAGTTCGCCCTCGCCTACGTGATCTATGACAACAGGGGAGACGCGTTCAAGTACCACCGCGACGCGCTCGCCTTGATGGATCGTTGGGCGAGCGGACACGTCGACCTCGCGGCCGCGCTCGAGACGCCGGAGAGCTTCATCACCTCGGTCACGCGCGGTGGGCCACACGCTCCTCCGGCCGTCGATCCTGGCCGGCTTCCTGGTGTTCTCCTGGCTCGCGTTCTGGGGACTGTTCTGGTTCTATCGGGCCTTCCGACTCGCGGTGCCGGAGGGCCGCGGCCGGACGTACGCAAGCTCCTCTTCTTCCTGCCGTCGCTCGTGTACTGGCCGTCGAGCATCGGCAAGGAAGCCTGGATGCTCTTCGCGCTCGGGCTGGCGAGCTTCGGCGCCGCGCCCCTCCTGACCGAGGACGCGCGTCGATGGCGCTCGTCCCGCTGGTCCTGGGCCTGTTGGGGGCGGCGGCGGTTCGGCCACACTACGCTGCGGTCGCCGCGATCGCGCTCGTCGTGCGCCTTCCTCGTCAAGAAGCCGTCGGCCGTCTCTCGGGCCGCTCGCGCCGGTCGCCAAGCTCGCCGCCGTCGCCGGGGTGGTCGTGGTGGCTGCGTTCTTGCTCCAGCGCACCTCGGCGTTCCTGGCCCAGAGTGGGGTCGACGTGCAGGGTGGGCTGACGTCGGTCGACGGCGTCCGCGGAGCTCTCGGGAGGCGTCAGCGTCCAGACCGAGCAGGGGGGTCGGAGTTCCAAGCCCCGGGATTGACCTCGCCCGCGGGGATCGCGCTGTCCTTCCGCACCGTCCTCTTCCGGCCCCTCCCCTTCGAGGCCGGCGAAGCACAGATCATGATGCCAGCCCTCGAATCGACCGGTCTCCTGCTCTTCGCGTTGGTCGTCCGGTGGCGATGGATCCTGGCGGCGTTCAGAAGTATCCGCCGGCGGCCGTACGTGGCCTATCCTCATCGCCTTCCTGATCGGCGGCATCCTCGTGCTCACGAGCGTGGCGAACTTCGGGATCCTCGCTCGCCAACGGACGCTCATCCTTCCGGCCATGTTGGTGCTCCTCGATATCCCGCCGCTCCGTCCCACCGCGTCGCGCCGAAGGCATCGGAGATCGCACGCCGCCACCGCCGGAGTTCGCGGTGAGCGCGATGACACGCCGAGATCCCGGACCGGTGCGGCTGAGACGCGCGTTCCTTCGGCGTGGATGCCGTCGGCCTCGCGCCTCGCCGCGGGCCTCGCGCGCTGGATACTCCTCGCCGCGGCGGCGGCGGGGGTCGGCCGCCGGCCCGATCGGACTCCTCCTCGCGACCGTGGTCGCCTACGGGGTCGCGCGTCGTCACCCGCGACTGCGCTGGGCGAGCGGTGCCCGTCGTGGCCGTCGTCGCGGTGCGCGGTGATCCTCGTCGCGTCGTCGTGGCCCGACCTGACGAGCGACAACCCCCTCGCAGGGCCGCTCGGATATCAGAACGCCAATGCGCGCTCTTCGTCCAGGCATTCGTCGCGGCAGCGTCCTCGTCGCCGCGAGCACGTCGCTCGCTGGCTCGGGCGCGCGGCGATCGCCGCCGTCGCACTCTTCGCGGCCGTGCCGTTCGTCATCGGATCGTGGCGGCAGCCGTCTCCTCGCGTCGCCGGCTCGCCGTCGGATCGCTCGTGATCCTCGGCTGGTGGCGCCCGTGGGGGTCTGCCGCGCTCGTCGCGGGGTTCGCTGCCGTTCTCCTGGCGACCGTGCTCCTCGGAGCGACCTACGTGCCCCGGCACGCCGGCTCGGCGGGCATCGTCGAGGAGGGCCTCGACGGAGACGCGACTCGCGCTGTGGCACGATGCGCTCCGGCGATCACGACGAACATCCGCTCATCGGCGTCGGCGCCGGCAGGTTCGCCGAGGCGAGTCCGGTCGCCGCTGCGGACCCCGACACGACGCCATGCGCACCAGGAGTTCCTCGAGATGGCGGCGGAGACGGGCGTCGTCGGGGGGCTGCTGCTCGTGGCTCTTCCTCTGGGCGATCGATCCGCACCGGTCGCCGCGGGGCCGGATGCGACCCTCGCCGCGGCCGGCGTCGCCGCCCTCGGGATCCATGCCTGCGTCGACTACGTGCTGCACTTCCCGATCATCCCGATCACGTCGGCCGTGCTCGCGGTGCAGCGACGGCGAGCGAGAGAACGAGATCGCCATCGTCGAAGGGTCGACCCGAACCCGCTAGAGGAGCCATGACCGAAGACATCCACACTGATCGGCGTCCTTCCGACCTACCGGAGGACGGAGCTCCTCGGACGGACGCTCGCAGCCCTCGGCGAGCAGACCCGCGTCCTCGATCACCTCATCGTCGTCGACAACGAGGGGAGCGACAGACCGAACGCTCGTGGCGGCCGCGACGATCGCCGGGTGTCGGATCGAGTACCTGTGGCCCGGCGAGAACATGGGCTTCGCCGGCGGCGTCGCCGCCGGCATGCGACGGGCGCTCGAATTCGCGCGCGACGACGACTGGATCGTCCTGCTCGACGACGACGACCCACCGCGGTTCCCGTCCGCCCTCGAGACGCTCTCAGCGTTCGCCGCCGAGATGCGCCGCGTGACCCGATGACGGCAGCGGTCGGGATCAGCGGCGGCTGGTTCGACTGGCGTCGGGGGCGGATGCGTCGCGTCCCCGATGCCCAGCTCACGGGCCCGGTTCCCGTCGATCACGTCGCTGGCAACCAGCTTCCGTTCTTCCTGGTCGGCGCGGTGAGGGACGTCGGCGTCTTCTGCGACGACCTCTTCTTCGGATTCTCGGAGCTCGAGTTCGGCCTCCGACTCTGGCGGGCCGGCTACACGCTGTACGGCTACGGACCCCTCTGGCTCGAGAGCCGGAAGCAGACCGGCCGCCTGCACTGGAGCTCCGCCCTTCGCGCCGGCTGCAACCGTTCAACTGGCGCGACTACTACACCCTCCGGAACGCGATCTTCATCCTCCGGCGCTTCGGACGACCGGGACGGCGCTGCGGGTCACGCTCGTGCAGGGTCTTGCGAAGCCGATCGTCAACGTTCCGCTGTCTCCGGCTCGGCGCTCACGCATCTCCGGCTCAACGTGCGGGCGATCGCGCACGGCTGGATCGGTCGGATGGGGCGGCGGGTCGACCCCGACGGGGGCCTCCGGGCCGGCAAGGCGCGGGAGCTCACGCCTATCAAGGAGAGTGCTCGTATGAGCGCGACCCGACCGAGAACGGCGCGGACCTCGACGTCAGTGACGGTCGCGCGGAAGGCGGCCAAGGTCGGTGTCCTCCCACTCGGGATCGCTGCGACGTCGCCGGGCGCGCGATGTCGTGATCCTCGGCTATCACCGGGTCGGGGCGGCCGGGCCGAGATCGACATGCAGACCTCGATCTTCGAGCGGCAGCTCGACCTGCTCGCGTCGCTCGGGGAGGTCCGTTCGCTCGATGACGCGCTCCGTGACGGAGGCGCCGTCGTGCTCACCTTCGACGACGGGACGCGCGACTTCTACGAGCGGGTCCTGCCGCTGCTCGCCGAGCGCCAGCTCCCCGCACTCCTCTACCTCGCCACCGCGATGCACGGATGACCCCTCTCCCTCAGGCTCGGGCCCGGCCTGAGCTGGTCGATGCTCGAGGAATCGGTCGCCACCGGGCTCGTCACGGTCGGGTCGCACACGCACACACAGCGAACCTCGCCCGCGCGTCCGCGGCCAGGCGGAGAGCGAGATGCGCCGGTCGAAGGAGCTGATCGAGGATCGACTCGGCGCCGCCTGCCGCCACTTCGCCTACCCCTGGGGCGTGGGATCGCCCGCCGCCGACGCGACCGCCGGCGCCTCTTCGAGACCGCCGCGATCGATGGCTGGCGGACCAACCGGTGGGGAGCGATCGATCCCCACCGACTCGGACGGACGCCGATCCTTCGCAGCGACGGGACGGCCTTCTTCCGGATGAAGGTCCGAGGATGCTCGACTCCGAGCGTCACCTCTACCGACTCGCGCGACGCGGCCCGTGGGGAGAAGCGATGATCCGGGTCGCCCACGTCGCCACGATCGATCTGACGCATCGGTTCATGCTGCTGCCCCAGCTCCGCGGCTCCGCGACGAGGGGTTCGACGTCACGGCGATCAGTGCGCCGCGGGTGAGCACGTCTCGGCCCTGGAGGAGGAGGGGATCCGACACATCCCGCTCCGGAACGCGAGCGCGCGTGGGATCCGGCCGCCGACGCCCGCTTGGCGGCGGAGCTGCTACGACGCTCTTCCGACGGGAGCGCTTCCACGTCGTCCACACGCACAATCCGAAGCCCGGGGTGGTCGGCCGCCCTGCCGCTCGGGCGGCGGGAGTCCCCGTGGTCGTGAATACGGTCCATGGGTACTACGCGACCCCAGACGATCGGCTCGCGCCGGCTCCCCGTGATGGCTCTCGAGCGAGCTCGCCGCACGTTTCAGCGACCTCGAGCTCTTCCAGAGCAGGGAGGACATGAGTGGGCGCGCCGGAGCGGACTCGTCCGCTCCATCGCGCGCGCGCCACCTCGGGCAACGGCATCGACCTTCGACGGTTCGCCCCGCCGAACGGAGCGTCGCCCGCGCTCGCCGCGCTTAGGGCGGAGCTCGGGATCCCGGAGGACGCTCCCGTGGTCGGCACGGTCGGTCGTCTGGTCGCGGAGAAGGGCCTTCGCGAGCTCCTGGAGGCGGCCGAACACGTCCGCGCACGATTCCCGGACGCGGGGTTCCTGGCGGTCGGGCCGGCGCGACGTGCGAAGGCGGACGCGATGGCCGCTCGCGAGATCGATGACCAGCTCGATCTGCACCGGTTTCCGCACCGACATCGAAGACCTGCTGGCATTGATGGACGTGTTCGTCCTGCCGTCCTGGCGGGAGGGGATGCCTCGAGCGGCGATCGAGGCGGGCGCGATGGGCCGTGCCAGGATCCTGACCGACATCCGAGGATGTCGTGAGGTGGTCCCCCACGGCGAGGATGGCCTCCTCGTGCCTGTTCGAGACGCCGGACGCCCTCGCCGATGCGATCATCCGGCTCCTGCGGACCCCTCGAACGCGACCGCCTCGGGCGGCGCGCACGTGAGGCCGCGATCGAGCGCTTCGACGAGAACGGGTCGCCGACACGATCGTCGATGCGTATCGCGAGCTCCTCGCGCGGCGAGGCGTGGTCGGACGATCACTCCAGGTGAACGCTTCGCGGGATCACGATCCGCCGCGCGGACCAAGGACGTGCCGAGCATGGTCCGCCTCCATGCCGCGGACCTGCCGACGGCCTTCCACACCATGCTGGGCGCGGGGTTCCTGCGGCAGCTCTTCCTCGCGCAGGTCCGCGACCCGGCCTGCGTGGCGCTGGTCGCGGAACGTGACGGAGAGGTCGTCGGCTACGCCTCGGCGATGGCATCGATGCGCGCATTCCGCCGCCGGTTCCTCCTGCGTCAAGGCATGCCGGCAGCCCTGGCGGCCGCTCCAAGCTCATGCGACGGGGGGTGTTGCGCCGGGTGCTCGAGACGCTGCGTACCCAGAGCAGACGGCGGGGTTGCCCGATGCCGAGTTGGCCTTCATCGGCGTCACCCGGCGGGTCCCCCCGGGGTCGGCACGGAGCTCTGCCGGGGTCTCTCGAGGGTCTCGGAGCACAGGGCGCCCGCAAGGCGAAGGGCTTCGTCGGCCGGGACAACCGGGCGATGAACTTCATGGTGCGCCGACTCGGCTTCCAGCTCCGTGGCGAGGTCACGCTCCACGACGGATCCCCGAGCTACGTCTACGAGGTCGAATGTCCGCAGCCGTCGCCTTCTCGTGAGCCTGGCGCTGATGCCGATCGCCGTGCGGCTCGGGCGGGCCGCCGGCTTGGTCGACCGCCCGGCCCCGGCGGGCTCAAGATCCACTCGGTCCCGGTGTCGATCCTCGGTGGTCCCGCGGCGATCGTCGGCGCCCTCGTCGGACTCGGCTCGCCGACGGCATCACGGTCGGACTCTTGGTGGGCGTCGGCCTCGCGGTGACCCTCGGCCTGGTCGACGACGTCAAGGCTTGCCGCCGTGGCCCCGGCTCGTCTGATCGGATCGCAGGGGGATGCCGCCTTCGGGCTGCTGAGCGGCGGCGCCGTCGTCCGGTCACCGCGGAGCCTTCTCGGTGTCGCGTGCGCGAATGCCGTGAACATCGTCGACGGACAGGACGGGCTGGCCGGCGGGCTCGCCGCATCGCGGCTCTGTCCATGGGCCTCGCCGCCATCATCCTGGACTCCCCTCGGTTACCCCCTCGGCCTCGCCGCGGGCGGAAGTCTCCTCGGGTTCCTTCTCTGGAACCGCCCCCCGCCCGTCTGTTCCTGGGCAACGGCGGGGCATACGGCGTGGGCATCCTGCTGGCCGCGCAAGCGATCGTACTCGTCACCTCGGGGCTGCGAGGTTTCATCGCGGCCGGGCTCTGCCTCGGACCTTCGCCTTCGAGCTCGTGCTCACGGCCGTGCGGCGGATGTCTCGACGGCTCGGTCGTGGCCGGCGACCGCTGCATTCCTACGATCTGCTCGCCGCGCGGCTGGGGAGCAGGCCGCGGTCCACGGTGGTCTGTGGCCATCGGGGCGGTCTGCGGCGGCGCGGGTTGCCGCAGCGGCGTACCGCTCGTCGGCGGGGCGCTGCTCGCCGGCCTCGGGGTGATCGCCGCGATCCGCTCGGGCTCACGCTCTCCGCCGAACCGCGATCCATCGTCCCCCTGACGCTCGTCAGGTATCCATCGCGACACCATGAGGAGGCCGATGAACGCCATGCCGATGCCCGAGCCTCGCAGCCCTCGGTGCACCCCCCTTGTTCCCGGAGGGACTCCCACTCGCCCGCCCGGCGGTCCTCGACCTCGAGCGCGTCCGGAGCGCATGGGCGACTCCTCGCGAGCGGCGTGTTCACGGACGGTCCGCTCGTCCGGCAACTTGAGGAGCGGGCCGCGGACTACCTCGGCGTCCGCCACTGCGTCGCGGTCGGATCCTGCACGGCCGGCCTGATGCTGGCTCCGCGCCGCCGATCTCACCGGCGACGTCCTCGTCCCGTCGTTCACGTTCGCCGCCACGGCGCATGCCGTCGCCTGGAACGGTCTGCGGCCCGTCTTCGTGGACATCCGACCGACACCTCACGCTGTCCCTCGAAGCATGCAGCGAGCGATCGACAGCGAACATCCGCCATCCTCGCGACCCACATCTTCGGAACGCCGGCCGATGTCGAGGGTCTGGAACGGATCGCGGAGGAGCGCGGCATCAGATTGTTCTTCGATGCCGCCCACGCGTTCGGCTCCCGCCACGGGGCCATGGTGGGTCGTTCGGAGATGCCGAGGTCTTCAGCCTCTCCCCGACGAAGGTCCTGGTCGCCGGCGAAGGAGGATTGATCGCCACCAACGACGACCTCCTCGCCGAGCGTTGCCGGATCGGACGCGACTACGGCAACCCGGCGACTACGACTGCCGGTTCGTCGGCCTGAACGCCCGGATGTCGGAGTTCCATGCGGCCGTGGGCCTCGGGTCGTTCGAGGATCTGGAGGAGCGGCTGGACGAGCGGGAGGAGCTCGCCGCCGCATACCGGGGCCCTCGCTGACGTGCCCGGGATCACGTTCCCCGTGGTGACGGAGGGGGACCGCAGCACGATCAAGGACATGACGATCCTCATCGACGCCGCGGCGTTCGGTCTCGGACCCGACGACCTGGGGCGCGCTCTGGCGGCGGAAGGATCGAGACGAAGCGGTACTACTCGCCCCCGGTCCACACGATGCAGGCGTATCGGTCTCTGAGGACCCGTGGAACCCCCTCGACGTGACCGACGAGATCGCGGCGCGGACGCTGACCCTCCCGCTCTGGTCAGGGATGGGCGCCGAGCGGGTGGAGCGAGTCGGCATGGCCGTCCGACGTTCTCGGCCTCTCACTGGAGGCAACGGGGTGGCGCGGAACGAAGCCGCACCGACACTTCCTTCGGCGCCGTGATCCGCGTGGGGGGCCGTGTCACGGGCAGCCGCGTAGGAGCGAGGATCGAGTGAAGGTACAGATAGGAGCGGATGTGGGCAATCAACAGACGATCGATCATGAGGCCTCCTTGGTGGAGGCTTCATTCACGGATACGACGGGTTCAAAGCAGCTGGCCGGCTTCTACGGACCGCCGGGACAGAGGACGTTCGGGGCGTTCCATCTCCCTGCTTCCGGGGCATCGGCAGGGGTGTTGATCTGCCCGGCCCTGCACTCCGACTTCGAGCGAACGTATCGGATGGATGTGCTGTTGGGTCGTGCGCTCAGCGCTCAAGGGTACGCGGTCCATCGATTCCATTACCGCGGGCACGGCAACAGCGAGGGGGTCGCGTCCGAGGTCACCTTCGACACGATGCGTGAGGATGCCCTGGCCGCAGCAGAGCGACTCCGTCACATCGGGAGGGTCGAACCCATCGCCTTCATGGGTACGCGCTGGGGGGCGCTCGTCGCGGCCTCTGCTGCCGCGGAGAACGACGGCGCACCTCTCGCACTCTTGGAGCCGACGATGCAGGCAGCTCGGTACTTCCGCGAGGCCGGCCGAGCACGAGCCGTCCGGGACGCCCAACATGGACGGACACCGATCTCCTGGCAAACCCTGCTCGATGACCTCCATCGCTCAGGCTTGATCGATGTGCTCGGGTATTCGATCGACAAGGTGCTGTATGACAGCGCCGCCGGTCGTACGTTGCCTGATCTACTCGGCGGCACGCCGCGCCCGGTCTTCTGATGCGGATGGGTGGTGAGCGGGCGCTCAGTGCCGCGGACACCGACCTCGTCAGCGATTGGGAGGAAAGGGGGTTCGATGTGGAGACCCACTCTGTGGAGAAGGAGGAGGGCTGGTGGTTCGTGGGCGACGCCTGGGAGGCGATCGAAACTCGGGCATCCACGCTCCAGCTGCTCGAGCGAACGACAGGATGGATGGGGAAATGGCTACTTCCGAGCGGAGCATAGACGTGGCGGGCGTCGCACATCCGGTCGAGGAGCCTGTCTTCTTCCCGGCACAGTCGGAGACGCTCTTCGGGATCCTCACCAATCCGACCGCTCCAGCCAACGGCAGCGCGGTCATGATCCTGTCCGGCGGTGCAACCCCCGTGACGACGAATCGGAACCGCGTGTCCGTTCGTCTCTGCCGCGGGGTTGCAGCACTCGGGTTTCACGGATTCCGGCTCGACTACCACGGTGCGGGTGAGAGCACAGGCAGCGTCGAGGAGTTGAAGCTCAACCGGCCGTTCCGGGAGGATGCCGAGGGAGCCCTCGCGTGGATGCAGCGGCAAGGGATCGACGACTTCGTCCTTGTCGGCTCCTGCTTCGGCTCACGCGTCGCCCTCGCCGAGGCGGCAGCGCGGGAGCAAGTGCGCAGGCTCATCTTGGTGGCATCACCGACCCGCGATGCGGTCATGGGCAAGCGTGCGATCGCGAAGACGGCGGACGAATGGAGCATCTGGAGGTTCGTGCGCAGGGCCTTCCATCCACACGTCCTTCGTGGATGGCTCGATGCTCGTCGCCGGGTGCTCTATCGCCACTACGCTCACGAGAAGTGGCGCGCGATGTTCGCCTGATCCGTCAACGACTCTCCCACTCGCGCGACGACCAGGTGCCGTGGGTCAGCTCCCAGTTCCTGCAGCAGTTTCGGACGGTGATCGAACGGGATGTGCATGTCCTCTTCGTGTTCGGGGAATCGGACGGGTTCTACTCTGACTTCCGCCTCGCTCTCACCGGTGAGCTCGGAACGATCATCGAGAACGCGGGGGACCAAGTCGAGATCCGCATACTGCCTGGACTCGTGCACGGCTTCACACGACTCTCGGTGCAGGATGCCGTCCTGCGCGAGATCTTCGAATGGCTTGCGCCCGGCTCTGACGAGGACTCCCCCAGATCCGATCTGAGCTGATGGACACCGCGCAACATACGCGGACCTCATGACACTCGAAGCACGGCTCTTCGAGCTCGCAGGGCTGCCGGGGATCGGGAAGAGCACCGCCGTACGCCGCCTGACGGCTGAGCTGTCAGGGGCTCGAAGCGCCGGCCTTCGGAAGTTGGGCCGACGAGACGTCGTCCAACACCCGTTCGCAGTCACGCAGCAACTCATGCGCTGGCGCTCCTTGAGCACGGAGTGGTCCGACAAGCGCGCGCTCCTGAGGGTACTTCGGCGACGCATCAGCCAAGACCTCGTGTCAGGGAAGGCATCGTCGCTCGTCCTATTCGAAGAGGGAATCACCCAGTACATCTGGAGAACCCTCTTTCTCGTCCCGGCTCTCAACGCTGAGCCATGGGCCCCGTTCCTCGACGTGAAGTACCCACTGATCGCCCTGGACGCCGATCCCGCGCTCATCCGGTCGCGGATCCTCGCCAAGGACGACGGTGGGCCGATCAACGATCGCCTCGGCGGCCTCCCCGCCGGATCAGCTGATTGGGCCTACGCCGAAACCCTGTACGAGCAGACGCTTGCCCATGCATCTCGCTATCGGCGAGTGGTCCGTGTGGATGCGACTGGAGACGCTGCGTCAACTGCCCGACGTGTTCGAGACGTGATATGCGCGTATCCGAGAGGCCTTGATTGAGCCGGAAGATGCCGTCCGAGGTCGGCCCTCCACCTTCGCCCGTGCCAAGCCCCCGAGCCGACCCCCTCCACCCGGGAGGACAGTCCATCCAGCGTACGGTTCGTACGGTGCCGGCCACATGACCAGGGACGACGCTCGAGGCTAGCCTTCTGACGCATGGCAACCTACCTCCTGCGGTTCGATGACGTCTGTCCTTCGATGAACTGGCGAGCATGGGACGCGATCGAGACGGAGCTCGTCCGCCTCGGGATCCGCCCGCTGATCGCGATCGTGCCCGACAACCGCGACGGGAAGCTCAAAGTGTCCGACGACCGGCCTGACTTCTGGGATCGCGTCCGCACATGGCAAGCCCGCGGCTGGACGATCGGGCTTCACGGCTACCAGCACGTGGACACGGGAGGAAGGGGCGGGATCCTGCCATCAGCCAAGCACAGCGAGTTCGTCGGTCTGTCCGCGAGCGAGCAGGAGGACAGGCTCCGCCGGGGCGTTCAGATTCTCGCGCAGGAGGACGTCTCCCCCACTGTGTGGGTGGCGCCGTGGCACTCCTTCGATGAGGTCACGCTCTCGATCCTGCCGACGATCGACATCCGGATCGTCAGCGATGGCCCGGGCCTCTACCCATACGAGGATGTGAGCTCCATGATGTGGTTCCCGCAACAGCTATGGAGGTTCGTCCGGATCCCCATCGGCGTGTTGACGGTGTGCCACCACATCAACGGATGGAGCGACGCAGACGTCCAGGGTTGGCTTCGCACGGTTCAGCGGTTCGCCCCTCGCATCGGTGACATGCAGGCCATCTCACGCGCATACGCCGGGAGGGGTCGCTCTCCGATGGACACGGCGCTCTGGAGTACTGCGCGGTTGGGTAGACGCGCGACGCGGGTGCTCTCGGGATCGAGCCAGCAAGCAGGACGTGGGTGAGGGCACAGACCGGGAAGAGGCCACGGAAACCGCGGATCCCTCGCTGAGATGGTCCGCACCTCGCAGCCCGCAGCGTCCAAGAGCAGACCCGACAACCAACTCGGGGGCATCCACTGAGCCCGAGGACCGCCAGCACTTGCTGTGTGTGGATCAGCGCTTCAGGCTCTAGCGATAGAGGACGTAGGACCACCTGTAGGGCTCGCGGTCGCCGACACACGGAGCCTTGCCAAGAGGCTCGATCCTGCTGAAGAGGTCGGTGAGCGTCTCCGTCAGGTAGGACCGCAGGTAGGCATTCACGGTGACCTCGTCGTTGTCGACGAAATCGGGAGCGTGGTCGCCGTACCGGACTCGCCTCGACGGTGCTTCGAAGATCATCGCGCTGCCCGTCTTCTCTGCCAACCCCCGCAGCATATCCCTTGTCTGCTCGGGTCCATAAGCGCGCAACCAGTGGTGGTGAACGCTGAGGAGAAGGATGACGTCGAACGAGGGCAACCGGTGGACGTCATCAGGGTTCACGTCCATCAAGAGGAACCCACAGTCAGCCAAACCCGAGTGCCGTCTCTGCGCTTCATCGATCAGCTCCTGGGACCGATCGACACCGATCGTCCACATGCCGCGCCGGGCACAATGGGCGGCGATGTCCCCCAAGTTGCAGCCGATGTCCAGCGCAGACCTCGAGCCAGGGGGAAGGGCACGATCGATCTGAGCCAATCGTTCCACCAGGCCGTACGCGAGTTTCTCCTGGTAAGCGAGTTCGCCGGTACCTGTCTGCACCTTCGTCTTCGCCCGCGCGAACAGTCCCCCGAGCCCTTCCCTCCGATAGAGGGCGACCGTTCGCTTCAGGATCCCCGCCACTTCGCACCTCCGCTGGCCAGATTCGTCCGAGCCCCATCCTTATCACGACCCGGGGCGCCCCAGGGTAGGTTCTGGGCAAGCGGTGTCGATCAGCCTCGTCGTCCAGGCGACACACCGTGGGGTGATGGTTCGCGATCCTCGAGGAATCCAGAAGGACATGACCTCTCGCCGAGGAGTGACCCGCGAGCCGTGGTCAGCAGGGAGGTGGTTCTGCTGGATCGAATAGCGATGGGAGGTCCGAGAATGAGTTGTCAGCCTCCATGATCCCACAGACATCTGAGTAGATGAAGAAGACGGGGGCTCCCCCGTCGGCCATGGGCTGGACGTTCCCGATGAACGTGAAGTTCCGCAGGCGAGCCATGGTGAAGACGGACCGGTCGCCCGGGTTCTGTGTATCCGACACGTTGCCCTCGAAGACCCACCCATCGTGAAAGACGCCTACCGTCCGAGGCGCCATCTTGCTGTGCATCGAATCACCGAGGATCATGTTAAATCCGAAATAGGAGTCGGTGACGGCTCCCTCGCCGGCGGCGATCCAGTTGTGTCTGAAATCCCGGAACGTGTTCCCGACGATCTCGAACTGCGACACCGCTCGGCCCGGGTGCATCTCGAAATCGATCCCTGATCGGAAGACGCGCCTGACCATGTTCTCTTCGAAGCGGACGCCGACTGCGTTTCCGGACACTCCAAGGCCGTGCCTGCCGGTCACTCGGAAGTCGTTACCCGTGACGAGCAGTTCGGTCGTCGGGACGCGGATCCCTGAGTGGATCGGCCACTCCGTGTCGTCGATGAACACGAAGTCACCGTAGATCTGACGCACAGAACTGTTCTCGATCGTGAGCCCGATCGCGCCCTTCACATCGAATCCGTGCTCGGACTCATAGGCCTCCTTGTACTCGCCGCTGCGATTAGGCCCGTCAATCGAGAGATCATCGATCGTGACGTTCTGCCCAGCGATCACCTGCACGTGTGGCCGTTTCGAGTTGGCCGCTCCCGCCGGGAGCGGTCCGGGCCGATCCGTGAACAGCACCGCGCCGTTGCCATCGATCGTGAGGTCGTTGCGTCCCCTGATCTTGAGCGTCCCGTTGTGACGGTATCGCCCGTCTGGTTGGAACTGGAGGCATCCGCCGTCGGGGACAGTGTCTAGCACCGCCTGCAGCAGCAGGGTGACGTTCCTCGATCCATCGTGCACCACGCTGCCGGGGACCATGACGCACCCTGTCAGTGGAAGCGTCGGGAACGAGAGTGCCGAGGCGGCGTCCGTCCTCCAGACGCGCTCCGCGGTGTTCACGAAGCCATCGTCATCGAAGTCCTCCCACCCGTCCAATGTCGGATCTTCCCACGAGAACTTCACGAAGCCACCGTCGTGGTCGCTGTTCGCGACGTCCGCCCGATACGGTCCGAAGATCCCACCGGTCGCGGCGTCCAGACGGAACTCATGGATCGCGAGAAGGCCGTCGTGATCCTTGTCGGTCAGGTGGTCGCGCCTGCCCACGACGAGGCCGTTCCGGCGCTCCCAGCAATCAGGGATCAGATCGTGATCCGAGTTGATCGAGTTCGGGCGGCAGCGGGCCGAGGCCGACGCGGTAGGTCCGACGGTCGCGAGGATCATCACGAGAACGAGGGTGGCGCTCGCCAGGCTCCGGCCGTCGGTCACGGACCAGCGGCTCTTCGCCTGCTGAGCACGAGCCTGTTCCTCATCACGCGTCGACAGGACCCTCTCGCTCCCCACCAGGTAGGTATCGGTCTCCCCACCCTCCCACTGATGTCGGGCGCCTGGGGGATTTGGCAACGAGCCGCGGGGCGGCTGAGGTCGAGTCGACCAGACGACCGGTGCCGAGCACAGTGCTTGGGAGGCGGGAAGCCAAGCGCCGTAGGAAACATACGTGGAGCGGCGCATCCACATGGGAAGCCCGCTTCCTATGTTGTGTGCATGGCGCGCGCGTGGTCATTCCTCTCTCACCACGGGATGGTCTTGGTCGCCCTCGCCCGACAACCCGACAAGCGCCTCCGCGAGCTCGCCCTCGAGGCGGGTATCAGCGCCCGCGCTGCCCAATCGATCGTCACCGACCTCGTCAGCGGAGGCTTCCTGGAGCGGGACCGGGTCGGACGACGAAACCACTATCGCCTCCGCGAGGATCGCCAGCTCCCGGACGCATGGGCGCAGGACCGCCGGATCGGCGAGCTCGTCCGTACCATCGCTCGGGGCCGTTCGTCGCCACACCCCCCCTGAATACGCGCAGCACGCGCTCGTGCTGGCGTGTAGTGATCACCGCTACCAGCGAGGGCTCCGTGAGCTGCTCGGCGCACTCGGCCTCCTGTCCCAAGCAGAAGTGGTCCTCTGGCCGGGTGGGAGCGCCGCGCTCACGGAACCAGGCGGAACGGTACTCCTCGAGCTGATCGCTGCCGCCGTGGACCGCGACCCACCGGCCAGGTTGGTCCTGGTCTCGCACGAACGCTGCCACGTCGGCGTCGATGCACAGCCTTCGGGACGCGACCCGCTGACGGTGGTCGCGGAGGCAAGCCGCCGGCGACGACGGACCGTGGACTTGGTCACGGCGACCTTCGGGATCCGGCCGGAGCTCTGGTATCAGACCGCACGCGGGGCCCGGAGGATGGGAGGAGCGCCACCGAGCGAAGCGCTGGTGAAGGTGGGATGACGCTCGAGATGAATCTCGTCTCCAACGACAACGGGAGGGATGCATGACGAAGGAACGGACCTACGACGCCGATGTGATCATCATCGGTGGCGGGCCGGGCGGGGCCGCGCTCGGCTCGTTGCTCGCGATGGACGGGCACAAGGCGCTGATCATCGAGAAGGACATCCATCCGCGCGATCATGTAGGCGAGTCGCTCGTGCCGTCCACGAACCTGGTGTTCGACCAGATCGGGTTCTTGGACCGGATGAACGAGGAGGGATTCGCTCACAAGCCCGGAGCAGCCTGGAACGGCCCCCGGTCACCCCTCTGGAAGTTCGTGGAACTCTGGTTCAAGAAGTCTCCCATCGAGGGCGCCCCGCAGCCCTACACGTACAACGTCGAACGGGACGTGATGGACACGCTGCTGCTCCGGCATGCCCACGACTTGGGGGCGAAGGTCCTCCAGGGGGTCGCCGTCAAGCACGTGCTCTTCGAAGAGGGACGCGCGGTCGGCGTTCGAGCATCCGTCTCCGACGGGTGGGAACGAGACCTGTACGCGAAGTACGTGGTGGATGCATCCGGTCGTCGGTGCTTGCTGGCCAACCAGCTCAAGATGAAGCACCACGATGCGAGCTTCAATCAGTTCTGCATCTACTCGTGGTTCCTGAACGTGGATCCCGGGCCAGAGCACCTGAGGGGCTTCTCGCTCTTCTACTTCATCGGGCTGAATCAAGCGTGGGCGTGGCAGTTCCCGCTCCGCCAGGGGAAGGCGACCGTCGGCCTCGTGCTGGACAAGGAGGACTTCCAGCGTTCGGGGAAGACCCATGAGGATTTCTTCTACTCACTGGTGGAACGCAACAGAACACTCAGCACGGCGATGAAGGATGCCGAGCGCATCCGCCCGTTCTGGATCGAGGGCGACTACTCCTACACGGTCGATCGCTTCGCCGGGCCCGGATGGCTGCTCGTAGGGGACGCGCTCAGATTCGTGGATCCGATCTTCTCGTCCGGCGTCGACGTGGCACTCTTCTCGGCCCTCCATGCGTACGAAACGATCACCGAGGTGATGCGCACCGGGAGGGAGGAGAAGGCGTTCGAGGCGTATCACCAACGCATCGAGACAGGAGCCGACGTCTGGTACGACCTGATCTCGCTGTTCTACAAGCTCCAGAACCTCGTCACCAAGTACGTGACGAGCCCTCGGTATCATGAATCATTCATCCGCACCTGCCAGGGGAATCCGTACTCCCCGGAGGTGCAGGCACGAGCTCGAGCCCTCTTCGAAGACATGCAGCGGAGCTACGAACAGGTCATGAAGACCCCTGGCAGCTTGCTGCGACCGTGGGCGATGGATCCCGAGAAGGACGGGACCCTGACCTGCCCGACGTGCCTCGGGGTCGCCGACTACTGGCCTGAAGAGGAGGCGTTCATCTGCCGCCGCTGCGGGGCCAAGGCCGCGGCGCACGGGTACCAGCCGCTCGGCGTCTGACGCCCTCCAGGTCCGAAGGAAGCAGAGAGATGACGGAACATCAGCTCTTCGTCTTCTTGGTGGATGTCGCCGTGCTCTTCATCGCGGCACGGCTGGGCGGCGAGCTCGCCGCCAGGATCGGGATCCCGCTGCACGTCGGCGAGCTCGTTTTCGGCATCATGCTCGGACCCTCGCTACTGGGGTGGATCGCGCCGGGTGCGTTCGACGCCCTCTTCCCGGCGGCGCTGGAACAGCGGGCCCTCCTAGACGTGGTCTCGTGGATCGGCGTCGTGATGCTGGTGCTGATCGGTGGGCTCGAAGCTCGACTGGGCATCCTCTCTCGGGCGCGCGCGGCGGTGGTCGGGAGCTGGATCGGCGGCTTCACCCTGCCGTTCGCCGCGGGCTTCGCCCTCGGGATGGTGTTCCCCGACGCGCTCGTCCCCACGGCGGTGGGACGACCCGTGTTCGCCCTGTTCCTCGCGACCGCGATGTCGATCTCCGCGATCCCCGTGATCGCGCGGATCCTGATGGACCTCGACCTGTTCCGGACGCGGACGGGTTCCGTGATCATCGCGGCTGCCGTCGCGGACGACACGATCGGCTGGATCATGCTCTCGGTCGTCACTGGACTCGCGGCTGGAGGCGTGGCCATCGGGTCGGTGGCAAGCACGATCCTGCTTACGGCCGCGTTCGTGGCCGTTGCGCTCACCGGGGGGAGGTTCGTCGTGGACCACGCGCTACGCCTAAGCACCCTACTCCGCATCCCGCACGCCAACACGTCCGTCGTGTTCGCGATCGTCCTCGTGTTCGCCGCCGCCACCCAGGCGATCGGGGTCCACCTCGTGCTCGGGGCGTTCGTGGCCGCCCTCCTGATCGGGCGCAGCGGCAGGGTCGACGGACGGACCGTGGCGGGTCTCCGGGAGATCGGGATGGGCTTCTTCGTCCCGTTCTTCTTCGCGTACACCGGCATCAAGGTGGACCTCACGATGCTGCGCGGGAGCGCATTGGCGTTCACCGTCGCCGCCGTGGCGGTCGCCTGTGTCGGGAAGATCGTCGGCGGTGGCCTCGGCGCCAGACTCGGGGGCCTCCCGCGATGGGAAGCGCTCGCTGTGGGGTTCGGCCTCAACGCCCGCGGGGCGATGGAGCTGGTCATCGCATCGATCGGCCTGTCCGTCGGCGTCTTGAACGATGCGACCTACGCGATGGTTGTGCTGATCGCGGTGTTCACGACCGTGATGACCGCGCCGCTTCTCCGCTGGTGCATGGGTCGGGCCGGCTCATCGGCGACAGACGAGGCTCCAGAGACGGTTGTCGAAGTCGATACCATGGTGGTCGCATGACCACCCGGGAGGTCGAACATCCATGAACACGGGCAGCTCGCATGCGCTCCCCCCTCGACGTCGAGACGACGAGAGCGATTGGCACGAGCTCGTTGCGGACGTGTGCCCCCATTGCGGATGTGAGTTCTTCGTTGCCAAGGACGACTCCACGATAGTGTGGGATCCGGGTCGTGCATGGGAGGATCACTGCTCGAACCGTGAGTGCCACTGCCACACGGAACCTGTCATCGGTGCGAGGAGATCGCCCGAGCTTCTTGGCGATCACGATCTGGGTCACTCATCCGACGAGGGCGTGTAGCTCGCTCTCCCTGCAGGCTTCTCAGCGAGAGACGCCAACACCAACGGAAACGCGATGCATCTGCCAGGAACGGGCTCGTGATGGCGAGTGAGGATCAGCCGGGCGCTCGCAACCGGACCGCTCGGCACAGCAGTCTGGCCGCGGGTATCGCACGCGAGGGCCGCGGGGACCTCCGCCTCCGACTCAAGGGGGTCCGGGTCGCCGGAACCACATGGCTGTGGTCTGTTTGCGAAGCGCTCGGTAGTGCTGGCCCACCGTCCGTCTCAGCAAACGGCCTGGGCGTTCCCACATCGGCGCGTACCGGTATCTGAGTTTCGCGGGGATCGGGACCTGCTCGAGGCCCATTCGGTGTCCGAGAGCGACCAGGCTCTCGTGCAGGAAGCAGTTGATGTGGTCGAGCGGGGCGACATCGTGCAGTGAGTGCCGATCGCTCTGCTTGGCGGTCCAATCTCCGGTCTCGAGACGGCGCCTCGCCCGGATCCCGATGGGAACGCTGATCTTGAGGATCCCTTCACGCGCGAGGGCCCCGGAAAGGCGGGTCCCAACATCGAATGGATCCGTGAGGTGTTCGAACACCTGGTCGGTGTTGATGAAATCGAAGGACATCTCACAGGCTTCTTCGAGCGTCAAGACCTTCAGGTGGTGTTCCTGCGCATGATCGACCCGCGACTCGGATCGCTCGACGCCGAACGTTTCACACCCGAACGCCTCTGCCATCCTCACCCAGTCTCCCCACCCCATGCCGAAGTCGAGGAAGCGAAGGTCCTTCGGATCTCGTCCGAGGAAGTCGATGATCGACATGATCTCGAGGGCGACACGTCCTCGTCCGGGCGTGGCATTCTTCTCCTTCTTATGGAGTGAGAACTCGGGGCTGATCCACTGCTCGTAGATGATCCCTCCCAGGTACTCATCCGGGATCTGCTCCTGGAAGAGCAGCATGCAGTTCCTGCACTCCTTCAGCACGTACTCCCCGCCGGCGAGGATCGAGAAGTCGATCTCGCGGTCCAGCGCCCACTTCTGACTGTGAAGGGCCCCAACGATCGGCTCTTCGGTGAACCCACATCGGAACAACTCGTTCGTTTCCGATGCGCCGCACACGGGACAGCGGTCGCGACGAGTGAAATGCGGATCCATGGGGCTGCATACGGTACACGCAGCCAGTTCGACGTGGCATCCGGCCGTCGGCTCGGCTCCGATCCTCCTCCTCGTGATCGTCGACGTGGCATGATGGGAACGATTGACTCCTCCGACTCTTGTCGCCAAAGCACGGACACGGATCGTCGTGGTGGGCGCCGGTCGGCGCGCGAGGCAGACGATTCTCCCGGCGATCCACGCTTCTTCACAGTCGGTCGACCTCGTGGGTGTGTGCACGCGCACAGCCCGGGAACTCGAGCTCCTCGGAGGTCGGTTCAGGACATCCACACGGCTGCTCGCGGACATGGACTTCGGAGACGTGGACGCCGTGGTCGTCGCCGTACCGCTGCCAGCGGTTCCAGGGATCCTCGCCGGGCTAACGGAGGATCCGGCTCCCGGTCCAACACTGATGCTCGACACGCCGGGACTGGCCCCCGGCGACCTCAATGCGTCGCGGCGTTTCACCCATTTCCGGGCCGTGCTCGCATCCGAGGACAACTTCGCACTCCCCCTCTTCGTGCAGGCTCGCCGGCTCCTCGATGAGGGGAGGATCGGCCCGCTGCGTCGGATCCATTCGATGCACGGCGCCTACCGGCACCACGCGATCGCCGCGCTGAAGCAACTCACGGGTGCTCGCCACGCGAAACGGGTCGCGATCCACCGATGGAACCGTTGGTGCTCGGACATCGAAGTCACGTTCCCGGGTGGCATCCAGGCGCGGATCGTCGAACCGCGACGCTACGAGATCGGGCGGACGATGATCATCGGATCGGACGGGTTCATCACCGACTATCCGATCGACCATCCGAAAGCGACGTCGATCGGATACCGGGTGGAGGATGGGCGATACGTCGGACTCACCGTGGACGGCGAGCCGGTGAGCGCTTCCCCCCTGGATGATGCGTTCGCGTCCGGGCTGGACGGGGCCTCGCTCGAAGATCCCTCGCTGATGAGCCAGATGAAGATCAGAGGGTTCATGGAGCTCCTCGCAGCACTCCCCGACCCCTCCGATCCGTTTCGGTACCCGATCTCCGAGGCGATCGCGGACGATCTCGTCATCCGATTCGCCGAGCGGCTCCCGTTCGCGGTACCTGGGAGCCCACGCCTACTACGGCCGGCCACACGCGTGATGGCCCCCTTCGTGCATCCCGGCGGTGACGAGGGCTGAGCGGCCACGGCGTACCTGCTGGGTTCGTTGATGCTCGAGAGCTCGACGAAGCCCAAGAACTGTCGTGCGACGTGTGCGTGATCGGATCGGGCGCAGCCGGTACAACCACGGCACTCCGGTTGAGGGAACGAGGACGTTCGGTCCTGCTCGTGGAGTCGGGTGGCGGCGCGCCGGACGCAGCCTCCTCCTCTCTGCTCGATGTTGAGACAACCGACCTCCCGATCGGTCGGGAAGCGCGGATCCGAGGGCTGGGCGGGACGACTGAGGTCTGGTGGGGCGGCTCGGCCCTGCTCGCGGAATCGGATCTCGCTCCCCGGCCATGGCTGGGCACGTCGGGATGGCCAATCGCCCGCTCCGACCTCATGGAGAGCTACTCACTGGGATGTCGCATCCTCGGGATCCCCGATCTTACGACGGTGTCGATCGATCGATTCGAGAGTCGTCGCGGCTTCCTGATCCGAACCGGCGATCTCGACACCGTGTCCCTCTTCTGGCCGCGTCGCCCTCGCCGCTTCCGTGACCTCCTCGAACCCGCTGTCAGGGTGGACCCGGATCTCGCGGCGTATCTCCACGCGACCGTCACAAGGATCGTGCCCGGACCCAGCGGCCAGAAGGTCGAGTGGGTGGAGATCCGAACCACTACTGGGCGACAGCACATCGTTCGACCCAACACCGTGGTACTGGCGTGTGGAGGGATCGAGAACGCCCGCCTGTTGCTCGACTCGGGTGGGCCTGCGGGGTTGGGCAACGACCGGGATCAGGTCGGCAGGTTCTACATGGACCATCCCAAGGGAGTGGCGGGCATCGTGAAGGTCAACACCCCCGCGACCTTCCCTCACCCTGGCTACTGGGGCAGCCGCCTCGGAAGATTCCGCTTGGGCGTCCGACTCTCAACCAAGCGCCAACACAGCGACGAACTGCTGAATGGATACGTACGTTTCCATCCCGTGCTCGCAACGCGGGGGCGAGGTGTCGACGCGCTCCGCGATCTTCGCCGGCGCGGAACTCACGCGCTCCGCGACGGCCGGGTGATGCGCGATCTCGCGGCCGGACTCCCCGATCTCCTCAGCTATGCGCGGTTCAAGATCCTTAACCGAGGCAAGGTCGAAAGGGCTGAGATCCACAACTTCATGGAGCAAGCACCGAGCCCGCAGAACCGCGTTCGGCTCTCGGGGCGGCTCGACCCATTCGGAAATCCACTCCCGACACTCGATTGGTCGATCGGGGAGCTGGAGCGACGGACGATGCGTCACCTCCATGGACTCGTCGACGAGGAGGTCCAGCGCCGCGGTTTCGGCAGAGTAGAGAGTCCGTTGCTCACGGGCGCCGACGACCCCTGGCCGATCTCCCGAGACGCCTCGCACCACATGGGGACGACCCGGATGGGGGACGATCCATCTACGTCTGTCGTGGATCGCAACTGCCGCGTCCACGGGATAGCCAACCTCTACGTCGCGGGCAGTTCGGTGTTCCCGACGAGCGGTAGTGCCAATCCCACACTCACCATCGTCGCCTTGTCCCTCCGACTGGCCGATCACCTCGCCGACTCGATGTAGCGAGGTGCGCGAGCAGGAGCACCGCCCTCTGACCCGTCAGCGCCTTCGTCACACGGAGTCGGTGATCGGGTGACGCAGTTGCGACTAGCGTCGCCCGGAACGAGTCCGCTGGGGGGCGAGCGCCCGCCGGAAGCGGGCTGCCGCCCACCGGACCGGAACCATCCACCGGCGTCGAAGGGTTCCTGAGCGCCCCTCCGCCTCGAGGAAGCGTCGATCCGGGAAGAGCATCGCCCGGAGGTAGGCAGCCCTCGAACGGAGTCCGGGGATCGCCCACAGGGCGGCCAGCTCCGGCCCTCCCTGTCGCTTGCGGTCGGTGGTGTACGCGAGGAGGGCGCGCCTCTCGATCGCGCCGACCGGGGTCCGCAGGATGTGGGCCACCTCGTCCGGCAGCGAGATGCCCAACGTCGCGCTCGCGGTGCGCATCGCGTGCGCGACTGGAGCCGTCAGCCGCCAGTCGGCCATGCGATCCGACGAACACGTCCCAGTCGATCCGATCGGACCACGCCACCTGGAGGACGTCCCGCAGCGGAACCAGCCGCGCGTACTGCCGCCCCAGAGCCGCGTGGATGCACGCGTGGATGAGGGTGTTCGGGTCGTCCAGACGGCGGAGGAGTCCACTCCCTCGTCGGGAAGTCCGTGGTGCCCGCCAGGAGGGCGCCGGGATCGATCCACAACCCGAACGGGCCCATCGCGAGCGTGCGGTGGAGGTCCACCTGGAGCTTCCGAGCGTCCTCGAAGGACGCGCCCTTGCCGAACCGCTCGTCGAACCCGGGCCGAGGTTCGGGGATGATCCGCCGGAAGCCACGGCGGACCAAGACCTCACACGCTCCTCGCCAGTCGTCGGCGGCGACGAGGAGGTCGAGATCACCGTACGATCGCCACGCTCGATCGGGATAGAACGTGCTCGCGACCGCCGGCCCCTTCAGCACGATCGTCGGAACCCCCGCCTCCGCCATCGCAGAGGAGAGTTCCTCGAGCAGATGGTCGAGGAGGAGCACCATGGCCATCGCCTCCCGATGGCGCTCCTCGAGCTCGGCGCGCTGCGGCTCCGTCACCACCAGGGTGCCCGCGCGGACCTCGACTTCCGCGAGACCGGTGATGCGCTGTCGCGCAACATATGCAAGCAGACGGGGCCAGTCTTCCTCTGGCACCTGGAGCGCGTCGCTCCCCGCCCCGGGGAGCCCCACCGAGGCTAACCGCCTGGCGACGACCTCGATACCCGCCGCGGGTGGGACCTCCATCCGGGCATCTTGTCATGAGTCCGCGAACCGGCCGATCCGCGTCCCGTTCGGGCGAGCCCACGAGTGCCTCGGCCGGGGCTCGAGAACGGCTGCGGTGCGGCGGAAACGGGAAGTTCGGGCTCGGGCCCTCCGTACGAAAGATACGGTGTTCGGCAGAGGGCAGTTGACGTAGGCCCCGCGAGGATTCTCTACGTGACCGACCGACAGTCAGATGGCGGCGGGGCGGTGAGCCTCGCAGTGGCGAGGGACTACACGCCCGAGAAACGGGCCGACGTCCTGGAGCTGGACATGGGCGACGGCATCGTGCTGTACGACCCGGGATCCAGGCTCGTCCACCATCTCAACCCGTCGGCATCGCTCCTCTGGCAGCTGGCGGACGGAGAGGCGAGCCTCGAGCAGCTCGTCGAGGAGGTCTCGCAGGAGTTCGACCTCGTCCCATCGGAGCTGCACGAACAGTTCTCGGGCCTCGTCGCCGAGCTGGACGCCCTCGGTGTCCTGCACGACGCGAACGACCCATCGGACATCACCGAGAGCGCTGAGCGAGAAAGGGATGAACGGCATGCCTGAGCAGGATCTCCCCGAACAGGATCCGAAGGCGTTCAACCGCCGCGCGTTCCTCCGGCGTGCCGCGTTGACCGGAGTCGCGACCGCTTGGGTCGCCCCGGTCGTGCAGAGCATCGCCGCCACCCCTGCGTTCGCGCAGACGGTCGGGCAGACGCCGGTCGAGGAAGATTGCTTCCACTCGATCGGCGGGCCGAACGACACCGGCTGCATGGGTGCGTGCACGGCGGCGGGATGTACCGGCGAGGCATGCGACGGCCTCGACCCCGACCCCTGCAACCCCCACTACTTCGGAGAGGGCCCGTGCCAGTATCTGTGCGGCTCTGGGCAGGGCGGCGGCAACCCGTGCTGCAACCCAGGGCTCTGCGACCCGCAGTTCTTCACCTGCCTCACGGTGCCGAACTGCGAGCAGACCGGTCCGCCGACCGTGAAGATCGCCGTCTACAGCGGTCCGCTCGTCGGTTGCCCGCCGGTCAACTAGCTCGGCGTCTCCGAGGAACGCTTCCCGATCGACGGTGCGAGCGTGGTCGGCTAGCTCAGTTGCTCCAAGAGCAGGTCGATCCGTTCCCGGAGTGATCCTCCCGTGAGCCGGAACGCCTCCGCTTCCGCCGCGACCCGGGACAGGAGGACCACGCCCGCGTCACCGAACCGGTAGAGGTTCAGGCAGTTCGCAGCCATCTCCGTCACGGACGCCGCTCTGGTGATCGGCTCCAACACCGGAGGGCCGTCGAAATCGGCCGTCGGGAACACGATCCACTTCACGATGGCCGGCTCGGCCACGCTCGCGCCGACGTCCTCCGGCCTGACGAATCGCTCCCATTGCGTGAACGGCAGGTCGCGGTCCCCGAGCCGCTCCTCGAGTCCCGGGAAGAACTCGAGCGTATCGGGGATCAGCTTGATCCGTTTCGGGAATGGGTAGACGCGGTTCGTGACCGGATCGAGCGCCCCCAGATCATCCGAGAGATACGAGGCGCCCTTCTCCAGCATGCCCAGCGTGAGCGAGGACTTCCCCGATGCGGTCTCGGCGGGTAGGAGCAGCGCGTGTCCGTCCCGGACCACCGCGCCCGCGTGGAGGAGGAGGAAGTCGCGGACCTGGTCGTGGACGGCGCGGTGGAGCTCCCAGACGGCTCGGTGGATCCCCTCTGCGAGCATCACGACCCGGAAGCGTTCCTGGGTCGAGAACCGGAAGATGCACATCGGTTCCCCGGTCTCGTCGGTCGTGAGGAACTCCGACGGGATCCCCGCGGGAGCGGGCGCATCGAGGAGGAACGGTTCGAGGTGCCACCGCAGGCTCTCGGAGAACCGCTCGTCCTCCGACTTGATCGAGAAGGCCATCGACAGCATCCGGTAGGCGTCTTGCGCGACCCATCCGGGCGGTACCGCTTCCGCGCCCCGCTCGGGCGAGCCATCCTGCGGGGTGGACGCGAGCGGGATCTCCTTCACGAAGCAGCCCCCTCCTCGAGACCCATGAGGAGGTCCGCCGCCTCCGGGATCGATCCGATCACGAGCCGCTGGACGGACACGGTCTCGACGAGGTCCCGCGCCAGGATCAACGCCCGGTCACCCCAGACGTGTGCGTTGAGCATCGCCTCCATCAGCTTGAAGACCGCCTCGGCGCCGGCCACCGGCTCCAGGCGGGTCTCCTCCCCCGGCCGGAACTCCGGGAACGTGATCCAGCCGAGATCCGCGGGGGCGACGGCACGGTGTCCTCCCAGCACCTCCACCGGCACGGCACGGCGGGGCGTTCGAGAATCCTTGCCGACCTCACCTTCCTCTTCCACCTTGACACGGCGAGCCCGGGCGTTCACCTCGGGGAACAGATCGAGATCCGACACGTCGAGGAGGATCGGGAGCTCGATGCCGGAGACCCGACGCAGGATCGGATCGAGCTTGACGATCTCGTCCCCGATGTAGCCGGCGCCGCTCCGGGTCAGCGCGGCCGAGAGGGCCGGCAGGTGGCGATCCGGCCCCGAAGGGAGGATCAGCGCGCGGTCTCCGATGACCGCCCCGGCAGCCCGCAACCGCACGGCTTCGTCCGCACGGGCCGTCACCAGATCGCGGACGCCGGCGATGAGCTTGCCCGCCATGTCCTCCCACCTCGGTCCGCAGAAGATGCGCAGGCTGCCGATGAACAGGTTCGCGGTCGGCCGCACCACCGTGCCTCCCGGGAGGACCCGGGAGATGCCGCAATCGACCTGGAAGATGGTCTCGTCGGCTCCGTCGTCCGCGTCGGAGAGCCGGAAGGGACCCAGGTAGCCACGTAGCAGCTCGAGGAAGTCCTCGTCCGTCGACCGGACCGAGAACTGCGTTCCCTCCACGACATAGTGATCCTTCACGACCCACACGAGGTCGTCACGAAGGTCAGTTCAGCCGGTGCGGCGTCGAACCTGCTCGGCCATCCCACCTCCTGTCAGCGGCTCGCCGGGAACGACGAGCGGTACACCCTAGCAATCGTTCGCGGCGTGGCCCTACGGTATCGGCCGTAGAGGATGCACAGTGAACCTGATCAAGCAGAACGGGTCAGGATCTCCGGGCCGT
>CAVVSH010000006.1:0-86450 GCA_963750945.1 uncultured Actinomycetota bacterium | reverse complement strand
CTTCACGGCAGCCTTCGCCGTCTTCGCTGCTGCCTGCGGCGTCGACCTCCGAGACGTGCCGCGGCGCGAGCTCGCACAGACGTCCTTCGTCTATGCGGCGGACGACAGTGTGATCACCCAGCTCCATGCGGTCGAGGACCGCGTGATCCTGCCCACGGCGCAGATCCCCACATGGATCCGCGATGCCGCCGTCGCGATCGAGGACCGCCGCTTCTACCAGCATCACGGCATCGACGGTCGTGCGATCATCCGAGCCTCGTACGTGAACCTCCGCGACAGCAGCATCGCGGAAGGCGGCTCGACGATCACCCAGCAGCTGGTCAAGAACCTGTACACCGGCGCCGATCGCACGATCTCTCGGAAGCTCAGCGAGGCGATGCTCGCGTGGCAACTCGAGGACCGGCTCTCGAAGGAAGAGATCCTGACGCGCTACCTGAACACGGTCTACTTCGGGAAGGGCGCCTACGGCGTCCAGGCGGCCGCCCGAACCTTCTTCGGCGTCGACGCGAGGAAGCTCGACCTCGCGCAGTCGGCGCTGCTCGCCGGATCGATCACGAGCCCGGGACACTTCGATCCCTACGAGTATCCACGGCGTGCCAGAGGTCGGCGCGGCGTGGTGCTCCGGCTCATGCACGAGTTCGGGATGATCTCCGCAGCCCAGCGCCGACAGGCGCGGAAGCAGCCGATCACGCTCCACCCGGTTCCGGCGCTGGGCCGCTACGACTACCCCTACTTCGTCGACTACGTGAAGGAATGGTTCCTCAGCGAGCCCGCCTTCGGTGAGACGCGCGAGGACCGCTACCGCCTGCTGTTCACCGGTGGACTTCGCATCTACACGACGCTCCACCCGGGCGTGCAAGCGGCGACCCAGCGCGCCGTGGATTCGGTGCTCTCCTACCCCGACGACCCCTCGGCGGCCGTGACCGTCCTCGATCCGCGGAGGGGCTTCGTCCTCGCGATGGTGGGAGGAGACCAGCAGGACTATTGGCGGAACCGGCACGCGGGACGTGTCAATCTCGCGACCGCTGCGGGCGGAACCGGGCGGCAGTCCGGATCATCGTTCAAGCCATTCGCGCTGGTGGCCGCGCTCGAGAGGGGCATGTCCGCGTCGGAGACGTTCTCGGCTCCCTCGACACTCCAGGTCCCTCTCCAGGGCGGCGGGGTCTGGGACGTGACGAACGCGGAGGGGGCGGGTTTCGGCACGATGACCCTCCGTGAGGCGACCGTGGAATCGGTGAATACCGTCTACGCGCAGCTGATCGATCAGCTCGGACCCAGGAAGGTCGTCGAGGTGGCCACACGCATGGGGCTCCGGTGCTGCCGGAGCGTCAGCAATCCGATCGGACGGTTGGAACCGAACCTCTCGGCCGTGCTCGGGACGAACGAGGTCAACACCCTCGAGATGGCGTCGGCGTACGGGACCCTTGCCACCGGCGGTCTCCGGGTTCGTCCCATCCCCGTCTCACGGATCACCGATGCTCGGGGGACGATCCTGTGGGAAGCCGACGCGGCTCCCGAGCGTGTCCTCGACCCTCAGGTCACCTCGGTCGCGAACAGCATCCTGAGCGATGCCGTCCTGTACGGGACGGGGACCGCTGCCAACATCGGACGCCCGCAGATCGGCAAGACCGGCACCGCCATGGACCACAACGATGCGTGGTTCGTGGGCGCGATCCCACAGATGGTGGCCGCCGTGTGGGTCGGCTTCCCTCAAGGGCAGGTGCGGATGGAGCCGCCGAGGACCCGCGTCACCGTCTTCGGGGGAACCTGGCCGGCACAGATCTGGAGGCTGCTGATGCTCGAGGCCTCCCGCGGGCTGCCGTCGATGGAGTTCCCCAACCCCGATGTCGGGTTCGTCTCCGCCACGGTCGACGCCACCCAGGAGCCCTACTGCCTCCCCAATCCCTTCACGCTTCCTCAGAACATCCAGACGCTGCAGTTCATCGCGGGAACCGAACCCACGAAGGTGTGCACCTCCCCCTCATCCCTGCAGCAGGTGCTGATCCCCTCCGCCATCGGTTGGTCGGAGCCGCTCGCGATCGAGGGCTTGACCGAAGCGGGGTTCTACGTGGACGTCAAGACCGCGGCCTCGACGCAGCCCAACGGCACCGTGATCCAGCAGGAGCCGGCGGCGGGCACGGAGGCGTTCCAGACGAGCACCGTCACGATCACGGTGTCGTTGACCGAACCCGAGGAGTCCGAGGAGCCCCAGGAGTCCGAGCAGCCCGGGTAGGCGGACCGGGCCGTCCTCGCGACACGAAGGCGTTCCCCTCCAGCCAGTAGCGCCACGAGCGCGTCGTTTCGTGGACGCCGACACGGATCCCGCTGGCGATCCTCTCGGAACTCGACCCCCGCTCCACCCACACGCGATCGCCGTTCACGAGGTCGGCGCCGTCCTCAGGCCGCCCCACATCCAGCGCCTGCGTCAGCCGCCCGGGTCCCGAGCACAGGTCCAGCATCGGATCGCGGCCCCGTCGGGCGCGCATCCCCTCGACCCCTTCGAGGGGCTCGCCGGCCCGAAGGAGGACCGCGCTCCCCTCGCCCGATCGGCCGCTGACGGCGTTCATGCAGAAGTGCATGCCGTAGGTGAAGTACACGTACAGGTGGCCGGGGGGTCCGAACATGGCCGCGTTCCGCGGCGTCCTGCCGCGGAAGGCGTGGCTCGCGGGGTCGTCCGGTTCGTACGCCTCCACCTCGACGATGCGTGCCACCGCGCGCGTCCCGTCCGGGAGCGCGCGCACGAGGACCTGTCCCAGGAGTGCGGGCGCGACCTCCGTCGCGGGCCGTGCGTAGAACGCCCGCGGCAGTCGTACCCGACTCACGGGCGCCCGTCGGCGAGGAACCGCTGCAGCTTGCGGAGGGGCCACGCGTTGATCACGTCCTCCTTGGTGAGCCACCCTCGCTGGGCCACCCCGACGCCGAAGCGACGGTGCTCCAAGTGCGGCACGGCGTGCGCGTCGGTGTTCACGGCGAAGCGTACGCCGTGCCGCCGCGCCCACAGGACATGCTCGTCCGAGAGGTCGAGCCGATCAGGGTGGGAATTGATCTCCAGGGCCGTGCCGGTCCGGCCCGCGGCCTCGAACACCGCCTCGAGATCCAGGTCGACGGGCGGACGCTTCCCGATCTGGCGCGTGGTCAGGTGGCCGATGATGTCCACGTACGGGTTCTCGATCGCGCGGAGCACCCTCGCGGTCATCGCATCCCTCGACTGATTGAAGTGGGAGTGCACCGACGCGACCGTGAGGTCGAAGCCGGCCAGGAACGCCTCGTCCCAATCGACGTTCCCGTCGGGATCGATGTTCAGCTCGGTGCCGTGCAGCAGCGTCATCTTCGGATACTTCGACTGTAGCTTCGCCACACGCTCGCGCTGGGCGAGGATCTTGTCGTCGGTCATCCGCTGCATGTACAGGTTCGGCGCGTGGTCGGTGATCGCGAAGTAGCGGTACCGGAAGCCCGCCGCGCGCGCGACCATGTCCTCCAGGCTCGCCAGCCCGTCCGTCAGGTTCGTGTGGGTGTGCAGGTCGCCCTGCAGGTCCTTCTCGGTCACGAGCTCGGGGAGCTCACCGGCGAGCGCCGCCTCGACCTCACCACGGTCCTCGCGGAGCGTGGGCTCGATGGATGCCATCCCGAGCCGGCCGTAGACATCCTCCTCGGTCTCGGCGGCGAGCAGCTCGCCGCTCTTCGCGTCGAAGAGGCCGTACTCGTTCAGCTTCAGCCCGGCGCGGACCGCCATCTCGCGGATGCGGATGTTGTGCGCCTTCGAGCCGGTGAAGTAGATCATCGCCGCTCCCCACGCTGCCTCGGGGACGACTCGAAGGTCGACCTGCAGTCCGAGGTCGGTGACGATGGACGTCTTCGCATCACCGTGCGCGAGCACGCGCGAGACGGACGGTTGCGCGACGAACGCGTCCATGACGGGAGGTGCGTCGTCACCCGCTACGAGCAGATCGACGTCCCCGATCGACTCCTTCATCCGGCGGAGCGAGCCCGCGTACGCCACCCGGCGCGACTCGGGCAGCATGGAGAGGGCGTCAACGAAGACCTCGGCCACGCCGAGCGCCACGTCGATCTTGACCCGGCCACCCGCGGACTGGAGCTGCCCGATCCCCCGTGCGATGTTCTCCTGCGTCTTGGCGCCGAACCGCGGGAGCGCCGCGACCCGGTCCTCCTCGATCGCCGCGACGAGCTCGTCCACGGAGCCGACGCCGAGCTCCCGGTAGATCACCATCGCCTTCTTCGGCCCGAGCCCCGGGATCGACATCATGTCCCTGACGCCGGGAGGGATCTTCTCGCGGAGCGCCTCGAGCTCGGCCATGGTCCCGGTCGTGAGGAACTCCTCGATCTTCTCCCCGATCGAGCGCCCTACCGACGGGACCTTCAAGATCTCGGGCAGGTCCTTCCCCTCGAGGTCAAGGGGGTAGCCACCGACGGCGCGGGCGGCCTTCTCGTAGGCGCGCGGCTTGTACGGGTCGTCGAACAGGATCGACAACAGGTCGGCGTACTCGATGAGCATCGCCTCGACGGCGTCGTTCGCCCGGGGCATCGCCTTCAGGCTACGCCGAAGAGGCGGAGCAGCAGCGCCTTCTGCGTGTGAAGCCGGTTCTCCGCCTGGTCCCACACGACGGACCTCGGTCCGTCGATCACCTCGTCGGTGATCTCCTGACCCCGGTGGGCGGGGAGGCAATGGAGCACGATCACGTCCGGATCGGCGAGGTCGACGAGCTTCTGACTCAGCTGGTAGGCCGGGAACACGAGCGATCGTTCGTCCGACTCGAGGTCCTGGCCCATGCTGGTCCAGACATCGGTGTAGAGGGCGTGCGCGCCGATCGCGGCCTCTTCGGGATCGTGGGTGAGCTCGACGGCCCCGCCGGTCTCCGCAGCGATCTCCTCGGCGCGGTGCACGACCTGCGGGATCGGCTCGAAGCCGGGTGGCGTTGCCACGCGGACGGTCATGCCGGTCTTCGTCCCGGCGAGCAGCAGCGAGTGCGCCACGTTGTTGCCGTCCCCGAAGTACGCGAGCACCCGGCCCGAGAGCTCGCCGAGCCGCTCCCGGATCGTCAGCAGATCCGCGAGTGCCTGACACGGATGCTCGAAATCGGAGAGGGCGTTCACGACCGGCACGGTGGAGGTGATGGACAGGACCTCGAGCCGTTCCTGCTCGAAGGTCCGGAGCACGATGGCATCCACGTATCGAGACAGCACACGGCCGGTGTCCTCGATGGTCTCGCCGCGGCCGAGCTGGAGTTCGCCAGATGACAGGACGATGGGGCTCGCGCCGAGCTGGTCGACGCCGACCTCGAAGGAGACCCGCGTGCGCGTCGACGGCTTCTCGAAGATGAGGGCGATGGAGCGACCCGCGAGCGACCGCGCGTGCGCCGAGGAGTCCACCTTCAGCTCGGTCGCCAGATCCAGGATCTCGGGAAGCTCTTCGGTCGAGAGATCGTCGACGCTCAGGTAGTGGCGCATCGGGCGAGTGTAATGGGACTTCACGAACCGGTCAGACGGACTCACGCACGGAGTTCGGCTCCCAGCTCCGCTCGGAGCCGATCGACGATGGCGCCGATGACCGGCTCGACCTCCTCGTCCGTGAGGGTGCGGTCGGAGGCTCGGAACTCGAGCGCGAACGCGAGGCTCTTCCGTCCCTCGGGGACCGTCCCTCCTCGGAAGACGTCGAAGAGCACGGAACGGTCCAGCAGCCCGCCTCCCGCCGCATCCATGGTCGCCTGCACGATCCCGGCGGGCACGTCGTCGTCGATCACGAGCGCGAGGTCCCGGCGGACCGGAGGGAAGCGGGGAGCCTCGACGAGGTGGAAGTCTCGGGAGGCCGCGGCCCGCAACGGCTCGAGCTCGAGCTCCGCGACCGCGACCCGCCCCTCGATCTCGAGCGACGCGGCTCGGCGCGGGTGAAGCTCGCCGATCAACCCGACGGGTCGACCCTCGAGCGTGATCCGGGCGGACCGCCCGGGATGGAAAGGCTCGGCGGGCGCGTCGCCCAACGTCCACTCGCCGACGCCGAGGTCCTCGAGCAGTGACTCGACGACGCCGCGAGCGTCGAGCACGTCGAACCCACGACCGTCGCTCGTCCAACCCTCGCCGGCGGCGCCGCACAGGACGAGCCCGACCTGCCGCCGCTCCTCGACCGGGTCGGCCGACCGGAAGACGGTGCCGACCTCGAAGATCGACACGGAGCCTGCCCCCCAACGCTGGTTCCTCGCGGCGGTGTGGAGCAGACCCGGGAGCACGCGCGTCCTGAGCCACGCCTCCTCCGCACGGAGCGGGTTCGTCAGCGGGATCGCGTCGCGATCGCCCATGAGCGCGAGGTCGTCCTCGGACACGAACGGAAGAGGCTTGGCCTCGCGGAGGCCGGACCGAACCAATGCGTCCCGGACCCGGCGGGCGAACGCGTACGCCTCCGGAAGACCTCCGGGCTCCGGCGATCGAGGGATCGTGGCGCCCACACGCTCGTACCCCTGGATCCGGACGACCTCCTCGATGAGATCCACCTCACGTTCGATGTCCACCCGGTAGCCGGGGACCTCGACCTCGACGACATCGGGTCCCTCCCGATGGGTCATCCGGAGGGCGTCGAAGACGACCGCTGTATCAGGGACGGTCACGGGGTAGCCCACGAGCGCGGAGGCGCGAGACGCACGCATCGAGACCCACCGACGTTCGGGAGGTCCCCCCGCCTGCGCGGCCCCGCTCAGCACGCGGGCGCCCGTCCACCGGGCGATCAGCGCCGCACCTCGGCGAGCGGCACGCTCCACGCCCTCCGGATCGGTGCCCCGCTCGAAGCGGTGGGAGGCCTCGGAATGCAGGTCCGAACGGCGCGCGGTCCTGATGATCCCGGTCCTCGTGAAGAAGGCACTCTCGAGCAGGATGTCGGTCGTGGTGTCGGTGACCTCGGATGTCTGCCCACCCATGATCCCGGCGATCGCCACCGGCCCTTCGAGGTCGCAGATCAGCAGGTCCTCTTCGGTGAGCTCCCGTTCCACGCCGTCGAGGGTCACGAGACGTTCGCCGGGCTCCGCACGGCGAACGACGATCCCGGGACCCGCCAGCCGCTGCATGTCGAAGGCATGCAGCGGCTGACCGAGCTCCAACATCGCGTAGTTGGTCGCGTCGACGATCGGCGCGACCGGCCGCATCCCCGCGGCCGTGAGCCTCGCCTGCGCCTGCAGGGGGGTGGATCCCGTCGACGCACCACGGAGCACCCGCGCCAGGTAGAAGGGACAGCCGTCCGGCGCGCGCAGCTCCACGGTCGCCACCCCGTCCGCGCGCTCCGGGTCTTCGTCGACGGTCGTCTCGGGTTCGGCAAGCGGCACGCCCAGGATCGACGAGGTCTCCCGGGCCACGCCGTACACGGAGAGGAAGTCGGGCCGGTTGGGCTCGACCTCGATGTCCAAGACGGCGTCGTCGAGGCCGAGCACGGATTTCAGGTCGGCCCCGACGGGAAGGTCGTCGGGAAGGAGCAGGATCCCCGTCTCGTGCTCGTGGGAGATCGCGAGCTCACGCGGCGAGCAGAGCATGCCGTTCGACATCTCCCCGCGGAGAGGCTTCGTGCCGAGGGGCTCGTCGAGCATCGGGACCCGGCTGCCGGGCTTGGCCCAGGGGACGAGATCGCCCGCGGACATGTTCCGGATGCCGACCACGACCTGGACCGGTCCGTGTCCGTCGTCCACGGTCGCGAGGCAGAGCTTGTCGGAGTTCGGGTGGTCGCGGACCTCGAGCACCCGCGCCACCACCACCCCCTCCAGTCCGGCCCAGGGTCGCTCGATCCCCTCGATCTTGATCCCGCGGGCGTCGATCCGCTCCGCGAGGGTCTCCACGTCCATCTCGACGGGGACGAACTCCCGCAGCCATGACACCGGGAACCCTCATCCGCTCGCTCCGAACTGCGCGAGGAATCGGATGTCACCGTCCACCAGCAGCCGGATGTCGGGGATCCGATACTTGAGGATCGCAACCCGGTCGATCCCCAACCCGAACGCGAAGCCCGTGTACCGCTCCGGGTCATAGCCGCAGTTCTCGAGGACCTGTGGATGCACCATGCCGCACCCGAGCAGCTCGATCCAGCCGTTCCCGCAGACCGGGCAGCCGATCCCGTCGCAACGCATGCACGTCACCGCCAGCTCCGCCCCCGGCTCCACGAACGGGAAGAACGCCGGGCCGAGCTTCGTCTCCCGGTCGCTGCCGAACAGCTCGCGCGCCACGGCGTCGAGCGTCCCCTTCAGGTCGGCGAAGGTGATCCCCTCATCCACGACCAGTCCCTCCACCTGATGGAACACCGGGAGATGCGTGGCGTCGGGCGTCTCACGCCGGTACACACGGCCGGGCGCGATGATGTAGACGGGGGGCGGCTGCGACTGCATCGTCCGGATCTGGACGGAGGACGTCTCGGTGCGAAGCAACAGCTCCGGATGGCCGGGGATGCTGACGTAGATCGAGTCTTTCATCGTCCGCGCCGGGTGATCCGGAGGGATGTTGAGCGCATCGAAGTTGTGCCACTCGTCTTCGATCTCGGGACCTTCCACCACGCGGTATCCGAGTCGCAGGAAGACGTCGACGATCGCGTCTTCTGCGAGCGAAAGAGGATGGAGCGAGCCCGCGCGGGATCGCCTACCGGGAAGGGAGAGATCGACCCGATCGGCGACGAGCAGGGCCTCTTCGGCCACGGCCTCCAGCTCGGCGCGCCGCGCGTCGGCCGCCTGCTGCAGGGCGGAACGGGTCGCGTTCACGGCCTGGCCGATGGACTTGCGTTCGTCAGGGGCGAGGGATCCGACGGCCCGCTGCACCTCGGAGAAGGGGGCCTTGCGCCCGAGGATCGCGGTCTGCGCGGCCTCGAGCTCGGTCATCGTGCTCGCCTCGGAGAAGGCGCGGAGCCCTCGCTCGCGTTCCTCGTCGAGGACCCGCATCATCTCCTTGGCGTCCATGAAGTCCGCCGAGTCTACGGTGTGAGCGGATCCGGCCCCGCGATCGGCAGCTCCACATGCAACGTGATCCGGCCGTCCGTCTGTTCGCCCCACGCCCGTCCGCCCTGCGCTTCCGCGACCCGGCGTGCCACGTACAGCCCGATCTTGGAGCCTCCCCCCGTGCCCGGCCGCCGAGCTTCGAACAGCGCGTCGACGTCCACCGCGGTCACTGCTCCGCGAGACGCCGACACGAGGAGGCGCCCGTCACGAACCTCGCTGCGCACCCGGATCGGACCCTCGCTCCCCCACCACACGAGTGCTTCGGCGAACCCGTGGAGCGTCGTCTTGAGACGGGCGGCATCGATCAGGATCTTCTCTCCGCCCCCGGCCCATTCGATCGACGGGTGCTCGGGGTCCCGCGCATGCTGCTCCCCCATCTGTCGAACGAGGTCGGCCACGTCGATGAGCTCGACGTAGGGGTGGAACCGTCCGCTCATCACCCTGGCGACGTCGACGAGCTGGCGCACGATCGTGTCCATCCGGTCGGCGTCGTACAGGATGCCGTTGAGCATCAGGTCGCGTTGCTCGTCCGTCATGTCATCCCACCGCTTCCCGAGCGCGTACCCGAACCCCTTCATCGCGGTGAGCGGAGACCGGATGTCGTGCGCCGCGGCCGCGACGAGCTCCTCGAGCGTCTCGGCGGCGGAGCGGCCGCGGCGCACCCACTCGAACAGGCACACCGTGGCCGCGGCAGCGAGGTTCAGGCTCTCGGCTCGGCCGGCCTGGGGCACCCGGACGCGGTGGTCCGCCTCCTCGAGGATCTCGGGCGGCAGCCCATGGGCCTCGTTGCCGAACACGAACGCGATCGACCTCGGGAGCTCCTCCTCGAACAGCTCCTCCTCGCCGTGCATGTCCATCGCGACGACGGCGAAGTCCTTCGCGCGCAATGACGAGAGCGCGTGGTCGGTCTCGACGCCTCGCACGACCGGGACGTGGAAGATCGATCCGGCCGAAGCCCGCACGGCCTTCGGGTTGTACGGGTCGACCGAGCTCCCGGCGAACACGACGCCCGCCGCCCCCGCCGCGTCCGCCGACCGCAGGATCGTGCCGGCGTTGCCCGGATCGCGCACCTCGTGCAGGACCGCCACCGCGCCGGGCGGCGCCAGGTCATCGATCCCCACGTCCACGAAGGGAGCGACCCCCACGACACCCTGAGGGGTGACGGTCGACGTGAGCCGTTCCATCACACGGTCGCTGACCTCGTCGACGGTCACGCCGGCCTGCCGCGCTCGTACCGCGAGCGGATCGAGGTCGTCGTGCACGAACAGGGACAGGAGACGCCCGTCTTCCGCGAGCGCCTCGGCGACCGCCTGCGCCCCCTCGACCAGGAAGCGGCGATCCTCTTCGCGGAGCGTTCGCTTCTTGAGCCGGACCGCCGCCACCACCTTCGGGTTCTGGGCGGACGTCAGCACGGTGCCACTCGCACGGGGCGGAGTGTACGCGGGGCCCGGGCGGCCTTGCGCCTAGGAGCCGGTCGGAGACGAGGCCTTCGCCTGCTCGACGAGCTGGGCGAACGCACCCGGGTCGTGCACCGCGAGGTCCGCGAGGATCTTGCGGTCGACCTCGACACCCGCGGCGTGCAGACCGCTCACGAAGCGCGAGTACGACATGCCGTGGGGACGGACGGCGGCGTTGATCCTCGTGATCCACAGGCGTCGGAACTGCGCCTTCCGGTCGCGGCGGTCCCGGTAGGCGTACATACCGGAATGCATGACCTGTTCCTTGGCGACCCGGAGTCGCTTCCGGCGGCTGCCCGTGTAGCCCTTGGCCGCTTCGAGGATCTCGCGGCGCTTCTTCTTCGCGTGAACGGAGCGCTTGATGCGGGCCATCCCTACTCCCCCAACAGTCGCTTGATCGTCTTGGCGTCCGCGTTGGAGCCGACCTCGGCCATGCCCTCGATGCGGCGGCGGCGCGACCCCGACTTCTTGGTGAGCATGTGGTGGCCCGTCGCCTTGCGATGCATCACCTTGCCGTTCCGCGTGATGCGGAACCGCTTCGCGGTCGCTCGGTGGGTCTTGTTCTTCGGCATCTGTCTATCCCTCGTCCAGTTCCGTTGCCGCGGTGGCGACCGGCTCCGGCTCTTGTGCCTGCTCCGGCTCCGCTGCCGGCTGCGGCGCGGGCTCGGGTTCCGGCTCCGTCTCTTGTGCCTGCTCCGACTCTACCTGTGGTTCGCGCGCTTTCGCCCGCGCGAGCTGCTCCATGTACCGCTTGTTGGGCGAGATCACCATGATCATGTTCCGGCCCTCTTGCTTGGGCATCGACTCCACCGTCACCATCTCGCCGAGGTCGCCGACCAGCCGATCCAAGATCTTGCGCCCGAGGTCGGTGTGGGTCATCTCCCGCCCCCGGAACATGATGGTCACTTTCACCTTGTGCCCGCCCCGGAGGAACCGCTCGACGTGGCCCTTCTTCGTGCCGTAGTCGTGCGCGTCGATCTTGGGGCGGAACTTGATCTCCTTCAGCTCGGTCCGCGACTGCTTCTTCCGAGCTTCCTTCTGACGGATGTCTCGCTCGTACTTGAACTTGCCGTAGTCCATGATCCGACACACCGGCGGGTTGGCCTGCGGAGCAACCTCGACGAGATCCAGATCGAGCTCGCGTGCCATCCGCAGCGCTTCTGTGGACGCGACGACTCCGATCTGTTCACCGTCGGCACCGACCAGGCGCACCTGGGGAGAACGGATCCTTTCGTTCAAGCGTGGTTCGGTCGAGACCCCGCATCACTCCCTTCGAAAACGAAGCACCGGACCAGCCGGTGCTTGTCGCGTATCGCGGCGGAACACGTGCGAGAGAGTATAGGGCGATGCCGACGCCTGTCGACGGCTCTCACCAGTCGGGGTCGAGGGGCCGGCCGTACGCGTCCTGGAGCCGCTGCGTGTCGTCCTCGGTCGTGTACCCGTAGGCGACCTCGAGGATGCGGCCCGGGCCGGAACCGGTGCAGCGGATCCGATGTGCCTGCTCCGCGGGGATCACGAACTCCTCGCCCGGCTCAGCCTCCACGGCTCGGTCGTCGATCTCGACGGTGAGACCCGGATCGAGGACGACCCAGGTCTCGTCCCGCATCCGGTGGTAGTGGACGCTGGTCTCCTGGCCGGGCTCCACGGTGATGACGCGAACCGACGAGGGCTGGTTCAGGGCATATGTCACGACCCGACCCCAGGGCTTCTCGACGATCATCGCACGCTCCCCTCCCTCTCATTTCGCTTCCTTGGGCGCTTCCTTTGGGGCGTCCTTGGGGGTCCCCTTGGGGAGTCGCTCCAGCAGATCCGCCATCTCGAGCGCGGCCTCCGCGGCGTCCCATCCCTTGTTGCCGTGAGCTCCCCCCGCCCGGGCCTCGGCCTGAGCGAGGGTCTCCGTCGCCAGGACCTCGAAGATGACCGGGATCCCCGTCTCACGGCCCACCTCGGCCACCCCGCGAGCCGCCTCTGCGGCGACGAGCTCGAAATGCGCGGTCTCGCCGCGAACGACCACCCCGAGGCAGATCACCGCATCGTAGGCGCCGGTCGTCGCCATACGTTGGGCGACCAGCGGGATCTCGAACGCGCCCGGCACCCAGGCCACGTCGATCGCGTCGTCGGCGACACCGTGGGCTTGCAACCCCGCGAGCGCTCCCTCGAGGAGCCGGGCGGTCACGTGCTCGTGGAAGCGCGCGACCACGATCGCGAGGTGGCGCCCCTCGCCGAGCGGCTCACCGCGGGAGACGCTCACGCCCGCGCCTCCACTCCGCCGATCTCTCCATCGATCACGGGCGGGTCGATCTCGGGACCTTCGACCTCCGGTGCGTCGGCCTCCGGCAGGTCGAGCAGGTGGCCGAGCTTCTCGCGCTTGGCTCGGAGGTAGCCGACGTTCTGCGGGGTCGGGTCCGTCTGGAGCGGAAGCCGCTCCTCGATCACCAGCCCGTGGCCCTCGAGTCCCGCTCGCTTCTCCGGGTTGTTCGTGAGCAGGCGCATCGATCGGACCCCGAGGTCGTAGAGGATCTGCGCGCCGATCCCGTAATCGCGCTGGTCCGCCGGGAAGCCGAGCTCCAGGTTGGCCTCCACCGTGTCACGCCCGCGCTCCTGGAGCTCGTAGGCACGAAGCTTGTGCGCGATCCCGATCGCGCGACCCTCGTGGCCGCGGATGTAGAGGATCACACCCCGCCCCTCCCGACCGATCAGCTCCATCGCACGATCGAGCTGCTTCCCGCAGTCGCACCGGAGGGAACCGAACACGTCGCCGGTCAAGCACTCCGAATGCACGCGGGTGAGGACGTGCGCGCCCTCACCCATCTCCCCCGTCACCAGGGCGACGTGGGTACGCCCGTCCACGACGCTCTCGTACGCGATGGAGCGGAACTCGCCGTGTCGTGTGGGGATCTTCGCCTCCGCGACCTTCGTCACGAGCACGTCATGCTGCCGGCGATACGCGATCAGATCCGCGATCGAGATCAGCTTCAAGCCATGGGTTCGAGCGAAGAGCGTCAGGTCCGGCAGTCGCGCCATCGTCCCGTCCTCGTTGACCGTCTCGCACAAGACGCCGGCCGGGTACAGGCCGGCGAGCCGGGCGAGATCCACGGCCGCTTCCGTGTGCCCCGCCCTCTTCAAGACACCGCCCTCGCGATAGCGCAGCGGGAAGATGTGGCCCGGACGAGACAGATCCGGAGGCTGCGTCGTCGGATCGATGATCGCTCGGATCGTGCGGGCACGATCGGCGGCGGAGATGCCGGTCGTGACGCCCTCGCGAGCGTCCACCGAGACGGTGAAGGCGGTGCGCCGGCTGTCGGTGTTGGAAGCGACCATCAACGGGATCTCCAGCTCGTCGAGCCGATCCCCGATCACGGGCATGCAGATCACCCCACTCGTGTGTCGGACGATGAACGCGATCGACTCGGGAGTGACCCGCTCCGCCGCCATGATGAGATCGCCCTCGTTCTCCCGGTCGGCGTCGTCGACCACGATCACCATCCGGCCCTGCTGGATCTCTTCGATCGCCTCCGGGATCGAGGCGAAGACCTTCTCCTCCGTCAAGGCGCTCATGCCGTTCGTTCCTTTCCGGACTCGACGGCGATGCCGTCGCCGATGAGGCTCTCGATGTTCCTGGCCACGTACTTCGCCACGATGTCGACCTCCACGTTCAACGGATCGCCCGTGCGGATCGCACCGAGCGTGGTGACTGCCAGCGTGTGCGGTATCAGCGCTACGTCGATCTCGTCGCCGTCGATCGCCGCGACGGTCAAGCTCACCCCGCTCAGGGTGATCGACCCCTTCTCCACCACGTACCGCAAGAGATCCCCGCGGCAGGCGGACGGCCAGGCGGGCGCCGCCCTCGGCGTCCGGCCGGACGGCCGTCGCGAGCGCGACGCCGTCCACATGGCCCTGGACGAGGTGTCCCCCCAGACGGGAGACGAGGGTCGCCGGTCGCTCCACGTTCACTCGATCGTCGGGCGCGAGGCCGGCCAGGCTCGTGCGATCGAACGTCTCCGGGGAGATGTCGAAGGATGCCTCGTCTCCGTCGAGACCGACCACGGTGAGGCAGACACCGTCGATCGAGATCGAGTCGCCGATCGCCGCGTCCGACGCGGCGATCGGGCATCGCACGACGATGCGGGATCCGTCCCTGGACACGACGTGACCGAGCTCCTCAACGATCCCGGTGAACATCCGCCACCACCTTCACGTCCGCTCCGAGACGCTCGATCGACACGATGTCCACCTGAGCCGCTCGCCCGATCGGGGCGAACCCACTTCCCGCGAGCCAGCCGGTGGCCTCGCGACCGCCGACCAGCATCGGCGCGACGTAGAGCACGAGCTGATCGACGACCCCGTCATGGATCGCGCTCCAGGCGAGCGTCGGACCGCCCTCCAGCACGACACCCTGCAGGTCCCGCTTCCCGAGCAGATCGATCAACGCCGGCAAGGACACGCCGCCGGTCGGATCGCGGTCGAGCACCGCGACGTCGGCGCCCGCATCGACCCATTCCTGACGCTTCGGCGTGGGCGTGAGCTCCGTCGTCGCGATGAGGGTCGGTGCGGTCGCATCCAGCGCGCGTCGATCGCCGGGAACGCGACCGGACGGATCGACGACGACCCGGACCGGCGGTCGCGCCGACGCGAACGCGGGGTCGCGGACCGTGAGCCGTGGATCGTCGGCGAGGGCCGTGCCCGAGCCGACGACCACGGCGTCGGACCACGCGCGCAGACGCTGGACGTCGGCGCGTGCCTCCTCTCCCGTGATCCACTTGGAGGACCCGTCGCGAGCGGCGGCCTTGCCGTCGAGGGACGAGGCCATCTTGAGCACCACGAACGGCCGGCCGGTGCGGACGTGGGTGCGGAAGGCCACGTTCTGTCGGATCGCCTCCGCGCCGAGGAGTCCCTCCTCGACCGGGAGGCCCGCGTCCCGGAGCGCGCGGAACCCGCTGCCGTCGACGACGGGGTTCGGGTCGCCCGTGGCGGCGATGATCGCTTCCACGCCGGCGTCGATCAGCGCCCGGGCGCACGGAGGGGTGCGACCGTGATGATCGCAGGGCTCGAGCGTCACGAAGACGGTGGCCCCGGCCGCGCGGTCGCCCGCCACGCGCAGGGCCATCGCTTCGGCGTGCTCGGTCCCGGGACCCTCGTGCCACCCCTCGCCGACCACCCGGCCGTCGCGAACCAGCACGCAACCGACCAGTGGATTGGGCGAGACGCGCCCCCAGCCCCGAGCCGCGAGCTCGAGCGCCCTCCGCATGTACCGCTCCCCGTCCACGCTCCTCCGTCCTTCCGGAGCGGGACACAGGTGGAAAGGCGCTGCAGGACCGCACGCGGCGGCCCCCGCGCCTGTTCCCTCCCATCCCGACTATCACGGTCGGTCCCGGGATCGCACCGGGTCAACCCTCGCGTGGCTCGCGAGGGGTCGCGGACTGTCACCGCCGGTGGGGATTCGCACCCCGCCCCGGAAACAGGCTTTCCGCCAGTATAGGACCGCACCTGAGGTCGTGAGAGGGCCGTCTCCTGCGCGGGAGGGCCTAGGGTGCGCGGCGGTCGACGGCGTAGGACGAGCCGCCGTCGCGCTTGGCGAACTGCTTCATCTCCGTCGCCACCGCCACGGCTTCCCCGTAGTGAGCGAAGGCTCTCTTCGAGGTCGTCGCGATGCCAACGGACACGCTCACGAGCGGGATGTCCTGCTCGACGCCCTTCCGGTCCTCCATCCGCACGAAGCCTCGTTCGAGATCGTCGTCCTCGTAATAGAGGGGCCGATCCTTGTCGAACCGGTCACACACGGCCTTGGCGACGTCCTCGGCCGTATCCGGCTCCACGACGGCCACGAAGTCGTCTCCCCCGACATGGCCGACGAACCCGTCCTGATCGTTCGCGATCACCGCGTCCTGGATCATCCGTGCCGTCCCCTGGATCAGCCGGTCGCCCCGAACGAACCCGTACTTGTCGTTGTAGGTCTTGAAGTTGTCGAGGTCGACGTACAGGACCGCGAACGGCCGGTGCTCCCTGACCTGTCGTTCGATCTCCTCCTGGATCCGGATGTTGCCGGGCATCCCCGTGAGCGGCGAGAGGTTCCGCATCTCCTTGGCCCGCCGGAGGGTCCCCTTCACGCGCGCAAGCAGCTCGATCGGGTCGAACGGCTTGATGATGTAGTCGTCCGCTCCGGACTGCAGGCCGGTCACCTTGTCCGACGACAACGCCTTCGCCGTGAGCATGATGATGCTGGTGTTGGCCGTCTGTGGGTTCTTGCGCAGACGCTGTGCCACTTCGAAGCCGTCGAGGCGCGGCATCATCACGTCGAGGAGCACGAGGTCGGGCCGGATCTCCGCCGCCCGCTCGAGCGCCTCTTCACCGTCGCCCGCGACCGAGACCTCGTAGCCGGCGGACCGGAGGTTCACCTCGACGAACCGGGCGATATCCGGGTCGTCGTCGACGACAAGGATCGACTCCGGCATCAGACGGTCCCTTCACGAACGGGAAGGGACGACCGGCCGCGAGAGGCGATCTCCTTGAGGGCACGGGCCGCCTCCACCTTGTCGGAGGCCTTGTAGATCCCGGACGCGGAGACCAGTACGGTCGCGCCGGCATCCACCGCGCGCTGCGCGTTGTCGACCTTCACGCCGCCGTCGATCTCGACGTCGACCGTGAGACCCCGCCGGTCCACCTCACGACGAGCGACCTCGATCCGCGGGTAGACATCGGGATTCAGCTGTTGACCGCTCCATCCGGGCCGGATGCTCATGAGCATGAGGTCGTCGAGTTGTTCGAGGTACGGGAACGTCGCCTCCACCGGAGTCTCCAGGTTGATCGTGAGACCGGTTCGCATGCCCGTCGCCCGCGCTTTCGAGATCACGGGTTCGGGATCGCCGACCGCCTCGTGGTGGAACGACACGGTGTCGAGTCCTGCCTCCGCGAGCTCTTCGAGATACGACTCCGGCGCGTCAACCATGAGATGGCCATGGAGATCCGACGTCGTCCAAGGGCGAAGCGAGGCAACGAGAACCGTGCCGAGGGCGATGGGAGGTACGAAATGACCATCCATGATGTCGATATGGATGATGTCGGCATAGGGCTCTATCAGCTTGACCTCGTCGGCGAGATGCGCGAGGTCCGCCGAGAGGATGGATGCCGCCAACTTCCCCATGGTGGCGGATTGTAGCCGTGGACACCGATGCCGCGATCAGCCGGACTTCTGGAACGCCGCCACGAACATCCCGTCGGTCCGGTGCCGATGCGGCCAGAGACGGTGCCGGAAGGCCGGATCGGAGCCTTCCGGCCCCCGTGTTTCGATGGGCTGCAGGTCGGGTCGATGCCGGAGTATCGCGTCGCATGCCGCGTCGGTCTCCGCTCTCGGGAACGTGCACACCGAAAACACCAAGCGGCCGCCGGGGGCAGCCAGGTCGGCGGCGGCGGTCGCGATCTCGACCTGGAGCCGGGCGAGACGGGAGAGCTCCTCTCGTCGGGGCCGCCAGAGCAGCTCCGGCCGGCGGCGCGCAGAGCCGATCCCCGAACACGGCGCATCCACGAGCACCCGGTCGAAGGGACCACGGACGGCGGGTCTGATGGCATCCTGCACGAGGACGAGGGCGCGGAGCCCAAGGCGATCGAGACCCGCGGGGATCAGCCTCGAGCGATCCGGGTGGAGATCGGCGGCGGCGACCCGGGCCTTCTCGCCGATCCGGCATGCGATGAAGGCGGTCTTCCCCCCCGGTGCCGCGCAGACGTCGAGCACGCGGTCACCCGGCTCAGGGGCAAGCGTCTCGACGACGAACGCCGACGCCTGATCCTGCACCGAGAACCAGCCCTCTTCCCATCCGGGGAGTGACGTGGGGTCCCCGCCCCGAAGCAGCACACACTCCGGATGGACGGAGCCGATCTCGGGCGCGAGCCCCGCGGCCCGCAGGGCGTCGATCACCTGGTCGACGGTGACCCGGCAGGTGTTCACCCGGAGGGCGAGCGGGCCGCGCTCGCCCAAGGCGAGCGCGGCCCGCTCGACCTCCTCCGGGCCGAGGAGCTTCCCCAGCTCCTTCACGGCCCACGGGGCCAAGCCGGTCCGTAGGCTGACCGCGCGATCGTCTGTACCTGCGGGGGGCTCCGGTGGCTCCTTCGCAAGACGCCGGAGGATCGCGTTCACGAACCCGCGCTCGCGGGGCACGACGACGCCCACGGTCTCGCCGACGGCCGCATGTGCCGGTATCCGCATGTGGAGCAGCTGGTACGCGCCGATCCGGAGGGCGGCGCGCACGCCGGGCGACATCCGCGCGATCGGTCTCGTGGCTCGCGCGCCGATCGCGGCATCGAGCTCCGGCACGTGTCGGAGCGTGCCGTAGGCGAGCTCGGTGGCGAGCGCACGATCGCGCTGGTCGAGCCCGGATCGCGCGAGGGCGGCGGGGAGGAGACGGTTCGAGTACGCACCCTCATCGGCGACGCGCCGGACGACCTCGAGCGCCACGGCCCGGGGGCTCGGGCTCATCCGAGACGCTCGAGCGGTTCGATGCGCGCTCCGCGCGCCCATTCCTCACCGGACATCCGCTTGCGTCCGGCGGGCGCGACCTCGACGAGCTCGACCAGTCCCGGCCATCCCTGGACCTGTGGGTTGCCATCCTCCGCGAGGACCGAACCCGGCCCGGGTGCATCGGCGATCATGCCGCCGCGACTGGGGCGATGCGCGCGTGCGCCGAGCACCTTGAGCCGCCCTTGACGGAACGTCGTGACTGCTCCCGGATCCGGTGCGAACGCGCGGACCCTCCGCACGATGGCGTCGGCCGGCTGACGCCAATCGATCGTCCGCTCATCTGGCAGGAGCTTGGGAGCGAACGTGGCGGTGGTGTGGTCCTGGGACCGTGGCTCCACCGTGCCCTCGTCCAACGCGCGCAGGGTCTCGACCAGCAGAGGCGCGCCCAGCTCCGCGAGCCGTGCACCCAACGCCCCCGCATCCTCCTCGGCTTCGATCGCCGTCTCGACCGTCGCGAGGACGGGTCCGGTGTCCAACCCTTCGTCCATCAGCATGACGGTCACGCCGGTCGTCTCGTCTCCTTCCAGGATGGCGCGCTGCACCGGCGCCGCACCTCGCCAGCGAGGCAGGAGCGAGAAGTGGAGGTTCACCGCGCCGAGCCGAGGGATATCCAGAACATCCGGGGTGAGGATCTCCCCGTAGGCGACCACCACGATCGCATCTGGCTCGAGCGTGTCGAGGGCATCGAAGCCTTCGCCATCCCGGATCCGATCCACCTCGAGGAGCGGAAGATCCAGGCTCCCCGCGACGCCCGCCACCGCCGTCGGTGTCAGCTGCGATCCGCGCCCCGCGGGTCGCGGCGGGTTCGTGACGACGAGGTCGACGTCCATGTCCGGCGCCTCGACGAGTGCCCGCAGCGGTGCGACGGACCAGGCATCGTTTCCGAGGAACGCGACCCGCATACGGCGAGGATACGGCGGGTCAGTCCGCGTCGGTTCCCTCAGGTGCGGTTCGTCCAGGCTCGGAGAGACCCATCTCGATGCGCCGGAGCTGCGCCATCACATCCCGGCGTCCCTCGTCGTCGAGGCGGTCGATGTAGAGCATCCCGTCCAAGTGATCGGTCTCGTGCTGGAAGATCCGTGCGAGCAGTCCCTCACCGATCATCTCGTACGGTTCCCCTTCGAGATCCTGCCCGGTGCATCGGATGCGCGCGTGACGCGGCGTGGGATGGTACGGGCCGGGGATCGAGAGACATCCTTCGTCCTCGAGAAGCTCGCCCACCGGCTCCGAGAGCTCGGGATTGGCCATGAACATCGGACCGGTCTCCCCGTCGTCGAAGACGAAGAGTCGAAGCGACAGGCCCACCTGAGGAGCCGCCAGGCCGACCCCGGGTGCCGCGACCATGGTCTCGACCATGTCGTCGAAGAGCGTACGCAGGGACGGACCGAACTCGGTGACCGGCTTCGCCGGCTCGCGAAGAACCGGGTCGCCCAGCGTTCGGATACGGAGGATCACGTCGGTCTCCTACAGGTGCGGCTCGGCCTCGACGCGGTCGACGACACCGTCGGCCGCGAGCTCCCGCAGACGCGTCCCGAGCGCGGTCACCCGCCCGGGGTCGAGGGCGAGCAAGCATACCGTCCGTCCTTCGGACGAGGAGACGAGGAGTGTCGAAGGATCGAACGGGCGCAGCTCGGCCTCGAGGTCGGCCGACCCCGTGATGCGGAAGACCGCGGCGCCGACGGGAAGCCCTGCCTCTCGTCGTCTCCGCGCTTCCTCGGCATGGAATCGGTCGGGGTTCCCTCGAACCAGGGCCTGCACGATGGCGTCTCCCGGTGAGGACGCCTGGACGATCGCCCGTCCATGAGGCCGGGCCCAGCCGATCGCCTCCATCCAGGTCGCCAGGCTGCGCTCGCGCGCCGCGAGTCCGGGCCTCCGATCTGCCAGATCGACGTCGAGGATCGCCACGAGGTCCAGCGCTCCGGCCCCCAAGTCCCGGACGTCGTCCGCCCCGCCGACCAGGATCTCGTCCGGACCGGGCAGGCGAGCGGGCTCGGCGTCGCGGAGCCGCCGGACCGGTACGGGGGCAGCCCGGCCGGCCCACGCCTCCACGTCCTCCGCACCACCGCGCCGGACCCCGAACGACGTCCCGCCACAGGACCGGCAGCGCCCCGAGGCACCGCAGACGACGCAGGTGACCCCGCCGGCGGCGGCGCGGAGGAGCCCGCCGCACGACGCGCAGGCCGCCGGCTCCCCACACGACCTGCAGACCTGGGCAACCCCGGAGCCGGGCAGCGGCGAGAACACGAATCCGCGGCGTGTGGTCGCGAGCGCCTTGACGAGTCTCGGGGCGCGCCCGGCGGGTCCCGGTCGGACGACCTCGACGGGGGGCCAGCGCCGGGTGGCGGGCGAGACGGTCGGCAACCCCATCGCCGAGGCCTCCGCCGACGGGCATGCAGACGCCAGGACGCAGACGGCTCCCTCCAGGCGAGACCGAGTGAGCGCGACGTCTCGGGCGTGGTAGTAGGGGGCACGGTCCTCCCGGTGCGCGGGATGACTCTCCCTCGCGAGGTAGAGCAAGCCCAACCGATCCAGCGGCGCGAACACCGCCGGACGCGTGCCGATCACGATGTCGTATCGGCCCGCGCCGATCTCGAGCCAGAGTCGGTAACGGGAGCGCTTCCCCCCGCCGAGGAACATCGCCGCGCGGTCGCCGAAGGCATCGGCGATCGCGCTCGCCGTCGCCGGCACCGGCATCGCTTCCGGCACGATGACGATCGCGCGGCGTCCGGCAGCGAGGCACGCGGTCACCGCGTCGACGGCGAGTGACTGCTCGTCATCCGGAGCCGGGCGGGCCACGAACGCACCCTGCCCAACACCCAGGAGCTCGAGCGCTCGGTCCCCGCCCCGATATCCGTCCAGCACGGAACCGGCCGACGGACCACCCGGCTCCGCCGCCGTGCCGGCGTCGGGCAGATCCCTCTCCAGCTCCTCAGACGCCACCCGAGGAGGCACCGCACGTGCGATCACGGCGGCGAGTGGCGCCACGTATCTCTCGCCCACCCAGCGGAACAGCGCGAGCTGGCGCTCGTCGAAGAATCGAACCGGCGAGACGACCTTCTTGATGGCCAGCATCCGCGGAGGCCGGTCGTCGGTCGGTCCGAGGACCCAGCCGCGCGTCGCTCGCCCGTGGAACGGCACCTGGACGAGCGAGCCCGTGCCCGCGTCCATCCCGGCCGGGAGGTCGTAGGTGAACGGCCTGTCGAGCGACAGCAGAGGCCGATCGATGCAGACGTCGACCGGGCCGGACAGGCCCTCAGCCGACGAGCCGGCGGAGGTCATCGGCGCGTTCCGTCCCCTCCCAGGGGAACTCCTTGCGCCCGAAGTGTCCGTAGGCAGCGGTCTCCGCGTAGATGGGCCGGGAGAGATCGAGGTCCCGGATGATCGCCGCCGGCCGGAAGTCGAAGACCTCACGGACGGCGGCGAGGATCGCGTCGGGGTCCGCGTGCTCGGTGCCGAACGTATCGAGATTCATCGACGTGGGATGCGCCGTGCCGATGGCATAGGCCACTTGCAGCTGCGCGCGGTCGGCGAGACCGGCGGCGACGACGTTCTTCGTGGCGTAGCGGGCCATGTACGCGGCCGACCGGTCCACCTTGGTCGGATCCTTCCCGCTGAAGGCCCCGCCGCCGTGCGGCGCCATGCCGCCGTAGCTGTCGACGATGATCTTCCGACCGGTGAGTCCCGTGTCGGCCTTGGGCCCGCCGATCTCGAACCGGCCCGTGGGATTGACCATGGGGGGCTTCATCCCTGCCGCATCGATCTCGGGGAACTCCCGGAGCACCGGATCGATCACCTCGGCGATGATGTCCGGCTTCAGCAACGTCTCGACATCGACCTCTTCCCGATGCTGGGCGGAGATGAGGACGGAGTCGACCCGTACGGGTTTGCCGTCCGCGTATTCGATGGATACCTGGCTCTTCCCGTCCGGCCGCAGGTACGGAACGACGCCCGCCTTGCGGACGTCGGCGAGCCGCCGGGAGAGTCTGTGGGCCATCGCGATCGGGAGCGGCATCAGCTCCTCGGTCTCGCGGCACGCGAAGCCGAACATCATGCCCTGGTCGCCGGCCCCCAGGATGTCCAGCTCGTCGCCAGAGTGGCCTTCGCGATGTTCGAACGCGTCCTCGACCCCGCGTGCGATGTCCGGAGACTGCTCCTGGATCGCGGTCACGACGCCGCACGTCTCGCCGTCGAGCCCGAACTTGGCGTTGGTGTAGCCGACATCGGTGATCGTCGCACGGACGACCGACGGGATGTCCACCCAGCCCTCGGTGGTGATCTCGCCGGAGACCAACACGAATCCGGTCGTGACCAGGGTCTCGCACGCCACCCGTGAGTGGGGATCCTCACGGAGCATGGCGTCGAGGATCGAGTCCGAGATCCTGTCGGCGAGCTTGTCGGGGTGACCCTCGGTGACGGATTCCGACGAGAAGAGGTAGGAGCGACTCATGCGGGCGGGAGTCTAGCCGCCGGGTCCGACCACCGTCGGCGACCTTCCGATCAGCTCCGCCACACGCTCGACCACGGCGGAAGCCAGTTCGCGCTTGCTCCATCGGCGGAGCGACACGTCGTTCCCGTCGGCGGCGAGGATCATGGCCTCGTTCGTGTCGGAGCCGAATCCCGTGCCGTCGCGTCCGACGAGGTTCACCACCACGAGATCGAGGCGCTTCGAGCCGAGCTTCCTCCGACCGGCGTGCTCGAGGTCCTCGGTCTCGGCGGCGAATCCGACGAGCACCTGGCCCGTGCGCCGCTCTCCCAGCTCCGCCAGGATGTCGGGCGTCGGCTCCAGGTGCAGCTCGGGAACTCCCGCTTCCTTCTTCAGCTTCTCGTCGGCGACCGCTTTGGGGCGGAAGTCCGCGACGGCCGCGGCCATCACGATCGCGTCCGCGTCGTCGAACCTCGCGAGCACGGCGTCGCGCATCTCCTCGGCGGTCTGTACGGGCACGACCTCGACGCCCGGCGGCACGACCGCGCCGGGACCGAGGACCACGGTCACGGATGCGCCACGGCCGAGCGCCTCGGCCGCGAGCGCGGCCCCCATCTTGCCGGTCGAACGGTTGCCGACGAAGCGGACAGGGTCGATCGGCTCGTGGGTCGGGCCGGACGTGAGCAACAGCGTGCGCCCGGCAAGATCCTGCGGTGCCAGTGCACCTCGCACCGCGGCGACGACGTCCTCTGGTTCTTCGAGCCTGCCGATCCCTTCGTCGCCGTGCGCGAGCGCACCCGTCGCCGGTCCCACGATGGTGACGCCGCGTTCCCGAAGGATGGCGACGTTCGCCTGGGTCGCCGGGTGCTCCCACATCCCCGAGTGCATCGCGGGCGCGATCACCAACGGACACGTGGCCTCGAGCCACGTGGCCGACAGCAGGTCGTCGGCGTGTCCGTGTGCGAGCTTGGCCAGGATGTTGGCGGTCGCGGGCACCACGACCGCGACGTCGGCTTCCCGCGCGAGTCGCACGTGCAACACCTCACCCGGTCGCTCCCAGAGCGACGTGTGCGCGGGCTCTCCCGTGAGCGCCGAGAACGTGTCCGGGCCGATGAACCGCGTCGCCGCTTCGGTCATCACGACCGATACGTCGGCGCCTGCGGCCTTCAGCAGGCGGGCGACGAGCGCAGCCTTGTAGGCGGCGATCCCGCCGGATACACCGAGCAACACCCGTCGCCCGGTGAGCGGGTCGCTAGTCGGCTTCGGGCTCCTCGGGTCGCTCGTAGTCGATCTTCCCTTCGGCGATCTCCTGGAGGGCGATCGAGAGCGGCTTGTTCGAGAAGCCGGTTTCCACCAGGGGCGGCACGAACTCGCCACGGCCCTCGCCGAGCTGGTTGTAGTACGAGTTGATCTCGCGCGCACGCTTGGCAGCAAGGATCACCAACGAGTACTTCGAATCCACGGCGGCGAGCAGGTCGTCGATCTTGGGCTCGATCACAGAAGAGGCCTTTCCCTAGGAAGGGGAGCGGGATGCCTCGATGATAGCAGCGACCTGCGCAGATGCTCGTTTGAGGTCGTCGTTGACGACCACGTGGTCGAACCAATCCCGCTGCTCCAGCTCCCATGCCGCGGTCTCGAGTCGCAGACGGATCCGCTCCTCGGTTTCGGTGCCTCGCCCCCGGAGACGCCGCTCGAGCTCCTCCATCGACGGCGGCTCGATGTAGATCAGGACCGATCCGGGAACCCGCTCCCGGACCTGGGACGCGCCGACCACGTCGATCTCCAGGACCACGTCTCGGCCGGCGGCCAATCGGTCCTCGACGAAGCCTCGAGGGGTTCCGGATCGATGCCCCACGATCTCCGCCCATTCGAGGAGCTCGCCTGCGCGGATCATGCGCTCGAAGGCGTCGCCGTCGAGGAAGAAGTAGTCGACCCCGTCGACCTCCCCCGGCCGCGGAGCACGCGTGGTCACCGAGACCGACAGGGAAAGTCCCTCCGGATCTCGGGCGACCAGCTCCCGAACGATGCTTCCTTTGCCCACCCCCGACGGACCCGCGAGGGCGAAGAGCTTCCCCGTGCGGATGACCGACTTACTTCTTGAATCGGTCGAGGAGCTGCGCGCGCTGTTTCGCACCCAGTCCCCGAACACGGCGGCTGGCAGAGATGTCGAGCTCTTCCATCAGCTTCTGCGCCCGAACCTTGCCGACACCCGGGAGCGACTCGAGGACCGCCGACACCTTCATCTTCCCGACGGTGTCCTCCGTCGATCGCATCAACACGTCTCCCAACGTCCGCTTCCCGGACTTGAGCTCTCCCTTGAGCTCGGCGCGCTTCTTCCGCGCCTCCGCAGCCTTCGCGAGGGCCTGCGCGCGCTGTTCCGGGGTGAGGATCGGGAGTGCCATGCCATGCTCCTTCTGCTCGATGAAGCGGAGGGCTGCTCGATGAAGCGTGAGGGCGCGAGTATACGCACGGCTCGCGGCGGCGTGACAAGCCGCGCCATCGCGTGTGGCCTGCGGTTTCGTAGCTCGAACACGTCAGCGGAGATCACGGAGGATCCCTCGCGCGACACCGACCGGGTCGGCTGCCTCGGTCAGCGGACGACCGATCACCAAGTAGTCGGCGCCTCTCTCGATCGCTTCGACGGGAGTCAACACGCGCACTTGATCGTGTCCGTTGGATCCCGCCGGACGGATCCCGGGAACGACGAGGCAGAACTCCTCGCCGCACGCCGCTCGAACGTCCTCGACGTCCTCGCCGGAGACCACGACGCCGTCCAGACCCGCAGCCTTCGCTTCGAACGCGAGCGACGCGGGGCTGGCGAGTCCCTCCCCCGCGTGACTCGACAGCACCGTGACCGCCACCACCAGGGGGGGATCCACGCCTGCCAACGACGCGCCGCGGTCCGCTCCGCTCCGCGCCGCCCGCATCATCGCCTCGCCTCCCAGCGCATGCACGTTGAGCATCGCGACCCCGAGACGGGCGACGTTGGCCGCGGCTCGTTCCACGGTGTTCGGGATGTCGTGGAGCTTGCAGTCCACGAACACGGGCCCGTGCGCCGCGATGCGGCGCACGGCCTCGGGCCCGACGCCCCACGCGAGCTCCAGCCCGACCTTCAGCATCCCGACGTGGGGCGACAGGAGCGCGGCCAGGCGCTCGGCCTCCTCGAGCGCGGAGACGTCGAGGGCCGCGACGAGCGGATCCGCAGGGCGCGGGATCACGGCTCGTCGGGCGTCCCGAACCCCGCGGGAACCCGCAGGCGCGCCCGCAGGTCCCGCGGCGACTCGACACCCTTCGCCTTGAGATAGCCCGCGATCCCCCTCGCGACGTCGACCGGCGAGGCGGGATCGACGAGCACGGCGGTGCCCATCTGGACGGCCGAGGCGCCGGCCAGCAGCATCTCCACCGCGTCCTCGGCGCTGCGGACGCCGCCGACGGCGATGATCGGCGCCTCGGGGACGGCTCGCGCGACCTCGAACACGGCGCGGAGCGTGAGCGGCTTCAGGGCAGGCCCGGACATCCATCCCGTCACGGCGCCGAGCGCGGGGCGAAGCGTCGCCGACCGCACGCCGAGCGCCGGCGGCGGCCCACCGATCGTCAGGCCGTGCGCCCCCGCCCGCACCGCGGTCTGGGCGAGCTCGGGGAGGTCCGATGCCCAGATCGGGAGCTTCGCGAAAACCGGTACCAGCGACATGCGCGCCACCGCGCCCACGATCTCGCCGGTGCGGTCGACGTGCGCCCCCAGGACGTCACGCCGAAGCTCTTCGTCCGGTCCGGACAGGTGGAGCTCGATCGCCGCGACCTCCGGCCGCGTCTGCAGCGCGCCGATGAGCCGGACGTATTCCTCCAGGGATCCGCCGGCGACCGACACGATCACCGGCGCCCCTCCTCTCGCGAGGCGCGGCAGCTCCGCGTCCAAGAACACGTGGATCCCGGGGTTCTGCAGTCCGGTGGTCCACACCGTTCCGGACGGCGTCTCGGCGATCCGCGGAGGCGGGGATCCCTTGCGCGCTTCCATCGTGATGCTGCGGGTGACGAGGCCGCCCACCTTGCGGAGGTCGACCAGTCCGCTCAGTTCTCGACCGGTGCCCGCGCATCCCGAGGCCACCATGACGGGGGTGGGCAGCACGAGGCCGGCCCCGAGATCGACCGCGAGCGTGCGCTTGGCAGGGCTCATGGCCCTCGCTCGCTCATCCGGGCCACGCTCGGACCACCGGGAGGCCTTCGGGCGGGGTGGGCAGCATCGTGGGTCGCTCACCCAGCCACAGGTCCCAGAGCACGCGGGCCGGGTTGAAGACCGGTCCGTCCATGCAGGTGCGGAGGTTGTCGTAGCCACTCCCGTCCTTGCGCGCGACGGGCACCACGCACGTCTGACAGAGGCCGTAGCCGCATCCCATCTGTTCCTCGAGCGCCATCTGCGCCGGCAGCCCTCGCTCCTTGCAGAAGGCGGCGATGCGCTCCAGTGTCGGGGCGGGGCCGGCCGCGTAGACCACCTGTGCCTTGCTCCGCTCGGCGGCCTCCGCGAGGACATCCATCACCCCGCCGCGATCGCCGAGGGTCCCGTCCGCCGTGACGATCGCGACGGTCTGCGACAGCCGTTTCGCATCGATCGGCTTCAGCACACGCTCGAGCGTCTCGGCACCGACGACCATGTCGACCCGCTTGCCGGCGGCCACGAGCTCCTGGGCGAGGAAATACAGGGTCGCGGCCCCGTGGCGCTCCGCCACGAGCAGGCAGTTCGACAAGCGGCGCGGATGAGAGAACCCCTTGCCCAGAGGGCCGATCAGATCGAGGAAGGAGTGAGCGCGCGCGGACGCGAGCCACGACGTCCCCGGCCCCGCAGGATCGATCACGAACTCCAGCGTGCCCGCCCAACCCCCACGACGGGACGCGTCGTGGATCGCGAGATGGCGCCGGAGCAGGAACTCCCGTCCTTCCGGCATCTGGACGGCGACGAACTGTCCCGGCCTCGCCTTCTCCGCGATCTCGGGCGCCACGACGGTGAGCTGGTGATACGCCCCGAGCTTGCGCGTCGAGAGCACCTCGGCGCGGACGCGCTTCATGCCACCCCGGTTCCGTGCGCGCGGGCGTGGCCCGCCTCGAAGCCGAGTCGTTCCTGGACGGGCCGCGCCCGCACGCCGGCGTGGTGCTCCTGGATCGACTTGGGCTCGGTCGTGCCCGCGAGCAGGGCTTCGATCCCGCGGACCGCCGCGAACGCGCCGGGCATCGTGGTGAGACAGGGAACGCCTGCGGCGGCCGCCGCGGTTCGGATGTGGTAGCCGTCGGTCCTCGGGCCTCGCCCGAACGGGGTGTTGATCACGAGGTCGACCCGCCCCGCGCGGATCATCTCGGCCACGTTGTCCGGCGCCTCGCTCACCTTCGCGACCGCCTCGACCGGGATCCCCGCCCGCCGGAGCACGCCGGCCGTCCCCGTCGTCGCCAGCAAACCGAAGCCGAGGTCGGCGAGGCGCTTCGCGGGGAACACGATCGCGCGCTTGTCCCGATTGGCCACGCTCACGAAGACCGTCCCGGATGTCGGGAGTGCATGCCCCGCCGCCACCATCGCCTTGGCGAGTGCCGCGCCCGGGTCCGCGTCGATCCCCATCACCTCTCCGGTCGAGCGCATCTCCGGTCCCAGCACCGTGTCGACCCCCGGGAACCGGCCGAACGGAAGGACCGCCGCCTTGACGGCGGTGAACGGGAGACCCCGGTAATGCCCGGCATCCGCCGGGATGACCCCATCGGTCTCCAGCTCGACCAGCGTCCTCCCGGCGAGCACCAGCGTCGCGACGCGCGCGAGCGAGACACCGATCACCTTGGACACGAACGGCACCGTACGCGACGCGCGAGGATTCGCCTCGAGCACCCAGATCTTCTCGTCCTTGACCGCGAGCTGCAGGTTCAGGAGCCCGACGACACCGATCCGGCGCGCCAGCCGGCGGGTGATGTCCTCGATCTGGTCCAGCTCCTCGTCGGACAGGGTCGCCGGTGGGATCTGGCACGAGGAATCGCCGGAATGCACGCCGGCTTCCTCGATGTGCTCCATCACGGCCCCGATGAAGACGTCGACGCCGTCGCAGACGGCGTCGACGTCGACCTCGATCGCCCCCTCGAGGAAGCGGTCGATCAGGACCGGGTGCTCTCGGGATGCTTCGGCCGCCGACCGGACGAACGTCTCGAGCTCGTCGTCGCCGTAGACGATCTCCATCGCACGCCCACCGAGGACGTACGAGGGTCGAACGACGACCGGATAGCCGATCCGGCGAGCGACGACGCGAGCCTCCTCGATCGTCCGCGCCTCGCCGTGGGGCGGGGCGGGGATCTCCATCTCCTGGAGGAGCTCCGCGAAGCGTCCCCGGTCCTCCGCGAGGTCGATCGCGTCCGGCGAGGTGCCCAGGATCGTGAACCCGGCGCCCTGAAGGATCCGCGCCAGTTCGAGCGGCGTCTGGCCGCCGAACTGCGCGATCACCCCGACGGGTCGCTCCGCTCGGCAGACGGCGAGGACGTCCTCGGCGGTGAGGGGCTCGAAATAGAGCCGGCTCGACGTGTCGTAATCCGTCGAGACGGTCTCGGGGTTCGAGTTGATCATGACCGACTCGAATCCGGCGTCCTCCAGGGCGAACGCGGCGTGGACGCAGACGTAATCGAACTCGATCCCCTGCCCGATCCGGTTGGGCCCGGCTCCCAGGATCACGACGCGAGGCCGCGTGGCCTCCGTGACCTCGGACTCCTCTTCATAGGTGGAGTAGTGGTACGGCGTCTGGGCGGGGAACTCGCCGCCGCACGTGTCCACGGACTTGAACACGGGCAGGAGCCCGAGGGCCTCCCGCCGAGACCGCACGTCCGTTTCTGTCGACCCCGTCTCCAACGCGATCCGTGCGTCCGACAGGCCGACGCGCTTCGCGTCGAGGAAGCGATCACGTTCGAGGGCATCCAGGGACGTGCCGCGGAGGTTCTCGGCGCGCTCCCACACCTGCGACATCTGGTCGACGAACCACGGGTCGACGGACGATGCCGCGGCGATCTCGTCCACGCTGTGGCCCGCGTCGAGGGCCCGCTCGATCAGGTGGAACCGACCCTCGCTCCCTTCGCGCAGGACGCTCAACGTGTCGACGCTGCCTTCGACGTGCGCAGCGCCGAGGTCCGAGCCGATCTTCTCGAGGCCGCGCCACGCCTTGCCGAGGGCTTCCTTGAACGTCCGCCCGATCGCCATCACCTCGCCCACCGACTTCATCGTCGACGTCAGAGCCGCATCGGCCTCGGGGAACTTCTCGAACGCGAACCGCGGGATCTTGACCACCACGTAGTCGAGCGTCGGCTCGAACGAAGCTGGCGTCGCGCCGGTGATGTCGTTGCGGATCTCGTCAAGTCGATAGCCCACCGCCAGGAGCGCGGCGATCTTCGCGATAGGGAACCCCGTGGCCTTCGACGCGAGCGCGGACGATCGGCTCACACGCGGGTTCATCTCGATCAGCACGCGACGCCCCGTGACGGGATCGACGGCGAACTGGACGTTGGAGCCTCCCGTCTCGACGCCGATCGCGCGCAGACACGCCAGGGCGTCGTCACGCATCGCCTGATACTCGTGGTCCGTGAGGGTCTGCTGCGGCGCGACCGTAACGGAGTCTCCGGTGTGGACTCCCATCGGGTCGATGTTCTCGATCGAGCAGACGACCACCGCGTTGTCGGAATGGTCGCGCATCACCTCGAGCTCGAACTCCTTCCATCCCGCGATCGACTCTTCGACGAGGATCTCGGAGACGGGGCTCGCGGCCAGCGAACGCCGCGCGAGGACCAGGAGCTCCTCCCGCGACGCCGCGAATCCGCTTCCTCCCCCGCCGAGGGTGAAGGAAGGCCTGACGATCACCGGGAATCCCAGCTCGTCCCCGAGCGCCAGCGCCTCCTCGAGGGCATGTGCGATCCCGGCACGCGGCACGTCCAGACCCGCCTTCGCCATCGTCTCCTTGAATCGGCTGCGGTCCTCCGCCCGGTGGATCGTCTCCAAGCTGGCCCCGATCAGCTCGACGCCGAGCCGCTCGAGGTGGCCCGATTCCGCGAGCGCGACGCTCACGTTCAATCCCGTCTGGCCCCCGATCGTCGGCAGGAGCGCGTCGGGCCGCTCCCGTTCGATCACGGCGAGCACCGACTCCGGCGTGAGCGGCTCGATGTACGTCCGGTCGGCGAACTCGGGGTCGGTCATGATCGTCGCGGGGTTGGAGTTGACGAGCGCGACGCGATACCCCTCCTGGCGAAGGACCCGGCATGCCTGCGTACCCGAGTAATCGAACTCGCACGCCTGGCCGATCACGATCGGGCCCGATCCGATCACCACGATCGACGACAGGTCCGTCCGTTTCGGCATCAGGACTTCTTTCCTGAGGGGCTACCGCTCGCGAGCTCGCTGCTTGAGCCCCTTCCCGTTGGGCTACCGCTCGCAAGCTCGCTGCTTGAGCCCCTTCCCGTTGGGCTACCGCTCGCCGCCTCGATGAGGCTGCGGAACTCTTGGAACAAGCCCTTGGCGTCGTGCGGCCCCGGTGCCGCCTCCGGGTGGTACTGGACGGAGAAGGCAGGGACGTCGAGGCATCGCAGACCCTCCAACGTGTCGTCGTTGAGGTTGCGGTGGCTCATCTCCACCCGGCCGAACGCGGTTCGGACGGCTCCGTCCGGACCGCGTTCCCACCCGGCGGGATCGACCGCGAACCCGTGGTTGTGGCTGGTGATGTGCACCTCGCCCGTCCGCGCGTCCAGCACCGGCTGGTTCACGCCCCGGTGACCGAACGGCATCTTGTACGTTCGGCCGCCGAGCGCAAGTCCCAGCAGCTGGTGCCCGAGGCAGATGCCGAAGAGCGGGAGCCGGCCGAGCAACCCGGCGGCGGCCGCGACCCCGTACGGGGTCGCCGCCGGGTCGCCCGGTCCGTTCGACAGGAGCACCCCGTCGAAGCCGCCGGCCGCGACGTCTGCGGCCGGCGTCTGCGCCGGGATCACGGTGGCGTCGAATCCGGTCGCCGCGGCCAGACGCAGGATGTTGCGCTTGACCCCGAAGTCGTAGACGGCGATCCGCAACGCCCGGCCAGGTGACGTGTTCGCGGGGCCGACCACCTCGCTCGCCTGATACGGCTCCCCCGTCGTGACCGTCCGCGCGAGGTCGGCGCCGGCCATCCCCCGGGTCTGCCGGATCCGGCCGACCAATGACGACGGTTCGAGGTCCCTCGTGGAGATCGCGGCCCGCATCGCCCCGGCGTCGCGGATCCGCAAGGTGAGCTTCCGCGTGTCGATCCCCTCGATCCCCACCACCCCTGCCGACTCGAGCGCGTCGCCGAGCGTGCTCTCCGCCCTCGGCCCCGACGCGCGACGGGACGCCTCGCGGACCGCGAAGCCGGCGACGTGGACACGCTCGCTCTCTGCGTCATCGGTATGCATGCCGTAGTTGCCCTGCTGGGGAGCGGTCATGGTCACGATCTGACCGGCGTAGGACGGGTCGGTGAGGACCTCCTGGTAGCCGCCCATGCCTGTGTTGAAGACAGCCTCGCCGAACGCCTCTCCCTCTGCTCCGAAGCCCGAGCCTCGGAAGACGGTTCCGTCCTCCAGAGCGAGCAGGGTGGGCGGCGCTCTCACCGCGTGGCCTTCCCTTCCGAGACCATGAGGACCCCGTGTCGCACCGTGTGCCTGACGCGCCCGACCAGCTCTCTGCCGGTGAAGGCGCTGTTCCTCGATCTGGAGACGAACGGCGGCTCGACGGTCCAGCGCTCTTCGGGGTCGAAGAGCACGAGGTTGGCGGGCCGTCCGGCCGCGATCGGCCCGCCGTGGTCCCTCGCACCGATGAGGCGCGCCGGGGCGGAGGACAACGTCTCGAGCACCCGTGACAGGCTGAGCAGACCGGGCGCGACGAGTTCCGTCAACGCCACCGCCAGCGCGGTCTCGAGCCCGATCGTCCCGTGGGGAGCGCGATCGAACTCCGCCTCCTTCTCCTCCACCGCGTGCGGCGCGTGGTCGGTGGCGATCGCATCGATCGTGCCGTCTGCGAGCCCCTCTCGGAGGGCCTCCCGGTCCTCCGCCGAGCGGAGCGGAGGATTCACCTTGAGGTTCGTGTCGTACGTACGGAGGTCCTCGTCGGTGAACACGAGGTGATGCGGCGTCACCTCCGCCGAGACCCTGAGGCCGTCGGCTTTCGCACGGCGCACCAGCTCCACCGATCGTGCGGAGGAGAGGTGGCAGATGTGCAGTCGTCCGCCGGTGAGGCGGGCCATCTCGATGTCGCGGAACACGATCGCGTCCTCTGCGGCGGCCGGCTGCGCGGCGAGACCCAGGGAGTACGAGCTGATCCCCTCGTGCATCTGCTGGCCCGTCGAGAGCGAGGCGTCCTCGCAGTGGTCCGCGAGGACCACGTCGTCGAACGCCCGGGCGTAGGTGAGCGCGTTCCGGAGCGTCCGCGCCGTGGGGACGCAGCGGCCGTCGTCGCTGAACAATCGAACGCCGGCCTCGACCATCTCGCCGATCTCGGCGAGGACCTCGCCTTCGAGACCCTTCGTGATCGCCCCCACCGGGAAGACGTCGGCGAGATCCGCGCGGGCGGCCGCGGCCCTGACCTCGGCGATCACGGATGCGTCATCGGCGACGGGGTCCGTATTGGCCATCGGCGACACCGCCGTGTAGCCGCCAACCGCGGCCGCCCTGGTGCCGGTCTCGACGGTCTCCTTCTGCTCGAAACCGGGCTCCCGGAGATGCGTGTGCATGTCCACGAGTCCCGGTGCCAGGACGAGCCCGTCACCGTCGATGACCTCCGCCGATGCCGCGTCGAGACCTCGGCCGACGTCGGCGACGACCCCGTCTCGCACGTGCACGTCCGCCACCTCGTCGCGACCCGCCGCCGGGTCCACCACTCGGGCTCCCCGGAAGAGCAGCTCCGGGCTATCCACCCGAGACCTCCTCGCCGGACTCTCCTCGACCGCCCAGGAGCAGGTAGAGGAGCGCCATCCGGACCGCGATGCCGTTCGTGACCTGGTCCTCGATCACGCTTTGGGGAAGGTCGGCGACATCGGAGTCGATCTCGACACCGCGATTCATGGGGCCGGGGTGCATGATCAGAGAACCTTCTGGGAGGAGCCCCACCCGCGAGCGGTTCAGCCCGAAGAGCCGCGCGTACTCGCGCACGGACGGGAAATACTCGAGGCGTTGTCGCTCCGTCTGCACCCGGAGCAGGTAGCACACGTCGAGTTTCGGCAGCACCTCGTCGACGTCGTGGCTGACCTGGACCCCCCACACCGGGGCGTCCGGCGGGATCAGCGTGGCCGGACCCACCAGCGTCACGTCGGCGCCCATCTTCACCAGGCCGAAGGACAATGACCGCGCGACCCGCGAATGCAGCACATCGCCCACGATCGCCACGCGAAGTCCTTCCAGCCGACCGAGACGTTCACGCATGGTGTAGAGGTCGAGGAGCGCCTGCGTCGGATGCTCGTGGGTGCCGTCCCCAGCATTGAGCACATGCCCTCGGACCCACTTCGTGAGCTGGTACGGAGAACCGGAGGACGAGTGCCGGATCACGATCGCGTCGGCGCCCATCGCCTGCAGGGTGAGGGCCGTGTCCTTGAGGGATTCCCCCTTCGAGACGCTCGAGCCACCGGAGGCGAAGTTGATCACGTCGGCCGACAAGCGCTTGGCCGCCAGCTCGAACGAGATCCGGGTCCGGGTGGAGTTCTCGTAGAAGAGGTTCACGACCGTTCGTCCGCGCAAGGCGGGGACCTTCTTGATCACCCGGGTACCGACCTCGCGGAAGGACTCGGCCGTATCGAGGATGCGGAACACGTCCTCAGCGGTCACGTCGTGCATCGACAGCAGATGCTCGTTCACGCACTCTCCCCTCGACCGGCGACGGCCGGGGCGTCCGTGACGGTCGGTCCTGTCGATCCTTCCTGGACGACAGCACCGTCCTCGCCGTCGACCTCGGTGACCATCACGCGGACGTCGTCCCCGTGCTGCGTGGGCACGTTCTTCCCGACGAAGTCCGCGCGGATCGGCAACTCGCGATGTCCGCGGTCGACCAGGACCGCGAGGCGGATCCGGCGGGGCCTCCCCAGGTCCATCAGCGCGTCCATCGCCGCGCGGATCGTGCGACCCGTATAGAGGACGTCGTCGACCAACACCACCGTGCGGCCGGTGACGTCGAACGGGATCCTCGTCTCGTGGACCTCCGGCGCCTCCGCGGTGAGGCCGATGTCGTCGCGATAGAAGCTGATGTCCAAGACGCCGACCGGGACGTCCGCGTCCTCGATCTTGGCGATCTCACGGGACAGGCGGAAGGCGAGGTGGTCCCCGCGATCGGCGATCCCCACGAGTACCAAGCCGTCGATCCGTTCCCGCTCGACGATCTCGTGGGCGATCCGGGCGAGCGCCCGTCGCACGTCGTCGGGGGCGAGGATCCTGCTCACACGGGAACGCCTCCTCGAGCAGGCGAGGAGGCGCGCAAGTTGTGCTGCATCGGTTGGCTCCCTTCCCGGCCTCACGGGACCGGACTTAAAGGGGAAGTGCTGTCGAAGGATACCCCGGCGACGGCGGCCGAGCAACGAGCGAGCGCGGTCGGCCACGGTGCCCGGCGTAGACTATGGACATCGAACGAACAAGGAGCGGTGGAGATGCCTGACTGGGGATGGATCATTCTCGCGGTGGCCGTGGTCTTCGGCGCCAGCAAGCTGCCCGACATCGCCCGGAACCTCGGCCGGTCGTCGGGCGAGTTCAAGAAGGGACTCAAGGAGGGCAACGAGGTGCCCGACGACGGCATGGAGGCGACGCCGCCCGCCTCGGGCGTGGGACCTGCCCCCGCCGCGCCGCCACCGGGGCTCGCTCCGGACGGAGACGAGCGCCGGGAGACGACCCTCTAGCCCCTTCCCGCTTCCTTGGCCGGATCGTCGGCCGCGGCGGGCCGCAGCTCGCTCGCGATCTTCCCGAGGATCCCGTTCACGAACCTCGGCGCTCCCTCCGCGGACAGGTCCGTCGCCGCCTCCACCGCCTCACTGATGGCAACGGACGGGGGGATGTCGGGGCGGTGACAGAGCTCGTGCACGCCGACTCGCAGGATCGTTCTATCCAGCGCCGCCATGCGCGACACCGTCCATCCCTCCGTGTGCTCCTCGAGGAGCAGATCGATCTCCGGGAGATGCTCCTCCACCCCCTCGACGAGCTCGGCGGTGAACGGCGCGAGCAGACGGCCGGCGTCGATCCACTCGGCGAGCACCACGGTGGGATCCGCCTGGGTGACGTCCGCCTGGTAAAGGATGTCGATCGCGTGGCGGCGAGCGTCGCGCCGCGACGTCACGCCTTCACGCGCTCGATGTACTCGCCCGAGCGCGTGTCCACCTTCACCCGATCGCCTTCCTCGACGAACAGTGGGACCTGCACCACGACGCCGGTCTCGAGTGTCGCCGGCTTGAGTGCGTTCGTACGGGTATCGCCCTTGGCCGCCGGATCCGTGTTGGTGACGGCGAGCACCATCGAGGCGGGGAGATCGACCGAGATCGCCACGCCCTGGTGGGTGGCGATCGTCGCCTGACCACCTTCGGTCACGTACCTGCCTGCCTCGCCCACCACGGTGCCGGGGACATGGACCTGTTCGTAGGTCTGGAGATCCATGAACACCAGGTCGGGGCCGTCGGGATACAGGTACTGCATCTCCCTGCGCTCGACGATCGCGAGGCCCACCTTGACGCCGGCGTTGAACGTCTTGTCCGCCACGGCTCCCGTCCTCACGTTGCGGAGCTTGGTGCGGACGAAGGCGCCACCCTTCCCCGGCTTCACGTGTTGGAATTCGACGACCTGGTACAGGGTGCCATCGAGCTCCAGTGTCATGCCGTTCTTCAGGTCGTTGGTGGAAACGCTCATCCCGGCGTTAGAGCTCGATCAGCTCTCGCGTGGAGACGCCGAGCACGCTCGGTCCCTCCTCCGTGAGCTCGACGGCATCCTCGATCCGCACCCCGCCCATGCCGGGGAGGTAGATCCCCGGCTCGACGGTGACCACCGCGCCCACCGGAAGGACATCCTCACCATCGCGGCGGAGGGACGGGCCTTCGTGGATCTCGAGGCCGACGCCGTGACCGAGGCCGTGCGTGAAGCGGTCCCCGTAGCCGGCGTCCTCGATCACACCTCGAGCCGCACGATCCACATCGCCGCCGGACACCCCCGGTCGGAGCGCGTCGATCCCCGCCTGCTGGGCCGCGGCCACGACGTCGTGCACCTTGCGCAGTTCCGAGGCCGGCTCGCCGAAGGCGACCGTCCGCGTCATGTCGGTGTGATACCCGCCGACGAGCGCGCCGAAATCCATCTTGATCACGTCGCCTTCGGTAAGCGCGCGATGACACGGCTGGTGGTGCGGCTCGGCTGCGTGTTCGCCGAAGGCGACGATCGGGGCGAACGACAATGCGTCGGCTCCGTGTCTCGCCATCGCCAGCTCGAGCTGCACGCCCGCCTGCCTTTCCGTGATGCCGACCACGAGCAGATCGAGGACGTCCTCGAAGGCGCCGTCGGTGGCCTCTTGCGCCGACCGCAGCAGCGCGATCTCTTCGGCGTCCTTCGCCCACCGAAGTCGCTCCACCTCCTCGCCGATCCCCCTCAGCTCGACCCCGTCGAAAGCCTCCTGCCATCGCTCGAGCTGCGACACGGTGACGGCATGCCGTTCGAAGCCAAGCCGGCCGATCCCCAGGCGCCGGATGTGGTCATGAACGGCCCCGGCGGGGGCCTCCATCGATGCGACCCGGATCAGGTCCGGGACCTCGTGCCGGGCCTGCTCCCCGTATCGACCGTCCGTGAAGAACACCGACTCCGCCGGGCTGAGGAGCGCCGTCGCCCACGAGCCGGTGAACCCCGTGAGGTAGCGGACATTCGCGAGCTTGGTCACGAGGAGCGCGTCGACGTCGAGCTCCGCACATCGCTGGGTGAGCAGCTTCCTTCTCGTCACGTGATCCACGGGATCGCCTCCAGAGCGAGATGATAGCCACCGGCCCCGAGGCCGATGATGGATGCGCGGCAGACGTCGCTCACCACGGATCGGTGACGGAAGTCCTCTCGCGCCTGGGTGTTGGACATGTGCACCTCGATCACGGGAAGGCCGCTCGCCTCGACCGCATCGCGGAGAGCGTAGGAGTAGTGGGTCAGCGCGCCGGGATTGATCACGATCGCGCCGACATCCTCGGCCGCCGCGCCGAGCAGCCAGCCCACAAGGTCTCCCTCGTGATCGGACTGCCGCCAGACGACCTCGTGGCCCAAGCCCGCGCCGCGCCCCTCCACGGAGCCCATGATGTCCTCAAGGCTCTCGGATCCGTACAGGGCCTGATCCCGGCGCCCGAGGGCCCCCAGGTTCGGACCGAACAGGAACAGCACCTTCATGCCGGGGCTCCCATCTCGTGCAGCACGGATCGCACCTCCTCGTCCGACACATCGTCCACGACGACGGGACGGCCGACGTCTTCCAAGAGCACGAATCTCACCCCACCCCGATATTTCTTGTCGAGGCGGAGGCATCGCTGCACGTCCTCCGCGGACGGCAGGGTCCCGTCGGGATCCAGCCCGAGGGATCCAAGCAGCCGGTTCGTTCGCACCGACAACCCCGGCGCGAGGCCTCGCGACTCGGCCAGGGACGCGGCGAAGACCATCCCGAGAGCGACCCCCTCTCCGTGGGTCCGGCCCCGGAACGCGTCCAGCCTCTCCAGCGCGTGGCCGAGCGTGTGGCCGTAGTTGAGGACCAGCCGGGCACTCGCGTCTCGTTCGTCCTCCGCGACGATCCGCGCCTTCGCCGCGACGCACCGCGCGACCACGTCCTCCATCACGACCGGGTCGCGCGCGACGACCGGACCGGGGTTGCTCTCCAGCAGCGCGAGGAGCTTCTCGTCGAGCGTGAGCGCGTACTTCGCCACCTCGGCCAGTCCGGATCGGTAGTCCCGCTCGGCGAGGGTCGGGAGTACGTCGACATCGGCCAGGACCGCGAGGGGCTGCGCGAACGTGCCGACGAGGTTCTTCCCTTCCGGGAGGTTCACCGCTGACTTGCCCCCGATCGCCGCGTCCACCTGCGCGGTCAACGTCGTGGGGATCTGGATGAACCCGATCCCTCGCATGTAGGTGGAGGCCACGAAACCCGCTAGGTCCCCCACGGCGCCACCGCCTAGCGCGAGGATCACGTCGTCTCGGTGCGCCTCGCGCCCCGCCAGCTGCCGCAGGAGGCTCTCGTAGCCCTTGAGTGACTTGGCCTCCTCTCCGGAGGGGACGAGGAGGAGCACCGATGCGAGACCGCGCTCCTCGATCGCCTTGGCGAGGGGCTCGTGATGGAGATCCGACACCGCACGATCCGACACGACGAACGCCGTCGTGGCTCCCGGCAGGTCCGGCAGGTGCTCGTTCGCGCTCCCGATGATCCCCGGCCCGATCGTCACTTCGTAGGGATGTCCCGGCACCGCGACGGTCACACGGACCAACGGAGCTCCTCGACGATCGCGTCCGCCACGGTTCCCGGATCGCCGCTCGCATCGACCACGTGGGCGGCGAACTCGCGATACAGAGGCCCCCGCGAGGCCAGCAGACGTTCGAGATCTCCCTCCTGCCTGATCAACGGCCGGTCCTTCGCCGGCTCCACGCGGCGACGCAGCTCTTCGAGCGGCACGTCCAGGTACACCGCCACGCCGGTGTTCCGCAGCGTGATCCGGTTGGCGGGCTCCAACACCACGCCGCCACCGCAGGCGACCACCGCGGGATCCTGCATCGACGCCTTCACGAGGGCGGCGGCCTCCAGGGCGCGGAATGCGGCCTCACCTTCGTCCCGGAAGATGTCGGTGACGGCCGCCCCGGCCTCCCGCTCGATCTCCGAGTCGAGGTCCACGAAAGGAACGCCGAGGCGCCCCGCAAGCTCCCGGCCCACTGTGGACTTGCCCGCCCCCGGCATGCCCACGAGATACACGATCACGGCAGCCCCTCCACGAACGCGTCCAGGTTGCGCCGGGTCTCCGGGAGCGAGTCTCCCCCGAACTTCTCCACGAGCGCGTTCGCGAGCTCGAACGCCACGACCGCCTCACCGACCACGCCCCCGGCGGGGACGGCGCAGACGTCGGTCCGCTGCTTGATCGCGACGGCGTCCTCGCCCGTCGCCAGGTCGACGGTCGCGAGCGCCTTCGGCAGGCTCGAGAAGGGCTTCATCGCCGCCCGGACGCGGATCGGCTGCCCGGTGCTCATCCCTCCCTCGATCCCGCCCGCGCGCGCCGTCGCCCGGGCGATCCGGCCGTTGCGCCGCACGATCTCGTCGTGCGCCGCCGAGCCGTACCGGGCGGCGGATGCGAACCCGTCGCCGATCCCGACGCCCTTCACCGACTGGATGCTCATCAACCCGAGTGCGAGGCGCCCGTCGAGCTTCCGGTCGTAGTGCACGTGTGAACCCAGTCCGGCCGGGCACCCGTAAGCGATCACCTCGAACTCGCCCCCCACCGTGTCCCTCGCCTTCCGGACCCGGTCGATCTCCGCGACCATCTTCTCCCCCACGGCTTCGTCGAAGCAGCGCACCGGCGAGGCGTCCACGGCGTCCAGATCCTCCGGTGCCGGCGGGCGGCCGGATGCTCGCACCGTCACCTTCCCGATGCGGACGACGTGCGAGACGATCCGGATCTCCAGCTCCGCGAGGAAGGCCTTGCAGACGGCCCCGATCGCCACCCGGGCCGCCGTCTCACGCGCGCTCGCGCGCTCCAACACGTTGCGGACGTCGTCGAACCCGTACTTCATCGCTCCCGCGAGGTCGGCATGACCGGGGCGTGGCCTGGTGAGCCGGTCGGCCGGATCGCCCTCTCCCTCCACCGCCATGAGGTCCCGGTACTTCGTCTCCCACTCGTTGTTGGGGATCGTGATGGCGATGGGCGATCCGAGGGTCCTTCCGTGACGGACGCCGCTCAGGATGTCGAGGGCATCGGTCTCCAGGCGTTGCCGCCCACCGCGTCCGTGCCCGTGGCGACGCCGAGCGAGCTCACCCGCGATCTCCTTGGGAGCCAAGGGCACGGCCGCCGGCATCCCTTCGAGGATGGCCGCCAGCGCCTTCCCGTGAGACTCCCCGGCGGTGAGCATCCTGAGCACGGAAGCATCGTATCGGACCCCATCGCGCCGACCTGAGGGTGCGGGGGCGGCGCAAGCGCCGCCCCCGCGACCGGCGACCGCTCCCCCCGTGGGCGGGTCGCCGGGCTATTTCTGCGCATCGATGCAGAGGGTGAACTGCTCGTCCCCGAAGAGGAACGTCGCGCAGCTCCCTCCCACCGAGCGCAGCTCGAACCTGCCGCTCGCGAACTGCTCCCCGACGACCACGTCGTAGACCGTTCCGTCGACCTCAACCTGCGCGTGGGTCACACCGTCGCGCTCGAAGATGTCGAGCAACACGACCGTGGACCCGCCGACATTGCGACTCGACCCACCGCCCGGCGCCGTCGGGGACGGCGTCTGCGTGCCGCCGCCGCCGTTCGACGGAGAGGGGGTTCCGCTCCCGTCCCCGTTCCCATCCCCGTCCCCGCCGCCACCGGGAACCGTCGGCGACGGGGAGGGCGAGAGGAAGGGCGGGACGGAGAAGGGGTCCCGCCCGGTGAAGCTCTGGATCGGAGGGCCGGCCTCGGGTGAGGGGCTGGGCGACTCGGCACCGGGCGTCGTCGGAGGGATCGGCGGGAAGGCCTCCTCGCCCCCTCCGAGAACGGAGAACAGCACGAAGCCCGCCAGGAGCACGCCGAGGACGACGCCGCCGATGGTGACTGTTCGTCGATCTCGTTCAGATAGCGCCATCGTTAGGCCTCCGGGATCGATCCCTGCTCGGTCGGGCCGGGCTCGGAGCCCGGTCCCGAGCTGACGTCGCTCGTGTACAGCGTGATCGTGGCGGCGAACGAGAGTCCCGACCCCTCGGTCGGGCTGAGATCCGTCGACTGGACAGTCGCGGCGCGAGGGAGCGTTTCGATCTCGTGGAGGTACTTCACGAGCGCGAAGTACGAGCCCTCACCGCTCGCAGAGATGGAGATGCTCGAGAACGACGCCGTTTCCGAGGCGGCGGGCGTGGCCGGCGTGAGGCTCAGGACCGCCACGCCGGAGACCGACGCGGCGTTGCGCAGGAAGAGGATCGCGCCCGGGAGATCGGCCGTGGGCGGCACCTTCGCGTCGACCTCCCGGATGGCCGCCTCGTTCTCCGGCGCCTCATCGCGCGCCTGCTCCAGCGCGTTCAGCTGCGCGCTCAACGTCTGCTGCTGCGCACGCGTGTCCTCGAGCTCTTCTCTCGCCTGGGCGACCTCATTCATCTTGGGCAGGACGAGGAAGAACACCAACAGCAATCCCAGGATCGCGGCTCCCGCGCCGGCGACGATCACGGCTCTCCTACCCTGCATCGGCTGCCACTCCCCCTGCTTGGCTTCCCCGGTCCGTGACCACGGCCTCGGTCAGGTCGACTCCCGAGGTGTATGTGATCGGCCCGTTCTCCGGATCTGCGATGGAGTTCACCCATGGGTTGACCCAGCCGCGAACCCGTTCGAGACGCGTGAGCCATGAGGCGACCGTGTCGTAGTCCAGGGCCAAGCCGGCGACATCGATCCGACCGGTGAACGTCGTCTCGCCTTCGACGGATGCGGTCGGCTCCTGGGAGGTGGCGGTCATCGCGGTGAGCGCTGCGGTGCTCGGGATCACGCGAGAAACATCCATGAGCAACCCCGAGAAGGAGATCTCGTTGGCGTAGACGGAATCCAGGAGCTCCTGCTTCGCTTGGGCCTGCGCACGCAGCTCCTCGAACTCACGGAGTGCCTCGATCTCTCGCTGCAACCCCTGGTTGGTCTGCTCCTGCGCCTCGATGTCACTTCTGACGGCACTCAGGTTCCCTAGCTGAAGGACATAGAAGACGAGGATGAGTCCGATCACCCCGACGCCGGCAAGCGCGACAACGCCGGCCAGCCGTCGCTGACGCTGGGAGGCGAGGATCTCGGGCGGGAGGAGGTTGACCTGGCTCACGAGCCGCTCCAGGGGATGCCGAGGCCGACGGCGGTTGCGAGCAGCGGCTCTGCCTCCGCCTGCGCCGCCTCGGACAGGGACAACTTCGATCCGACACGACTGAACACGCGGCCTGGCTCGACGGTGACGGGGATCCGCTGCCGCAAGATGTCGATGAAGCCATCGAGCTTCGACCCGCCACCGGAGATGAGCAGGCGCTCGATGCGAGCGCCCTGGGTCTGCGCCGTGTAGAACTCGAGCGAGGATCGGATCTCGTCGACGAACTGGGTCGCACGCTGCATCGCGATCTCGCTCGCCTGCGCGAGCTGCCTCGCGATCTCTGTCGCCTCATCGGGTGTGGGCTCTGCATCCCCCCCGACGTCTCCCCGCTTCAACCGCTCGGCGACGTCGTCCTCCACGGACATGCCTCGAGCGATCGCCACGGTGATGTCCCGGCCTCCCGACGGGAGGATCCGGACGAACCGGGTCTCCCCGGCCGAATGGACGACGATGTTCGTGACGTGGGCTCCGACGTCGACGACGGCCTCGCCCCCGCTGGTCTCGAGCTCCATCCCGGCGCCGGTCGCCCCGACGGCCCGGACCAGCGCGAACGGAACCAGGTCGAGCCCCACCGGCTCGAGCTTCGCGCTCGTCGCGGCGGCGATAAGCGTGTCCACCATCGCCTTCTGCGCCGCCACCAACAGCAAACGGAGCATCTGACGGCCCTCGACCTCGATCTCCTCGATCAGGTGGTAGTCCAGGACCGCCTCATCGACGGGCATCGGTATGAACTCCTGGACCTGGAACCCGAGCGATTGCCGGAGTTCCTTCTCAGGCATCGTCGGGAGTGCGATCTCCCGGACGACGACGCGCTGATTCCCCACCCCCATCCAGACCTTTCGTGACTTGAACCCGCCGTGGCTCGACGACCAGAGCTCTCGCAGAGCCTGGGACACCGCCTCGACGTCCCGGACCTCCCCGTTCTCGACAGCACCCACGGGAAGCGGCACCTGCGCAGCGCGGATGACCGTCGGAGGCGATCCCTCCGCCAGCTCGGCCGCTCGAACGGCGGTCGAGCCGACGTCCAGCCCGATCCTCGTCTTCGGCACTAGCTGCCCTCCACGTGCACGGAACGTCCTTCCAGGAACCGTTCGAGATCCGCCTCGAAGATCCGGTAGCCCTTGCCCACCCGGAGCGCCGGGAGCTCACCTGACCGGATGAGCCGGTAGACGGTCATGTTGGAGACGCGCATCGCCGCGGCCACCTCAGCCACGGTGAAGAGCCTCCCCGTCACGAACGCCCGCGATTCGGTCACTACGCTCCTTCGTTGTATCTCATGTGTCACACGAAGCACATCAGCCACATCAGCTGCTTTGAGGCACACCTGCCTCGTTGGGGGTGTTACTCCACACCAGGCAACTAGCGAAGTCAAACATCTCGGGCCCTTAAGAACGGATGCCCTGAAGGTGCAGGTCAGAAGGAGGGAGGTTCAGGAGGAACGATGCTCCGGAGGAAGCGGGGCCGACGAAGTCCTGGAGGGAGTCTCGGAGGCGATCAGAGGAAGCGGCCGATGTACCAGGAGGCGATCTCCTCGCCCCACAGGCCCGCCACCACCGCGCCCGCCGCGAGGTAAGGCCCGAACGGGATCGCGCTCTTGCGGCCCCTCCCCATCGTCAGAGCGACCAGTCCCCCGAGACCCCCCGAAACGATGGCTCCGGCCGCGGCCACGCCGACGAAGCGCAGGCCGAGCGACCCGAGGACCAGGCCGATCAGCGCGGCGAGCTTCACATCACCCATCCCCATCCCCCCGGACACCGCCGCGACGACGAAGAGGATCCCTCCGAACAGCAGGAGCCCGATGCCCGCACGGACCGGGTCCGCGGCATCACCGATCAACCAGGCGAGCAGGATGAGCACGGAGAACAGGACAAGCGAGGGGTACATCAGGCGGTTGGGGATGATCCGATGTCTGAGGTCGATCAGGGCGATCCCCGGCATGAGCGCGAGGAGGCCTCCGACCAACACCGCCTGCCACGGGTTCGGGTACCGGATCGCCGCGAGGACCACGAGACCGGCCGTGGCCAGCTCGACCAACGGGTACTCGACGGAGATCCGTGCACCGCATCGGCGGCATCTGCCCCGGAGCAGCAGCCAGGAGAGCACGGGGATGTTGTCGCGAGCACCGATCTCGGCTCCACAGGAAGGGCACTTCGACCGAGGTCGCACCACGGACTCGCCCCTGGGGAGCCGATAGACCGCGACCGTCATGAAGCTCCCCACGCCGAGGCCGAACGGCAGAGCGACGATCGCGCGGATCCAGGCGTCATCCACGGGGCCGAACCCTACCCGCAGGCGGGGCCGCGGTGGCGGAAGAACCCCAGACTCATTCGTGGATGTAGGAGATGTCCTGCTTGAAGCCCGTCACACCGGTGATCCCCGGGACCAGCACCGGCTTGTAGGACATCTTGAAGTTGTTGCCGATCGTGACGTCCTTCGCCAGCACCTGGCCCGCGAAGGAGTTCGTGTTGTTCATCGTGGCCCTGCACGGCGTGTAGAAGGACACCTGCGTGAAACTGTTGAAGTTCGTGTTGTTGCTGACCGAGATGTCCTTGGTCGTCGAGTTGCATGTGGCCGAGTACACGCTGATGAAGTGGAGGTGCTTGATGGACGTGGACGCGTTCCAATTGGACTGCTGGGAAAAGTTGAACCCCCCGTCGGAGAGGATCGCCAAGTGTCCACGCACGGTGAAGGTCTGGTTGTTCGGTGGGGTGGCCTGGAAGGTGCACGTCTCATCGATGCGGATCAGCGCGTTCGTGATGCCACTCGTCGCCCACCTGGTCGTGATCCAGTCGCGAGCCTTGGCGCACTTCGTGGTGCCGGTGGACGTGCTCAGGTCGACCAGCGTGTAGCCCTCCGTGATCCACGCGGCCGTGCTCGACGTGATCTGCGGGAACGTCTGCGTGGGGACGTCCGGCATGCTCACAAACTCGGTGACGACGCCGCCGATCGTGAGGCCGGTGGTGTCGACGTCACCGGCGGCCGTCGCGTCGTCGTTGATGAAGCCGGAGCCGATGATGTCTCCCTCCGAAGAGAGGGCGGCGCCCTCGATCGTCGCCGGATTCTCGACGTCCACGTCATCCCGTGCCCAGATGCTCCCCTTCACCACGGTGTTGTTGTGGAATGCGGCGCTGCCGTGCGGCACATACACGTTGCCGTACAGGGTCATCCCGTTCGAGATCACGAGGTTCCCGTTCAAGATGAACATATCGCCGTCGTTGCCGCTGTTGCCGGTGACGGTGAAGTTGTTCGTGATCGTCGCGCCGTTGACCGCGAGGATCGCGGCCCCGAAGCCACCGAAGTTGGGCGTGAGCCGGACGTAGGTCTCGATGGTCCGGTTCGGCGATCCGTTGATCGTTCCGGTGGACTCGACCTTGACGAACGAAGGGTAGGTCGTGTCGCTGAACGTGGAACAGTTCATCACCGTGGTCCCATCGGCCGCGTAGAACGTGCCGACGGACGTGAAGGCGGCCGCCGACGGTCCCGATTGCACCATGTCGCTGATCGTGAGTCGGCCCGTTCCCGCGTTGCATCCGCCGTTCGTCGCCATGGTGCCGGGCGGGGTCGTTTCGAGGAAGGCGTACCAGTGGTTCGTACCCGCCTCGGCCGCGTTCACGGACAGGAGGCGCTCCCGGTCGTAGCCGCTGGATTCGAGCGAATGGATCGACTGTGCGACCACCACGACGGAGAGCAGCAGCACGATGAAGGAGACGGCGAGCGCCATGATCATCGCGACACCGTGTTCCTCGTCTCGCAGTCGGTTGAGCATGCCTTGTCGTCTCCTCATGTCAGATGAGCGGATCGGGAAGTTCCGAGCACAGCTGTATCGGGTAGCCGAACGACGTGTTCCGTCCGGTCAGGGATGCCTCCATCACCTGCGTGGCCTGAGGTCTCTTCGCCAGGTCGGGATTCACGTGGAACTCGACGGCGATCGTGCGCCCGGCCGAGTCGAGCGTGAAGGCCGGTGCCGCGAGATCGCGGTTCACGATGCCGTCGGCGACGATCGTCCAGTCGCTCGCCGCATCGGGATCCAGGATCGGCCACGTGCGGTAGATGAGTTGCTGCTCGTCGTTCACGAGCCAGAGCGCGCAGCGGGCGTCCTGGCTGGCAGACTGCTCCGCCTGGGTGTAGATGCGAAACAGATACCCTGTCGCGCCCGCGTCGTACGGGTCGTTCCCGGATTCGTCCACCGGGTCGTAGAGGATGTTGCCGGATCGGACCAGGCGATCGAGCGACTGGAGCGCGAGACGCGCCTGGTCATTGAGCCGGATCCGGACGTCTTCTTCCACCACCGCCCGCTGGATGCTCGAGAGCGTCGTCGTGAGGACCAACATCACGATCGACAGGATCCCCATCGCGACGATGAGCTCGACGAGGGTCATCCCTCGTTCCTCCCCCAGCCGGCGCCGCAACCGCTCCATCTGCCTACGCCCCCTGAGTGGCCGGCGGGGGCTCGTAGATCCCGTGTGCCAGCAGGTCGCCTGGGTTGAAGGTGGAGAGGAGGTTGATCTGGGTGATCCCGTCCACGATGAGCTCGTACCTGAGGGTGATCTCGATCGGCTGGGTCGATGCGGTCACGTCCCAGCGCTTGTTCCCGTCAGTGGGATCGACCGTCTGGGCGGTCGTGGTGGTTCCGTGCACGAGCCCGCCCGACGCAACGGTGACGCGCCACGTCACGCTCGAGGAACCGACGAGCTGCGTCTTGGAGCACGAGACCGTCAGCGCGTCGAGGGAGGAGTCCGTCGTGGCCTTGTTCGAGTAGCCGGAGCCGCTGTAGTAGAAGAAGGTCCCGGCGGTGACCGATGCGGAGGGAGCGGTCGCGGTGCTCTCCCCCGCGACGGCGCGGGCGGTGTCGGCATACCCGACCAGTCGCACGCAGTAGTTGGTGTCGTTGGTCTGCGTGGTGCTCATCCCGGTCAGCGCCGTCATGCCGGCGCTCGGGAAACCGCCGATCTGGATCGTGCCGAGGGTGCGGTTGGCGTGCACGTCGATCAGGCCGTCCTCGTTCGTCCCTCCCACATCGCGATCGATCCATGCCGTTGTGTTCGTGGCGGGGGCGACGACGCGAAGCAGGTTGGCGGGGCCGAGAGCGGCCAAGATCTGTGCGTGCAGCACCTCGACCGTGATGGTCCCCACCTGGCGAGCGTGCCCTCCGGCACACGGCAGGAGGTCTGCTTCCCGGGTCCCCGTGGTCGGGCACGCGAAGGCGTCGGAGCCGGACGCGTCGACGGACGCGGAACGACCCTCGAGATCTCCCGCGGCGACGTTGACACGGAGGCCGACCTGCTGGCCGCTCCCACCGGTGGCGAGCCTCGAGAGGGTGAGCGCAGAGACGTTGGTCGTCGCGCCGCCCGCAACGGCCGCCGCCGCCGTCTCCGCCTGGTCGTCGGCGTCGGTGGCCGCCCGCTGATCACCGACCTGCTCGTCGCCGGCGCTGTCCGTGAACGTGATGCCCGACAGCGTGCTTGTCGCGTTCAGCTGGCTCGTCTGCTCCTCCTGCGTCGTCGCGCTGATGCCGGGGAGCGTCACGGCGAGCGCGTCGAAGTCGATCGCGAAGTCGTAGAGCTGGCCCGTGACCGAGAAGCGGGCTTGCGGTGCGTCGACCTGCCCGTAGAAGAACGGCTGGCACGGCGCCGCGAACGGGTGGGTGGTGGAGTTCACGCAGCCGTCGGGAGACCAGAAGAGGCTCTGAAGCTTCACGGAGTTGTTCGGCGCGTTCGCGATCGCTCCATTCGCCCACTGGACGATCACCGTCACTCGGTACGGCGTAGTGGTCGGCGTGTCGTTGGTGATGTACGTCGCGTAGGTCACGTCCAGGTTGCCGGCGGCCAGGGTGCCCGTGTGCGGGACGAGCCATGCGGCCGTGTAGGCCGCATCGAACGTCGACGACACGATCTTCTCCCCGGTGCAGGACTGGAACCGGAACGTGCCGGAGCAGTTCACTGCACGGCTGTCGGCGGCGAGCTCGGAGGTGGGGATCCCGTTCGTGATCTTGGTGTAGGCGAGCCCGCGGATGTCCTCCATGATCCGGTTCGCGATCCCGCTCGCCTGGATGCGATCGCGGCCGTACCCCGTGTACCGAAAGCCGTTCGACACGGTGTACGTGAGAGCGGTCAGCGAAGCGAACACGACCATCAGCGCGATGACCGTTTCGAGGATGGTGAACCCGCGCTCGCCATGGAGGCGCGCACGGAACCACCGTATGGACTGACGCCTGCTCATGCTCTGCCCTTCGAAGAGGCCTTCCCCTATGAAGTCGGCACGTGCTGGGCCCCCCTTGAGGGTCTTCCGCATTGCGCCGTACCCGATATGGGGTGGATGCGGAAAGGGCGGCCCCGAGGGGCCGCCCTTCCAGCCTTGATGCGTGGTTCGAGGTTCGCCTAGCGGCTTACCACTTGGTGAGCGCAGCGCCGTCGGCGTCAGCACCCGTGCATGTCGCAGCGGTGCCGGTGCCGTAGCGAGTCCCGGGACCGGTGGCGTTGTCGGTGATCCAGTAGCAGTCACCGGATTCCGACAGCGTGGCGCCGGACCAGATCTCGTCATTGGCGCCTGAGACCTGGACGCTGACCATCGTGTTCGCCGTCGACGGCACAGCGGCGCCGACGTACTGCAGCGACGGCTCAACGGTCGGAAGACCGGTGGCAGCCACTTCGTCGGCGGTGCTGTAGTCGCTGACGTCGGTGTACATCGTCTTCGCAGCGACCAGTGCGTTCCGGAGGCTCGACTGAGCCGCCCGGTTCTGCGCCCGCTCACGGGCGCCGAGGAACGTCGGCAGAGCGATGGCGACCAGGATGCCGATGATCAGAACGACCACCATCAACTCGATGAGGGTGAAACCCTCCTCACGCTCGCGCAAACGCTTGAGCATGTGCCTCGCCTCCCTTCCTTTGTTTGTTGCGCACCACAGTGGTGCGCGTTCTCCACTGATGTCGGCCCCCTCCGGGTCGAACTGAAGCCCTGCGGGGCAAGAACATCGAATTAGTCCATTCGTCCTACCCAGAGATGGGGAGTCATTCGAAGCGCCCAGAACGACGGGGGCCGGCGGCGCCCGAAGGCGCCGCCGGCCCACCATCTCCGTCCGGCGATGACGGAGCTCTTACTGGATCAGCTTGATGATGTTGAACATCGGCATGTACAGGGCCACGACCGCAGCTCCCACACACCCACCGATGACCGCGATCAGGATCGGCTCGATCAGCGACGTCAGGGAGTCGACCGCCGCCTCGACCTCCTGGTCGTAGAACTGCGCGATCTTCTCGAGCATGAGGTCGACCTGGCCCGTCTCCTCGCCGACCGAGATCATCTGCACGACCATCGGGGGGAAGACCGGGTACTTCAAGAGTGGCTTCGCGATCGACTCACCGTCGCGCACCGACACCTGCACCTCGGTGATCGCTTTGCCGACGACCTTGTTGTTCACCGTTTCGCTGACGATCTCGAGGGCCTGGAGGATCGGCACACCGGACTTCATCAGCATGGCGAGCGTGCTCGAGAACCGGGACAGCGCGGTCTTGTGGAAGAGCGCTCCGAACACCGGGGCCCGGAGCTTCACGGAGTCGACGACCTCGCGGCCCTTCTCCGTCTTCTTGTACCGGCGGAAGAAGAACCGGGCAGCGAGCGCCCCACCCAGGACGATGTACCAATACGCCTTGAACATCTCGGACATCCACAACAGACCCCGGGTGGGCAGCGGGAGCGTCCCACCGAGCTGGCTGAAGATCGACTCGAACTGTGGGACCACGAAGAGAAGCATCGCGGACATGATGAGGATCACGAGGGCGACCACGGCGATCGGGTAGGTCATCGCCGATTTGATCTTCCCGCGCAGCCGCACCTCGCGCTCGATCATGTCGGCCAGGGCTGTCAGGGTGGAGTCCAGGGACCCACCCGTCTCCCCTGCCCTCACCATCGAGACGTACAGGTTGTTGAAGACGTGGTCGTGCTTCCCGATCGCGCCGGACAGCGACGAACCCTGCTCGACGTCGAGGCGAACCTCGCTCAGGACGCGGGCCAGCTCCTTGTTGTCGCTCTGATCCGACAGGATGCCGATCGCACGGAGGATCGGCAGCCCGGAGTTGACCATCGTGGCGAACTGGCGGGAGAAGAGCGCGACCTGCTTGAGCTTGACCTTCTTGCCGCCGAACTCGATCTGCCCGATGCCCCGCTTCTGGCGCTTGACGTCCAGCGGCGTGAGCCCCTGCTCGCGCAGGCGCGAGAGGACCAGGGCTTCGCTATCGGCGACCAGCGACCCGGTGGTGACGTTGCCGGTCCGGTCGCGAACCTTGTACTGGAAGGTATCTGCCATCTCAGCCTCCCATCAGCATGCCGCCCGACGAGCTCCCGTAGGAGCCCACGGGGGCGTCGTAGCCGTCGGAGAGGGAGCCGCTCGGGGCCGAGCCGCCCATGAGCCGCTGGAGCTCCTCGGGGTCGTGGCAGCGCTCGAAGGCGACCTGCTGCGAGATCCGGCCACCCTTGATGTGCTGCGCGAGGGCCATGTCCATCGTCTGCATCCCGTAGCGACCGCCCGCCTGCATCGACGAATAGATCTGGTGGGTCTTGCCCTCCCTGATCAGGTTGCGAACGGCAGGGGTGCATACGAGCACCTCGACGGCGGCCACACGTCCCAGGCCGTCGTGGGTGGGGATCAGTTGCTGGGTGACCACACCCTGAAGGGTGGTCGACAGCTGGACCCTGACCTGCTGCTGTTGGTGGGGTGGGAACACGTCGATGATCCGGTCGATCGTCTGCGGCGCGTCCTGCGTGTGCAGCGTCGCGAAGACGAGGTGACCGGTCTCGGCCGCCGTGATCGCCGTCCCGATCGTCTCGAGGTCTCTCATCTCGCCGACGAGGATCACGTCCGGGTCCTGGCGAAGGACGTGCTTGAGGGCCTGCGCGAAGCCGTGCGTATCCGCTCCGACCTCCCGCTGGTTCACCACACAGCTCTTGTGCCGGTGGAGGAACTCGATCGGATCTTCCACGGTCATGATGTGACCGGCGCGCTCCCGGTTCACGATGTCGACCATGGCGGCGAGCGTCGTCGACTTGCCGGAGCCCGTCGGGCCCGTGACCACGACGAACCCACGCTGGAAGCGCGCGAGATCCATCACGACGTTCGGGAGCCCGAGGTCATCCACGTTCTTGATCTCGAACGGGATCACCCGGAAGACGGCGCCGACGGCGTCACGCTGCTGGAACACGTTCACCCGGAAGCGGGACCGCCCCGGCAGCGAGTAGGACATGTCGAGCTCGAGCTCCTGCTCGAATCGCTCACGGAGCTTCTGGGGCAAGATCGCGTAGACCATGCCCTGCAACGCCCGCGGCGTCAGCGGCCCGTATTCCCCGGCGGCTTCGAGCTCGCCGTGGACTCGCACCATCGGCGGGGAACCCGCCGTGAGGTGCAGGTCGGACCCTCCCTTCTCCAGGAGCGCACCGAGCAACTCGGGGATAGGGATCTGTACATCCTCTTCCTGTTGAACCACTGAGCTCATCTCACTTCACCACCCTCGCGACTTCCTCGATCGACGTGACACCTGCTCGAACCTTGGCCAATCCGTCCTCACGCAGGGTCTGCATCCCCTGCTCGATCGCGACAACCCTGATGGCATCGGCAGATGCACGCTCCACCGTGAGCCGTTCGATCTCCTCACTTCTGAGCATCACTTCGTAGAGCCCGAGCCGGCCCCGATAGCCGGTACCCGAGCACGCCTTGCAGTCGTTCTTGGCGATCCGGAGGTCGGGCGCGCGGAAGACCTCGCCGATCTCCTCCCAGCGGTCCTCCGGGAAGCCCGCCTGCTGCAGCTCGGCGACGTCGGGCCGGTAGGGCTGCTTGCATTTCTCGCACAGGATCCGGGCGAGACGCTGGGCTACCACCGCGTCGATCGCGGAGGCGACGAGGAACGTCTCGACGTCCATCTCGACCAGCCGGCTGATCGCCGACGGGGCGTCGTTCGTGTGGAGCGAGGACAGCACGAGGTGACCCGTCAGCGCGGCCTCGATCGCGATGGTCGCCGTCTCCTTGTCACGGATCTCACCGATGAGCACGATGTCGGGGTCGGCACGCAGGATCGACCGCAGGGCAGAGGCGAACGTGAGACCGGCCTTCGGGTTCACCTGGATCTGGTTGACGCCGGCCATCCGGTACTCGACCGGGTCCTCGACGGTGATGATGTTCTTGGATTCCTCGTTCAGGATGTTGAGCGTCGAGTACATCGTGGTCGACTTCCCCGAGCCCGTCGGGCCGGTCACGAGGATCGCGCCGTACGGCTTGCGGAACGCGGTCTCGAACCGCTGGTAGGACTCCTCCATGAAGCCCAGCTCCGAGAGCGCCAGCATCGCGTTGCTCTTGTCGAGCACGCGGATCACGACCTTCTCGCCGTGGACGGTCGGCAGCGTGGCGACACGGAGGTCGAGCTGCCTGGTGCCCACCTTCATCGAGATGCGGCCGTCCTGCGGGACGCGCTTCTCGGCGATGTTGAGGTCCGCCATGACCTTGAGTCGCGAGATCAGCCCACCCTGGAGGTTCTTGGGCTGCGCGCGCATGGGCTCGTGGAGCACACCGTCGACCCGGAACCGGATCCGAACGTCTCGCTCCCCCGGCTCGATGTGGACGTCGGACGCTCGCTCGGCGACGGCCTGGGACATGATCGCGTTGACGAGCTTGACGATCGGCGCGTCCTCGAGCGCCGCTTCGAGGTCGAGCTCTTCTGCATCGCCACCCTCGGCTGCTTCGGCAGCCAGCTGCTCGACATGGGAGTCGAGACCGGCGAACTTCGCGATCGCCTGTTCGACGTCGGCGGAAGTGGCGACCACCGGCTGCACGTCCCGACCGGTGATCGTTCGGATGTCGTCCAGGGCGTACACGTTCGCGGGATCGGACATCGCGACCAACAACTTGCCGTCGCGGTCGCCGATGGGCAACGCCCGGTATCGGCGTGCCAGGGCCTCGGGGAGCAGCGCCGTCGAGGCCGGGTCGATCTGCGTGTCGGTGAGGTCGACGAACTCCAGGCCCACCTGCTCCGCGAGCGCGCGGACCAGGTCGGCCTCCTTGATCATTCCCAGGTCGATCAGCACCCGCCCGAGCGCTTTTGGCGTCTTCTGGTGCTCCTCGAGGGCAGTGTCGAGCTGTTCGGGCGTGATCAAGCCGAGCTCGATCAGGATCTGCCCGAGTTGCTTCGACTTCCGCTTGACGGTCGTCATCGCCGGGTCCATTCGTCTTAGGTCTGCCGCCCACACATCTCGCAAATGGGGCTATCTGCTTGCTTCGTCATCCTCCTTCGGGACCTGAAGCAGCCCAGCGAACTCTTTGGCGAGGAGGATCCGGTCGACCTCCGGCTCGTCCTCCCTGCTCACAGGGCGGTTCGGGATCTCCGTTGGGGGATCGGACCGAGGGGTGGACTCGGCTCCCGCAGGCGCCTCTGCGGTTTCGGACGGGGCCGGATCGGACACGGCTTCCGAGGGTGAGGCCGTTCGTGCCTCGGGCTCCTGGGATGCGGTGACGTCGGCGGGAGCGGGAACCGGGCCGGGCTCCGGAGCGGACACGGGCGCTCGCTCCTGCTTGTGAAGGCTGGTCCGGGGCTTTCCGGAAGGCGCGGACGGCATCTCGGGCAACCGCATGGTCTCGCGTTCGTCCGAGCGACTTTGTTCCGCCATCATCAGGGCTTGCTCGAGCAGATCCACGAGCACGCCGGGCCGCACGCCCGAGTCCGCGATCGCGAACGCCGAGTATCCGCCACGGCGGACGAAGGCCCAGATCTGGTCGGCGAATTCGATGTACGAGCGCTCCGGGTCGCCGACGGCGGCGAAGCGCACCCATGCGAACCTGACGTGCGATTCCGCGTCGCCCTCCGGGTGGGCGCCCAGGATCATGCCGTCTCGAGACAGCAACAAGCAACCGCGGACCCCGTCGATGCTCATCGAGACCCGCTGGGCGAGCGCCGAGTAATCGTTCATCCCTCTCGCGAACATCGACCGTGCAGGGGTGACGCTTGAATCGAAGCTGCTATCGGAGCTGCTCTGGGTCGGCGAGGGCGGAGATAGCCGCCGCCGACATCACCTCGAGGGGCGCCGGCTGCCCCGTCCACAGCTCGAAGGACAGGGCGGCCTGCTCGAGCAGATGACCGAGGCCCCCGAACGCGGCGGCGCCGGCCTCCCGCGCTCGCCGCTGGAGATCGGTCGAAGGCGGGTCGTACAAGAGGTCGATCACCAGGACATCCGGATCGAGGTGCGGAAGGCTGGGGTGGTTGGGTTCCTGCCCCGCTCCTCCCACGGGGGTGGCGTTCACCACGAGGTCGACCGCCAGCTCCCCCGTGTCGGCCGGCCCGACGAGCGTGACGGGCACGCCGAGCGGCTCGAGCATCTCGACGAGTGGCGCCGCCCCGACCTCGTTACGGGCCGCGACCGTGAGCGCCCGGAGACCGCCGCGCGCCAGCGCGAGGGCGCAGGCGCGGGCGGCACCGCCCGATCCGTAGAGGAGCGCGGAGCGACCCTCCGGATCGAACCCCGCGTCCCGCCGAAGGAACCGGTCGAAGCCCGCGACGTCGGTGTTGTGTCCTTCGAGCTCGCCGCCCCGAACGGTGATCGTGTTCACGGCCCGAAGGAGCGTGGCGTCGTCGGAACGCCGCGGGATCAGCTCGGCCGCCTCCGTCTTGTGCGGCATCGTCACGTTGGCGCCGAGGAACCCCAAGGGAATGAGCCCGATGAGAGCCGGCTGCAGCCACTCCGGACGGACGGGCAAGGGGACGTACACCCAGTCGAGGCCCTCCGCGGAGAAGGCGGCGTTGTGGATCGCCGGGGACAGGCTGTGCGAGACCGGCCAGCCGATGATCCCGACGACATGCGTGCCGCCGCCGATCCGTTTCTCAGCCGAGGCACTCATCGACGTTCCGGTTGTGCTCCGCGAGCGTCAGCCCGAACTTGTGGTGGCCGTCCGCGCCGCAGAGCACGTAGTAGAGGAACTTGGTGTTCGCCGGATCGAGAGCGGCGCGGAGCGATTTCTCTCCCGGGCTCGCGATCGGCGTCGGCGGCAATCCGGGATTGATCCGGGTGTTGTACGGGCTGTTGAACGCCAGATCCTGCGTCGACAGCTCTCCGTCGGGGGTGGGGTCGTCGTAGAGGAGCGTCGCGTCGATCCCGAGCGCCATCCCGATCTCGAGCCGGTTGTAGATCACGCCCGCGATCAGCCTCCGATCCCGGTCGACCCCTGCTTCCTCCTCGATCATCGATGCGATGGTGACGAGCTCGTACGGCGTGACGCCCAGCTCTTCGGTGCGGTCGAAGGGCAGCTTCTCCGCCTCCTCCCGGAACTGCTCGAGCAACTGCTCCGCGACCACCCTGGCTGACAGGCCCTCCTTCACGAACTCGTAGCTCTTCGGGAAGAGGAACCCTTCGGGCGACGCCGTTCCCTCCGGCAGATACGGCGGAAGCACGTAGCGTCCGCTCTCCACTTCCTTCAGGAAGCCCTTCGCGGGGATCCGGAGGTCGTCGCGGACCTTGTCGGCGATCTGCGTGAGGCGCAGTCCTTCGGGGAGGACCAGCTCGACGGTCGGAACCTGCTCGGGAGGTGTCGTGAGCGCCGTCACGGCGGCCTCGAGCGTCATCCCGGTCGTGAGCTCGAAGGAGCCGGTGCGGATCCGGTCCGCCTTCCCCGTCCCGCGAAGGAGGATGTTGCCGACGAACCCACCGCAGGGGATCACTCCCCGATCGTGCAGCTCCTCGATCACCTGCTCGCCGGTCGCTCCCTCGACGACGGTGATGCTGACGGGCTTCGGAGGGCCATCCGCGGCTTCCTGGCATCGGCGGTAGTAGCTGGCCCCCCACACGCCTGCGCCGACGACACCGAGGAACAGTACGAGCGCGAGGAAGAGGGACAGCCTGCGGGGGCGCCTGCTTCGCTCGGCCCCCGGGAGGCTCGGGTCCGCCGACATCACCGCAGAGGATACCGGGCCTCTCTGCTTCAGCCGTTGCTTCGTCGACCATCCAGCCACGCTTGCAGGATCACGGCCGCCGCGGAGGCATCAACAACGCGGCGGCGCTCGCGGCCGCGGGTCCCCGCAGCGGCGAGCGCACGCTCCGCCTCGACGGTCGACAAGCGTTCGTCCTGCATCTCGATCGGAATGTCGACGACGGCCTCGAGCGCGGCCGCGAACGACTCCGCGTGCGCTGCGCTCTCGCCGCGCTCCCCGCGGAGCGAGAGCGGCAGGCCGATGACGATCATGGTCGCGCCGCGCTCTCCCGCGAGCGCGGCGATCGCCTTCAGCTCGCCCGGCGGCTGACCGACGTGCACGGTGCCGACAGGCACCGCGACACGACGCTCCGGATCGGAGACCGCCACCCCGATCCTCGCGTCGCCGAGATCGAGCCCGAGGACGGGGCCGAGAACCGGGGGACGGACCGTCTCGCGAGGCGCCTCGCCCGCCGGTGCGGTTCCGGGATCCACCTCGTGCGACACGGTCACCTCAAGATGCCGAGAGGAGCTCCCGGGCTCGCGCGGGGATCCCGCCGAGCGCTTGCGAGATCGCGTCGACGTCCCGGCCACCGGCCATAGCGAGGATGTCCTTGCCCCCGGCTCCCCCGCCGATGACGGTCGCGGCCTCTCGGAGGAGCTCGGGCGCCGTGACGCCACGCGCGACCGCTTCGGTCGTGGATGCGGCGACCAACTGTGCCTTGCCGTCGCTGCCCCCTCCCAGGACCACCGCGGCCGGTCGCCCCTGGAGGCGGTCGCGGATCTTCTGGGCGAGCTCGCGGAGGCCGCTCGCGTCCTCGCCCGGCACCTCGGACACGACGAGAGCGAGCCCGTCGACGTCCTGCGCGCCTTCGACGAGCGAGGCGATGATCGCGTCGCGATCGCCCTTCTGCAGCTTCCCGAGCTCGCTCCGGAGACGCTTGTTCTCCTCGATCACCTTGCGGGCGTGCTCGATCGCCGACCGAGGGTCCTTGCTGCCGAGCGCGCCCACCAGGTCGTGCAGCAGCGCGCGTTCGGCGTTGATCTCACGGAGGGCATCGGGCCCCACCAGCGCTTCCACGCGCCGCATCCCGGCGCCGATCGAGCCCTCGTGCAGCAGCCGGATCACACCGATGTGCCCCGTCCGCTCGACGTGGGTCCCGCCGCAGAGTTCCCGGGAGTACTCCCCGATCTCGACCACGCGGACGGTGTCCCCGTACTTCTCGCCGAACAGCATCACGGCGCCGAGCCGCTTCGCCTCCTCCATCGAGGTCTCGAAGATGCTCGGGGCGTCGTCCCTCGCGAGGCGGCGGTTGGCGATCAGCTCCGCCTCCTGCAGCTGATCGGCGGGGACGGCCGACGGATGCGGGAAGTCGAAGCGCAGACGGCCGGGCTCCACGAGCGATCCCGCCTGGCGAGCGTGCTCGCCCAGGAGCTCTCGGAGCGTCGCGTGCACGACGTGGGTGGAGGTGTGGGCTCGCGCGGTCGCCTCGCGGCGGTCGGCGTCGACCTCCGCATGGGCCTCCTCGCCCGGCCGGACCTCGCCCGATTCGACCACGCCGGTGTGGACGATGGATCGGTCGCCCGCGGGGACCGTGTCGGTCACCAGGATGACACCGGAGGGCGTGCGGATCAGCCCCCGGTCGCCGACCTGTCCTCCCCCCTCCGCGTAGAACGGCGTGCGGTCGAGGAAGACGCGAACCTCCTGCCCCTCCTCGGCCGCGGGCAGCTCGCGGAACTCGGGGTCCAGAAGCGACACGACCCTCCCCTCGGACTCGAGGTGGTCGTAGCCGACGAAGGTCGCCGGTGGGGTCGCGCCCGCGTCGAGGCCGATCGGCACCTTCTTCGCGGCGGCGCGGGCGCGGCTCCGCTGCTCCTCGAGCAGCTCCGCGAACCGGTCGCCGTCGACGGTCAGCCCCGATTCCGCGGCGAGCTCCTCGGTGAGCTGCAGGGGGAACCCGAAGGTGTCGGAGAGCTTGAAGGCGTCCTCGCCCGTGATCCTGCTCTCCTCGGCCCGGGACTTTGCATCCTCGAAGAGCACCAATCCCTGGCGCAGCGTGGCCGCGAACCGCTCCTCCTCGGACCCCGACACTTGCCGGATGAACGCCTCGTTCTCCCGCAGCTCGGGATAGGCGTCGCCGAATCGATCCACGACGACGTCGATGATCGGATCCATCACGGAGCGCTCGATGCCCAGACGCCGCGCGTGCGACACGACGCGGCGAAGCATCCGTCGCAGGATGTACCCGCGCCCCCCGTTCGAGGGCTGCACGCCGTCCGCGATCAGGAACGCGGTGGCGCGGCCGTGCTCGGCGATCACCTTCAGGGAGATGTCGTCGGTCGGATCGCCGCCGTGGGTCTTCCCGGACATCGATTCGGCGACCTCGAGGATCGGCCTGAGTAGATCGGTCTCGAAGACGTTCTCCACGCCCTGGAGGAGCATCGCCACACGCTCGAGCGACGAGCCGGTGTCGACGTTCTTCGCCGGGAGCGGCCCGGTGACCTGGAGCTTTTCGTCGACCTGCTCCTGGATGAAGACCAGGTTCCAGATCTCCATGAAGCGCTCCTCGTCGGCGTCGGGACCCCCTTCGGGTCCATACTTCGGGCCCCGGTCGACGAAGATCTCGCTACAGGGGCCTCCCGGACCGGCCGTGTGCGTGTGCCAGTAGTTCGCGAGCTCGCCGTCGGCATCCAGCATGCCCCGCCGCACGATCCGCTCCGGTGCGAGCCCCACGCCGTCGACCCAGCCCTCGACGGCCTCCTCGTCCGTCTCGAACACCGTGGCCCATAGAAGGTCGTGGTCGATCCCGTAGCCCTCGGTCACGAGCTCGTGCGCCCACCGGATCGCGTCGGCCTTGAAGTAGTCGCCGAACGAGAAGTTGCCGAGCATCTCGAAGAACGTCTCGTGCCGGGCGTCGCGACCGACGTTGTTGATGTCGTTGGTGCGCATCACCTTCTGGACGGTGACGGCCCGGGGATACTCGGGATCGGCCTGCCCGAGGAAGATCGGGATGAACTGGTTCATCCCCGCGTTGGTGAGCAGGAGCCCCGACTCCGGCGGGGGGATCAGCGATGAGCTGGGGACACGCTTGTGTTCGCGTTCCTCGAAGAACGACAGGAACAACTCGCGGATGCGTTCGCCCTCCACGAAGCCGAGTCTACCGACGGGCCCCCGCGGATCTCAGGCGGCGGTGGGTTCGTCGGGGTCGGGCTCGTGAACGGTGGCGGGGTCCATCTCGGCGCGGAGCTCGCGTTCCCGCTCCTCCATCGCCCGCTTCCCCTCCTCGATCGACTCCGCCACGAGCTTGGACAGATCCATCAGACCGCCCTTCGCTTCTCGGGCGAGCGTCGCCGGCTTGACCTTGTTGGCCTGGCGCTTCGCCCACCGGGACGTGAGGACGGCGCCGGTCGCGCCGGCGCCCAGCCCGAGTGCGACCCAGAAGCCCCGGCGCATGTCAGGGCGCCGTCGCGCCCGGCGCCGACGGCGCGCCCTTCGACTTCTTCTTGCCGAAGGACTCGGCGGCCTTCTTCAGGCCGGCGCCGACGCTGATGAACTTCATGATCGGGCTCGCGGCCGCGTGCTCGATCAGACCCGTCAATCGCTCCACCCGTCCCACGATGCCGCCGACGGAGTCCAGGACCCCACCGACCCGGTCGAGATGACCGTTGGTCCGTTCGACGGACCCCTTGATCTCCCGGAGCAGCGGGACGGTCTCTTCGCGCATCGCGTCGACCGTGAGGCGGGTCGCCTCGAGCACCCGGAACGTGTTGAGCAGCACCAGACAGAGGAACAGGACCAGCAGTCCCCAGAACGCGGCCAATACGATCAGGGCTGTCTCGCCGCCGGTGAGAGCCAGGAGCGTCATCCGTTACCTCCGGTCTGTTCCATCGGTGGGTGGGCGTCGCCCAGCATACCCACGGCATCGGAGACGCTTCAGTCCTCGGTCGGCCCCTCGATCGGCGCGCCGGTCCCCGGCTCGACCTCGACGTCCTCGCCCTGCCCCGACGGCCCGTAATACGTGACCTCGTCGAACCGCTCCGGCCGATACTCCTGTTCCACATGGTGCCCCTCGAAGTCGTGGGGATACTCGTAGCCTTCCCCGTGGCCGAGCTTGGCCGCGCCCGCGTAGTGCGCGTCGCGCAGGTGCGGCGGGACGGGATCGGTCGAGTCGGCGTCGACCATCGCCTTGTCCAGGGCGTCGATCACCGAGTTCGACTTCGGGGCCCGAGCGAGATACAGCGCCGCCTCCGCGAGATTGAACCGTGCCTCCGGCATGCCGACGTGCTCGAGCGCGTGTGCGGCCGCCACGGCGACCGACAGCGCGCGAGGGTCGGCCAGCCCGACGTCCTCCGAGGCGAAGATCACCATCCGCCGGACGATGAATCGCGGGTCTTCGCCGGCATGGATCATCCTGCCGAGCCAGAACAACGTCGCGTCCGGGTCCGAACCCCGCATGCTCTTGATGAATGCGGAGACGACGTCGAAATGATTGTCGCCGCGGTCGTAGGCGACGATGCGCTTCTGGACGGCGTCGGCCACCCGCGCTCCGTCGATCACGGTCTCGCCCGCGTCGGCGAGGAGGACGGCCGCCTCGAGCGCGGTGAGCGCGGCACGGGCATCCCCGGCCGACAGCTCGACGAGGTGGTCGAGCGCGTCGGGCGTGAGCGACACGCCGAGCGTCCCCATCCCCCGCTCGGCGTCGACGACCGCGAGCTCCAACAGACCTCTGACCTCCTCGGCTTCGAGGGGCTCGAGACGGAGGAGGAGACACCTCGAGATCAGCGGGCTGACGAGGCTGTGGTACGGGTTCTCGGTGGTCGCGCCGATCAGGGTGATCGAGCCGTCCTCGATCGCCGGTAGGAGGATCTCCTGTTGCGCCTTGTTCCAGCGATGGACCTCATCCACGAACAGGACCGTGCGGAAGAGCGTCGTCTTGGAGTGGTCCATCACCCGGCGAGCGTCCGAGACGCCGGAGCTGACCGCGGAGAGCTGCTGGAAGTCGGCGCCGACCGCCACCGCGAGCAGGTGGGCGAGGGTGGTCTTCCCGGTGCCCGGGGGACCCCACAGGATCGTGGAGGGGAGGTGCCCACCGTCGATCAGCTTCGTGAGGGGCTTGCCTTCTCCGAGCAGGTGGTGATGTCCTACGAACTCTTTGAAATTGCGCGGGCGCATCCGCGTCGCGAGAGGTCGATCCATAACGAGGAGTTCCTTTCCGACGATCCGAGTCCTCGGCCCCGTCAAGCCGACCGGTCAATGATAGGCGCTCGGTCGAAGGGTCGGAAGCGACCGGTGACCTAGTGCAGAAGTTGGTCGTGCTCGGCGCCAGCTCCCGGTCGCCGGCCTCGCCACGATCCTTTTCGGTTCAGCCGTCGTAGCGCCTGAGGATCCTCTGCGGTCGGATGCGGTAGATGACGCGCTCCTGCCCGGGTGTGGACGTCCATGCCTCGCCGTCGTGGTACCGCCGGTTGAGCGCATCGATGTGCGCATCGGCCTCGGGGCCGGTCACGAACTCCGCGACGATCCCGTCGACCCGCAGCCACCGGTACGGGTCCTGCTCATCGTGCACGCTGACGGATACCCGCGGGTCCCGGCGGACGTAGCGGTCCTTCACCCGTCCGACCGCCGTGTTCACGAGGATGTCGCCGTCGGCGGCGTCGATCCAGATGACCGTCACGTGGGGCGTCCCGTCAGGCCGGATCGCGGCGAAGTGCGCGAAGTTCTTCCCGGTGAGCAGCTCGACGTCGTCGTCGTGCAAGGTCGCCAGGCTCACTCCTTCCCTTCCTTCTCTTCCGCGGCCGGTTGCGCGATCACCTGGATCCCGAGCTCACGGAGCTGGGCCGCATCGACGGGAGCAGGCGCGCCCGTGAGCGGATCGGCACCCGACTGGGCCTTCGGGAACGCCGTCACGTCGCGGATCGCGTCCTTGCCGGCCATCAGCATGACGATCCGGTCGAGTCCCATCGCGATCCCGCCGTGCGGAGGTGCGCCGTAGCGGAAGGCACGGATCAGGTGACCGAACTTCTCCTCGATCTCCGGCTCGGACAGGCCAAGCACCTCGAACACCTTCTGCTGCACCTCGGGTCGGTGGATCCTGATGCTGCCGCCGCCGACCTCGAAGCCGTTCAGGACCAGGTCATACGCCTTCGCCTTCGCGGTCTTCGGATCCAGGTCGTCGGTCGCGGGGGCCGAGAACGGATGGTGGTTGGCCACCCATTTGCCCTCTTCCTCGCTCCAGTCGAACAGAGGCGGGTCGGTGTACCAGACGTATCGCCACTCCCCTTCGGGGATCAGTCCCAGCCGGTCCGCCAGGTGCCGGCGGAGTCCGTCCAGCGCGACGTTTACGCGCCCGATCTGATCGGCGACGATGCACAGGAGGTCCCCTTCGGATGCGCCGGTCGCCCTGAGGACCCCGTCGACCTCCTCTTTCGAGAGATGCTTCTCCACCGGCGAGCGAACGCCGTCGGCCTCGACGACCATCCACACGAGGCCCGCGGCGCCCCGTCCCTTGGCGTCCTGCACGAGCTGGTCGAGCTCCTTCCGCGAGAGCTGCCCGCCCCCGGGCGCCGCGAGGCCCTTGATCGCGCCGTCCTCCATGGACAGAACGGACGCGAAGGCGTTGAACCCCGTCCCCTCGAACACGGCACGGAGATCGGCCAGCTCCATCTCGTAGCGGAGGTCGGGCTTGTCGGTGCCGAACCGCGCGAGCATCTCGTCGAAGGGGATCCGCGGGAACGGGGTGGTCACCTCGACGCCGTGGATCTCCCGGACGTAGCGGGCGTAGAGCGGCTCGATGACGGCGAAGACGTCCTCCTGGTCGACGAACGACATCTCGACGTCGAGCTGGGTGAACTCGAAGCTCCGGTCGGCGCGCGGCGCCTCGTCTCGGAGACATCGAACGATCTGGTAGTACCGATCTTGACCCGCGACCATCAGGAGCTGCTTCAGCTGTTGCGGCGACTGCGGGAGCGCATAGAAGCTCCCCGGCCACAGGCGAGACGGGACCAGGAAGTCGCGGGCGCCCTCCGGCGTGGAGCGGGTGAGCATCGGCGTCTCGACCTCGAGGAAGCCGAGGGACTCCATGTGGTCGCGCGTGATCGCGTTCATCCGATGCCGGATCCGCAGGATCGCGGTCATCTCGGGACGACGCAGGTCGAGGTAGCGGTAGCGGAGGCGGAGCTCCTCCCCGGACTCGATCCGATCCTCGATCGGGAACGGGGGCGTCTCCGCCTCCGCGAGCACCTCCAGCGACGAGGCGGCGATCTCGACCTGGCCCGTGGGGAGCTGGGGGTTCGCCATACCGTCGGGGCGCGCGCGCACGGTGCCCTCGATCCTGACCACGTCCTCGGCGCCGAGCCGCTGCGCCGCGGTATGGGCGGCCGCCGCGTCTTCGGGATGGAACACGACCTGGACGATGCCTTCGCGGTCACGAAGGTCGATGAAGGTGACGCCGCCGTGATCCCTGCGGCTGGCGACCCAGCCGCAGAGGACCACGGCGGCGTCGACGTGCTCCGCGGTCAGCTCCCCGCAGGCGTGGGTCCGCATCGCCGTCCGGTAGAGGCTCTCGGTCATCTTTCCCTTCTTCCGGCCAGCGGTCCCCCTTGTTTCGCGGCGAGGGCCTCCGCAAAGGACTCGGTCGCCACGTCCTCCTGCTGTCCGTCCTCGAGCCGCCGGAGGGTCACGCTGCCGGCTTCGAGCTCGCGCTCACCCACGATCGCGGCGTACGTGGCGCCGGCGCGGTCGGCCATCTTGAGCTGCGCCTTGAGCGGCCGACCCTCGAAGGCCGTGTCTGCCGCGACGCCGACCGCGCGGAGCTCACGGACCAGCTCGAACGCCCGGGCGCGACCGGCGTCGCCGACGCCGACCACGAACACCGTGAGCCCCGGCTCCTCGGGCGGCGTGAGCCCTTCCTGCTCGATCGCCATCAGCACCCGCTCCAGTCCCATCCCGAATCCGACGCCCGGCACGTGCGGTCCGCCGAGCACCTCGGCCAGCCCGTCGTAGCGGCCACCTCCGAACAGCGTCCCCTGCTGTGGCGACAGTCCCGGGCTCACGAACTCGAACGCGGTCCGGGTGTAGAAGTCCAACCCCCGAACCAGCGTGGGCTCGAGCGCCCACGAAAGACCGGCGTCCTTCAGGCCCGTCTGCACGCCGTCGAAGTGCGCGCGACACGCGTCGCAGAGTCGGTCGATGATCTTCGGCGCTTCCTTCGCGACCGCGCGACAGGCGTCGTCCTTACAGTCGAGGACCCGGAGCGGGTTGTCCTGGAAGCGATCCCGATGCTCGTCGGTCAGGCGGTCCCGGTTGGCCCGGAGGAAGTCGATGAGCTCTTCCCGATACGCGGGCCGGCAAACCTCGTCGCCGATCGAGTTGAGCTGCAGCTCGATCCGGGTGAGGCCGAGGCTCCGCAGGTACGCGTCACCGACCGCTATCACCTCGGCATCCGCTCCTGGATCCTCCGTGCCGAAGACCTCGATGCCGAACTGTCGATGCTCGCGGTAGCGACCCTCCTGTGGGCGCGCGTATCGATACATGTGCGTGAGGTAGTAGGCCTTGAATGGCGAGGGCTGCGCTTGCATCTCCGCCAGATACGCGCGCATCACCGGCGCGGTGCCCTCCGGACGGAGCGTGAGCGAGCGACCCTTGCGATCCTCGAACGTGTACATCTCTTTGGTCACGACGTCACTGCTCTCCCCCGAGGTTCGGGCGAAGAGCTCGGTGGCCTCGAACACCGGCGTCTCCACGTACCGGTAGCCGTGGAGGCGGGCGAGCTCGGCCGCGCGGTCGTAGAGCGCGCGCATCTGGCTCCCCTTCGGCGGAAGGAGGTCGAGCGTCCCTCGAGGTGGCCGCAGATCCATCAGGTGAGATCCACCAGGAAGGGGTTCGACGCGCGCTCTCGCCCGACGGTCGTGCGCGGCCCGTGCCCCGGGAGCACGTCGGTCTCGTCGTCGAGCGTGAGGAACCACTCGAGGCTCCCGCGCATGGCACGCGGCGAAGAGTTCGGGAAGTCCGATCGACCGATCGAGCCGGCGAAGACGAGGTCGCCCGCGAACATCGTGGCATCCGTCACGAAGCAGCAGTGACCGGGCGTGTGTCCCGGCGTGTGCTGCACGCCGATCGAGAACCCGCCGAACGTGAGCGTCTCGCCGCCCACGAGCCGGCGGAGATCCTTCACGGGGTTGAGCGGATTGTCGAAGCCCGGGTTCCATGTGTCGATGTCCTCGAAGGCGACGGCATCGTCCTGGTGGATGAATACAGGGAGGTCATCCCCCGCGAAGTCGCCTGCGGCGTAGGCATGATCGACGTGCGCATGGGTGAGTAGCACCGCAGCCGGCCGTTTCCCGGCGCCCTCGAGCAGCGACCGCAGCGCCTCGGGCTCGAAGCCGGGATCGACGACCACCGCGTCCTCGCCGCCGTCGGCCGCGAGCAACCAGCAGTTGGTGCCGAACGGGTTCCGATCGAAGACCTCGAGGTACATCCGCGGCATCGTACCGGGGACCTCACGCGGCGGACCGTGGCCGTACGCTGGATGCGTGGACAGACACCTCGTGCTCTACGACGAGGACTGCGGCTTCTGCCGCTGGTCGCTCGACCGGGTGTTGCGCTGGGATCGAGGAGTCCGGCTCCGGGCGGCGGCGATCCAGAGCGAGGAAGGCGACAGCGTGCTCGCCGACCTCAGCGAGCGAGACCGGCTCGTGTCGTGGCACCTCGTCGCGCCCGGCGGGCGCCGGTACTCGGGTGGCGCCGCGATCGCCCCGATGGCGCGACTGCTGCCCGCCGGCGCTCCGATCGCGTTCCTCGCGGACGTGTTCCCCCGGTCGACCGACCGGCTCTACCGGTGGGTGGCGCGCAACCGGGACTCGCTGGGCCGCAGGCTCGGCGAACGAGCCTGCGCCGTCGATCCGACCGAACGGAACGGCCGACGCGCTACTCCCCGGTGAGCGAGGAGCCCTCCAGCACCAGGGTGAACGGTCCGTCGTTCAGCAGCTCGACGTCCATGAGCGCTCCGAACACCCCCCGCCCCACACGCACACCGTGCGCCTCGAGCGCTTCCGCCAGCGCCTCCACGCGTTCGGCCGCGATCTCCGGCTCCTCCGCGCCGCCCCAGGACGGCCGCCTGCCCTTCCGAAGATCCGCGTAGAGGGTGAACTGCGAGACCACGAGGATCTCGCCGTCGACGCCCGCGAGCGGCAGGTTCGTCTTCCCTTCGTGGTCCGCGAACAGCCGGAGGTTGAGGATCTTCTCCGCCAGGCGCCCCGGCTCCTCGGGCGGGTCGCCGCGTCCGACGCCCACGAGGAGTAGGTACCCGCGTCCGATCTCCGAGACACGCTCGCCGTCCACCGTGACCGAGGCCCGCAGGACCCGTTGCAGGACGACCCTCATCGGCGGGCGATCACGTGGAACACATGCCAATGCTTCATCTCGCTCCAGCCCTGGTCGTCGTTCTCCTCCTCGACGAAGGACTCCAGCTCCATGCCCTCGAACAGGGCCCGGGCGCTCGCGATGTCGAAGAAGGTCATCTCCTCCTCGCTCGATGCCCACGTGTCGCGGTCGCCGAACAGCTCGCCCGCGAACCGGCCGCCGGAACGGATCGCGTCGCGGATGTCACTCCACAGTCGCGGGAAGACCTGAGGGCGGCAGAACGGCAGGCTGAAGCTCGCGTAGATGAGGTCCGCCGTCGGAACGTCCACGTCCTCCATCCGAGAGACGACGGTCCGCAGTCGCGTGGCATGGCCTGCGGGGATCCGGCGCCGGAGACGCCGGATCGCTTCCTCGGTCGCGTCGATCGCGACGACTTCCCAGCCGCGCCGCAGGAGTTCTGCGGACTCGAACCCCTGACCGCATCCGAGGTCGACCGCCAGCCCGCGGCGCCCGTCCTCTTCGAACAAGGCGAGGACCTGCAGAAGGACGTCGTGCGGCTCCCGCTCGGCTTGCTCCTCGTAGTACCCGACCCAGTCGCCGCGCTCGGCCATCCCTCAGCTCGGGACGACGCGGTAGGCGTCGTACACGCTCTCCACGCGCTTGACCGCCCCCAGCAACGACGACAGGTGTGCGACGTCGGCCATCTCGAACGTGAAGCGAAGCCGCGTGATCCGATCCCGCCCGGTGCTCGACGTGGCGGCGAGGATGTTCACGTGACTGTCGGAAAGGACGGTCGCCACATCCGAGAGCAACCGCGTCCGGTCGAGCGCCTCCACCTGGATCGCGACGGAGAAGGACGTTGGCTTGCCCTCGGCCCAGTCCACCTCGATGATCCGCTCGGGCTCGCGCCGCTGGAGCGTGCGGAGATTCGGACAGGTGTCGCGATGCACCGAGACCCCCTGGCCGCGTGAGACGAACCCCACGATGGCATCGCCCGGCACCGGCGTGCAGCAGCGCCCGAGCTTCACCCAGACGTCGCCGAGACCCTTCACGACGACCCCCTTGGAGATGTCCTGCTTGCCGATCCTGACGGGGCGCGCGAGCGGTACCTCGGTGACGTCCTCGTCGGGGGTGCCGGAAACCAGCCGCGACATCCGCGCCACGATCGACTGCGGCGACACGTGCCCCTCCCCCACGGCGACGTAGAGCGCCTCGAGGTCGGGGTAGGTGAGGTCCTCGGCCACGCGCCTGAGCGTGGCCTCGGTCGCCAGCCGTTTGAAGGCCTGGTCCTGCTTCCGGACGAACGCCTTCACCGCGTCGCGGCCGGACTCCATCGCATCTTCGCGACGGCCACGGCTGAACCACTGGCGGATCTTCGTTCTCGCACGCGGCGTCTGCACGAACTGGAGCCAGTCCTGGCTGGGGCCCTCGCCCTGCGCCTTGGACGTGAGGATGTCGACCGTGTCGCCGGTGCGGAGCTCGTAGTCCAGCGGTACGAGCTTCCCGTTCACCTTGGCGCCCACCGTGCGATGCCCGACCTCCGTATGGATCGAGTACGCGAAGTCCACGGGCGTCGCGCCCTGCGGCAGGTTCTGCACGTCGCCCTTCGGGGTGAAGCAGAAGACCCGCCCGCCGGAGAGATCGATCCGCAGCCCCTCCATGAACTCCTGCGGGTCGGCCATCTCCTTCAGCCAGTCCATCATCTGACCGAGCCACGCCATGTCCTGCGCTTCCTTCGAGGACTTGCTGCCCTCCTTGTAGCGCCAGTGCGCGGCGATCCCGAAACGTGCCGTTCGGTGCATGTCCTGCGTGCGGATCTGGATCTCGAGCGGCACGCCCTTCGGACCCACGACCGTGGTGTGCAGCGACTGATACATGTTCGACTTGGGCATCGCGACGTAGTCCTTGAAGCGGCCCGGGACGGGCTTCCAGAGCGCGTGGACCGCGCCGAGCGCGCCGTAGCAGTCGCGGAGCGAGGGAACGAGGACGCGGAGGCCGACGAGGTCGTGGATCTCGTTGAACTCCTTGCCGCGGATCACCATCTTCTCGTAGATCGAGTACAGGTGCTTCGGGCGACCCTCGACGTCGGCCTTCACACCGAGCTCCTTCAGCTTCCCGCGCAGGTCGCTCTTGACCACTTCGAGGAGCTCCTGCCGCTCCCCTCTCCGCGTCTCGACGAGGTTGGCGATCTCCCGGTAGGGCCCGGGGTTGAGCGTCTTGAACGCGAGGTCCTCGAGCTCCCACTTGAGCTCCTGGACTCCGAGGCGGTCCGCGAGCGGAGCGTGGATCTCGAGGGTCTCGTTCGCGATCTTGCGGCGGCGCTCCTCCGACAGGGGCGCGAGGGTCCGCATGTTGTGGAGGCGGTCGGCGAGCCTGACGAGCAGGACGCGGATGTCGCCCGCCATCGCGACGATCATCTTGCGCACGTTCTCGGCCTGCGCGAGCTCTCCGCTCCGGAACTCCAGCTTGTCGAGCTTGGTGAGCCCGTCGACGATGCGGGCGACCTCGTTGCCGAACTCGTTCTCGATGTCGCCGAGGCCGACCGTCGTGTCCTCGACGGTGTCGTGCAGGAGAGCCGCGGTCAGGGTCGTCGTGTCCAAGCGAAGGTCGGCGAGGATGCCCGTCACCGCGACCGGATGCTCGACGTAGGGCTCGCCCGAGAGGCGGTGCTGCCCCTCGTGCGCATCCTCGGCGAAGCGGTAGGCGCGTTCCAGCAGCTTGGTGTCGGCCTTGGGGTTGTACGAGCGAACCTTCTTCAGCACCGGGGCGAGGCGGTCGGGAGGCCCTGCGTCGGTGCGTCGCAGGCGCGGCCGAGGGATACCCGGAAGCCGCCGGCCGCGCTCGGGCGTGACCGGCTGCGACTCCTGTTCGACCCGCACGTCACGCCCGGTGGTGTCCACGCTCGCCTCCTACCGGAAAGTGTAGGGGACACCGTCATCCAGACCCCGTACGAGCGACGGGAGCAGGCCGGTCCTAGTAGTGGATGAACGTGTGGAGCTCGTAGTCGGGGAGCTTCTCGCGGCCCTTCAGGAACTCGAGCTCGATCAGACAGGCGATCCCCCGGATCACGCCGCCGCAACGCTCGACGAGCGACGCGGCGGCCTTCGCCGTCCCTCCCGTCGCGAGCACGTCGTCCACGATCAGGACCCGCTCACCTTGCTCGATGGCGTCCTTGTGCAGCTCGATCGTGGCGGTGCCGTACTCCAGCTCGTACTCCTCCGACTCCGTCTCCCACGGCAGCTTGCCCGCTTTGCGGATCGGCACGAAGCCCGCGTTGAAGTGGTAGGCGACCGGCGCGGCGAGGATGAACCCGCGCGCCTCGATCCCCACGACCTTGTCGACCGTCCCTCTCCCGAAGTGCACGACGATCAGGTCGATGATCGTCGACATCGCGTCGGGGTGCGCGAGGACCGGCGTGATGTCCTTGAACACGATGCCGGGCTCGGGGAAGTCGGGGACGTCCCGGATCAGCGCCTTGATCTGTTCGATCTCCACGACCTCACCTCCGCTTGCGTTTGGCCGGCGGCTTCCGTCGTTTGGACTTCGGCTGAGACCGCGCGACCGTGCCGGTCCGGGCGGTCGCGCGAGCGGCGGCCGCCTCGCCGGTCGCGGCATCCGGCACCGCCGACGGGGCGGCCGCCGCCCGGCGCGCCACGACCCGCTCCCGATCCGAGAGCCTCTGCTCGAGCTGACGGAAACGTGCCTCTCGCTTCTTCAACACGGCCAGCAACGGCGCCGCGAGGAACACCGACGAATACACGCCGATCGCAACGCCGACGAACATCGCGAACGCGAAGTCCTTCAGCGTGTCGCCTCCGAACAGCAGCAGCGACAGGATCGGCAACAAGACGACGAGCGACGTGTTCACCGACCGCATCAGGACCTGGTTCAGCGACAGGTCGATGACACCGTCGGAGCCGAGGCGAGCGACGAGTGATTGGGTCTCGAGGTTCTCCTTGATCTTGTCGTAGATCACGACCGTGTCGTAGAGCGAGAACCCCAGGATCGTCAGGACCGCGATGACGGTCTCCGGCGTCACCTCGCGTCCGCTGAGTGCGTACACGCCCACCGTGATCACGACGTCGTGGACGAGCGCGATGATCGCCCCGATCGCCATCTTCAACTCGAAGCGGAGCGTGATGTAGAGCATGATCGCGGCGAGGACGATCCCGAGGCCGATCGCCGCCTTTCGGGAGATCTCGGTGCCCCAGGTCGGACCCACGTCCTCGATGTTCACGTCCACGGGATCGATGCCTGCCTGTTCGGCGAGGTCCGCCCGGATCGCTTCCGACCCGCTCACGCCCTCGACCGTGAGCGAGGGCGTCCGGATCGAGATCTCCTCGCCGTTCACGAGCTGCACTTCCGCATCGTCGATCCCGTGCTCTCGGAGCGTCTCCTGAACCTCGGCCGGGCTGACGGGCTCCGCAGGCGTGTACGTGATCCGGGCGCCTCCCTCGAAGTCGATCGAGAAGTTCAACTCTCGGAAGAGGAGCCCGCCGAGCGAGAGCAGGATCATCACCCCCGAGATGGCGAACCAGCGGTTCCGATGCTCGACCCAACGGACGTGTGGGATGGTGTGGCCGCGGTAGGTGTCGAGCGCGCGACGGATGTTCACAGGCCCGCCCCCTCGCGGGCCGCCTCGGCGGCGACCCCGCTCGTGAGCCCGAACCCCGGCAGGTTCACGAGCTTCTCGTTCTTCGCGATCAGGAAGACGGTCGGGCGCTTGAAGAAATACACGACGAACAGGTCGAGCAGGGTGGCCACGCCCAACGTGAGCGCGAACCCGCGCACGGAGCTCACGGCCGAGAGATACAGCACGATCGCGGCGAGACCGGCCACGATGTCGGCCGCAAGGATGGTCTTATACGCCCGCGCGAAGGCCGGCTGGACGGCGGCGCGGGGAGACTTGCCGGAGCGGACCTCGTCCTTCAGCCGTTCGAAGAACACGATGTAGGAGTCGGCCGTCACGCCGAGGGAGATCACCAGCCCGGCGACCCCCGCGAGCGACAGCGCGTAGCCGAACTGCTCGCCCGCGATCGAGATCAGCGCGAGGGCGAGGATCGCCCAGATCGTCATGCCGAACCACGCCACGACACCGAGGAGTCGGTAGTAGAAGAGCAGGTAGAGGAACAGGAGCACGAGTCCCGCGATCCCGGCCACGATCCCCTGACGCAGCGACTCCTCACCGAGGGTCGGGCTCACGGTTCGTACCGACTGACGCGTGAGCTCCACGGGCAGGGCTCCGGCGTTCAGCTGGGTGGCGAGATCCTTCGACTCGGTCTCCGAGAAGCCTCCCGTGATCTCCCCGGAGCCACCTGTGATGGCGGACTGGACCGTCGGAGAGGAGATCACGACTCGGTCGACGATGATGGCGATCTGGTCGGTCGGAGGCGGAGCACCGACAGCGGCCGTGGTGGCATCCGCGAAACCGATCGGCGCCGTCCCCGTCGAGCTGGAAGTTGACCGTCCATTGCGAGACGCCTCCGAGCTGCCCCTGACTCGACAGGACCGCGGCCGCGCTCTCGAAGTCCTCCCCGCCGATCACGACCGGACCGAGCACGAATTTCGCGACCTGACCGTTCCCGACCGGGCCCGGGTAGACCACCTCGTCGTTCGCCAGCGCGTCGAACGAGCACCGGGGCAGGTCACGCTCTTCTTCCGTCCCACACGTGATCGGTCGAGGATCCGATGCCGGCACGACCTCGAGAACGCTGCGCTCCTCCAGGCGAGCGGTCTGGCCGATCACGCGTAGCAGTCGTTCCTGGCCGGACTGACGCCGGAGGTCCTCGGCCTGGTCGCGCGTGACGGAGCACTCGAGCTTGCGGCCCGTCGAGCTGATCACGCAGAACTGCTGCTCCTCGTGCACGACCTCGATCGCCGCGAGCGCGTCGTCGGCCTCGTCGCGGGACCCGAGCCCGCAGGGCAAGGGATCGGCGTTGGAGAGATCGAGGTCGGCGAACGTCGCGGCTGCCGGAGACGGCGACGGCGACGGGGATGCAGATGCGGAAGGTGACGCGGTCGCCGACGGAGTCGGCGTGGGCGATGGCTCCGGCGGAGCCGGAACCACGCAGTAGCTACGCTCCGTCACCTCGACCTTCAAGGCTTCGTTCGCGGCGTTGGCCTGCGCCCGTGTCTTGAAGCAGCCGATCCGGTCACCGGTCGGCGCGGTGAGGCAGTAGGCGCTCGCCGCGGGCGAGGGACCCGGGGACGGCGACGACGAGACACTCGGTGTTGCGGAGGCGCTCGCGGACGGCGACGCTTCCTCCCGAGGCCCGACCTGCACGCCGGCGAGGAACGTGTCGGCCTGTGCGCTGCTCGAGAAGCACTCCACCTGCTCGCCGTCGCCGTCCACGACGCATACCTCGGACGGTTGTGCGTCCACCTCCAAGCTCTCGAGCACGTCCCGGACGTCGTCCTCGTCCTCGGAGCACCCGTGGGTGAGATCTTCACCCTCGAGGCAGAAGAGGTCGGCGGTCCGCCGTTGCACCGTCGCCTCCGCGGCGCCGGGGATCTGCACCTCGATCGTGGTGCCCGAGAGGGCGATGTCCGGCTCGCCGACCCCGAACGCGTCGACCCGGTTGCGGATGTTCTCCAGCGCCTGCTCCATCACGTCTTGCGGCGTGCCCTCGGGAGCGGTCAGGATCACCGACGCGCCCCCCTGGAGGTCGAGTCCCAGCGTCGGTTGGAGGCTGCCGCTGATGAACCCGAACACCGACGCGGCGACCAGGACCAGCACGAAGATGATGGACGCCCAGAGGGCGCGATTGCGTCTCACGCCAGCTCTGCTCCGTTGATGACAAGTCGGAAGCGCGCATCGAGCAGCTCGGCAGCATGGCGACACAGCTGCATGCGTCCCAGGAAGATCTCGAAGTACTCCATGACCTGACTGATCTCGGTGTCGATCGTCAGCTCGAGGCTGACGGTGCGGGCGCCGGAGTCTACCGTCAGGAACGACCGCTCGACGGCGTGGTTCACGCGATCGTGCACATCGAACTCGATCCGACCCGACTTCCGAACGCGGCTCCGGTGCACATCCGACTTGTCGGCGAGGATCACGGCGGCCGAGATCGGCGAGACGGCGACGCCCTCGGTCTCCTCGTGGTTGGCGATCGCCGCGAGGACGGGCATCAGGTCCGCGCCATGCACCGAGTTCCGAAGGGACTGGTTCACGAGGACCGCACCCGTCTGCCCATGGGCATCGCGCGCGAGCGCATTCCCCACGTCGTGGAGATACCCCGCGACCGACGCGAGCGTCGCCTCACGCTCCGTGTACCCCAGCCGGCTGAGCACCTGATAGGCGATCTTCGCCACCAGGTTCGCGTGACGGAACCCGTGCTCCGTGTAGCCCATCGCCTCCATGACGCGGTCTGCCGACGCGATGTAGAGCGAGAGTTCCTCGTTCGCCTGCACGTCCTCGAGCGTCACGGTCGCGACGTCGTCCGGACCTGGAGGGGTCGGGGCAACACTGGACGGGATGGGCTCGACCGGCATCCGAGGAGCCGGCTCGTCCGGCTTCCGGACGGCGGTCGTGGGTTCCTCCGGATCGCGAGGCTGGAGCGGGTCGCTCACGACCCCGGCTCTGCTCCCTCGACCTCGTCTTCGTCTTCGTCCACGAACTCGTCGTCCACGAGTCGCTGGGCGATGGCAGCGCGCGCCATCCGGATCTCAGTGCCGGGCGCGACCTCGACCGTCACGATGCCGAAGTCATCGTCGATGTCGGTGACCGTGCCGTAGATGCCGGCCGTGGTGACGACCTCGTCCCCGACCTCCACGTCGGACTGCATCTGCATCTGAGCCCGGCGACGCTGGCTCTGTGGCCGGATCAGCAGGAAGTAGAAGACGACCCCCATGAGCAGGAGCGGAAGGAAGGCCACGATCGGATTGGCTTGCGTCTGTTGGGCAAGGATGGCGAGCATGCAGACCTCCGTTGAGGGAAACAGGGAGTCTACCTCGCCTTTCTAGAGCGGCAGGGTTCCAGGGACGGACGCGCCCAGGTGGCGATACGCGTGCTCGGTCGCGACCCGGCCGCGAGGCGTCCTCCGGAGGAACCCCAGCTGCAAGAGATACGGCTCCACGACGTCCTCGACGGTGTCGGTCTCCTCCCCGACGGAGGCCGCGAGCGTCGACAGCCCGACGGGACCGCCGCCGAACTTGTCGATCAGGGTCTGCAGGATCGAGTGGTCCAGCCGATCCAGTCCCTGGTCGTCGACCTCGAAGACCTCGAGGCCCGCTGCCGCGATCTCCAGGGTGATCGAGCCGTCGTGGCGAACCTCGGCGAAATCCCTGACGCGCCGAAGCAGGCGGTTGACGATCCGAGGGGTGCCGCGCGAGCGCCTGGCGATCTCCGCGGCCGCGTCACCGTCGATCGGCACGGCGAGGATCCCGGCGGAGCGCGTCACGATCTTGGCCAGATCCTCGGCCGAGTAGTAGTCCAGGCGGGGCGAGAAGCCGAATCGCTCGCGCAGTGGAAGCGTCAGCCGACCGGGGCGGGTGGTGGCGCCGACGAGGGTGAAGCGGGGCAGCTCCAACCGGATCGATCGGGCGGTCGGGCCTTTCCCGAGGACCACGTCGAGGTTGAAGTCCTCGAGCGCCGGATACAGCACCTCCTCGACCGGCCGCGGCATCCGGTGGATCTCGTCCACGAACAAGACGTCGCCCTCTTCGAGGTTGGTGAGGATCGCCGCCAGGTCGCTCGGTCGATCCAGCGTCGGTCCGGAGGACGGCTGGAACCCCGCGCCCATCTCGTGGGCGACGATGCGAGCGAGCGTCGTCTTCCCCAGGCCGGGCGGCCCGCTGAACAAGAGGTGGTCGACGCCCTCGCCCCGCTTGCGCGCGCCGTCGATCAGCAGATGCAGCTGCTCTTTCACGCGGTCCTGGCCGACGAACTCCCCGAGTGTCCTCGGACGGAGCGCGATGTCGAACTCGCGGTCCTCCTCGGTGAGCGCGTCGGGATCGACGGGACGGTCCGCGTCGATCCCTTCCACCTGCTCTTCGCCCTGCGCTTCCTCTGACATCATCGACCGACCTTCTGCAGCGCCTCGCGGAGGATGTCGTCGGCCTCGCGTCCATCCGCTTCGATGCCTCGCATCGCCTCACCTGCCTCCGTCCCGGTGAGCCCGAGCGACAGGAGCGCGTCGCGTACGTCCGCCATCGGTCCCTCTGACGGAAGCTCCGCATCGCCGCCCAGCTTCTCTGCCAGGTCCAGCACCACACGCTGCGCGACCTTCTTCCCCACGCCGGGCACGACGGTGAGGGCCGCGGCGTCGCCGTTCACGATCGCGCGTGTGAGCACCGCCGGCCGGAGCACCGACAGGAAGGCGAGCGCGACCTTCGGTCCCACGCCCGTGACGCCGGTCAAGAGATCGAACAGGTCGCGTTGGTCGACGGCGGAGAACCCGTAGAGCGTCATCGAGTCCTCACGCACGACCATCCGTGTATGGAGGCGCGTCGTCTTCCCGATCGCCGGGAGCTTCGCGATCACGGACGTGGGCACCAGGACGTCGTAGCCGACGCCGCCGACGCCGATCACCGCCCGGGTCGCGCCCTTCTCGACGACCTCACCCTCCAGGAACGAGATCACCGCGACCCCAGTCGGGCGAGGTCCCGCATCCGCGCTCCCACCAGGTGGGTGAGCGCGACGGCCACGGCGTCGGCGGCGTCGGCCTGGACCGGTACCTCCTTCAGGCCGTGCACCTTGACCAGGGCCCGTCGCACCTGCTGCTTGTCGGCGTTGCCCATCCCCGTCACCGCGATCTTCACCTCGTTCGGACCGTACTCGGTCACCGACAGCCCCGCGTCGGCCGCCACCACCATGATGGCGCCCGTGGCGCGAGCGACCGTGAGCGCGCTCACCTGGTTCTTGTTCCAGGCCACCCGTTCCACGGCCATCGACGCCGGCCGGTGGACCGAGATGGCCTCGCGGACCGCGACGCAGAGAAGCCGGAGTCGCTCCGACTCCTGGGAGCCGGCCGCCGTCTCGACCGCTCCCGCCCAGATCAGCGCCGCCGTGCGTCCGTTGCCCTCGACGACGGCGAGGCCGAGCCTCGCCAGGCCGGGGTCGACACCGAGCACACGCCTCTCGAACATCCGTTCGCCCGAGTCTAGGGTGGGCAGGGATCCCGAGCAACGACCGGCGACCGGGCGGATCCCCTCTAGAGAGAGGCCATGACCTCTTCGGGGATGTCGAAGTTGGCGTAGACGTTCTGAACGTCCTCGAGGTCCTCGAGCGCGTCGATCAGCTGCAGGACCCTGCGTGCCTCGCCGCCGTCGACCGGGATCGTCGACTGCGGCAGCATCGTCAGCTCCGCGGAGAAGACCTCGATGCCGGCCTCCCGGAGCGCGTCACGGACCGCGGCGAGCGCCGCCGGGTCCGTCACGATCTCCCACGAGCTCTCCGAGTCGTTGAGGTCCTCGGCACCGGCCTCGAGCGCCAGCTCGAGCAGTCGCTCGACGTCCGGCGCCGCCGACTTCTCCACGACGATCACGCCCTTCCGGGTGAACATCCATCCGGTCGAGCCCGTCTCCCCCAGGTTCCCGCCGTTGCGCGTGAACGCGTGCCGCACATCCTGCGCCGTCCGGTTCCGGTTGTCGGTGAGCGTCTCGATGAACAATGCGATCCCGCCCGGCGCATAGCCCTCGTAGGTGATCTCTTCGTACCTGGCACCGTCGGCGTCCGCGCCGCTCCCGCGCTTGATGGCACGATCGATGTTGTCGCTCGGGACCGAGGACGCCTTCGCCTTCTCGACCGCCGACGCGAGCGTCATGTTCGCGGCGGGGTCTCCCCCACCTTCCCTCGCCGCAACCTCGACGGCGCGGAGGAGCTTCGCGAACAGGTTCGAACGCTTCGCGTCGTTCGCGGACTTCTTCCGCTTGATCGTCGCCCACTTCGAATGACCCGACATCGCACCTACCTCGCGAGGGAAAGGAAATAGTCGTGAAGCGCCGTCTCGCCCACCAGCTCCGGGTGGAACGACGCCGCCAGCAGACCCCCCTGCTGCAACACGACGGGCCGGCCCTCGTAGGTCGACAGCACCCGGACGTCCGACCCGACGTCCTCGATCCAGGGAGCCCGGATGAAGACCCCACGAACCGGATGATCGATGCCGTCCACGTCCACGTCGGCCTCGAACGAGTCGACCTGCCGCCCGTAGGCGTTGCGGCGAACGGTGATGTCCATCAGCGAGAGCAGCGGCTCGCCGTCGACCACCCGCTCCGCCAGCACGATCATCCCCGCGCACGTGCCGAGGATCGGCATGCCGTCGCGGGCCCGCTCCCGGATCGGGTCGACCAGCTCGTAAGCACGAGCCAGCTTCCCCATCGTCGTCGACTCGCCGCCCGGGATCACGAGGCGATCCACGTCGGCGAGCTGAGCGGGCGTGCGAACCTCCACGGCCACCGCACCCGCCGCCGAGAGGACCCGAACATGCTCCCGGAAGTCGCCCTGCAGCGCGAGCACGCCCGTCTTCACCATGCCCCCATGATAGGAGCCAGGTGGGGTGCTCAGCCTTCGACGAGGGGCCCGTCGAAGGCCTGACGTCCTCGACGCAGGTGCCACACCCAGGCGGCGCCGGCGACCGAGGCGACGATCACTCCGTCCAACGCGCTCCGGAGGGCTTCGGACGTGGACGGATAGCACTCCTCGGACCGAAGAAGTTCCGGATCGGGCTCGCTCACCAACCGCGGTCCTGGAGACGCGTCTCCAGGGTGCCGATCTCCAAACCCGGCATCGGCTCGCCGAGACCGTGGGACACCTTCGCGAGGATCTCCGGATCGTTGAAGTGGGTCGTCGCCTCGACGATCGCGCGAGCGCGGGGCGCCGGGTCCGCCGACTTGTAGATCCCCGAGCCGACGAACACGCCGTCGACGCCGAGCTGCATCATCAATGCGGCGTCGGCCGGCGTCGCCAGTCCTCCCGCCGCGAAGTTCACCACCGGGAGCCGGCCCTGCTCCGCCACCATCCGCACGAGGTCGACCGGCGCTCCGAGCTCCTTCGCCTTCGTCACGTACTGCTCGGGTCGCAGATGGGTGACCTCCCCGATCTGGCTGCAGCATCGTCCGCTGGTGACGTACGGCTTCGACCACGTTCCCGGTCCCGGCCTCGCCCTTCGTGCGGATCATCGCGGCGCCCTCGGCGATCCGCCGGAGCGCCTCGCCGAGATCGCGCGCCCCGCACACGAACGGCACGGTGAACGCCCACTTGTCGATATGGAACTCTTCGTCGGCGGGCGTGAGCACCTCCGACTCGTCGATGTAGTCGACGCCGAGCGACTGCAGGATCTGCGCCTCCACGAAGTGTCCGATCCGCGCCTTGGCCATCACCGGGATCGAGACCACCTGTTGGATCTCCTCGATCTTGGTGGCGTCGGCCATGCGGGCGACCCCGCCGTCTCGCCGGATGTCGGCAGGCACTCGCTCGAGCGCCATGACGGCGCATGCGCCGGCGTCCTCGGCGATCTTGGCCTGCTCGGCGGTGGTGACGTCCATGATGACGCCGCCCTTGAGCATCTCCGCCAGGCCGGACTTCACGGTGAACGTGCCGGTCTCGCGCTGCATTCGTCCTCCTGGTGGTCCTCGGCGGTTGCGCATGGATGCGCTCGGATGCCCCGAGTGTACCGCCGTGACCTGCGGGGAAGCCCTTCGCTACCGCTCGAAGGAGACTGCGCCGTCGTCCCTGGGCACCAGTTGGATGAAGGTGGTCCCCGGCGCGAGCGCGATCTCCTCGCCGCCCCTGGTCTCGAAGACCGTGACGTCGTCCAACGACCCCCGTCGCCAGCGACCGATGACGAGGCGGCCGTCCCGCAGGATCCACGCGCGTCCGCGGCCGGTGAGCTTCACGTCCGGCGACGGGAACCCGGCCACGTCGACGATGTCGGAGTCGGTGACCACGACCTCCTGGATCACGACGTTGTCGGCGGCGATCACGTCGCCGTTCTCCGCGGTCATCGGCTCCCCGTCGAGCTCCCGGACCCATCGGTCCTCCGACCACGCCCACCCCACGACATTGGATGACGAGAACGCCACGGACGCCGACGTTCTCGGCTTGCTCGGGGTCGGCACCTCTTCGTCGAATCGGAAGACGGCTTCGGGAAGAGAGAAGTCGACGGTCTGCTCGGCAAGTTGGTAGAGCTTCTTGGTCGAGACGAAGAGATTGTGCGGAGCCGACCGCGAGTCGTCCCGGACGAACGCGTCGGCCGCGGAGGTCTCGGTCAACGACACGACGCCGGCTTCGTCCAGGGCGGCCGTGACCTTGGGATTGGCTCCCGAATACGCGAGGAGCGGCTCGTCGGAGTACTGCCGGAGGATCCTCGGGTCCGTCGTCCGGGCGCTCCGGACCGGACCGACGCGCGAGGCGTCATGGCACTGGAAGAGCGCGGCGAACCGTGTGATGCCGCCCTCCACGGGTTCTTCGTAGATCACGTCCGCGCGTTCGAGCCCCGCGAGCGGATAGGCGTCGTCGCTGTTCTCGACCTTCACCGAGAGCGGGGGACGGACCGGCGTCGCCTTGCCTCCCGCTCGGAACTCGCCCGTGAGCGGACAGGGCTCGGGCTTGCCCGTCACCGAGTCCACGATCCCTTGGATCGGATCGGGTGCGTTGCCGGTGAACGCGAGCACGGCCAGCACGACGACGACTGCTGCCGCCCCCACGCTGATCGCGACCTTCCCTCGTTGTGTCAGCGCCACGGGACCTCCGGTCATGTCTCGGAACGAACGGAACGGGTCCCTTCATCGGGGACCCGTTGCTCGAGACTAACCGCCCTCCTCGCCCTCCCCAAACACCGCACAGGGATTCGATGAGAACGTCACATCTCCTCCAGGCGGCGGATCCTCTCCGTGAGCGGAGGGTGGCTCGCGAACAGGCGTTCCATGATCCCGAGCCGGTCCCCTTCGATCCGCGACGGCTGGTTCAGCCACAGGTGCGCCGTGGCGTTGTTCGCCGACCGCATGGCGGTCGGGGCCGTCTGGAGCTTCTTCAGCGCCGCGATCAGCCCGGGCGGATACCGGGTGAGCATGGCGCCCTGCGCATCGGCCAGGAACTCGCGGTTCCGCGACACCGCGAGGCGGATCAGCTGGCCGAAGATCGGGGCCAGGATCAGCAAGACGAACCCGACCGCGAAGATCAGCGCCGAGACCGCTCCCCCGCCGGAGTCACCACCGCGCCGGCCTCGGAAACCTCCCCACCACCACATCCGCATGAAGAACTCGGCGAGCAGCACCGCCGCGCCGACGAGCGTCGCCACGACGGTCCCCACGAGGATGTCGCGGTCGACGACGTGGGCCATCTCGTGGCCGATCACGCCTTCGAGCTCGACGCGGTTCATCGACTCGAGCAGTCCCTGGGTGACGGCCACATGGCTGTGCTCGGGGTCGCGTCCGGTCGCGAAGGCGTTGGGAGCGCTCTCGGGCACGATCCAGATCCGCGGCTTCGGAACGCCCGCGGCGATCGCGAGTCCCTCGACGATGTTGTGCAGACGCGGCTGTTCCTCCTTGGAGACCTCGCGCGCTCGCGTCGACGCCAGCACGATCCGATCCCCATAGAAGTAGGACCCGAGGGACATGGCGACCGCCACGATCAGCGCGATCACCAGGCCGACCGGTCCGCTGTCGGTGACCAGTCCGATGGCGTAGCCCACACCGCCGAGGAGCACGATGGCCAGCACGAACAAGATCACGGTCTTCCGCTTGTTCGCCGCGATCTGCTCGTACACGGCTAGGAGAGATCCACCTGCACGGGCCCCCGCACCGGCTCGTCGATCTCGAAGAAGGGGCGCTCCTCGAAGCCGAACGCACCGGCGACGATCGATGAGGGGAACGACTGGATCGACGTGTTCAGCTGCATCACCTGGTCGTTGTAGAACTGCCGCGCGTAGGCGATCTTCGACTCGGTGCCGATGAGCTCTTCCTGCAGCGCGAGGAAGTTCTGGTTCGCCTTGAGGTCCGGATAGTTCTCGACGACGGCGAGGAGCTGGCGGAGACCGGCGGAAACCTGGTTCTCCGCGTCCGCCTGGTCCGCGACGCCCGTGGCCCCGATCGATCGCGCCCGTGCCTCCGTCACCTTCTCGAAGAGCTCTCGCTCGTGGGCGGCGTACCCCTTCACGGTCTCGACGAGATTGGGGATGAGGTCGGCGCGCCGGCGGAGCTGGACGTCGATCTGGGACCAGCCGTTGTCGACGCGCGTGCGCAGCGTCACCAGCCGGTTGTAGATCCAGACGGCGGCGAGCAGCAGGACCACGACGATCCCGAGCACGATCCAGAAGGCGGTCATCGCTGCCTATGGTAGCCAGCGCCCTCGATCGCGCGGCCGTACAGCGTCTCCAGGCGCTCGACGACGATCGGCCAATCGAAGGTGCGTGCGCGCTCGCGGCCGGCCTTGCCGAGCCGCACGGCCAGCCCCGGCTCCGTCAACACCCTGATCAGGCCGGCCGCGAGCGCCTCCGGGTCCCGAGGCGGCACCAAGAGCCCCTCGACTCCGTCCGAGACGACCTCCCGGTACCCGGGGATGTCGGTCGCAACGACCGCCACACCGGCGGCCATCGCCTCGACCAGGGCGATCCCGAAGCTCTCCTGTCCCACCGCCGGCGACGCGAACACCTCGCAGGCCGCGAGGAAGGAAGGGACGCGTTCGTTCGGCTGGGCGCCGCACATGACCACGCGCTCACGAGCAGACTCCGTCAGGAGCGCGAGCGCCTCACGGTCCTTGCCGTCCCCCACCACGACGAGCACCGCGTCGGGAACCTCCGCAAGGACCTTGGTGAACGCGGCGAGGGCGACCGGGAAGCCCTTCTGTGCGTCCAGGCGATTGACCCACAGGATCCGCCGCCCTTCCGGCAGGCCATCCAGAGGCTCCGCCTCTGCGAAGGCGCCGACGTCGACCCCGTTCGGGACGATCTCGAGCGCCGCCTCGGGCAGGGCACGGCGGAGGAACGACGCCGCGGCCTGCGAGACGGCGACGCCGAGGGTCACCCGCCGCCAGACCCGGCGGAGGATCGGCGCGGCCAGCTCCATCACCACCGAACGGTCGAGGTAGGCGTGGACCGTCGCCACGACGGGTGCCTTCGCGGCGAGCGTCGCGAACATCGACGCGCTCGGCGTGAGCGGCTCGTGGACGTGAACGACGTCCGGACGCAGCGCATCCAGCGCAGCCCGGGTACGCCGATATGACAGAGGTGCGATCGGGGCCACGGTGCCGCGATAGGAGACCCGCACCGGCCTGCCGACCGACCGCACCCATGGCTCCGAGGGTGGGCCGAGGGTGGGCGCGAGGACCGACACGTCGTGCCCGCGTTCGAGCAAGCGCGCCGCCAGGTTCTTGACATGCACCTGGACCCCTCCCGCCGCCTCCCACGCGTACGGGCAGACGAGGACGATCCTCACGGTTCCCAGCCGGGCTGGAACAGATGCCAGTCCGGGGGCGCGGCCGAGATCGCCTGCTCGAACGCGGCGGCGAGCGCCCGTGTGAGGGCGATGATGTCGTCCTTCCGGCGGCCGGTCGGCTCAACCGTCACCGGTGTCAGCACCTCGACCCACCCGTCCCTCGTCGTGTAGGTAGGCCCCGAGATCAGCGGCGCGCCCGACGAGAGCGCGAGGAGCGCCGGTCCGGCAGGCATCCGACGGGTGCGACCGAACATCTCGACCTCCACCCCGCCGCCGGAGAGGTCCCGGTCCGCCACGAGCGCGACGACACGGTTCTGCTCCAGCTTCTGGGTGAGCTGCCTGCCGACGTGGTCGCTCGCGAGATCGATGATGTCGATCCCCAGCTGGCGTCGGTGCTCGACGAAGAGCTCGAACAGCTCATCCGGCTTGAGGTGCTCGGCGACCGCCACGACCGGCGCCACGCGCAGACCCATCGCCCGGCCGCCCACGTCCCAGTTGCCCGTGTGCGGGAGCGCGATGATGACGCCCTTGCCGTCCGCCAGTCCCTTCTCGACGTGCTCGGCGCCCTCGAACTTGAACGACTCCATCACGCGCTCGTCGCTCCATGCCAAGACGTTGAACGTGTCGAACCAGTACCGCGCGTAGAGGGCGAACGCCTCTTGCGTGGACGCCTGGACCAATGGGTCGTCCACCGGTCGGCCGAGCACCTGCGCCTGGTTCGCGGCGACGGTGCCGCGCACACCGGGGACGATGCGGAAGAGGAGCCGGCCCACCGCCTGGGAGAAGGATCGCCCGCTCTTGATCGGCAGGAGGGGGCCGAGCCAGCTCAGGAACCGATAGGCGAGGTAGGTCATGGTCTCCGCGGCCCGCCGTCGGTTCACGTCGCCCGCTCCTCTTGCGCGACCTGGCCGGCTCGCACCACCGCGGCCAGGCCCGACATCACGGCCACAGCCCATACCGCCCACGTCCATCCGAAGAACAGGAAGGCGACGACCAGGACGTATCGTGCCCCGCGCGTCACGTGCCGCTCCTCGACCGAGTACCCGAGCGCCGCGCCTCGAGCCCGGATGTAGCCCGCGACGAACGAGAGACTCACCGCGGCGAGCGCCGCGACCGCCACCGACGAGCTCTCGTCGCGCGCGACCCACGCGATCCCCGAGAGCACGGCGGCGTCCCATGCCCGGTCGAGCAGGTCGTCGAGCATCCGGTCGGTGGGGCCGCCGGCGCCGTGGTTGGCACGATGGCCCCCGAGCAGGAGCAGCGCCCCGGAGGCGCCGGCGGCCCACGCCGCAGGACGAGCCTCCCGCGCGACCACGAGCCATCCCGCCCCGGCCGCGAGCGCGCCCCCGGCGACCAGGACCGAGCGGGTGATCGCGGTGCCGGGTGGCTGGCGTTCGAACCTCAGCAAGCTCCGCATCGCAGGTCGGGCGAGCGTAGCAACTCTGTAGGATTCCACCTCTCTTGGACCCCTCGTCATCGAAGGAGCTCCGTTGAAGACCTACGACGCCAAGGACATCCGCAACGTCTTGCTGGTCGGACACGGGGGCTCTGGGAAGACGACGCTGTTCGAATCGATGTTGTTCGCATCGGGCGCGATCACCCGGATGGGCACCGTCGAGGACGGCAACACGATCTCCGATCACGATCCCGACGAGCAGCGGCGCCAGATCTCCGTGTCGCTCGCGATGTCGCCGATCGAATGGAAGGGCGCCAAGATCAACGTGCTGGACGCCCCCGGCACCGCCGACTTCGTGGGGGACGTGCGCTCGGCGGTCCGCGCCGCGGACGCCGTGATCGTCGTGGTCTCTGCGGTCGACGGCGTCGAGGTCCAGACCGAGTTCGCGTGGGAGCTCGCCGTGCAGGAGGACCTGCCTCGCGCGATCTTCGTGAACAAGCTGGACCGCGAGCGAGCGGACTTCCAGGCCACCCTCGACCAGCTCGTGTCCGCCTTCGGGAACCAGGTGGCGCCGTTCGAGCTCCCGATCGGCGCGGAGCAAGATTTCAACGGCATCGCCGACCTGCTCCACGAGAAGGCGGACCTCTACCCGTCGGGCCCGCATGCCGAGGAGTCCGACTGGCCCGACGAGATCCATCAGATCGCCGATCCCGCGCGAGAGAAGCTGATCGAGGCGGTCGCGGAATCCGACGACGCGTTGATCGAGCAGTACCTCGAGGAGGGGACGCTCCCCGAAGCCGTCATCACGCAGGGGGCCAAGGACGGGTTCACGAACGCCCGGCTCGCACCCGTCTTCGTCGGCTCCGCCTCCAAGGCGATCGGTATCGACCGGCTGCTGGACTTCATCGTCGAAGAGTTCCCCTCGCCGTTGGATCGCGCGCCGCTGAAGGTCATCGCGAAGGACGGCGAGGAGAAGGAGCGGACCTGTGACTCCAGCGGGC
>CAVVSH010000005.1:0-13222 GCA_963750945.1 uncultured Actinomycetota bacterium | reverse complement strand
GCGCTCCCAGGCGAGTCCGTCCTCCGACCGCCAGGCCGCCGCGTCGATCTCGCCGTTGAGCGACTGCCACCCGACCACCTGGAGGGTGCCATCGGACTCAACGATCTCTCGCATGACCTGCATGCCTGGCTCCGCGATGGTGTCGACAAGATGCCAGCCTGTAGCCCCCGTGTCGCTCGCCCAGACGGCTGCATCATCGCCCGTGTATCCGACCGCGACGTACGCGTCCTCGAATGCGATGAGATCGACCATCCGCTGGTAGCCGGGGGCTCGGAGCGCGTCGGCGTCAACCCTCGTCCAATCGAAGCCGTTCGGTGACGACCAGACCGCTGGATCCTCGTCGACCGCCGACGGGTCTGCGTGACCGACACCGAGCAAGCCGCCACCGGGTGCCGGAGCAGCCGCGATCACCACTTCCTGCTCATCGACGCTCGAGAGATCGCTTTGGAAGGGTCCGATGTTCTGCCATGTGTATTCGAGCGCCTCGAACCCTGGGTTGATCGACCCGGTTCCAGGCGGGGTCGATCCGGATGGTTCGCGCGGATCCTCTCCTTGGTTGATCGAGAGCAGGAGTGCGGCACCCACGACGACGAGGAGTACCACGGCGGCCCCCGCGACCCACACGCGCGTCGGGCGAGCATGTCGAGTCCGCGCCGTTCCCGGTGGGGATGCCTCCTTGGTCGGTTCCTCGTCCACGACGACCGTCGGAGGTTCTTCGGCTGGAGGAACCACTTCGCTCTCAGGGTCGGCCCGGATCGTGGACATCCCGGCGATCGTTTCAGGTTCCGCTTGCAGCGCGGACCGTGTTGCCTCGACCAGGCTCGAGCATGTCCCGTAGCGATCGTTCCGATCCTTCGCGAGACCCCGAGCGATGACGCGATCCAACTTCGTGGTTCCGTTGGCAGTCAGATGTGGCGGCGGTTCATGGACGTGCGCGTAGATCGTGCCGACGTCATTGGGTCGCGGGAATGGAGGTTTGCCGGTCAGTGCAAGGAAGAGCACGCATGCGAGGGAGTAGCCGTCCGCCCGCCCATCGACGGGCTCGCCGAGGATCTGCTCGGGCGCTACGTAATCGACGGTCCCGACGAACTGACCTGAGTGTGTCAGTCCACCGCCGCTCGACGCCAAACGCTTGGTCAACCCGAAGTCTGCGAGGAACGCCCGTTCGATCCAGTCGTGCGGTCGCGCGTCAGCAGGATGTTGCCGGGTTTGACGTCCCGGTGCACCAGGCCCTCGGCGTGGGCGGTATCGAGTGCGCTCGCCACGTCCGAGATGATCGCGATCACTCTCCACGGATCGAGCGGCCCCTCGGAGCGAACGGTATGACCAAGATCGCTCCCTTTGATGTAGCGCATGGCGAGGTACAGGACCCCGTCTGCCTCGCCCGCGTCGTACACGGGCACGATGTTGGGGTGGTCGAGTCCGGCCGCGATCTGCGACTCGCGGACGAAGCGCTCCCGGAACGCGGAGTCGTGCGCCAGCGGCGACGTGAGGACCTTCAAGGCAGCATCGCGTCCGAGGCGGCTGTGCACCGCGAGGTACACGACGCTTGCGCCACCGCTGCCGATCACCTCGAGGATCCGGTAGCCGGCCAGCTCGGTCCCGACGCGGGGGTCATCCCCCATAGAGACCCGTTGTACCATCCCGCATCGATCGCCGCGACGCCGGATTGACCCCAGACGAAGGCCGACGGACTATGTGGTCTGGCGCGGGGGTGATCTCCAGTGCTCGTTGGGCGTGAAACCGAACGGCAGACGCTGGCGCGGTTCCTCGAGTCGTTGAGCGACGGTCCTTCCGTGCTGATGCTCGAGGGTGAACCGGGCATCGGCAAGACGACCCTATGGCTCGACGCCATCGAGACAGCCCGTTCACGTGACGTCCGTCTGCTCGCGACGCGGCCTGCAGAGCCCGAGGCGGAGCTGTCCTTCTCGGCGCTCACCGACCTACTGGAGCCGGTTCTCCCGAAGGCCGAGGAGGACCTCCCCGCGCCACAGGCACTCGCGATCCGGGTGGCGCTCCTCCGCGAGTCGAGCAGCCGCCCGGCCGACCGGCGCGCACTCTCCGCGGGCGTCCTGTCTGTGCTCCGGCATGCTGCCGCGGCAGGGCCGACCCTGGTCGCGATCGACGATGTGCAATGGGTGGACTCGGATAGCGCGGGCGTGATCGCGTACTCACTACGCCGGCTGGCGACCGAGCCGCTCGGCGTGTTGATCGCGCGCCGGGAGAGGGACGATCGCCTGCCAGGTGACCTCCAGCAGGCGATCGCTCGCCTACCCTCCAGTTCGCTCTTGATCGGACCTCTCTCCGTACAAGCAACCGCTCTCGTGATCGAGGAGAACCTGGGCGTCGACTTCCCTCGAGAGGCCCTGATGGAGATCCACCGCCTCTCCGGCGGGAATCCCTTCATCGCCCTTGAGCTCGGCCGTGCTCTCAGCCGTGACGAGGAGCGTCCGACCGGGGTTGCTATCCCGATCCCTCGCACATTGCGCGACGACTTGATCCGACAGCGAGTCGGTGCACTCGAGCAGGACGAGCGGGACTTGCTTGTCGCGGCAGCGGCGGTCGCTCGACCGACTCCGACTCTGCTGAGTCGCGTTCTCGGGCTCGATGTGGACCGGGCGCTTGAGTCAGCAACGCGCGCGGGCATGCTCCGGGTCAGTAGCCACGGCATCGCCTTCTCCCATCCGCTCTACCGGTCCGCGGTCTACGCGGATGCGTCTCGTTCCACCCGTCATCGGATCCACGCGCGGTTCGCGGAGGTCGTCGACGATCCCGAGGAGCGGGCGCAGCACCTGTCGCTCTCGGCGGATACCGCCGATCGAGCCGTGGCTGCTGCGATCGAGTCGGGCGCGGAGGCAGCGGCTGGACGAGGCGCGCTCGGCTCCGCCGCCGAACTGATGGGACACGCGGCCAGGCTCACCCCTGACGACGACCGAGACAGTCTCGTGCGTCGACTCCGCACCGCGGGGGAGCATCGATTTCAAGCGGGCAGCGCTTTGGCAGGCATGACTGACGTCCGTCGGGCCGTAGACGCCGCCGACGTTGGATCTGAACGCGCGGTAGCCCTGGCGAGCCTCGCATCGATGGAGTGGGAGTCGCTCCATCTGCCCGAGGCGCGGAGGCATTTCGAGGACGCCCTCGAAGAAGCAGGAGCGGATCCCACCCTCGCTTGCACCATCCACAGCGGGTTGTTCTGGACCCTCTATGACCTGGGGGCACTCACCGACGCTGCGGTTCACGCAGAGCGTGCACTCCATCTGGCTTCTGGCAGTCGGCCGGCGGTCGCTGCCCGTGGATACGACGCCGCGATGACGGCTTCGGTACTCCAAGGCGAGGGCCGTTCGACGCTCCTCATGAAGGAACGACCGTGGCTCGTGAACTCCGTCGCAGGCAAGACGTCGTGGGAGCGGCACAAGGTCGGCCTCGGCCGACAGCTCGTGTGGATGGGCGAACTCGACGAAGCACGGGCGCACCTGGACGAGATGCTCGCCTCCGCGATGGAGCACGGAGACGAGGCGGCTCGGCGCTGGTTGCTCGCGGACTTGGCGGACGCCGACCGCCGACAGGGTAAGTGGGAGGATGGGCTGGCTAAAGCTCGCGAGGCCCAGCGTCTCGTCGAAGAGAGGGACGAGCCGGCGCGCGACCTTGGGCTCCTCGCCTGGCTCGAAGGAGGGCTCGGATACGAGGCCGATGCCGAGGAGCACGCGCGCATGGCCGCAAAGCTCGGTGAGGTGTTCGTGCTCGGCCGCCTCCGCGGGCTCGCTGCAATGGGGGCGCTCGACCTTGCTCGAGGGGACGCGGCAGCAGCGCATCGGCACCTCGGCCCCGCGACGGTGAGCTTCTTTGAGATCGGGATCGGGGAGCCTGGGTGGGAGCCGTTCCTCCCCGACGCCGTGGAGGCGGCGCTGGGGGCGGGTGACCGGGACGCGGCCGAGCAGGTGACGGCCTGGTTGGAGGAGCGAGCGACGAGCCTGGACCGGCCGACCCTCCATGGCGACGCCGAACGGTGCCGTGGGCTCCTACTGAGCGCGAAGGGGGATCACGACGCAGCGGAGCTCGCAGTCGGCTCCGCCATCGCTCGACACACGAACAGCCCGTCCAGTTACGACCTGGCTCGGACCCATCTCGTGCACGGGGCGATCCGCCGAAGGGCGGGGATGAAGCGCGACGCACGCTCGTCCCTCGACCGTGCCCACACGCTGTTCGAAGGGCTCGGAGCCGTGTGCTGGGTTGCCAGAACGGCGGCGGAGTCCGGCAGGATCGGTGGACGCCGCGCGTCCGGACGTAGGGTCACAGAAGCGGAACGTCGTGTTGCTCGGCTTGCTGCAGCCGGCCGAAGTAACAAGGAGATAGCGGACTCGCTCTTCATGAGTGTCCGCACCGTGGAGGGACATCTCTCGCACGTGTACTCGAAGCTCGAGATCCGCTCACGGACCGAACTCGCGATCCTCTTCGAGGACGACGACGACCCCGCCTGAGTGACTCACCACTCCTGGCTGACGCCCGAGATAGGGGCGGCGCCGAGAGGTTCGGCGCCGCCCCTCTCGTCTCGTCAGTTGAGCTCGCAGTTGACGGCAACCTCGATCAGCCTGCAGATGTCGCCGGCGACGTGCGGGCCTCCGTCGCCCGTATCCATCTGGAAGCCTCCGATCAGCTCGTCATCCTCCTCGAGTCCTGACAACGAGTCGTTGCCCGCTCGACCGAACAACCGGTTCGGACCGGCATCGCCGATCAGCGTGTCGACGCCCGGCGTCCCGTCGAGGTCCTCGATCCCGACCAACGTGTCGGTTCCGTCGCCTGTCGCGACACCGGTGCTGAGGTCGGCAACAACGCCGACGACGCCGCACGCGAATGAGGCGATGTCCACTCCCTGACCGCCGTCAAGGGTGTCGTCACCGGCGCAACCGATCAGCTCGTCACGCCCTCCCAGACCCTGGAGGGAGTTCGCAGCTCCGTCCCCGATCAGGACGTCGGGCCGAGTAGGTCCCTCGCAGGTTTTCGATGTTGACCAGCGTGTCGGTGCCCTCCCCCGAAGCCCCACCCGTGGTCAGGCTGGCGGTGATGCCGGCCGAGCATCGGAACGCCGCCACGTCCGTCCCGTCAGCTCCGTCGAGCGTGTCGTTCCCCTCGCACCCAGCGAGCTCGTTGTCCGTGGAGTCGCCCGTGAGGGTGTCGTTCAGTCTCGAGCCAAACAGGTTCTCGATCGCGGCGAGCGTGTCGAACCCCTGCCCCGACGCGGTCCCGGCAGCCAGATCGACTTCTACGCCACTCGGTGACTGGCTGAAGTCGGCGACGTCGACGCCATCCCCTCCGTCGAGTGCATCGTCGTCCGCACCACCCAGGAGACGGTCGTCTCCACCGCTGGCTACCAGCGTGTCATTCCCAGACCCACCAGAAAGGTAGTCGCTCTCCGCGCCGCCCGTGAGGACGTCCGCCTCCCGACCGCCGCGCAACGAGTTCGAGCCTGAGGTATCAGTTACCTGGTCCATCCCGTTTCCACCCTCGAGCCAGTCGTTCCCCTCCTCACCGTCGAGCGTGTCATCGCCATCGGACCCGGCGAGGAAGTCCCGTCCCGAGCCACCCAGCAACGTATCGTCGCCGTCGCTCCCGACGACGCCGTCGCCACCGCCGCCGCCGCCGATCGTGTCGTCGCCGTCCCCACCGTCGAGGTAGTCCCATCTTCCCCCGCCGCTCAACGTGTCCGCCCCGGAGTCACCGAGCATGGTGTCCGAGCGGTCACCACCCACGAGTTGGTCCTGCCCGCCGCCCCCATGGAGTGCGTTCGCACCCGATCCGCCAACCAGCTGATCCTTCCCGTTCCCGGCGCAGATGCGGTCTCGCCCGCCGAGACCCCTGATCTCGTCATCGCCACCGAGACCGAGGATCACGTCGTTCCCCGCAGTACCTCTGATCTCGTCATCTCCACCGGTGCCTACGATCGTGGCCCGCCTGCCGAAACAACGAGGCTCTGCAGCTATGGCCGGGCTGTTCTGCGCGACTATCGCGACGACGAACGCGACGGACGCAAGCGTCTTCGTGATCCTGTGCCCCGATCCTTCTCGATGCCGTTCCATCTCGTCCCTCCAGTTCGTGCGGCTCCCTTGCCGAGCCGTCCCCTCGGTGCCCTGACTTCGTGATCGACGCTAGGAGGGTGCTCAGACCGGACAAACCGTGGAACCACCTGATGATGTGGGCAACTTGCAGGGACGATCCGATTCCCGACGTACGCAAGAGTCGTGAGTGGAGGTCTTGCGGATGGCCAGGCGTTCGGTAACACCAGGTCAAGGAGCCGACGGAACCAGGCGGCACTAGACGGGACTCCTGAGACAGCTCGAATGACGGCTGAGCAGGAAAGATGCTGGTCGCAGGGCTAGGCGTGCCTTCCATGACACGGAAGAGGTCGGAGGTTCAGATCCTCCAGCGCCCACCGATCGACGGACCGCGGCCCAACTGATTTACCACCACACCAGGCGATCCGTTTCAGGTGAGATCGGCCGAGAACCATCTCCGAGGCTGGCGCGGTCGACTATCCTCCTAGCCTCCTAGCGGTCACAAAGGAGCGGTCGTGTTTGCCGATCTCGGGCGTTGGTGCTTCCGCCACCGGAAAAAGGTCGCCTTGCTCTGGGTGGCCGTACTGATCGTGGCCGGTGCCATCAGCAGCATGCTCGGCACCGCGTACAGCACGGAGTTCACGCTTCCCGATGTGGAGAGCCGCCGCGGGTTCGACATCCTCGATGAGCACTTCGCCGAACTCGAGCGCCGGTGGCGAGGGCGGAACGATCGTGTTCCGCGCCGAGCAGGGCGTCACCGACCCCGAAGTACAACGGGCGATGACCGCCTTCTTCGACAGAGCGGGCCAGATCGAGGGGATCACCGTCGTCAGCCCGTACACCCCGGAGGGAGCGCAGCAGATCGCCTCACAGGGTCCCGAGGCCGGGCTCATCGCGTATGCCCAGATCGGGCTCCCTCGCAACATCTCGTTCGAGGAGGCGACCGAGATCGGCGCGGAGCTCAGGGAGCTGATCCCCGAGATCCCAGGTGTCCAGATCGAGATCGGGGGACAGAACCTCGCCGAGTTCGAAGTGCCGAGCTCGGAGTTGCTGGGCCTGGCCTTCGCCATGATCGTGCTCATCCTCGCGTTCGGGTCGGTGCTCGCCATGGGTCTCCCCGTCGGCATCGCCCTTGCCGGCATCGGGGTGGGAACGATCTTCGCCGGACTGCTGACCCACGTGCTGTCGATCCCTGACTTCGCAACGACGATCGCCGTGATGCTCGGCCTCGGTGTCGGCATCGACTACGCGCTCTTCATCGTGACCCGGTTCCGGGAGAATCTGCACAAGGGGGCCTCGATCGAGGACGCAACCGTCGTTGCCCTCGATACCGCCGGCCGAGCGGTCGCGTTCGCTGGCACCACCGTCGTCATCTCACTGCTCGGCATGGTCCTGATGGGCCTGGCGTTCGTGACGGGGCTCGCCGCCGCCGCGGCCACCGTCGTCGCCGTCACGGCGGTCGCTTCGTTGACGCTGCTCCCCGCCCTCCTCGGCTTCGCCGGCCAACGGATCGAATTGACCCGATGGCGGGGACTCATCGTCGCTCTCTTGGTTGCGGTGGGTCTGGTCGGCGTCGCCCTCACGATCCAGCCGCTGGCTCTCGTCGGGATATCGCTCGCCGCCGTCGTGCTCCTGGCGAGCTTCGCGTTCAGACCGCTCCGGCGAGAGGTCCCTCACCGCAAGCCGAGACCATTGCGCGAGACGGTCGCCTACCGATGGAGCCGCTTCATCCAGCGCCGCCCGTGGGTCGCGGCGATCAGCGGCGCGACCATCCTCATCGTGCTCGCGATCCCATTCTTCAGTCAGCGGCTCGCCTTCTCCGACGAAGGCAACTTCCCGGAGGAGACGACCACCCGCAAGGCATACGATCTGTTGGCCGCCGGCTTCGGACCGGGCGTCAACGGGCCGCTGCTGCTCAGCACCGAGATCCCCGAGGGGACGGATCCCGCGAGCCTCGAAACGGTGACCGAAGCCCTGGCCGCCGACCCGGGGACGGCCTTCGTCACCCCGGCGGTCCCGAACGATCCCGAAGCGCCCACGGCAGCGTTGTGGCGGCTCCTCCCGACGACCGCCCCGCAGGACGAATCGACCACTGACCTGGTGTATCGCCTCCGCGACGAGGTGCTGCCGAACGCGACACAGGGAACGGGGCTGGACGTCTCCGTCTCGGGCGCGGTGGCGGCCACGGTCGACTTCTCCGAATACCTCACCGCGCGTCTGCCCCTCTTCATCGGTGTCGTGCTCGGTCTTTCCTTCCTGCTGCTGATGCTCGTGTTCCGGTCCTTGCTGGTTCCGCTCAAGGCGGTCGTGATGAACCTGCTCTCGATCGGAGCGGCCTACGGCGTCGTCACCGCGATCTTCCAATGGGGCTGGCTCGGGGACGTGATCAACATCGAGCCCGCGCCCATCGAGCCGTTCGTGCCGATGATGATGTTCGCCATCCTCTTCGGGTTGTCCATGGACTACGAGGTGTTCCTGCTGTCCAGGATCCGAGAGGAATACGTGCGGACCGGCGACAGCAGACTCTCCGTGGCCGATGGCCTGGCGTCCACGGCACGGGTGATCACCGCGGCAGCCGCCATCATGGTGGTGGTGTTCGGGAGCTTCATCGGAGAGAGCGACCGCATCGTCAAGCTCTTCGGCGTCGGCCTCTCCATCGCCGTGCTCCTCGATGCGACGATCGTCCGGATGCTGCTCGTGCCGGCCACGATGGAGCTTCTCGGCGACGCCAACTGGTGGCTCCCGAGGTGGCTCGACCGGGCGTTGCCGCGGGTGGCCGTCGAGGGTCACCCCCTCGAGGTGGAATCGCCCGAGCTCGAACCCGTGTGAGTTCAGCGCAAGGCGAGGCAGCCTCCTGCAGCGCTCCTCTGCCAAGCACCCGTCAGTCGGGCGACACTTCCGTCATCCTGGGTTGGAGGCTCTCGGGCGATGCGTCGGGGAAGAACCTGGCGCGAAGCGCCTCCTGCGAGGTGACGTCCTTCGGACGAGGTGGCCCGAAACCTCCCGCCATCGTGATCCCCGCGCGGATCTGATACAGGGCGAGCGGGGATACCGTGCGCACGGCGATGCCATCGAGATCCGACACGGGGTAGTCGAAGACTCCGTCAGAGAGGTCGACCCGGAAGAGTCGCCCGTCTTGATCTGGGATATGGAAGAACACGATGCCTTCCGTCGTCCGGTCGTACACGCTGATCTCGAGGTCCAGGTTGCCGTCGGTGGTTCCGATGACCATGGGCATCCCTTCGATCGGCTCGGATCGAACCTCGTGTGATGAGAACCCGATCGCACGAGCGTTTCCGAGCTGCGCTTCCAGCTCCCCCCTGCCCACCAGCACATCGACGTCGTCGTGTGATCTCACCGACGTTCCGTGGAGCAGCGCGTCCTCCGCGAACCCACCGAACACGTGCACCGGCGGTTCGAACGTCATGAGGGTCTCGAGCAAGGGACCGTAGCTATCCATCGGACGGCATCCTCATCATCTTCGGCCCTCCGAGCAAGCCGATCTAAGCAGTCCCCACCAAATGGGGTCGTTCGGCCCCTTCGGCGCGGGCCCCCGGCGAGCATCGTGGAAGCACGAGGGAAGGGGGAGCGATGTCAGGAGACCTCTGATTCAGACGAACGGGCCCTATCTGCGGGTCGTCCTACCCGACTTCGAGCCGGACTGGGTTGGTGTCTGGGAAGCCCTGGACATCGAGCTCGAGGAGGGGATCAATCGAGCGGAGATCATCGCTCCGTGCTACCTCGATGACGGATGCGTCGCTCATGTGCGCGATCTCGTCGTATGGCTGGAAGCGCGAGGCGTCACAACGATCGTCGAATGGCAGGGGACGCCCCCGCAGGCGACTGCCGCAGCAGGTGCGGTCCGGACCAGAGAGACGTGACGACGATGTGGCGATTTCCTCTTCATCGCTCTGGTGTTCTGCCCTACTCGACCGAGCCGGGGATCGTCGTATGTCGGGCCAAGTACGCGGCGGCCTCTGCCCGACGGGCCACCTCGAGCTTCGAGAGGATCGATGAGACGTAGTTCTTCACGGTCTTCTCGGCGAGGGTGAGCTCGTCGCCGATCTCCTTGTTCGTTCTGCCGTCAGCGATGAGGGTCAGGATCCGTTCCTCCTGGGGGGAGAGGCGCGCGAGCTTCTCATCCCGCATCAGATGCTTCCCTTTGCGGAGCCGGTCGAGGACGGCGGTCGTCACGGCCGGATCCAGGAGGCTGTCGCCGGCCCCGACCGCGCGGATCGCGCGGACGAGCTCGCCGGAGCGAACCTGCTTCAGGACGTAGCCGGAGGCGCCCGCCATGATCGAAGCGAAGAGCGCCTCGTCGTCCGCGAACGAGGTGAGCATGAGCACCCGCGTTGCCGGATGCTTGGCGCGGATCTCGCGCGTCGCCTCGATCCCGCTCCCGTCGGCGAGCCGCACGTCCATCACGACGACGTCCGGCTTGGTTCGGTCGGCCTCGTCGATGGCCTCCCGGACCGTTCCGGCCTCTGTGGTGACGTGGATGTCTTCCTCGGATGCGAGCATGGCGCGGATCCCGTCTCGCACGACCTCGTGATCGTCGACGAGCATCACCCGGAGCGGAGGACTCTTCGGCTCGGTCATCGGCGGAATGGTAGCCCGCGTCGTTCACGCGGGCGCAGGCGCGGCTCCGTTCGAGCTCCGGAAGGCTCGGCCCGTCCCGACCTCTCCATGATCATCTCGGCGACCCGGTCGAGGAAGTCCTTGAGCGTCGCTTCGGCGACCCTCGAGAGGACCGCGCGATCGATGACCCGGCCGACAGCCCCGAGGGGAGGAACGTACCTGGCGCTCATCGCGAGCTGGGTGCGTCCGGGCCGGAGGGGTGCCACCTCGAGGTCGGCATCGAGCGATGGGAAGAGGCCCGCCGCGCCGGAGGCCGCCCAGCGCAGAGGAAACACGATCTTGGATCCGGTGCGAACCGACTCCCCGAGCTCCACGACCACCGTTCTCTTGATCCGGACGGCCTCACCGAACCCCACCTCGGCGAGGAGCAGGTCCCCTCGGTGGTTCGCTCGCTCCGCCAAGCCGGGCAGCCACACGTGGGGGTCCCGAGACAGGGCGCGCTCGACTTCCTCCGGGGAGATCGGCACCTCGACGAAATACCTCGCGAACATAGGACAAGGATGCGCGTCCCGCGGCGCCCGGGGGAGGGGTCGATGGTCCCCACTCCCGCGGGACCCTGTCAGGACGGGAACGTCGCCCGGACCGTCGTCCCTTCTCCGGGCGTGCTCTCGACCTGGAGGACTCCACCGAGTGCCTCCACGCGTTCCCGAAGGTTGCTGAGGCCCATCCCCCACGTGGTCATGTCGACGTCGAACCCGCGTCCGTCGTCGTCGATCTCGAGGAAGAGTCCGGAATCTCCCCGCAGGAGCGAGACGCGGCAGGTGGTGGCAGCCCCGTGCCGTCCGACGTTCGAGAGCGCCTCACGCGCGAGCTGCACCACATCGCCGGCGCGCGAGGCGAGCTGCGACGCAGCCTCGCTGTCGACATCGACGACGGTCACGACACCGGAGCGTGCACCGAACTCGCTGGCCATCTCCTTGAGCGCCTGATCGAGCTGGCGGTCGGCCAGGATCCCGGGCCGGAGACCGAAGATGTAGTTGCGCAGGTCTCGGATCGAGTGATCGACATCCTCGACGGCGGCTTCGAGGCGACGGGCCATGTTCTCGTCACTCGTTGCCGCGGCGAGTCCTTGCAGGCTCATCCCGACGGCGAAGAGCGACTGGATGACGCCGTCGTGGAGCTCCTTCGCGATCCGCTCACGCTCTTCCAAGACCTGGAGCCTCTGGAGCTCCCTGCTCTTGCGCTCGGTCTCGTCGTAGAGGCGGGCGTTCTCGACGGCGATCGCGGCCTGGGTCGCGAGCACCCAGAGAACACGTTCGTCCTCCTCGTCGAACGTCTCGGCGCCCTGCTTGTCGGTGAGGTAGATGTTCCCGAACACCCGTCCACGGCCCGCGACGGGAGCTCCGAGCAATGACTTCATCGGAGGATGATTCGGCGGGAAGCCCACCGACCGGGGGTCCGCGCTGATATCGGGGACCGGAGTGGCCGGGCTTCGGTGATGAGCGCTCCCAGAAGGCCGTGGCCGGTCGGAGGGTCGCCGAGGGCAGCCCGTTCCTCGGGCGTGATCCCCACCGTGATGAATTCTTCGATCATCCGGCCGTCGGGCGTGAGCACGCCCAGCGCCCCGTAGCGCGCGTCCGTGAGGTCGACCGCCAGTTCGACGATGCGGAGGAGCACGGCGTCGAGCGAGAGCTCCGAGGCGAGGATCATCCCGGCCTCGATCAGCTGCCGGTCCCCGTCACCTCGGGCATCTCGTGCGGACACGGCCCGAGCGTAGCCCGTCAGGGCCGGCGATGGCCCCGTCAGGTCCCGCCGGTCCTGGGCAGGTCCCAATCAGCCTCGGGACCAACGACCCGTGGATAGGTGAGCTCTCTGAACGAACATCGAGCTATCGAGTGCCGAGGGACGGCGCCGGAGAACGAAGGAGCGGACGATGGATAGGAGCAACTGGGACAAGATCGTGAGCGGCGCAGGAGCCGTGGTCGCGGTCGTGCTCATCGCGCTCGGCGCGATGGCGATCTACGGTGGCAACTTCGGACAGCAGAACGTGCGGGACCGCCTGGTGCCGCAGCACATCACGTTCCCGCCGGCCGAAGCGATGACGCCGCAGGAGAGGGCCGAGATCGGCGAGTTCGCCGGTCAGAAGGTCGAGAACGGCGTGCAGGCCGAGGCGTTCTCCCGCTACATCGGCGGACACCTCGTGGGCATCAACGACGGAGCGACCTACTCGGAGACGAGTGCAGCGGCGCGCGAAGAGGGGCTCGACCCCGACGTCGCCGCGGAGCTGCAGGGCAAGGCCGACACCCTGTTCAAGGGCGAGTCCCTGAGGGCGATGCTGCTGAACGCCTACGGCTGGTGGACCGTCGCGACGATCGCCATGTGGGCCGGGATCGCGATGCTGATCGCGGGTCTGCTGCTCGGGGTCCTCTCGATCCTCGGGTTCAGGCACGCTGGCAAGGTCGCCGGCAAGGTGTCGGTCACAACGCAGGAGCACCGGGCCACGAACCCGGAGTACGCGGACGCAACACGCTAGAACGAGCGGCCTCAGCTCCGGGCCGCTTCACGAGAGGAGCCCGCCTGCAGGCGGGCTCCTT